>NZ_CP092915.1:6056165-6661782 GCF_022557175.1 Mycolicibacterium sp. YH-1 | reverse complement strand
GTGTTCATCGGCGCCACCCTGGGCTCCGAGCAGACCGCCGCCGCCGAGGGCAAGGTGGGCACCGTGCGCCGCGACCCGATGGCCATGCTGCCGTTCATGGGCTACAACGTGGGCGACTACTTCCAGCACTGGATCGACCTGGGTAAGAACTCCGATGAGTCGAAGTTGCCCGCGGTGTTCTTCGTGAACTGGTTCCGCCGTGGCGACGACGGCCGGTTCCTGTGGCCCGGATTCGGCGAGAACAGCCGCGTGCTCAAGTGGGCCATCGAGCGCATCGAGCACAAGGCCGACGGCAAGAGCACCCCGATCGGCATCGTGCCGACTGCCGCTGACATGGACCTCGAGGGGCTTGACGTGGACGCCGCCGACGTCGACGAGGCACTCGCCGTCAACGTCGAGGAGTGGCGCAACGAGGTGCCGCTCATCGAGGAGTGGTTCGAGTTCGTCGGCGAGAAGCTGCCCACCGGTATCAAGGACGAGTTCGACGCGCTGAAGACCCGGTTGGCCGAGGCCGACTAGTCACCGACTGCTGCTCGTGCGACCTAGTTGACACCCGTCAAGTAGGGGCGTCGTAGAGTCTGCTCATGCAGATCCGTGACACCGCCGCCGCCACCCCCGACAAGCCGGCGATCATCCTGTATCCGTCGGGGATCGTGGTGACGTTCGGTGAACTCGAGGCCAGGGCGAACCGGTTGGCCCATCACTTCCGGGCGGCCGGTCTTGTGGAGGGCGACACCGTCGCGATCCTCATGGAGAACAACGAGCACCTCCACGCTGTCATGTGGGCGGCGCGGCGCAGCGGGCTGTACTACGTGCCGATCAACACGCACCTGACGCCCGCGGAGGCGGCCTACATCATCGACAACAGCGGCGCGAAGGGTGTCATCGGCTCCGCTGCCCTGCGTGAGACGCTCGCCGGCCTCGGGGCCGAACTGCCCAACGGGCTGCCCGGGGTGCTGCTCATCGCGGATGGCGATCTGGACGGTTGGCAGCGCTACCCGGAATGCGTTGCCGATCAGCCCGATACGCCGATCGCCGACGAGATCGAGGGTGATCTGCTGCAGTACTCATCGGGTACCACCGGCCGGCCCAAGGGCATCAAGCGCGAGCTGCCGCACCTGCCGCCGCCCGAGGTGCCGGGCCTGATGGCCATGCTGGTCCAGTTCTGGATGACTCCGGAGACCGTCTACCTCAGCCCCGCGCCGCTCTATCACACCGCGCCGTCGGTGTGGTCGATGCAGACTCAGGCCGGCGGCCACACCACGGTCGTCATGGAGAAGTTCGACGCCGAGGGCGCCCTGGACGCGATTCAGAAGTACCGCGTCACCCACGGTCAGTTCGTCCCGGTGATGTTCACCCGGATGCTGAAACTTCCTGAGGCCGTGCGGAACTCGTACGACGTCTCCAGCCTGCAGCGCGTCATGCACGCCGCCGCACCGTGTCCGGTGGAGATCAAGAAGCAGATGATCGACTGGTGGGGCCCGATCGTCGACGAGTACTACGCGTCCTCCGAGGCGCACGGGTCGACGCTGATCACGGCTGAAGACTGGCTGACGCACCCGGGGTCTGTGGGCAAGCCGATGATGGGTGCACTGCACATCGTCGACGAGGACGGCAACGACCTGCCTGCGGGGCAGGCGGGTGAGATCTACTTCGAGGGCGGAGCGTCGTTCGAGTACCTCAACGACCCGGAGAAGACCGCATCGTCGACTCATCCCAAGGGCTGGAAGACGGTGGGGGACATCGGATATCTCGATGAGGACGGCTACCTGTACCTCACCGACCGGCGCCACCACATGATCATCTCCGGTGGGGTGAACATCTACCCCCAGGAGGCGGAGAACCTCCTCGTCACGCATCCGAAGGTGATGGACGCGGCCGTCTTCGGGATCCCCGACGCCGAGATGGGCGAGAGCGTCAAGGGCGTCATCCAGACGGTTGACCCGTCCGACGCCACCGAGGAGTTCGGCGAGGAGCTGATCGCATGGCTGCGGGATCGCCTGACGCACTACAAGTGTCCGCGATCGATATCGTTCGAGGCGCAGCTGCCTCGCACCGACACCGGCAAGCTGTACAAGCAGAGCCTCATCGAGAAGTACTCGACTCCGGTCGGCTGACGGAATGGGCCTGCGCGTCGTCGACCTGGCAGACGAACCGTTCGCGGTGTCGTCGGGACTGGTGGTCGCAACCGGGGACGTGTCGGCGACTGCCGCCGAATACTGGTTGAGGAAAGCCACTTTCACGCTGACCGAACACCCCAGCGACGATATTCGCACGGTCAGCGTGCCCTCTGTGGGTGAGGCAGTCGAGGAACTCCGGGAGCGGGTGACGCGGTGGCCGACGGCCGCGGCTGTCTGCGAGGACGTGTTGCGCGCCCTCGACGAAGACGCCCCCGCCTACAACGGCGTCATCACCGAGTCCCTGGCCTACTCGACCCTGCAGTCGGGGTCCGAGTTCGGCCGCTGGCTCGCCGAGCGCGGTCCGGCGCGCTCACCGGAGGAGCCCGACCCCGTGCAGGCCGAACGGGTCGGTGACGTCCTGTACGTCCGGTTCAACCGGCCCAAGCGGCACAACGCGTTCTCGACACCCGCACGTGCCGCACTGCTGGAGGCGTTGGAGATCGCGCGCGTCGACCCGAGCGTCACCGAGATGGTGCTCACCGGAAACGGGCCGTCGTTCTGCAGCGGCGGCGACCTCGCCGAGTTCGGCAGCTTCGCCGATCCCGCCGCCGCGCATCTGGCCCGCACCCGATACAGCCCGGCCCTGGCGCTCGACGCGATCACCGCCAGGCTGGGGCGCGCGTGCCGGGCCGAGGTGCACGGTCAGGTGCTGGGCAGCGGTCTGGAGATGGCGGCGTTCTGCGGTCACGTGACGTGCCGGGCGGGCGCGACGCTTGGCCTGCCCGAACTCGCCCTTGGCCTACTGCCCGGAGCGGGCGGCACCGTCAGCATCACCAGGCGCATCGGCCGGTGGCGCACGGCGTACCTGGTGCTCTCCGGCCGGTTCATCGACTCGGCCACGGCACTGCGCTGGGGGCTCGTCGACGCCGTCACCGAGTGACTTCTAGCTGGAGCGGCGCAGCGTCACTCGGTAGGTGTACTGCTCGGGCAGGAAGTGGCTGGTGGCCAACTCGACGGGCGTCCCGGTGGCGTCGGAGTACAGCCTGTCAACCCGCAGCATGGGATGGCGCAGCGCGCAGCCGACCGCGTCGGCGACCTCCTGATCGGCAGGCCCGACCGTAATTGACTGTGCTGCTTCGGCTATCGGGTCGGCCAGGTGGGGTTCGATGAGCGCGATGACTGTCGTGGTGCTGACCGCTCCGTCGGCCACCTCAGGTGAGCCCAGCACATGCCGCGCCACCGACTCCGGCAGGTACACCCGGGTCAGGACGAAGGGGACGCCGTCGTGTAATCGGCGGAAGTTGACGGCGTAGACGACGTCCTCGACCAGGCGCAGCCGGCTGGCAGCCTCGACGTCGACTCGCCGGTGCAGGCCCGAGGTCACCTCCATGGTGGTGTCCTCGGACAGGCTCATCAAGTCCTCAACGGAGCCGAGTTGGCGCAGGTAGCGCCCAGGATCGTTGGCGTAGGTGCCGCGGCCGGGGACTCGGTAGACGATCCCCTCGGCGACCAGGTCCTGAAAGGCGCGTCGCACGGTCTGACGGGACAGTCCGTGGTGCGCAACGAGTTCGGACTCCGTTGGCAGCCGGGCCCCGTCGCGGTAGACGCCCGCCGCGATCTCGTCGCGGAGGCGTTGCCGAAGTTCCTGATATGCCGGGGCGGGTCGCATATCGCTGACCTCAGATGCCGCCACGGGCGACGAGCTGCCCGGCGATGACATTGCGTTGGATCTCATTCGTGCCCTCGCCGACGATCATCAGCGGGGCGTCGCGGAAGTAGCGCTCCACGTCGTACTCGGTGGAGTAGCCGTAGCCGCCGTGAATGCGAACGGCGTTGAGCGCGATCTCCATTGCCGTCTCCGACGCGAACAGCTTCGCCATACCGGCCTCCATGTCGGCGCGCTCACCGCTGTCGTAGCGGTCGGCGGCGTAGAACACGAGTTGGCGCGCGGCGGTGAGCTTGGTCGCCATATCGGCCAGGTAGTGGCCGACCGCCTGGTGCTTCCAGATCGGCTGACCGAAGCTCTCCCGCTGCTGGGCGTAGGCCAGTGCGTCCTCCAGTGCGGCGGTGGCCACGCCGAGTGCCCGCGACGCGACCTGGATGCGGCCGGTCTCCAGGCCCTTCATCATCTGTGCGAAGCCCCGACCCGGTTCCTCGCCGAGGATGGCCGTGGCGGGTACCCGGTAGTCCTCGAACGACAATTCGCACGACTCGACACCCTTGTAGCCGAGCTTGGGCAGGTCACGTGAAACCGTCAGGCCAGCACCGTGTTCGGCGAGCACGATCGAGATGCCCGCATGTCTGGGCACCGCGTGGGGATCGGTCTTGCACAACAGGGCGATCAGACCGGAACGCCGCGCGTTGGAGATCCAGGTCTTGGCACCGTTGATCACCAGATCCTGACCGTCGATACGGGCCGCGGTGGTCATGGCTTGCAGATCCGAGCCGCCGCCGGGTTCGGTGAGCGCCATCGTGGCGCGCAGCTCGCCGCTGGCCATGGACGGCAGGTAGCGCTGCTTCTGCTCGGTGGTGCCGAACAGGTCGATCAGCTTTGCGACGACGGTGTGGCCGCCCATGGCCCCGGCCAGGCTCATCCAGCCGCGCGCCAACTCCTGTGTGACCAGCGCATAGCAGCGGGTCGAGACCGGTGAACCGCCATAGGCCTCGGGTACCGCCAGGCCGAATATGCCGATGCGCTTCATCTGTTCTATCCACGCCTCGGGATACTCGTTGGCGTGCTCGACCTCGCGCACGGTCGGCTTCACATCCCTGTCGATGAACGCCCGGACGGTGTCCACCAGCATGGCTTCGTCTTCGCTGATATCTGTCGTACTCATATGTACGGCCATATTGACACATCGACATGGGTACTGCCAGCATGTGACGTTGTGACTTTGTACGGCCAAATGTCGGGCGGCCCCTTCTTCGATGACCTGGCGGTCGGTCAGGTCTTCGACTGGGCACCGTCGATGACCCTGACCGCCGGCACGGCCTCGGTCCACCAGTCGATACTCGGGGATCGCATGCGATTACCCCTGGACTCGGTACTGACCCACGAGGTGACCGGAGCGGGCACCGCGCTGGCCCACCCCGCGCTGGTCGCCGATGTGGCGATCGGCCAGAGCACACTGGCCACGCAACGTGTGAAGGCCAACCTGTTCTATCGCGGGCTGACGTTCTTCCGCTTCCCGGTCATCGGCGACACCCTGTACACGCGAACCGAGGTGGTGGGCCTCAAGCAGAACTCTGCCAAACCTGGCCGTGCCGCAACGGGTCTGGCGGCCCTGCGGATGACGACGATCGATCAGGCGGACCGGTTGGTCCTGGACTTCTACCGTTGCGCGATGCTGCCGTTGAGTTCCGAGGTGACCCAGACCGGCCACACCGATGACCTGTCGACCATCGGATCCGACCTCGCCCCGGCCGCTGACCCCACGGCGGACTGGGACGTCGAGGCCTTCCGGCGACGCGTACCCGGACCGTATTTCGATCCCGGGATCGCGGGCACGGTGCTGCACAGCACAGGCGATGTCGTCAGCAGCGCACCCGAACTCGCCCGGCTGAGCCTCAACATCGCCGCGACGCACCACGATTCGCGGGTCGGCGGGCAGCGACTGGTGTACGGCGGGCACACCATCGGGTTGGCCCTGGCGCAGGTGTCGAGGGCGCTGCCCAACCTCGTCACGGTGCTGGGCTGGGAGTCCTGCGATCACACCGGGCCGGTGCACGAGGGCGACACCCTCCACAGCGAGATCTATGTCGAGGCGGCGACCGAACGGCCAGGCGGCGGCGGTGTCCTTTCGCTGCGTTCACTGGTCTACGCGGTCGGTGAGCAGGACCGTCAGGTGCTGGACTGGAGATTCACCGCACTGCAGTTCTAACGCCGGGGACAATGGGCCGCATGGATGGCCCCGTGCACCCCGAGCGCAGCGCCATGGACGCACAGGCCAGGGACTGGGGGGCCAGCGGGCTCGCCTACCTCACGGGCCCGCCCGACGGACCGCCGGACTTCAGCCGCGCCGGCGTCCTCGCGCACGCCAGATCCATTGCAGCTCAATTCAGCGCCGGGACCGGGGTCGAGGTCGACGCCGCGACGCTACTGGCCGGGCGCGCAGCGCTGCTGGGTCTGACCCGCGCCGGTCAGGTATCCGCGGGCGGTGCGACACGGCTGCTGCGCGCGGGCGGCGGGTGGTGCGCGATAACGCTGTCTCGGCCAGATGACGTGGACGCCGTGCCTGCGGTGGTGGAGGCGGACGCGGCGCCCGATGATCCCTGGCGAGCACTCGAGTCGTGGGCCGCCGACAGGTCGGCGGTCGAGGTGGTGGAGCGTGCCCGACTGCTGGATCTTCCCGCCGCGATCCTCGGTGAGGCGATCCCGGCCGATCCGCTCGTGCGCCGGGTCGGACGGCTGACGGCGCCCCGCACCCCTGACGGGCTGCTCGTCGTCGACATGTCCTCGATGTGGGCCGGGCCATCCTGCGCGATGCTGCTCGGCCAGGCGGGCGCCACGGTGGTGAAGGTCGAGAGCCGGGGTCGGCCGGATGGCACCCGATCCGGTTCGCGCGCCTTCTTCGACTGGATGAATGGCGGAAAGCTCTGTT
Source organism: Mycolicibacterium sp. YH-1 (assembly GCF_022557175.1). Next base: position 6,655,061 of record NZ_CP092915.1, on the reverse strand, counting down.
ATGCCGCCGATTTCACCGACACGACGCGATTGCGCGAGTTGCTCGAGGTGGCTGACATCGTCATCGAGGCGTCTCGGCCGGCGGGGCTTGCGCGCCGGCGCATGGGGCCCGATGACATCGCCGCGCGCGACGGCAGGGTGTGGCTGTCGATCACGGGGTATGGCACCGACGGCGCTGATGCGAACCGGGTCGCCTTCGGCGATGACGCCGCCGTGGCAGGCGGACTGGTCGCAGGCAGTGCGCGTGATCCGGTGTTCTGCGCCGACGCCGTCGGTGATCCGCTGACCGGCCTGGACGCCGCAGTGGCCGTGGTCAAATCCCTGCGCCGAGGCGGCGGCGAGGTCATCCAGCTCGCCATGGCGGCCGTCTCCGCGCGCTACGCTGCGCTACCGACGCTGGCGGGCGAGTGGTCGGTGCCCGTCGGCCTGCCCGCAGTGCCATATCCCTCGCCACCCGCCTCCCACCTCGGCGCGGACAACTCGCAGGTGGACCGAATGATCGACGAAAGAAGGCTCACTCCATGCTGATTCAGCGTGCCAAGCTCCTCGGTGGGAGCACGGTCGACATCCGGCTGCATCAGCAGATCGTCGAGGTGGCACCGCAACTCACCCCGACGACGGGGGAGCCGATACTCGACGCCGCGCACCGGACGGTCATCCCGGGCCTGCACGACCACCACGTGCACCTGCATTCAGCCGCGGCTGCGTTGTCGTCGGTGCGGGTGGGCCCGAGGGAGGTGGCGGGCCATGACGATCTCGCCGCGGTGCTCGCGGGTGCCACGCCCGGGGAGGACGGCTGGATCAGGGCCATCGGCTATCACGAGGCCGTCGCCGGGCCGCTGGACCGGACCGCTCTCGACGGGGTGTCACCCGCGACGCCGGTGCGCGTGCAACACCGCAGCGGAGTGTTGTGGACCCTGAACACCGCCGGGCTCGTCCGGGTGGGACTTGCCGATCACCCCGACGGCAGGCTCAGGAGCGCCGACTCGAGCTGGTCGAGTGCACTGCAACGCCGCGAGACGGGGCTGGCAGAGCTGAGTCGACGACTCGCATCCCTGGGTGTCACCGGAGTCACCGACGCCACACCGAATCTCACGATCGACGACGTGGTGAAGTTCGCCGAGGCCCACCAGCACGGCGAGCTGTTGCAACGGGTGCACTGTCTGGCGCCGGGCAAGCGCATCCTGCACGACGACGCGCTGGACCTGGACGATCTCGAGGCGTGGATCGGTGCGCGCCATGGCGCCGGGGGGCCGGTCGCCGTGCACTGCGTCACGGCGGCCCAGCTGGTGGTCACCATCGCGGCCCTGCGTTCGGTGGGAACGATGCCGGGTGACCGCATCGAACACGCGGCCGTCGTCCCCGAGGACTGCCTGACCGACCTCGCCGAACTCGGCGTGACGGTGGTGACGCAGCCGAACTTCGTCTGCGAGAGGGGCGATCAGTACCTGGCCGACGTCGACGTCGACGAGCACCCACAGCTGTGGCGGTTGGCCTCGCTGCAGGCCGCCAACGTCGGTGTCGCGTTGTCGACCGACATGCCGTTCGGCGATGCCGACCCGTGGGCGGCGATGCGGGCTGCGGTGCACCGCAGAACGGCGTCGGGCACGGTCCTCGGATCGGGTGAGGCGGTTGCGGCGCGCACGGCGCTGGAACTGTTCTTCGGGTCGGCCGAGCAGCCGACGCGGCAGCGCACCATCGCGCCCGGCCAGCCGGCCGATCTGTGCCTCATCGCGGCAGACGAGCCTGACCTCCTCGCCGCACTGGAGGCGGGCCAGATCGCGGCGACGATCGTGGATGGCAAGGTGGCTTACGAGGCAGGGCGCTAGATCGGGCGAATCTGACGGGTTGCATTGGTTCGTGTTGGCAGAATCCAAGCATGCCGTTGCGGGAAGATCCGCTTGACCGTGCCCACAGCCCGCGTGGTCCAGTTGATCTGTTTACCGATCGAAAGACCGAGAGCCAAGCGTTCTCCGATGCCCTGGCAGAACACTGGCTGCTGATGTACGCGTCTGCGGATGCGGGCACTGCTAGAAACGTGCTCGCCTTCTACGGACTCGGCGGTATCGGAAAGTCAGAGCTATCCAAGCGGCTTGAACGGTGGGTGACCAACGGACTCCCGCCCGACGACCAGTGGGGCGCGCCGCCGACGACCTCGGTGGTCGCCACGGCGCGCATCGATTTGCATACGTCGTCCGGAAAGCTTGAGGTCGTCCAAGCCGTCGTTGCCATCCGCCAGGCATTCGCCGCGGTGAAGAAGCGGTGGCCCGCATTCGACGTTGGATTCATGGCGTACTGGTCGGCCACGCACCCAGGTGAGGACCTGCCCGGCACCGGGACCAAGTACCAGGACGTCGCCGATGGGATATCGGACACCATCTGCGACGCGCTAGAGGATCTCGACTTACCGGGAACACCAGTGGGTCTCGGGGTGCGGGGAGTGCGTGCCATAGTGTCCGCCGTTCGCAGGAAGACGCTTCGGAAGGCGGCATTCAAAAGTTCACCGGGTTACGCAGACTTTCTGCAACTACTCGCCGACGAACCCTCGAAGGAGGATCCGAAACCTGAACTCCTCATCGACTTGGCCAGCTACCTTGACTTTGAACTCGCCGCGATGGATGGACCCGACCGCCTGATCGTGGTCTTCATCGATACTTTTGAACGACTCAGTAGCGATCCGCGCAGGACCGGTGAGAGTTTGCTCAACCAGCTCGTCTATGTCATGCCGAACGTGCTGTTCGTGGTCACCGGTCGCAACATGCTCGACTGGTACGACGAACGCGCGACTCGTCTGAAGTATCGGGGACCGCTGCGGTGGCCCGCACTGCAGCCGGGTGCGACCGATGAACCGCGTCAGCATCGAGTCGGGAAGCTGCATCACGACGATCGGATGACGTTTCTCGAGATGGCCTGCAATCAACTCGAGTTGGAGATCAGTGACGAGGTGGTTGCGGGAATCGCCAATGCATCGGGCGGATTGCCGCAGTACCTCCAAATCGCTTGTGACGTGGCTGCGACCATCGTTCACAATGGTCGCGGGCCCGTCACAGTCGACCAGGTGACCGGTTCGTTGGATGAACTGGTCGATCGGGTACTCGACGACATCCCGTCCGACGAACAGCGGGCGCTGCGCGCCGCCGCGATCCTGCCGTACTTTGACGCCGAGATCGTCGCTGCTGCAGCACAAGTTGATGTCGGCTGTGCCCTTCGCGCATTGAGTCGACCAATGATTGACGAGCGTAGCGACGAGCTATTCCCATACTCGATGCACGATGAGATCCGAGCAGCACTCAGGTACGCCGGCCACGGCCTGCCGGGCGGGTGGTCGGGCCACGACTGGAACGCAGCCGCGACACGGGGGCTCCGTCAGATCCGATCCATGTACGACGAGCATATGAACTCGAATCGAGTAGGCGAGGCGGTGGAAACGCTGGGTCTCGCCATCGTCTTGGTATGTGACAACGACGCATCTGTAGATGCATCACCTGAGCCATCTGTGTATGCGGACTGGCTGACCGCAGCGATTGTCCTCGGCCCGTCGATCCGTGCGTTGTACCGGTTGGTACCGATACAGTCCACGACCAGCTACGGGCGTGGGATTCTAGATTTCATCCTCGCGTCGAGTGATGTTCCGACGATCGACGACCGGTGCAGTCTGATGACGGGAGTATTTGAGTCGGAGCATCCGTTGAGTCGGCCGGCAGGCAGACACCGTAGCTACATCCTGCGCAATGCCTATCGTTGGGACGAGGCGTTGGCATCCTTCGACGAACTCATCGAGCGTGCGCCCAGTGATCTTCACAGATATCAACGAGTCATCACGATGCTGGCGGCGCGCCGATTCCGCGATGCCATGGAAGCGGCAACACATCTAACAGAGTCGCACCAGCTGTCGGTCAAAAGATCATGCTCGCTTGCGCATGGGACCTTTGGCGACGAGTGGTTCTCGGCGCAACGATTGAAGCTCAATGAGTTGCGGCAGAAGCGGCGTCACCGTGAAGCCGTTGAACAGCAGAGTATGTACTACCGCTGGCGGGCTCTTCTACGTTGCGATCTGACGATGGAGGACGTCGAGCAGCTGCGCGAACAAGCGGAGATAACGGGACACCGCAGTGCAATCCGAGATGCTTTGGTTGCACATGCGCTGACAGACCCGCATGGTTTCACGCGCGATCCCGATCTGTTGCGTCAACTCGAGGCTATCGACCGAGCGCGCAATGAAGGCAGACTAGGTTTTCGGACCGCGATGACAGCGGCGGCAATGGCATGGTGGCGGTCCGATGAGCGAACGTTGGCCGCATTGCGCGACGAGATAGACCGCACGGCAACAGTCCGAGGTCGATTGTGGATTCCTGCCGAATGCCTGCTCTCCCACGCTGGATTCGCAGTACGGCCGGTCGACGCGCAGTGGCTGGAACCATATACGGACGTGGTCGAGAGGTTCGGCGGGTACTTCGAGACTTGGAGGTCGGTGCAGGCACCGAATGACCCTCGGAGCCGCTGACGAGCACGGCGCGACGCTGGGCGGTCCCGAGTTCAGGCGTCCGCCGGCGCCCTCTCGGCGAGCGTCCGCCGGAGGAACTCGACCTGCGCGGCGACGAAGTCCCGCGTTACCAACGCCTTCGGCGCCAGCCCGTCGAAGCCGTGGAACGCGCCGTCGATCACCTCGACGTCGCAACCGACCCCCGCTTCGTGGAGGCGGTCGGCGTACGCGAGGTCCTCGTCGTGGAACAGATCCAGCGTGCCGACGCCGATCCATGCCGTCGGCAGTCCGCGGAGGTCGTTGCGGCGCGCCGGGACGGCGACCTCCGGATCGGCATCGCCGAGGTAGCAGCTCCAGCCGTACCTGTTCGCCGACTGTGTCCACAGCCGGTGGTGCGGATTGTCGAGGCCGGCGGCGGTGGCCGAGCGGTCATCGAGCATCGGGTACACCAGAAGCTGTGCCGCGACGTCGATCTCACCGCGGTCACGGGCCAGCAGTGCCAGCGCGGCCGCGAGCCCGCCGCCCGCGCTCGCACCGCCGATCGCCACACGCGTGGAGTCGATGGCTGGAAGCCCGGACAGCCAGGCCAGCGCCGAGTAGCAGTCCTCCAGCGGCGCGGGGTACGGGTGCTCGGGGGCCAGGCGATACTCGACCGACGCGACGGTGACGCCGAGTTCGCGCGCGAACCGGCGGCAGAGGACGTCGTCCTGGCTTGCGCTGCCGATGACGTAGCCGCCGCCGTGTATCCACACCAGCCCCGGACCCGGCGCGGTGACACCGGGCGGTCGGTGCAGTCGAACACCGGCCCCGGACGCGAGCGTCAGCACCTCGACGTCGGGACGATGCTTGCGACCGGGGAGCCGTGCCAGGCCGCGCAGTACCGGCAGCGAGTGCGGCGTGATGATCGTGCGTGGGATCAAACGAGCGGCGCGCCGCAGTTCGGGGTGAAAGGCGTTCACCCCGCCGACCCTACTGGCCGGACCCGTGGCCCCTGATCAGAACGGCGGGCTGGAGTCGACCATCGCCAGCAGAGCCTGGTCCTCGTTGAGTTGGCGCTCCTGCGCGATGCGTCGCCTGCGGTCCTCGGCGCGAGTGCTCTGGCGACGGGGCATGGTCAGACCGGTGTTGGCGACCGTGCCCCGCGCGGCGGCGGTGGCGGTCACCGGAGCCGTGGGCGCGCACAGCGATGGGAACAGCAGTTGGCTGCCGGGTCTCGTGGTGTGGATCTGTCCGCTCGGTGCGGTCCAGGTGACGGTGCCGTCAACGTGTTGCCGGTCGTGCCAGCCACCGTCCCCACTCCAGAACGTCTTGAGGAGATGGTGGAAACGGCACAGGCACTTCAGGTTTGACGCACACGTCGGACCGGCCGGGTGGGCGATGGTGTGGTCGAGGTCGCAGCGGTCCGCGGGGTGGGCACAGCCGGGGAAGCGACAGGTCAGGTCGCGGCAGCGGACGAAGTCGGCCAGCTTCTGCGATGGGGTGTAGCCGGGTTCGGGCGGTGCCGCCCCCGGGTGAATGACGCGTTTGATTCTCGCGGTCAGGGCCAGTCGGCGGATTATCGGGCCGGCCAGGGTGGGCCCGCCGAGCATCACCCCGGGTGCGGTGGCCGCGGGTTCGCCGGGGTCGTCGTCGCGCAGGGCCTCGGCCAGGGTGAGCTCACGCACCGGCTTGTCGAAGAGTCGAGGCTGCTGTCCGTCGAGGGCGGCGTCGTGGCGCGCCGCCGCCTCGCTCTGCTCGGTGAGCGTGTCGTCGTGAGTGATGACGTAGACCACGGCGGAACCGCCGGCCCGGGCCGGGGCAGTGGCGTCACAGACATCGCGATCGCCGCACATGCAGGTCAGCCGATCTGCGCCGGTGGCCAGTGCACCGAGGGCGTCAGCGCGACGTTGATCGATCGTGCGGGGATCACCGGCGCACACAGTGGCGGCCAGCGCGCCGAGCCGGTTGTCGAGGGCCTTGGCATCGGGGGCGAACAGCTCGCCCCACAGTGTGGCGAGCCCACCGGCGTCGTCGAGACCGACGTTCACCGACCGACCGCGCGCCCGGTTCTGGGCGCGCCGCACCGCGTGGGGGTCGTGGCGGTCGACGAGCACGTCGATCTCCGCGATCGTCTTGTGCTCTGACATCGGCGGCCAGTCGGTGATCGCATCGGCCAGGTCCGAGTCGACGGAGACTAGGGCGTCGGGGTCCTTGATCAGCGCGGTGCGCCACACGATGGCCGACACCAGCCGGTGCGACACCAGTCCGTCGGCGAACACCGCGGCGACCTTCGGCAGGCGGTCGCGCAGCGCCGTGGCGATCAGCAGCTGATGGGAGGCCGACCCGGGGGTGATCTGTTGTGCCGCAGCGATCTCGGCGCACACCGCACCCCAGTTGTCCAGGTACCACTGCTCGCGCTCTGCGGACCCCTCAGCGCGATAGCGCGCATCCAGAATGGCGACCATCGCAGCGAACCGCCGGGCGCAGGCCGCCGCCTCCACCCGGGCCCAGGACTCGACCGCGGCGCCGCCCCTGGCGGAGACCGCCCGTGCCATCAGTTGATCGAACATGTGTACGAATCTATGTGGATCCGTCAACCCGCGCCAGGGTTCAACCTGGCATCTGTGGATGAACTCGCGACTGTGGATAACCCGGTCACCGGAACGCGAAAATGTCAGAGCCCCATGCTATTGCGAAACGGCCCGGGTCTAGTCCCGGTCGCGCAGCATCGCCTCGAACGCCACCCGGTCGCCGCGGTAGAGCGAGCGCACCACCTCGATGGGCCGATCCTCGGTGTCCAGTGAACGGCGATGCAGGCGCAGCATCGGCATAGCCGTCGTCGACTCCAGCAGCGCGGCCTCGCGCGGCGTCGCCAGCACCGTCTCGATGCGCTCGACCGCGGAGGCGAACTCGACACCGGTTGCCCGGATGGCGGCGTACAGCGATGTGCCGGGGTCGAAGGTCTCGGTGAAGTCGCCGAACCGGTGCCGCGGCAGATATGTGCTCTCCAGCCCGATGCGCTGTTCGTCTGCCAGCAGCACGCGCTCGAGGTGCATCACGGGATCGCCCTCGCGTACCTCCAGTGCCTCCGCGAGTTCCGCGGTGGGCGTGATGTCCTCCCAGGTGACGAGGATACGGCTGGGTTGTCGGCCCATCTGCAGGGCGCCCTCGGTGTAGGACCTCAGTGAAAGTGGTTGCACCAGTTTCGGAGCCGAGACCACGGTGCCGCGGCCGCGCCGCTCGATCCGCCCCGCGACCAGTAGCTCGTGCAGGGCCTGTCGGACGGTCTCGCGCGCGACGCCGAAGCGCAACGCGAGTTCGCGCTCGGGTGGAAATGAATCGCCTGCGACCAGGCCGTCGAGCACGTCGTCGAGCGCATTCCGAATGGCGTGTGGCTTGCTCATCGTTCCCCCTGTCTCGATTCACGTTGCCGCATAACGCGGTCCGCGATCGTCAGCACGTCGCCGATTGTCGCACCACGCGCCCCGGGGATCTTTGCGGCATCGTCGTAGCGCCGCAGCCGCAGCGCGTCGGGCCACCAGGGGTTCTCCAGCAGCGCGGTGTCGATGTCGGCCCCGCCCTGTGCGTGAAGCGATGCCACCGACGTCGCGGTGAGCGTTGTGCCGTAGGTGGCATCGGTGGCGACCAGGTAGCGCTTGGCGGCGACGTGCGCACCGGCCAGCCACCCGACGCGTGTCCCGAACCGCGGGGTCAGCCACTCCCGGGCGGTCGTGTCGTGCCTGGTGGCCGCCGACGCGTCGAACAGCGGACTGTGTGCCAGGTCGTGCAGCGCGGCGGCCAGGACGAGTTCGTCGTCGGCGCCGTCCGCTATGGCGCGGGCCGCGGACTGAAGCGCATGGTCGAGTTCATCGACTGCCTCCTCATCCCAGACGCCGCGCAATGACGCTAGGAGAGTGGCGGTTTCGTTGATCACCGTCATGGGCCACACTGTACCCCCAATTGGTCTATACCAATTGTTAACCTGGGGTTCCGATAGTGCACACCGTGCGGACGGGTCGCCTTCGTTCTGACGTTGCAAAGTGCCACGAATGCGAGTGACAATCATCGGCGGCGGAATCCTCGGAACCGCCCATGCGCTGGAAGCCGTGCAGCGCGGTCACCACGTCACCCACCTCGAACGCGAGGCCGAGGCGCGCGGTGCGACCGTGCGCAACTTCGGCCTGGTGTGGGTCTCGGGCCGCGCGGAGGGCGAACTCGACGCGACACTGCGTTCGCGTGAGCTGTGGGAGCGAATCGGCGCCGACGTCCCCGGCGTCGGGTTCCGGCCCGCCGGGTCACTGACCCTGCTGCGCACCCCGCGCGAGGTCGCGGTCGCGGAGGAGGCCGCGGCCCGGTCCGACGCGCCCCGACGCGGATTCGAACTCCTCGAACCGGAGCGCGTGCGCCAGCTCAACCCGGCCCTGCGCGGGAAGTTCCTTGCCGGCCTGCACTGTTCACGCGACGCCGCCGTGGAGTCCCGGCAGGCGCTGCCCGCGATCCGCGCCCACCTCGCGGCGACCGGCAGGTACGACTTCCGGCCGGGAACCGAGGCGCGGACGGTCGACGGCCGATCGGTCACGGACGACCGGGGACAGCGGCACGACGGCGATCTGGTCCTGGTGTGCCCGGGTGCGGCCCATGGCGGCCTGACCCGGGAGTTGGCCGGTGACCTCCCGGTGCGCCGCGTCCGCCTGCAGATGATGCAGACCGAATCTCTCGGCGAGCCGCTGACCACCGCGATCGCCGACGGTGACAGCCTGCGCTACTACCCCGGGTTCGCGGGAACCGCACTTGATGCGCTGCGGGACAACGAACCTCAGGATCCCGTGGCAAGTGCGCAACGCATGCAGCTGCTGTGTGTGCAACGCCTGCACGGCGGGCTCACCATCGGTGACACCCACGAGTACGAGGAGCCGTTCGCGTTCGACGTGGCCGAGCCGCCGTACGCCTACCTCGTCGCGCTCGTCGAGGAGTTCCTCGGCCGCCCGCTGCCCGCCGTCCGGCACCGCTGGGCCGGTGTCTACAGCCAGTGCATCGACCCGGACCAGCTGGTGTGCCGCACCGAGTCCTCCGACGGCGTCTGGGTGATCACCGGGCCCGGCGGCCGGGGCATGACGCTGGGGCCGGCCATCGCCGAGCAGACCGCCGACCTGATCAACCTATGAGAGGAAAACCCGTGATGCACCCAGACATTCACGATATTCAACTGGCCGTTATCGATATGGCAGGCACCACCGTCGCCGACGACGGCCTGGTGGTGGCCTCCTTCGAGGCGGCAGCGACGGCGGTGGGCCTGCCCGAGACCGGGCCCGAACGTGACCGTGCGCGGCAGTACGTCATCGACACCATGGGCCAGTCGAAGATCACGGTCTTCCGTGCACTGTTCGGCGCCGAGGATCTCGCTCAGCGCGCCAACGCGGCCTTCGAGGACGCGTATGAGGCCGCTATCGACAATGGCAACGCGAGGGCCATCGACGGTGCGGCCGAGGCGATCACACGGCTGCGCGATGCCGGAATCAAGGTGGCGCTCACCACCGGATTCAGTGGGACGACTCAGGAGAAGCTGCTCGCCGCGCTGGGCTGGCAGTCGCTGGCCGACATCGTGCTGGCACCCGGTGACGGGGTGCGTGGCAGGCCATACCCGGATCTGATCCTGACCGCGCTGATCCGCCTACAGGCCGATGCGGTCACGCGTGTCGCCGCGCTCGGCGACACCAGCAGCGACGTCGACAGTGCACTACGCGCCGGCTGCGCCGTCGCCGCAGGCACTCTCACCGGTGCCCACACCGAGCCCCAACTGCGCGCCGCGGGCGCCACCCACGTCGTCGGGTCCGTCACCGACTTCGCCGATCTCCTCCTCGCCAACCGCTGAACCCTCGAAAGGCACCCAGTGAAAATGATCAAGCTCAGCAAGGCTCTGGCCGCGGTCTCGGTCGTCGCCCTCGCACTGACCGCCTGTGGCGGCACGGGGTCGTCGGGTTCGGGCGACGGCGAGACCCTCACCGTCTACAGCGCCGACGGCCTGGCCACCTGGTATGACTCGCAGTTCAAGAAGTTCACTTCAACTACCGGCATCAACGTCAACATCGTTGAGGCCGGCTCCGGCGAGGTGGTGTCGCGCGTCGAGAAGGAGCAGTCCAACCCCCAGGCCGACCTGCTTGTCACTCTGCCGCCCTTCATTCAGAGGGCCAACGAATCCGGGCTTCTGCAGGCCAGCGGTGTCGACACCAAGGGGATTGCGGCCGACCAGATCGGCCCGGACGGCAACTACGTCCCGATCGTCGACAACGCGCTGAGCTTCATCGCCAACCCAAGCGCCAACCCGCAGCCCGCCACATGGGACGACCTGCTCAAGCCGGAGTTCAAGGGCAAGCTGCAGTACTCGACGCCCGGACAGGCCGGCGACGGCACGGCCGTGCTGGTCCTGCTGCAGCAGCTCATGGGAAGGCCTGCCGCACTGGACTATCTGGGTCGGCTGCAGACCAACAACGTCGGACCGTCCTCATCCACCGGCAAGCTGCAACCCAAGGTGAGCAACGGTGAGCTTCTGGTCGCCAACGGCGACGTGCAGATGAACCTGGGATCCATCAAGGACGACGGCTCCACGTTCAACATCTTCATCCCGGCCACGGCCGACGGTAAGCGAACCACGATCTCGCTGCCCTATGTGGCAGGGGTGACCAAGGGCGCACCGCATGCCGACGGGGCCAAGAAGCTGTTGGCCTTCCTGGTGTCGGAGGACGTGCAGAAGACCGTTGCCCCAGAGGCGCTCGGCATCCCGGTGCTCGAGTCGCTCCTGGCGGAGTCGCAGAAGGACGCCGGACCGAACACCCCGGCAGCGGTCATCAAGGATGTCGATGTCTGGGTGCCGGACTGGAACGCCGTGTTGGCCGACCTCGACGCCGACCTCGCCGCCTACCAGAAGGCCACCGGTAGCTGACGATGACCGAGATCGGGCTTGGCCGGGCCGATACGGCGAGCGCGCAGCGCGCGCAGCACCAGCACGCCGAAACGCGGGCCCCGGCAATAACGTTCGATCGCGTCGGGGTGACCTATGGCCGGGGCAAGAAGGCGACCAGTGCGTTGATCGACTTCGACCTGCGCGTCGCGGCCGGTGAGACGGTCGCGCTGTTGGGGCCAAGCGGGTCAGGTAAGTCGACCGCACTCAACGCGCTCGCCGGCTTCGTGCGCCCGACATCCGGTTCGGTCCGACTGTCCGGGCGTGACGTCACCAACCTGCCACCGGCCAGCCGCGGCATCGGCGTGGTGCTGCAGTCCTACGCGTTGTTCCCGCACATGCGGGTGGCCGATAACGTCGCGTTCGGGTTGAAAGCCCACCGCGTGCGCCGCGCGGAGGTGGCGGTGCGCGTCGCCGAGGCGCTGGACATGGTCGGCATGAGTTCCTACGGAAAACGGCTTCCGCGTGAGCTTTCCGGCGGTCAGCAACAGCGGGTCGCGATCGCCCGCGCGTTGGCGATCCGGCCCAGGGTGCTGCTTCTCGACGAACCGCTGGCGGCCCTCGACGCCCAGCTGCGGCAGTCGATGCTCGCCGAGCTGCAGCGGCTCAAGGAGGCGCTGCCCGACACGGCGATGCTGTACGTCACGCACGACCAGAGCGAGGCGCTCGCGTTGGCCGACCGGATCGTCGTGATGAACAACGCGCGTTTGATGGACGTCGACACCGCGGAGAACCTGTGGAAGCGGCCGCCAACGAGTTTCACGGCCGCCTTCCTCGGCGGTGCCAACCTGATTCCGTGCACGGTCGGCCGCGTCATCGGCACCTCGGCGCTGGTGACGTTCGCACACAAGACCGTCAACGCCGTGGCCCCCCAGCCCGCGGTCGGCCGCTTCGACTGGGCGCCGGAGTCCAAGGCACTCTTGTGTATTCGTCCGCATGCGATCAGGGTCGTGTCGCTCGGCGACCGCGACGCACTGCGGGCGACGGTCAATGCCGCGGTCTGGCGCGGCGCGACCACCCGTCTGGTGTTGTCGGTGAGCGGTCTCGCTGATCAGCTGATCGACGTCGACGTACCCGGCAACGTCGGCCCGGGCACCCAATTCGAACTCGGCAGTGAGGTCGGAGTGCGGTTCCCCGAGCCCGCAGGCGTCCTGGTGCAGGCCGCGTCATGACGACAACGCTGGCGCGGCCCGCGGCGACGGCGCCGCAGAACCCGCCCCCGCCACGGTCGTTCGCCGCGTGGTGGGTGGTGCCACCGTTGTTGATCGTGGTCGTAGCGGTGGTGTACCCGCTGATCCGGGTGAGCCTGGAATCGCTATCGCCCAGCAGCGCGGGTGGCGGGGCATCGACCTGGGCAGGCGTCCTGACCTCCGAGGTGTTCCGCGACGCCCTGTGGCGCACGGTCTCGATCGCGGCGACATCGACACTGGGGTGCCTGATCCTGGGCACCTTCCTGGCGATCGTGCTGGCGTTCGTGCCCTTCCCCGGTTCGAATGTCATCGGCCGCCTGATCGATACCGTGCTGGCACTGCCGTCATTCCTCATCACGTTGGCCTTCACGTTTCTCTACGGAACCGCGGGTGCGGTCAACGCGGTGCTCACCGGACTCACCGGCGCGAGTTCACCGGTGCTGAACTTCCTCTACACGCCGGCCGGGGTCATCGCCGCCGAGATCACCTTCTTCACGCCGTTCGTGATCCGTCCCCTGCTGGCCTCGTTCTCGATGCTGCCGCGCGCCCAACTCGACGTGGCGGCCAGCCTCGGCGCCTCACCGTGGCGGGTACTGCGATCGGTGATCATGCCGGAGGCTTGGCCCGCACTGATGGCCGGTGGCAGCCTGGTTCTGTTGTTGACACTCAACGAGTTCGGCATCGTTCTGTTCACCGGAGCCAAGGGCGTGATCACGTTGCCGGTGCTGATCTACACCCGCGGAATCGTCACGTTCGACCTGCCTGGCGCCGCCGTGATCGCCACGGTGCAGATCGCACTGTCCCTGTCGCTCTACATCATCTACCGCGTCGTCTTCGCCCGCGTCATGACGGGCCGGGGCAACGACACGAGAGGGGACACGACACATGCTGCTGTGGACTCCGCGAAGTAGGGCCATCCTGATTGGCGTCTTCGCCGTCGTCGTCCTGGTGGTCTTCGTCGCTCCACTGGTCACCGTGGTGCTCGCCGGGCTGGCGGGATCGTGGACCGGCGCGCTGCCCTCGAATCTCGGATTCACACATGTCGGTGACGCGCTGTCGGGGGAGAACCTGGCCAGCCTCTCGGTGAGTCTGCAGACCGCCTTCGTCGCCGGCGGTGCCGCCCTGGTCCTGGGCACATGGGCGGCACTGGCAGCGCAGGAGGCGCCAATGTGGTTGCGCCGCGTCACCGACGCCGCGTTCCACCTCCCCATCGCGGTGCCGTCGGTGGCCATCGGCCTCGGTCTGCTCATTGCGTTCAACGAGCGGCCCCTGCTGCTCGGTGGTACGCGGTGGATCGTCATCCTGGCGCATGCGGTGCTGGTGTTGGCGTTCGCGTTCAGCGCGGTGTCCGCTGCGCTCGATCGGCTCGACCCGTCCTATCGGCAGGCCGCGGAGTCTCTTGGTGCCGGGCCACTGCGGGTGTTGGTGCGCGTCACCCTGCCGCTGCTGCTGCCCGCACTCGGGGCGGCCGCGGGTCTCGCCGTCGCACTGTCGATGGGAGAACTGGGCGCGACCGTGATGGTCTACCCGGCGACGTGGAAGACGTTGCCGGTCAGCATCTTCGCGTTGACGGACCGAGGCCAGGCCTTCCAGGCCGCGGCGTGCACGACGGTACTGCTGGTGGTCACGTTGCTCGCGCTGGTGCTCCTTGGTCGCATCCGGGGACGCGCCGCGCTGCGTTGAGTCGCTACGGCACGGGCGCCGGAGCCGGAGCCGGCGCCGGCTCCGGTGGTGCAGGTGCGGGGAAGGGCAGTGTGATCGGCGCCAGCCCGGGAACCTGAACCACGTTGGGCGGGGGCACTTCCGGTGCGAGTTCGCCGGGGGCCGGGCCCGGCGGCGGACCCAGAGTGGGGCTCTGCGAGGTCGGTGGCGCTGTCGGCGGCTCCGTGGGTGTTGCCGTGGGTGGTGTTGTCGTGGGGGTCGCCGAGGTCGCAGGTGCGGGCGTCGTGGTGGTGGCCGAGGGCACCGGGACCAGCGGCTCCTGATACACCGGTGGCGGCTGCGTCGGAGCCGGTTCAGAGGTCGGAGCCGGTGCAGGGGTGGGTGAGGCCAACGGCGCTGGCGCGTGGATATCGCTCTGCTGGGGCGCCAGGCTGCCGACCAACGGCCGCCACGCCTCACCCGGCTGCGGGGTGACACTGCAGGCGACCTGTCGGCTTCCCGCGGCCCAACTGGCCCGCGAAATGGGGCTGAACTCGAGCGCCAGATGCGATTTCGCGAGCCCGCCCGGTGCCAGATAGGCGTCGGCCAGCCGGGTGCACTCCGCGCGCACGAAGGCGTCCTGGTCGATCTCCGTCGGCGTGCCGACCGGGAAGCGCTCGGCCAGGCTCACCGTGCCCGTGACCTGGGCTCCGTGCGGCTGGGCGCAGTCCACTGGTAGGTCGGTCGAGCGGTGAGCGGCCAAGTCGGCGCCGAGACAGGTACCCGCAGGCCACACCTTCGACTGGTCGAGATCGGCGACGGCCCCCTTGAACAGAACGGGTTTCCCGCCGACTCCGAGCAACTGCAGCCCGCACAACAGCCGACGGTCGGCCGGCTGCGCGCCCGCGTCGCCCGCCCACAGGACACTGATGGTGAATCTGCTGGCTGGGTCATACCGGGACCCCAGATACTCCTGCACGGCCTGCTGACACGGTTCGGCGAAGTTGTCCATCACCACCGACTTCGCCACCTCGAACACGTGGTCGCCGCTGCACTGCACAAAGGACGGTTTGTCGGGCTCATCCAGGGGCCAACTCAGGCATGCACCCCGTTCGGCGTTACTGAACACCGTGCTCGCGCGGCTGTCCTTGGCTAACGTCTCCCGCGGCGTCGGCGATGACAGGGACAGATCGAGCACGGCCGCGATCAGCAGGCACACCAACACCAGCCCCAGCGTGGCGCGCTTGTTCGCCTGGGCGCTTCGCTGCTCACCGTCCGAACCCAAACACTCCGAACGTTTACGCGCGATGGCTGCCAGTGCCGCGTCGAGGTCTGACTCCGCCACCGGCTACGCCCACACCACGAGTGCGCCCGACGGCTCGTCCGGACGGCAGGGGCGGTTGGAAGGCACGGCCTCAGAGCCTGGCACAGCTCGCCGCGGCGCGCTATCTGAGGACGCCGCATCGTTTGCAGGTTGGCGCGTATTCGTTACTTGAGCAGGGGGTCCCGGGGGAGACCCAGAATGCGTTCGGCGATGGTGTTGCGCGTGATCTCCGATGTGCCGCCCGCAATGGTCATGGCCCGGTTCCCGAGGTAACCCATGGTCAGGGACGGTGTCATCCCCACCACCGCAGCGACGCCCGCAAGGTCCATACCGAGTTCGGTCTGGCGCTGGCACTGCTCGGCGAGCAGCAGCTTGGTGACGTTGCCCTCCGGGCCGGGCTCGGCACCCGCGATGGCCCTGGTGACCCGCCGTAGATTGAGCAGTCGCAGGGTGTGGCCCTCCGCCAGTACCTCGCCCGCCCGGCGGACATGTGCGGCCGCGATCTCGGGGGCCACCGAGTCCAACAGCTTGATCAGGTCGTCGGCGTTGAATCCGGTGGGCGCCGACGAGCCGCCGCCGATCGAAATCCGCTCGTTACCCAGGGTGGCGCGGGCGACCAGCCAACCCCGGTTCACGTCACCCACCACATCACCGTCGGGTACGAACACGTCGTCGAGGAAGACCTCGTTGAAGTGGGCGTGACCCGTCATGCCGCGCAACGGGTTCACCGTCACACCCGGTGCGCTCATGTCGATGGCCATCATCGTGACACCGGCGTGCTTGGACGCCTCGAAGTCGGTGCGAACCGTCGCCAGCCCCCACTGGCACTGCTGGGCCAGACTCGTCCACACCTTCTGGCCGGTGACGCGCCAGCCGCCCTCGACGCGCTTCGCCGCCGTGCGGACGGCCGCCGCGTCCGAGCCCGCACCGGGTTCGGAGAACAACTGGCACCACATGACCTTGCCGCGCAGCACCGGTTCGACCCAGCGTTCGCGCTGATCGTCGTTGCCTGCCTGCGCGATCGTCAGCGTCACCCAGCCCGTGATTCCCATATCAGCGCGCTCGATGTTGGCGAACTCCTCCTCGATCACCAGCTGTTCAA
The DNA here is from genome assembly GCF_022557175.1 of Mycolicibacterium sp. YH-1. The sequence goes on along the minus strand of NZ_CP092915.1, from coordinate 6,638,385 downwards.
GGACATCGGCGGCGCGGCCCCATGGCTTCGGCCAGTGTGGGACCAGGTATCCGGAGTCCACCAGGTAGTCACGCCGCTGATCGGCGGGCAGTGCGCGCACCGCCGCGACGGCCTCGCGGGCGGCTGCGCGGTGAACCTCGGCCTCGACGGGCAGGGCGAACGAGGCGCCATGGGCCTGACCGCTGCGCTGCCCGGCGACGACGTCGAGGAGTGGGTCGGCGCCATCGCCGATGAGGGCGGCCAGTGTGCGGGCCCGGCGCAGATACATGTGCGCGTCGTGCTCCCAGGTGAAGCCGATACCGCCGTGCAGCTGAATGTTGTACTGCGCGTTGAATATCTGCGTTCGGATGGCGTGTGACGCGGCGACCGCGGCGGCGAACCAGGCGCCGTCGAGGTCCTTCGACCTCGCGGCGTCCCACGTCGCCGCGGTGGTCTGCTCGGCGTTGACGAGCATGTTGGCGGCGTGGTGCTTGACCGCCTGGAAGGTCCCGATGGTGCGGCCGAACTGCTCGCGGACCTTCGCGTACTCGACTGCCATCTCCAAGGTGGCCCAACTGATTCCGACCGCCTCGGCGGACGCCAGAATGCGGAACACGGTTCGTGCGTTGCGCGCGGCGCCCCGCAGAATCCGAGACGCGTCGACGGCGGCGCCGCGCAGCGCCACCGAACCGATGCTGCGCGTGGTGTCCAGCGGCGTCGACGCGGTGACCGTCACGCCGTCGGCATCGGCGTCCACGACCACGATGTCATCACCGGCGAGGATCGCCAGCAGTGCTGCATCCGGCGCGCCAAGCACGGCAGGACACTCGCCCGAGACCAGGAGGTCCGAGTCCACCACGACGGTCCCGGACAGGCCGAGCGCGCCCACGGTGGTGCCGGCGGCCAGGCCCGGAAGCAGTTCGGCGCGAAGCGGGTCGGACCCGCACCGGTCGATCACCACGGCCGCGGCCACCGATGGCAGGAACGGGCCAGGGGACAGTTCGCGGCCCTGGGCCTCCAGGACCACGGCCAGTTCCGCCAGGCTGAAGCCGGACCCGCCGACGTCCTCCGCGATCGCCAGGCCGTGCCAGCCGAGATCGGCAGCCGCCGACCAGAGGTTCGCCGGATGGCTCGGCCCGCCGTCGAGCGTGGCGCGGGCTGCGGCGCGGCTGGCCAGCCTGCTGAGCTGGCCAGACACGGATTCGGCGAGGTCGCGGTGCTCTTCGGTGATGGCTAGCGCTGAGGTGCTCACGGCTTGACCTAACCACCCGAAAGTGCCGACGGAGCATGTGATCCGGGTCACATTCGGGGCGGCCGCGGATTGCCGGTAGACAGCTTCTCGGAGTTGTCGTTTACCGACGAGTAGCCGGGGTACGCTCGCGCCATGACGGCACGACCGGACACCCGGTACCCCGGACCGAGTTGGACGACGCGCGCCCGCTGGCTGATGACCGCGGGCCCCTCCGACTATCTGTTGGCCATGAGTGTGGGTGCCGCGTCGCTGCCCGTGGTCGGTAAGCACCTCGAACCGCTCGGCGGCATGACGGCGATGAGCATCTGGGGCGTGCGGCACGTGCCGGACTTCGTTGCGGCCGCGGCGAAGTCGTGGCTCACGCCGGGTATCGGGGAGGTGCGCAAGCAGGAGCGCGATATGGCCAATTCGGTCGCGCAGACCGCGTTGCGCGGCGTCGTCTCCTCCGACTCGCTCGACGCGCAGTGGCCTGCCCCCGACAAGACGCCGCCGGTGTGGAAGGCCTTGGAGCACCGTCGCAACGTGTACCGGACCTCGGTGCGCTACGGCGACAGCCCGTCACAGCTGCTGGACGTCTGGCGCAGTGAGGAGCTGCCCGCCCACCCCGCCCCCGTCATGCTGTTCGTTCCCGGCGGCGCCTGGGTGCACGGCAGCAGGATCCTGCAGGGTTATGCGCTGATGTCGCATCTCGCCGAGATGGGCTGGGTGTGTCTGTCCATCGACTACCGTGTCGCGCCGAACAACCCCTGGCCCCAACACATCACCGACGTCAAGACGGCCATCGCCTGGGCTCGCGCCAACGTCGACAAGTTCGGTGGTGACCGCGACTTCGTGACGATCGCGGGGACGTCGGCCGGTGGCCACCTGGCCGCGCTGGCCGGCCTGACGGCCAATGATCCCGAGATGCAGACTGAGCTGCCCGAGGGTTCGGACACGTCGGTGGACGCGGTGATCGGCATCTACGGTCGTTACGACTGGGAGGACCGCTCCACGGTCGAGCGGACCCGCTTCGTGGACTTCCTCGAGCGCGTCGTCGTCAAGCGCAAGATCGACAGGCATCCCGAGATCTTCCGGAAGGCCTCCCCCATCGCGCGGGTGCGCCCGGATGCCCCGCCGTTCCTCGTGGTGCACGGCTCAGGTGACACCGTCATCCCGGTGGAGCAGGCCCGCGACTTCGTCGAGAGGTTGCGCCGCGTGTCGCGTGCCGTCGTCAGCTACGTCGAACTGCCCGGCGCAGGACACGGCTTCGATATGACCGACGGCGCCCGCACGGGGCCGATGGCCACGGCAATCGGCTTGTTCCTCAACCAGGTTCACCGAAACCAGACTGTATTAGGATCCAAGAAGGTCATATAGCTCACGCATGGTCATGTCCCCTCGCGCAAGCTCTCGTAGGTGGAGGTAACGAGGTGAAAAGGCTCAGCGGTTGGGACGCGGTCCTGCTGTACTCCGAGACGCCGACCGTGCACATGCACACCCTCAAGCTCGCGGTGATCGACATCTCCGAGCTCAAGGGCAGGGCGTTCGGGATCGACGAGTTTCGCCAGGTAATCCACGGCAGGCTCTACAAACTCGACCCGTTCCGCTACGAACTGGTCGATATCCCGTTCAAGTTCCACCACCCGATGTGGCGCGAGAACTGCCCGGTTGACCTGGAGTACCACGTCCGGTCCTATCGGGTGGAAAGCCCGGGTGGGCGGCGCGAACTCGACGACGCGGTGGGCAAGATCGCCAGCACGCAGCTCGACCGCAGTCGTCCGTTGTGGGAGATGTACCTCATCGAGGGACTGGCGGGCGGCCGCATTGCCGTCCTTGGCAAGATCCACCACGCACTGGCCGATGGGGTGGCGTCGGCCAACCTCCTGGCACGGGGCATGGACCTGCAATCTGGCCCGCAGTCCGATCGCGACTCGTATGCCACCGATCCGGCGCCCGGCGGCGGAGAGCTGGTCCGCACGGCGTTCGCCGACCACATGCGTCAGATCGGGCGGATTCCCGGGGTGATGCGCTACACGGCGCAGGGCATGGGCCGGGTGCGCAAGAGCACGCGCAAGTTGTCGCCCGAGCTGACCCGTCCCTTCACTCCGCCGCCCAACTTCATGAACCACATGGTCGACGGCACAAGGAAGTTCGCCACGGCGACGTTATCGCTGGCCGATGTCAAGGAGACCGCCAAGCACCTGGGCGTCACCATCAACGATATGGTCCTCGCGATCTCGGCGGGTGCGCTGCGCGAGCTGTCACTGAGCCACGACGGTCAGGCCGATCATCCGTTGTTGGCTTCCGTACCAGTGAGTTTCGACTTCTCCCGGGAGCGAATCTCGGGCAACCGCTTCACCGGCGTCATGATGGTGCTGCCCATCCACCTCGAGGATCCACTGGCTCGCGTGCAGGCCGTGCACGATGGCGCGGTGGACGCCAAGGAGGCCAACCACCTGATGGGGCCCGAACTGGTCAGCCGGTGGTCGGCGTACTTACCGCCCGCTCCCGCCGAGGCGTTGTTCCGCTGGCTGGCCAACAAGGACGGCCAGAACAAGGTGCTCAACCTGCCGATCTCGAACGTGCCGGGACCCCGGGAGCCCGGTCGCGTCGGTGGTGCACTGGTCACCGAGATCTACTCGGTGGGCCCGCTGACCACCGGTAGTGGTCTGAACATCACGGTGTGGAGCTACGTCGACCAGCTCAACGTCTCGGTTCTCTCCGATGGCGCCACGCTGTCGGATCCGCATGAACTCACCGATGCGATGATCGACGCCTTCGTCGAAATCCGGCGCGCGGCAGGACTTTCCGAGGAGCTGACGGTCATCGAGTCCGCGATGGCCCAGGATCGGACCAGCTAGCCCTCAGTCGTCTCCGACGGTGGCGCGGGTGCGCGTTTGGCCTTCACCCAATCCAGGAAGTGGCCCACAGCGGTCGCGGTGAAGTGGCCGTGCGGTGAGCCGAAGAAGTCGAATGCGTGCTGGGCGTGCGGGATCTCGGCGTACACGACGACCTCGTCGGACTTCTCCTCGAGCGCCTTCGCGAACTCACGCCCCTCCCCGACGGGGATGATCGAGTCATCCTCACCGTGCAGGATGAAGAAGGGTGGGGCGTCCGGTCGGACCTTGGTGATGGGGGAGGCGTCGAGATAGACCTGTCGGTTGTCGGCGAGGCGCATCTTGACGATGAAGCGCTGCAGGATCGAGATGAACTCGGGGCGGCCGGAGCCCTCGCGGGAGAACCAGTCGTAGCGGCCGTAGATCGGCACCGCGGCCACAACAGAGGTGTCGGCGGACTCGAATCCGGGCTGCCACTGCGGCTCATTGGGCGTCAACGCCGCGAGCGCGGTGAGGTGGCCGCCCGCCGAGCCCCCGGTGATGGCCACGAAGTCGGGATCCCCGCCGTACTCGGCGATGTTCTCCTTGACCCACGCCAGCGCCCGCTTGACGTCGACGATGTGGGCGGGCCAGGTGTGGCGCGGGCTGATCCGGTACGCGATCGACACGCAGACCCAGCCCTCCTCGGCCATGTGGCTCAGCATGGGGTACGCCTGCGGGCGCCGCATACCGATCATCCAGGCCCCACCGGGCACCTGCAGTAGCACCGGCGCCTTACCGTCCAGGGGCAGGTCGGCGCGGTGCCAGATATCGGCCACGTTCTGGCGATGCGGGCCGTAGCGGACGATGTCGGCCTTCTTGACGTACTGGCGGCGACTCCACGACGTGCGAAGGACACCGCCCGGCCGACGGCGACGCTCCCGTTCGGCGATGGCACCGTAGTTCTCGCCAAGCGCTTCGGCCAGGGGATCCTCGAAGTACCTCTGCGATTGCGCGCTGCGGCGGTAGACGTGTGCGAGCAGCCCCCAGGAGACCGCTGTCAGCGCCAGCGCGATCCGCCCGCGCGGTCCCTTGAAGTCGCCTCTGAGTCCACGTCGCACCGCGTCCAGCACGGACGCGCCCGCCACGACCGGGGCGGCCTCGCCAGTGGGCCAGCCCAAGAAGAACACCGGAATCGTGATGTAGCCCTCGCGGCCCAGCGGTCGCACCGCATTGGCGGCGTTGGCCAGCTCTGCCGTCGCCCGCAGCAGGGGATAGGTTCGCCTACGCCTCATCGCCGTCCGTCGAGAGGAGTTCTTGGAGGTCACGTCGAAGGATCTTGCCAGTGCTGCCGCGGGGCAGGACCTCGAGGACGGTGATCGACCGCGGCACCTTGTAGTTCGCGAGGTTCTCCCGGACGTGCGCCTTGAGCGCGTCGCCGGTCGTCGATGCGCCGTCGACAAGCACGACGAACGCCGCGAGACGCTGCCCGTACTGCTCGTCGTCGACGCCGAGCACGAAAGCCTCGGCGACGTCGGAGTGGCCCGCGAGCGTCTTCTCGACCTCGATGGGATAGACGTTCTCACCACCGGAGACGATCATCTCGTCATCGCGGCCGACCACGAAGAGCCGGCCCACGGCATCGAGATAGCCGACATCGCCGCTGGACATGTAGTCCTGGTGGAAGTCCTTGGTGGCACCGTTCGTGTAGCCGTCGAACTGTGTCGAGTTGCGGACGTAGATCGTGCCGACCTCACCGGTCGGGACCTCGCGCAGATCGCCGTCGAGGATCTTGATGTCGGTGCCCTCGGCAGGCCTGCCCGCGGTGTCCGGATGGGCGCGCAGATCGGCCGGTGTCGCGGTGGCGATCATGCCGGCCTCGGTGGCGTTGTAGTTGTTGTAGATGACGTCGCCGAACTGGTCCATGAAGCTGGTGACCACGTCGGGCCGCATCCGCGAGCCCGATGCCGCGGCGAAGCGCAGGCTCCGTCCGCTGTAGCGGGCGCGCACGGCGGCAGGCAGATCCATGATGCGGTCGAACATGACCGGCACGACGCACAGCCCGGTGGCGCGGTGGGTGTCGACCAGAGCCAGGGTGGCCTCGGGGTCGAACTTGCGGCGCGTGACGATGGTGCACGCCATCGATGCGGCGAACGCCAACTGCGAGAAACCCCACGCGTGAAACATCGGTGCGACGATCACCGTGGTCTCCTCGGCGCGCCACGGGGTACGGTCGAGGATGGCCTTGAGCGTCTCGGGCCCACCCCCGGAGTGGCTGGCGCCCTTGGGTGTTCCGGTGGTGCCCGACGTCAGCAGGATCGTGCGTGCCTTGGTCTTGGCCGGCTCGGGTTGTGCGCCGAGATGCGACCGGATCAGCCTCTCGACGGTGCGCGCGTGCTTCTCGGTGTCCGTCCAGGCGAGGATGCGCAGTGTGCCGGGCGCGGCGGCGAGGGCCCGGTCGACGGTGGGGGTGAACTCCTCGTCGTAGATGACGACGTCGGCACCCTCACGGGCTATGACCTCGGCCATCGCCGGACCGGCGAACGATGTGTTCAGCAGCAGGATGTCCGCGCCGATGCGGTTGGCGGCGATGAGGGAGTCCACGAAGCCGCGGTGATTGCGCGCCATGATGGCGACGGTCTTCACCTCGACGGGCAGCGTCTGCAGGGCCGCGGCCAACGCGTCAGCGCGCTCGTCCAGCTCGCGCCAGGTCAGCGTGCCGATCTCGTCGATGAGACCGGGGCGATCCGGACACCGCTGGGCGGCCGCCGCGAAACCCGATGTGATGCCCATCTTCTCGCGTGCCATCGCCGCCGCGATCCGGACGTACTTGTCGGGTCGCAGCGGGGCGATGACGCCGGCCCGCACCATTGTCGAGACCAATCCGAGGGGACCAGTGAGCCGCTCCATCAGCCGAGCACCGGCAGCTTGCGTTCCTTGGCGAGCTCGTCCATCGCGGTCTGCATGACGTGCCGGACGTGGGCGTCGACCTCGTCGACGTCGGGGTCCTCGCCGAAGGTGGCGACGATGTCGATGGCGGGCAGCACCTGCGTGACGATCTTGGTCGGCAGAGGCAGATTGACGGGCAGCACGGCGCTCAAGCCGAACGGGAACCCGAACGATATGGGCAGGATCTTCACGCGCAGCAGCTTGTCCAGGCGCAGCGCCTTGGCCATCCACTCACCGCGGGACAGGAAGAACTGCGCCTGCTGACCGCCTATCGACACCGAGGGCACGATCGGCACACCGGCATTGATCGCGGCGCGCACATAACCGGTGCGACCGCCGAAGTCGATCCTGTCCTCCGACAGGGTCGGCCGGTACACGTCGAAGTCGCCACCGGGGAACACGATGACGACGCCGCCCGACCGGAGCGCCTCGTCGGCGTTCTCGTGATTGGCACCGATGAATCCGGTCTTGCGGAAGAAGTCACCGGTGGGTCCGGTGAAGATGATGTCGTGGCTCAGCGTGAAGACGGGGCGGTCGTAGCCGAACCGCTCGTAGAAGCCCGTCGCGAACACCGGCACGTCCATCGCGAACAAACCACCCGAGTGATTGCCCACGACCAGCGCGCCGCCGGCCGGGAAGTCGTCCAGGCCCCGCACCTCGGCACGGTGGTACCCCTTGATCAGCGGGCGGAGCAGGCCCATGACGCGTTCGGTGAGCCCCGGGTCCCACTTCGTTATCTCGGACGACCCGATCTCTGACGGGCTGACGTCGTTCGCGTTCACGGGACCCCCTGGGCAAATTGGAACGTGTTCTAGTTTTAGGGTACCGGATCGCGGCCGAGGGGGAAATCCTCAGCAGCTACAGCGGGCACACCGCCTTGACCCAGCCGTCGATCCGGGCGTTGTACTCGCTGAAGTCGGGGTCGTCGAAGTGGACGCCGCCGGTACCGACGAAGTGCTCGAGCGCCTCGGCTACTGACGCGGGCGGTCCGAACCCCGCGATGATGTCGGCGGCCGCTCGCGCCTGGTCGGCGTTGGTGGCCACCGCGAGGTCGAGGTTGGCGCTGGTCACGTCAATACAGCCCTTGGAATCGAGCGGCGGCAGCGGGCCGAAGTCCGCGGAACCCTGCTCGGCGCTGCCGGGCTCGGCGGGCTCCTGGCCCGGTGTGGGCTGCGCCGCCGAGTCGCTGGTCTGTCCCGACGGGACGGTGCTCGCCGGTTCGTCGCTCGAACACCCCGCGGCCGTCAGCAGCAACGCTGTCGTGGCGACGAGAATCCACCTGGAAGACACCCGGATCGGCACTGATGTCCGACTAGATCGCGGCGATGAAGGTCGTGGTGTAGAACTCCTCGGGCGTTTGTGAGTGCGCAGCCGGCCGCGTCACTATCACCCATGCGCCGGTCGCGTCAGTTGCGACCGGGCCGACCAGGGACACGCCGCCGACGCCGGTGCCATCGGTCTGTAGGCCACCAGCGATCACGCCAGGGGCCCCCGGCGCACAGCCAATGGATGGCCGCGGTGTCTGAATCACCCGCACGTCGTAGTGGGTGTTGGGCACGGCGGTGTGGATCGTGACGTTGGCGGTGACGGTGCCCGCCGACGAGCTGACCTGCGCGAACGGGCGCGCATCGCCGGTCGCGGCGGGCCACTTCATCAAGGTGAAGTCGCACGCGCGCCACTTGCTGGTCATAGGCATCTGCGCGGCACCGGCCTGCTCGGGACTCGCGGAGGCGGTCGCGGGGTTGATGGCCATGAGCGACAGGGCCATGGCGACTATCGCCGTGTGCGTCAATTTGGTCATTTGACTCCATACTGCGCCTCTCGGGCACCATGTGCAGTAGTCAGGGTCACATCGTGGGTGTGAAGTTGACCTGAACCAGAGTTGAGGCCGCACCATGGGGGGCATGACCGAAGCCGCCCCCGATCTCGACCCGGCCGCCTACCTCACCCGAATCGGCTATGACGGCCCGACGAGCCCGACCGAGGAGGCGCTGCACGCGCTGGTGGCCGCGCACGGCCGCACGATTCCCTTCGAGAACCTCGACCCAGTGCTCGGTGTGCCGGTCGATGAGCTGGGACCGGTGGTGCTCGAGGACAAGCTCGTGGCGCGCCGCCGGGGCGGCTACTGCTACGAACACAACGGGCTGTTCGGCTTCGTACTGGACGCGCTGGGGTTCGGTGTCGAACGCATCACCGGACGGGTGGTGTGGATGAGAGAACCCGATGCGCCGCTCCCGGCGAAGACACACCAGGTGCTGTCGGTGACGGTGCCCGGAGACGATCAGCCCTTCCTCGTCGACGTCGGGTTCGGTGGACAGACCCTGTCGTCCCCGATCCGGTTGGTCGCGGGCCCAATACAGCAGACCCGGCACGAGCCCTACCGAATCGTCGAGGACGGTGCGCAGCTGATGCTGTGTGCACAGGTCCGCGAGACGTGGCAGTCGCTGTACGTGTTCACCACACAACCGCGGCCGCGGATCGACCTGGAGGTCGGCAGCTGGTACGTCTCGACGCATCCGTCGTCAATCTTCGTCACCGGTCTCACTGCGGCGTTGGTGACCGACGAGGCGCGCTACAACCTGCGCGGCCGCAATCTGGCGATTCATCGCGCGAACGGCAGCGAGAAGATCCGGTTCGACACCGCGGCGCAGGTGCTGGACGTCCTCGCCGGCACGTTCGGCATCGATATCGACGATCTCGGCGGCCGCAGCGTCGTCGAGGCGCGGTTGACCCAGGTGCTCGACACCTGAGTCGCCCTGGCTATGGGCCGCCGACCACGAGATCCCACGGGTTCTCGGCGGCGAGCGCACGCCGTCCGAGCCGCCTGGCGTGGTGTCCTGCGCTGCCGAACTCATCGGACCAACTGCGCGCGCGCATGGTGGCCAGCCAGAGCTGATGCTCGATCGTCACACCGATCGCACCATGCAACTGGTGTGCGATGGTGGTGACCGGACCGACCGCCCGGCCGACGGCCACCTTGGCGACTGTGACCGCGAACTCGGCTTGATCACTGTCGAATCCGTGGTCGGCTGCTGCGGACACTGCCAGTGCGGTTGCCGCTCTTGCGCGTTCGACCTCACCCAGCATGCCGGCGAGGGAGTGCTGCACCGCCTGAAAGGCCTTGAGTGGGCGACCGAACTGGATGCGCTCACGCGTGTGCGCCGCCGTCAGCGAGGCTGCGGCGTCGAACGCACCGACGATCTGCACGCTGCGCGCCCACGCCCCGCGGCGCACGAGTTCGTCGTACACGCCCGTGGGCAGGCGCACCGTGTCCGCCACCGCGAGATCGAAATCGATTGTGCCGCGTGGCTCGCCGGCGAGGTTGTGTGAGGTGGTGGCCTCGGCTCCTGAGCACACCGTGACGTGGGTGGCCTCGGAGGTGCCGACCGCGAGCAGCATCGCAGGCGAGTCCGGCCACGGAACGTCGACGGCCGTGCCGACCAGCCGTCCGTCGATCGCCTCACCGCGGGCGATCGCGACGGTCATGGGCCCGTCGGTGGGCACCGGGAGGCTGGCCTGGTCGGCCAACCATGCTGCGAGAAGGTCGGTTTCGGCGATCGGCACGGCGGCGGCATAGCGGGCCAGACTGCCGAGGACGGTGGCCACCTCGGTTGGTCCGGCGTCCTGGGCGGTGGTCAGCCGGGTCAGGCCGGTCTCCTCCAGAGTGCGCCACAGGGAGGAGTCGAAGGCCACCGGCAACGTGTGCTGACCCACGCGCTCGTCGAACGAGCGGCGGCCGATATCGTCGACCAGTTGGCGGAGTTCGTCTGTCATGCCTGCTTCTGTCATGCCAGGGCCTTCGCGACGACACCGCGCAGAACCTCATTGGTACCGCCGCGCAGGGTGAAAAGTGGTGAGTGCACGCGCGCCGTGGCCAGCATCGCGCGCAGCGGTTCGGTATCGGGTCCGTCGAGGGCGTCGATGAGGTCGGCGGCGATCTCCACCGAGTCCTGCTCGAACCGGGTGCCCAGATCCTTCACCAGCGCGGCGCGCGCATTGGCGTCCTGCCCCTCGGTCAGCGCCCGCGCCACCGATATCGACAGTTGGCGCAACGAGATCATCCGCGCCAGCAGGTCGCCGACCTCGGCGGCCGTGCGGTCGTCGACGTCGCGGCGGCCCAGCGCGTCGATGGTCGCGAAAAGCAGTGTGGCCGTTGACAGAAAACGCTCGGGGCCGCTGCGCTCGAAGCCGAGTTCGGAGGTCACCTGATGCCACCCGTCACCGACATCGCCGAGCAGGTCGCCATCGGACAGCGCGACGTCGTCGAAGCGCACCTCGTTGAAGTGGTGTTCGCCGTTCATGAGAATGATCGGCTCGATGGTGACGCCGGGCGCGTCGGTGGGCACGATGAACTGGCTGAAGCCGGCGTGCCTGTGCTCGGGGTCCAGCGGACTGCTCCTGGCCAGCACCACCACCTGGTGGGCCTCGTGGGCGCCGCTGGTCCACACCTTGGAGCCGTTGAGGACCCAGCCGTCATCCGAGCGGGTGGCCCGGGTGGCGACAGCGGCGAGATCGGAGCCCGCGCCGTACTCGCTCATACCGATCGCGGAGTACAACCGGCCCTCGGCGATGCGGGGTAGCAGCCTGCGCCGCTGCTCCTCGGAACCGTAGGTCAGCAGCGCGGGCGCGACCTGACGGTCGGCGATCCAGTGCGCCCCGACCGGCGCTCCGTGCGCGAGCATCTCCTCGGTCACCACATACCGGTGCAGATAACCCAACCCGCGTCCGCCGTACTCGACGGGAATGGTCAGACCGACGAAACCCGCCTTCGCCAACCGGATGCTGAAGTCGGCGTCCCACCGGGACAACCAGCAGTCGACGGCAGGCCGCCAGCCGTACCGGTCACGGTCCGCGGCGAGAAACGACCGGACCGCGGACCGTAGTTCAGCCAGGTCGTCGTTGTTGGCGCACAGCGCGTCGAATTCGCTCACTGTGCGGCGAGTCTAGTGCGCAGCGTCGCAGGCAAGGCGGGAGAGCAGGAAACGTCATGTGCCTGCGGCGGCGATGCACCCATACTCGTTGACTGTGAGCGACCAACCGAACTCGCGCCGCGACCGCCTACGCGAACTGCTCGACGCGGTGGTCGACGGCGATAACTCCGATGTCGCCGACATGGCACGCAGCAGCTTCGCCTCGGAGTTCCACTTCTCCCGCCAGGTGCGTCGGTTGACGGGAGAGCCGCCCGCGGCGCTGCGTCGCCGCGTCATGCTCGAGCGCGCCGCGTGGCGTCTGCAGCGGGGGGAGGGTGTCGCGGCCGTCGCCGCCGACGAGGGGTGGTCGTCGGCCGAGGTGTTCTCCCGGGCGTTCCGGCGCTCCTACGGTGTCCCGCCGTCGCAGGCCGCCGACGTCGACTTCTGGCTGACCGCACCCAACGGGCTGCACTTTCACCCGCCCGAGTCGCTGTGGTTGCGCGGCGATCCGAACGACACGGCACCCGATGTCTCCCAGCTCATGGTCGCCCATGACCTCGCCGACACCGACCACCTCATCGCCCACGCGATGGAGCTGACCGAAGAGCAATGGACGGAACGGCTTTCACCCGGGCAGGTGGTACTGGAATGGGACGGTGAGGAGGAGTCCGTCGGCGCGGTACTCGGGGCGATCGTCTGGACCAAACAGGTGTGGCTGGCCAGCATCGAGGGCCGGGACCAGCCCACGCGTCTCCCACGCAGGTCGGCGGCTGACCTGGCCGACGACCACCGTGGCATCGCCGCCCGCTGGAGCGCGATGATCGCCGACCACGCACAACAGGGCCGTCTCGGTGACACCGTCATCGACGCGCTGTGCGATCCGCCGGAGTCCTTCCAGCTCTACGGCATCGTCGCGCACGTTCTGACCTACTCCGCGCATCGGCGCGAACTCGTACGAGCGATGCTCGCCCGCCATGGCGTGCGCACCGGGCTCGGCGACCCACTGGACTGGATGAGAGGAAACTGACAATGGCCTGCATTTACTACACCGCGTCGAGCCTGGACGGCTTCATCGTCGACGAGAACGACAGCCTGGCCTGGCTGCTGACGCGCGACATCGACGTCGATGGCCCGTTCGGCTACGAGGCATTCGCGAAATCCGTTGGCGCACTGGTGATGGGCTCCAGTACCTACGAGTGGGTCCGCGACAACCAGCCCGGTGACTGGATGTATGAACAGCCGTCGTGGGTGCTCACCAGCCGGCCGGGAATCATCGCCGACGGCCATCCGGTGCACACGTTCTCGGGTCAGATCACCGGCCTGTACCCGACGCTGGTGGAGGCGGCGGCCGACAGGGACGTCTGGCTGCTCGGTGGTGGGCACGTCGCCGCGCAGTTCGTCGCCGCTGGCCTGGTGGACGAGATCATCGTCTCCTACGCACCGTGTTCGCTGGGTGCGGGGGCTCGCGTGTTGCCCACACGATCGGAGTGGAAGCTCCTCGAGTCGGCCGTCAACGGCGACTTCGTCTGCGCACGCTGGGCGAAGGCCGCCTGACGCTCTGACTGAGCGGTGGCCCGGGCCCCGATAACTGGTTACCGACGGGTAATCGCGGCTAGGCTTGGTGCGCATTCGATCGTGAAAGGCGCGGGTCATGGGCCACTACAAGAGCAATGTGCGCGATCTGGAATTCAACCTCTTCGAAGTCCTGGATCTGGAGAAGGTGCTCGCCACCGGAGAGTTCGGCGATCTGGACCCCGCCACGGTGCGGGAGATGTTGGCCGAGGCTGCCCGACAGGCCGAGGGGCCGCTGGCCGAGGCGTTCGCCGAGTCCGACCGCCATCCACCGACATTCGATCCCGACACCCACACGGTGACGCTGCCCGAGCCGTTCAAGAAATCGGTGCGGACGTGGCAGCAGGGCGAGTGGTTCCGCATCGGACTGGTCGAGGAGGTCGGCGGTATGCCCGCGCCCTCGATGGTGACCTGGGCGATCAACGAGTTCGCGCTCGGCGCTCAGCCCGCCGCGTTCATCTACCTCGCCGGTCCGGTTCTCGCGAACATCCTCTACCACATCGGCAACGAGCAGCAGAAGCATTGGGCCGCAATGGCTATCGATCGCAACTGGGGCGCGACGATGGTGCTCACGGAACCCGACGCCGGCTCCGACGTCGGTGCCGGACGCACCAAGGCCGTCGAGCAGCCCGACGGGACGTGGCACCTGGACGGTGTGAAGCGCTTCATCACCTCGGGTGACTCCGACGACCTCTTCGAGAACATCATGCACATGGTGCTGGCGCGCCCCGAGGGCGCTGGTCCGGGCACCAAGGGGCTATCGCTGTTCCTGGTCCCCAAGTTTATGCCCGACCCGCAGACCGGTGAGCCGGGCGAACGCAACGGCGTCTACGTCACCAACCTCGAACACAAGATGGGGCTGAAGGTCTCGGCGACGTGCGAGCTGACGTTCGGCCAGCACGATCGGCCCGCCGTCGGCTGGCTGGTGGGCGATGTGCACAACGGCATCGCGCAGATGTTCAAGATCATCGAGTACGCGCGAATGATGGTCGGCACCAAGGCCATATCGACGCTGTCGACGGGATACCTCAACGCTCTGGAGTACGCGAAGACCCGTATCCAGGGAGCCGATCTGACGCAGATGACCGACAAGTCGGCACCGCGGGTCAGCATTCTGCACCACCCCGACGTTCGGCGAGCGTTGATGACCCAGAAGGCCTACGCCGAGGGGCTGCGGTCGCTGTACCTGTACACCGCAGCACACCAGGACCCGTCGGCCGCGTTCGTCGTATCGGGGGCCGACGCCGCGCTCGCCGAGCGGGTCAACGATCTGCTGCTGCCGATCGTCAAGGGCGTGGGCTCCGAGCGCGCCTATCAGACGCTCACCGAGAGCCTGCAGACCTTCGGCGGGTCGGGCTTCCTGCAGGACTATCCGATCGAGCAGTACATCCGCGACGCGAAGATCGACTCGCTGTATGAGGGCACCACCGCCATCCAGGCGCAGGACTTCTTCTTCCGCAAGATCGCCCGCGATCAAGGTGTCGCGCTTGGCCACATCTCCGGGCAGATACAGGCCTTCCTGACCAGCGAGTCCGCTCGCGAGGAACTCGCCGACTGCCGGGTGCTGCTGGCCACGGCCCTGGCCGACGTGCAGGCCATGGTCGCCACGATGACCGGATTCCTGATCGCCTCGCAGGAGAGTTCCCGTGAGCTGTACCGGTTGGGGCTGGAGTCGGTGTCGTTCCTGTTCGCCGTCGGCGATCTGGTGATCAGCTGGCTGCTGCTGCGCGGCGCAGAGATCGCGCTCGGTTCACTCGACGGCGAAGTCTCCGACCGCGACCGTGCCTACTACCAGGGCAAGGTCGGCGCGGCCCGGTTCTTCGCCAAGAACGTGCTCCCGCGACTGACCGCCGACCGGCGCAAGATCGACGATGTCGACCTGGCGGTCATGGAACTCGCCGAAGAGTCCTTCTAGACCCCAGAACGCCGCGAGACTGCGGCCAGATCGCGTTTCCAGTGGAATTCGTGATCTGACCGCAGTCTCGGCGACGTCGTGTTGGGTTACTACGCCGGGGTGTAGCCGAACGGCAGCAGGATGCTCTTCTGCTCGCAGTAGGACTCGATGCCCTCCCAGCCGTTCTCACGGCCGATGCCCGAGTTCTTGTAGCCACCGAACGGCGCGCCCGGGTCGAACGCGTACATGTTGACCGCGTAGGTGCCGGTACGGATCTTGGACGCGATCTTCATCGCCTTGTCGTTGTCGGTGGTGTAGACGCTGCCGGCCAGGCCGTAGACCGAGTCGTTGGCGATCCGGACCGCGTCGTCCTCGGTGTCGTAGGCGATCACCGCGAGGACGGGTCCGAAGATCTCCTCCTGCGCGATGACCATGGAGTTGTCGACGTCGGCGAACACCGTCGGCTGCACGAACCAGCCGTCGTCGAGCCCCTCGGGGCGGCCGCCGCCGGTGACGATGCGCGCACCCTCGTCGACGCCCTGCTTGATGTAACCCTCGACGCGCTCACGCTGCCGCTCGGAGATCAGCGGGCCGATCATCGCGCCCGCGTTGTCCGACCCACCGACCGGCATCGCGGCGACTGCGGCCGACAGCTTCTCCACGACCTCGTCGTAGCGCGACCGCGGCGCGAGGATGCGGGTCTGACCCACACAGGCCTGGCCGGTGTTCATCAGGCCGGAGAACACCAGCATCGGCAGCGTCGAGTCGAGATCGGCGTCCTCGAGGATGATGGCCGCCGACTTGCCGCCGAGCTCCAGCGTGCAGGCCTTGAGGTTCTCGGCCGCTATCTTGGCGATCTCCTTGCCGACCGCACTGCTGCCGGTGAACGTGTACTTGTCGAGCTCGGGGTTGGACGTCAGCGCGCGGCCGGTCTCCGGGCCGCCGGGCACGATCGACAACACGCCCTCGGGCAAGCCCGCCTCGGCGAACATCTCGGCCATGGCGAACACCGACAGCGGTGTCTCGGAGGCCGGCTTGAGCACGATGGTGCAGCCGGCCAGCAGTGCGGGGCCGAGCTTGTTGGCAGCCAGGAAGAACGGCACGTTCCATGCGGTGACCGCGCCGACGACACCGATCGGCTCGCGAACCACCATCGTCTGGCCGTAGACGCCGTCACGGAAGTCGCGCCAGGTGAACTTGTCGGCGGCACCCGCGTAGTGGACGAACGCCGACATCGCGGCGCCGTACTGCATCATGTCGACGATCGTCGGCGGCTGGCCGGTCTCGGCACCCAGGAGGAACTTCAGCTCATCGGCGCGCTCCTCCATGATCTTGACGGCGGCAGCGAGCACCGCGCCCCGCTCCTGCGGCGACATCTGCGGCCACGGGCCTTCGTCGAAGGCCTTGCGGGCGGCGGCGCAGGCGGCGTTCACGTCGGCCTCGGCGGCCAGCGGAACCTTGCCGACCAGCTCACCCGTCGCCGGGGAGTGCACCTCGATGACCTCGGTCGTCGACGGCTCGACCCACTTGCCGCCGATGAACAACTTGTCCCACTCGGTCTTGAACGCCGTGCTCTGTGTCATTTCGCTCCTCGCGGCCGCCATGTCATGAGCGTCACATTACCCATCGATCCGCGAAACGAGAACCTGTTCCATTCGAGGGTTCAGGAAGGTCGCAGCACAAGCACCAGATTGCTCACCGTGAACTCCCTCAACAGTGGCACGCGCACCGTCCACCACGCCCATCGCGGGTGGTAGCGGGGGAATGCGGCGACCAGCGCGCCCGTGCTCGCCGCCCACTCGAGACCGTCGGCGGCGGAGACGGCGAACAACGAGGAGCCGTAGTCGTTCTTGGGCCGGCGGCCGTGCCTGCGGGCATAGCGGTCGGCGGCGCGTGCCCCGCCCAGATAGTGCGTCAGGCCCATCTCGTGACCGCCGAACGGACCAAGCCACACCGTGTAGGACAGCACCACCAGGCCGCCGGGGCGCGTCACGCGCAGCATCTCGTTGCCCAGCAGCCAGGGTTCGCGCACGTGCTCGGCGACGTTCGATGACAGGCAGACCTCGACGCTGTCGTCGGCGAACGGCAGCGCCATGCCCGAGGCCCGCACGAACGTGCCAGCCCCGGGTTCGCCCGCAGGTCCGGCGTGCATCTCGGACGGGTCGGGCTCAACGCCGATGTAGTGCATCCCGGCGTCGGCGAACGCGTCGGCGAAGTAGCCGGGCCCGCCGCCGACGTCGAGCAGCGTCCGTCCCGCAGGCGTCGTGCCGCACAGCGCCGTCCACAACGACGCGACGAGCGCGACGGTGTCATCGGCCAGCGCGCCGTAGAACCGCGCCGGATCGCTCTGTTCGAACCTGAACTCGCTGAGCAGCCGTACCGAGCGCCGCAGCGTCGCCCAGCGGCCCGGAATTTTGCTGACGACCACGGGACCGAGCCTAGGTGGCGACTACTCTGGCTCTCGATGTCTCACCCATCAAGTCCCGGGTCGCTTCGCTCCTGCCCTCCGACCCGTGTCCGCTCCGCGCTGCTGTTGTGCTGGCGCGACACCGGACACCCGCAGGGCGGTGGCAGCGAGACCTACCTGCAGCGTGTTGGCGCCGCGCTGGCGGCTGACGGCGTGCGTGTCACGCTGCGCACCGCCCGCTACCCGGGCGCGCCCCGGAACGAGACGGTCGACGGCGTCGCGATCAACCGCGCGGGCGGCCCCTACTCGGTGTACGTCCTCGCGATGTTCGCGATGATCGGCGCACGGATCGGCGTCGGGCCGTTGCGTCGAGTCCGCCCGGACGTCGTGATCGACACCCAGAACGGCCTGCCGTTCCTGGCCCGCGTCGTGTTCGGGACCCGCGCCGTGGTGCTGGTGCATCACTGTCACCGCGAGCAGTGGCCGGTGGCGGGCCGCGTGCTGAGCCGGATCGGCTGGTTCGTGGAGTCGCGGCTGTCACCGCGCGCGCACCGCGGCAACCAGTACGTCACGGTGTCGTTGCCATCGGCGCGTGACCTCGCCGATCTCGGCGTCGATCCCGGACATGTCGCGGTCGTGCGCAACGGCGTCGACGAGGCCCCTGTGGAGACCTTGACCCCGCCCCGTTCTGACACACCGACAGTGGTGGTGCTGTCACGTCTGGTCCCGCACAAGCAGATCGAGGACGTGCTGGACGCCGTCGCGCGGCTGCTGCCGGTCATACCGGATCTGCGACTGGAGATCCTCGGTGGCGGCTGGTGGCACGACAGGCTCGTCGAGCATGCCGCGGGCCTCGGCATCGCAGACTCGGTGACATTCCACGGGCACGTTGATGAACACGCCAAACACCTGGTGCTGCAGCGCAGTTGGGTGCATCTGCTGCCATCGCGCAAGGAGGGCTGGGGCCTGGCCGTCATCGAGGCCGCCCAGCACGCGGTGCCGACCATCGGCTACCGGTCCTCTGGCGGGCTGACCGACTCCGTCGTCGACGGGGTCACCGGACTGCTCGTCGACGACCTCGACGATCTCGTGTCGGCGACCGAACGCCTGCTGCTCGACGGGGTGCTGCGCGCCGAGCTGGGTGCCAAGGCCCAGGTGCGCAGCGGCGAGTTCTCCTGGCGCCAAAGCGCTGACGCCATGCGCACTGTGCTGGACGCGACTGTCGACGGCCGCCGAATCGGCGGGCTCGTCTAGCTCGCCACTCGCCGGCGGCGCAGGGCAAGCACTGTCCCGACACCGCCGATGACGAGCGCGGCGAGCCAGCCCAGATGCGCGGCGATGAGAATGCCGCGGAGCTGCGAATCCGGGTGGTCGCCGCCGACTCGGTACAGCGTCAGATCGTCGTCGGCGTAGGCGACGGGCAGGTCCAGGTCGGGTCCCGGGGCCTTCGAAGCTGTTGACGCGCCGGATGTCTCAACCACCACCCAGCCCACCCCGGCCCGGGCCAGTTCGTCGGCGCCCGCCCCGGAGAGCACCAGCGCTTCGATATCGCGGGCCCGATTTCCCTCACCGGGCACCCGCTGACCGCCGATGAGTAGGTCGCCGGTGGTCAGCACGTCGGCCGACACCCACCGCGGCAGCGGGTCGAGCACGGGGGCGTCGCCGGCCCACGTGAACTTCCGCATGCTGTCGGGTGGCAGCACCGCGACCGGTCGCGGGTCGGCGTTGATCATCGCCGCGACCGTCGACCACCCCGCGGGATAGCGCACGGTCGTGACCTTCCCGCCCACTCCCCACGCCAGGTCGGGCAGCACCGCGATCAACGCCAGGCAGTACACCAGGCCCGTCGCCGCGGCGGGGATCCGCGGTCGCAGCGTGACGACAGCCGCGGCCGCCGCCACCGCGTAGCCCGGCACCGCGAGGGCCACCCACTTCTGCGTGTCGCGCAGCACGCCGAGTCCCGGCACGGCCTGCACCGTCGCCTGCAGAGCGGCCAGCCCCGGCCCCGTCGCCGCGAGAGCGGGTAGCGCCACGGCCACCGCGGACAGCACCAGCAGCGGTACCGCCTGCGGCACGCGCAGCACGGTCGGCAACCCCAGTGCGACGACTGCGAGCAGCGTAAGCGTCGCGATCACCGCGAAAAGCGTTGTCCGAGAGTCCGGTATGGCCTGGCTGTTCCACATGCCGCCCAACCCGGCGAGGCTGCCGAGCGTGCCGAGGCCGGGCTCGGCACGTGCCGCGAATTCATGGATACCGACGGCCTGGCTCGATGACAGCGAGCCCGCACCCACCGACGCCACCAGCCAGGGCAGCGCGCCCAGGGTCGACGCGCCCAGCGACACCGCGGCGCACATCCACCTGCCCCGGCCGGCTCCCGGCGCCGCAACGCACACCAGCGCGACGATTCCCGCCAGCAGGAGGCCTGTGGGTGTCAGCCCGGCCAGCGCGGTCCAGAACAGCACCGGCCACACCGGTGTCGGCCCCGACGTGCCGTCCCCGGACCGCAGCCGGAGCATCGCCGCCGCCACCCACGGCAGGCAGCCGTAACCGACCAGCAGGCTCCAGTGGCCCTGCAGAAGACGTTCGGCGACGTAGGGGTTCCAGACCGCGAGGGTCGCGGCGACGAACTGGCCGGGCAGACCGGCATCGGGCACCACGACCGCCGCCAGGCGAGCCGCACCCCAGGCGGCCAGCCACAGACCGGCGATGAGCAGGGCCTTGACCACCACCCCGCCGTCGAGGATGTGGGAGGCCACGGCGATCGCGAAGTCCTGGGGCAGGGCACGCGGCGCGGCCCCCGACAGGCCAAGCGCCGCATCGGAGAGGTAGGACCGCGGCGTCGAGACGGCGTCGCGCAGCAGCAGATGGCCCGGCGCCAGCAGCGGCGCCGTCACCAGCAGTGAGAGCGCCAGCGAGTACGCAGGCACCGCCCATCGGTTGGGTGCGATCAGACCGGTCTGTCGGGCGGCAGTTCCGACGGCCGCTGCGTGGGCAGCTTTTCCGTCTTCGCCTCCGCAGCGGGCATCGGACCGGAGTCCTCGGTCGAGCGTCTACCGAAGAAGCCGTGGTCGGCGTCGTCGAGACCCGGGTCGATCAGCGCCGACTCGGCGCGCAGGGTGAACGTCCCCAGCAGCGCACCGCCGACAAGCGTGAGGAGTCCCAGCGCGGTGAAGGTGATGGGCAGGATGCGACCCCACAGGGCGAGAGTGTCGCCCTCGTCACGGGCACTGGCCACCTGCGACTCGACGGTCTCATCGGTGGAGGTGATCTTGTAGTCGGCGAACGTGACCTCGGGCTTCAGGGCCTCGCGTGCGTAGTAGTGGAAGCCGTGCTCCTCGGACTTCACGATGGTGCCCGACACCGGGTCGACCCAGAAGCTGCGCTGCGCGGCGTAGTAGCGCGTCATCGTGATGGGATCCATCGGATCGTCAGCAGGCAGGCCCCACAGTTCGGCGCGCGCCGTGACCTGGGCGTCCTCGTCGTTCTCGTACAGGGAGGCGTACTTGATCGGCTCGACCAGCTTGCCCTCGTCGTCGTAGCCGACGTTCTGGGTGAACCGGTAGGTGGTCAGGCCGTTGACGTCCTCTTCACCCTCGTAGTTCGCGTCGTACGGCTTCTGTGCGATCGGGTCGAAGAACGGGTAGGTCTTCTTCTCGGTGTCGAATGGGAACCGGTAGGTCAGCCCCTCGTGCGGCAACGCGACGTTGGTCGGCGGGTTCTTGTCCTCGATGCTGCGCGGCTTCTGCACGGCGCCACCCGGGTTGGTGTCACTGGACACCGCCAGGGCGGTCTTGCGGTCGAGTGTGACGGTGTCGACCATCGCCAGCAGCAGACCGTTGTCCTGCTGCTTGTCGGCGCGGCGCAGAGTGTCGCCGACCTGGAGCGTGACGACGTCGGCGTTCGCCGGTGACTCCACGCTGATCTGCTGCTGCAGGACGATCGGGACGTCCTCGTCGACGACGAACTTCGGCTCAGTCAGCGAGGACGGCTTGAAGGCTGTGCCGGTCCCGTCACTGACCAACGTGGTGTCGATGTCGAGCGGGATCTTTGCGATCTTGCTCGTCGTGTACGTGGACAACAACAGTGCGGCGATGAGAAGGGCGGCGCCCAATCCCATGAGCCCGCACGCTGCGATACGCAGCGCCACAGCGCGGTTCAAACCGTGCTCCTTCTCCTTCGGGCGTCCACTCTCACTTGATGACCTCAAGAAAGACCCGTTTGACCCTAACAGCCCGGGCTAAGGCAGATCCTTACTACAAGTGCTTCGGGCACACTGGGCGCCGTGGCGAGTACCGATCCGGACGGGAGAACCAGCGGCGCGCGTGGCTTCCTGCCCGCCGTCGAGGGTATGCGGGCGTGCGCCGCCATCGGTGTCGTCGTCACCCACGTGGCGTTTCAGACCGGGCACACCACGGGGTTCACGGGGCGGGTGCTGGGCCGATTCGACCTGGCGGTGGCCGTCTTCTTCGCGCTGTCGGGCTTCCTGCTGTGGCGCGGTCACGCCGCCGCGGCGCGCGGTCTGCGGCAGGTCCCCCCGACGGGGCACTACCTGCGGTCGCGCATCGTCCGCATCATGCCGGGCTACCTGGTGGCGGTCGTGGTGATCCTCACACTCATGCCCGACGTGACGGCGAACCTCACGGTGTGGCTGGCCAATCTGACGCTCACCCAGATCTACGTCCCGCTGACGCTGACGGCTGGCTTGACCCAGATGTGGAGCCTCTCAGTCGAGGTGAGCTTCTATCTCGCGCTGCCACTGCTCGCGCTGCTGGCCCGCAGGCTGCCGGTGCCCGCCCGTCTGCCCGCGCTGGTCGTGCTGGCCGCCGCGAGCCTGGCATGGGGGCTCATCCCGTTCGACGCACCGTTCGGGGTCAACCCGATGAACTGGCCGCCCGCCTTCTTCTCCTGGTTCGCCGCAGGGATGGTGATCGCCGAGCTGAGCGTCAGCCCGGTCGGCTGGATGCACCGGTTGGCGCGGCGCCGAATCCTGATGGCGGGCCTGGGCCTGGCGGCGTTCGCGGTCGCGGCCTCCCCGATCGCAGGCCCGGAGGGGCTGACGCCGGGGACCGTCGGCCAGTTCGTGGTCAAGACGGCGATGGGCGCGGTGGTCGCCGCCACGCTGTTGGCGCCGCTGGTGCTGGACGCTCCCGGCACCCCGCACCGATTCCTGGGCAGCGCGGGTATGGTGACGCTGGGGCGCTGGTCCTACGGGCTGTTCGTGTGGCACCTGGCCGCGCTTGCGATGGTGTTCCCGGTGATCGGCGAGTTCGCCTTCAGCGGCCACATGCCGGTGGTGTTGGCGCTGACGCTGGTGTTCGGCTTCGCGATCGCCGCGGTGAGCTACGCGCTTGTCGAGTCGCCGTGTCGAGAGGCGTTGCGGCGCTGGGAGAGGCGGCGCCGTCCCTCACCGCTGGACAGCTCGGTCACCGATGAGGTGGAGCCTGCCGTCGCGAGATAGCGTCGAGATTGAACTCACACAAGACCTCACTCGCACTTTCGTTTGCGTGAGTGCAGTCTCGTGAGTGGGGCCAGCCGGAGCCTGCCGTCGCGCGTCAGTAACCGCCCTGCGCGGCGAAGATCCGCCGGGGATTGTCGACCAGCATTGTCGTCAACTGTTCATCGGTGACACCGCGCGCCCGCAGCGCCGGGATGACGTCGTTGTGGATGTGCAGGTAGTGCCAGTTCGGCAGCGCGATCGGCAGCGTCTCCTCGGGCAGCGCGTCGAAGTAGCAGGACGCGTCGTGCGATAGCACCATCCTGTCGGCGTGGCCACGCTCGCACATGGTCGCGACGGTCGCGACGCGGTCCGCGGTGGACAGGTAGGCATCGACACCGAACCGGTCCATCCCGATATAGGACCCATTCGCTATGAGTTCCTCGAGGTAGGCGATATCGGTGGTGTCCCCGGAGTGCCCGATCACCACGCGGGTGAGGTCGACGCCCTCCTCGGCGAAGATGGCCTGCTGTTGCAGGCCGCGTCGGCTCGCCGCGTGCGTGTGGGTGGAGATGGGCACGCCGGTCTGCCGATGCGCCTGCGCGACCGCGCGCAGCACGCGCTCGACACCCGGTGTGACACCCGGTTCATCGGTGGCGCACTTCAGGATTGCGGCCTTGACACCGGTGTCGGCGATACCGTGCTCGATGTCGCGTACGAACATCTCGGTCATGATCTCGGGCCCGCCCAGCGCCGCCCCTGGGCCCAGATAGTGGAAGTACATCGGCACGTCGTTGTAGGTGTAGAGGCCGGTGGCCACCACGATGTTCAACTCGGTGGCCGCGGCGATCCGCGCGATCCTCGGAATGTAGCGGCCCAGGCCGAGCACGGTGAGATCGACGATGGTGTCGACGCCCCGGGACTTGAGCTCGTTGAGGCGCACGATCGCGTCGGCCTCGCGCCTGGCGCCGTCACCCCAGGCCTCGGGATAGTTCTCCATGATCTCGGTGGTCATGATGAAGACGTGCTCGTGCATGAGCGTCACGCCGAGCTTCGAGGCGTCAATCGCGCCCCGAGCCGTGTTCACCGTCAACCCGCTCATCCGATGCTCCCATCGCTGATCCTCGCGATGCTACGGGTGGATTCTCCTGTCGGAGGCTGGTTTTGATCGATGCTCAGGTCATCCCATGGAGTCCGCGATGAGAACGTGGCCCGCATACCCCCGTTCGTGGGCCATGCGCCGATAGCGGTTCGCCAATCGCCGGTAGCCGGTGTCGTCACCCTCGGCGCGGGTCACCAGCGCGCGCAGCCGCACCAACGGCAGTTCATGGAAGCCGACGGTGGACGGCCCCGTGAACTCCGCGAGTCGATCCACCGCCGACCTGGCCCGTGTCACGTCCCCGTCCGCTGCGCGGCCAAGCAGCGCGGTGACGAGCACCGTCGTCGCGTGACCCAGATACAGCGGCA
The DNA here is from genome assembly GCF_022557175.1 of Mycolicibacterium sp. YH-1. The sequence goes on along the minus strand of NZ_CP092915.1, from coordinate 6,613,726 downwards.
TACCGGCCTCGATCAGCGTCACCGCGACCTGGGTTGCCGTCTCGATCGCATGGTCGAGGTCACCGGACCGGGCGCACTGGGCGGCCTCCTCGATCTCGATCAGTCGTACCTCGTTGGCCGAGTACCGGTCGGCGTCGGCCAGCGCGCGAGCCGCGGCGAACAGTTCGAAACCGTGCGCGCGGTCGGCGTCGTCATCGGAGTGCACCAGCGCCAGGCCACGAGCGACCTGCGCGAGGCCGAGCGCCATGTCCTCGCTGAACGCCAGCGCAATCTCGAGCGCCTCGGCGGTCTCGCATCGTGCGGTGTCGTCGACGACAAGTGCGCCGACCGAGATGCCCACCGAGTACTTGAACATCACCGTCGAGACGTACGTGGTCGGGTCGGCCGCGCGCGCAAGGCGATTCGCGTCGTCGAAGTCCTGTAACCAGCCATCGCGACCAAGACCGCACTTCGCGGCGGCCCGCATCGCGGTCGCGAAGGCCAACGGCGATCCGGTGAGGAAGTTGCCCCTGATCGGATCCCCCGCCGCCAGGTCGATCACCCGCTGCGCCAGCCGCAGCGCCTCCGCCGTGTCACCAGTCAGGTGTTTGGCGTAGATGGCGGCGAAGAGCAGCCCCGTCGTCACGTTGGGGTCGCCAATCGACTCGACGAGGGCCTCGTACTGCGGGGCGAGTGCGGCGGACTCCCTCGCTCGGGCGTGCACCGAGAGCGCGGACATGTGGCCCGCCATGCCCATCGCCAGGGGAATCGGTGCGTCGGCATCGCGGCACAGCCGATCCAACTCCTCGAAACCCGCATCGGCGACGCTCCCGCCAGCACGCCACGAGCTGCCACACAGCAGCGATCGGGGCGTGATGCGCATCAGGTCCCGGTAGGGCTCGCTGGCTGGCATCCGATCGGCGACGGCACGGGCCTGCTGCCAGCTGGTGCGCGCGGCGCCGATGTCTCGATTGGTGAACCACGCGCCCGCGCGCAAGTGCCACATGAACGCGTCGAGCAGGTCGCCAGCCGACTCCAGGTGTGTCGCGATCAGTGCCGCGTTGTGGTCGGGATCAGGCCCGCTGCGCGTCTCGATGGTCGCCGCGAGTCGCCGGTGCACCGAGGTGCGCACGGAACGCAGCTGCGTCTCGCTCGCGACGGCGCGAATCAGCGGGTGGCCGAACGCGTATTCAGCCGTCGGCGTGGTGGCGGTGGGCTGGATGAGTTCGGCCGCGACGAGTTTGTCGAGCCCGGATTGGATGCTGCTCTCGGTGGTCGTCAGGGTGTCGGCCAGCAGGTCGGCGGTGAACTCTGAGCCCGCCAGCGCCGCCGCGTTGAGCAGCCGCTTGGCGTCGGGGTCGAGGCGGTCGATGCGGGCGGCGATCGCGACCTGAAGGGTTGCGGGGACGGTGATGTCGGTCGGATCGCCGCGCAGGACATAGGCACCCGGAGCGCCGGCGAGAACGTCGCGAGCCGCGAGATCCCGGACGATCTCGTGGACGAAGAACGGGTTGCCCGCTGCGCGGGAGACCACCTGCCGGGTCAGTCCGCGCAGCGAGGGGTCTGAACCCATGAGTTCCTCGGCGAGTGTCAGCGACTGTGCGCGGTCCAGCGGCGCGAGCGGAAATAACTGCAGCGCAGGCGTGTTCAGGAGTTCTCCGCGGTACTCCGGGCGATAGGTCACCAGAACCATCGCCGAGGCCTCCGGCACCAGGGCACACACTTCGACCAACAGGGCCTCACTGACGGCGTCGATCCAGTGCGCGTCCTCGATGACGAACACCGTCGGCGCGCCGGCATGGATCAGCTCCGCAGCCAGCATCTGAGCCAGACGCCGACGCCTGGCATCGGCCGAAAGGGTCGGATTGGTAGGACCGGTCCGGACGCCGAACAGCTCCTCGAGTAGCTCAACGTCTCCCGGTTCTGCGGCCTGCGGCCGCTGCCCGTTCCCGGCGGCGAGCGCATTGCGCAGCAGGCGTGCCACGACGTAGAACGGGACCTCGCTGGCATGTGACTCGCAGAACGTCGTGGCAGTCCGGATGCCTCGTCGTAGTGCCGCGGACGTGACCTCCGATGCGATGCGGCTCTTGCCCATCCCCGCCGGACCGGCGATACCGACGACGCAACCCGACCCCGCCGCGGCACCGTCGAGAAGCGTCTCCAGTGCGTCGGCCTCGCGTTGACGTCCGATGAGCGTGGAGGGCCGACGATCGGACGGTTCGTGCCTGACACCGACGGCCAGTAGCCGCCTGGCCAGCACCGGTTCCTGTCGGCCCTTGATCGTGACCAGCTCGGGTTCGCCGAGGTCGGCGATGCTTTCGACCAATCGGGCCGTCGACTCGCTGATCATCACGGCACCCGGCTGCGCCGCCGACTCCATCCGCTGTGCCATCCCGACATGCACCCCGACGGCGGTGTAACTGGTTGGGCTGGAGCCGATCTGGCCGGTTATGACGTCACCAGAGTTGAGCCCGACCCGCACGTCGTAGCCGACACCGTAACGGCGCAGGACGCCCTCGGACAGCCGCCGGGCCTCCCGCTGAACCTCCAATGCGGCCAGACAGGCCCGAACCGCGTGATCCTCCATCGCGATCGGCGCACCGAAGAGCGCCATGATGCCATCGCCGGTGAACTTGTCGACCGTGCCGCCGAGCCGCTCGACCACCGCACCGCAGTGACTGAACAACTCGCTCATCACGTCGCGGAGCGCCTCGGCGTCGAGCGTCGCGGCGAGGTCCATTGACCGCACGACGTCGGCGAACAGGACGGTTACCTGTTTGTGCTCCGTTGGGGCGGTCAGGCGCGAGATGGGCGCCCCGCACGCGTCGCAGAATCGAGCGCCGGGCCGAGGCTCGGTTCCACATGTTGCACACGAAGTCTGCTCCGGCGCCATCCGATGTCCTGCTGTACGCGACCAGCGGTTCAAGACTAGAACGTGCTGAGACCAACCGAGCGGAAATCCGATACGGGTGCCCCGCGAGGAGCATCATGTGCCCTGGACAGGCCAGATCGGGCCTGGCACCGTCGTGGGGAGCGGTGTGATGGCGACGTTTTTGGCCTACACGTCACCGGCACTGGGAAACCTGCTGCCGATGTCCGCGCTCCTGGCCGAGTTGGCACGTCGAGGCCACCGCGTCGAGGTGCGAACGGCGGCGAGCGGGGTACCCGTCGTCCGTCGCGCCGGCATGGCCGCGGCACCGGTGGACGCCCGCATCGAGGCAGTCGAGATGACGGACTGGACCCAGTCCTCGGGGCGCGCGGCACTGCGGGTTGCGCTCGAGGTGTTTGGTCGTCGGGCGCCGCTCGAGGTCGACGATCTACGCGCCGCGATCGGCGACACCGATCCCGACGCGCTCGTCATCGACTGCAACTGTTGGGGGGCCGCGGCGGCTGCCGAGGCGTCCGGCCTGCCATGGCTGACCTTCTGGCCGTACTTTCCGCTCCCGCGCTCACCCGGCATCCCTCCGTTCGGGCCGGGCTTGCGGCCGTGGCCGGGCTGGCCGGGGAGGCTTCGCGACCGACTGCTCGATCCCGTCGTCGGTCGGCCGGTGTCGAAGGCGATGCTGCCGGCCGTCGGAGCGCTCCGGTCGGCGCTGTCGCTACCGGCGGTCGGAACCACTGACGATCTGTTCCGCCGAGCGCCGCTGGCTCTGGTCGCCAGCGCGCCGCCGTTCGACTACCCGAGATCGGACGACGGTGGACGGTTGTACATGATCGGGCCGTGCGAACTCAACGATCCCGGGCCGCCACCGGGCTGGCTGCGCGCGATCGAGCGTCCGGTGGTGCTGGTGACGACATCGTCAGAGCGACAGGGTGACTCGGCGCTCGGGCTCGCGGCGATCGAGGCCATGGCCGATGAGCCAGTGCACGTTGTCGCGACGTTCCCGTGCGGTGTGCCGGATTCCCTCACGTTGCCGGCGAACGCCACTGCTGTCGAGTTCGTCTCGCACGCAGCGGTGTTGGAGCACGCCGTCTGCGCAGTCACGCACGGCGGGATGGGCGCCACTCAGAAGGCGCTGGCGCGCGGCGTACCCGTCTGTGTCGTTCCCTTTGGCCGGGACCAGTTCGAAGTCGCCCGCCATGTCGAGGTGGCGCGGTGCGGCACCCGACTTCCTGCGCGCAGGCTCACACCTTCGCGGCTGAGGGCCAGTATCGTGCGGGCGCGGTCACTGACCAGCGGTGCGCGGCGGGTCGCCAACGGGTTCCGTGCCGCCGGTGGTGTCTGCCGAGGAGCCGACATCATCGAAAGTCGTTTCCTCGGACGGTAGTTCATCGTCCCTGTGCAGCGGGATGGTCGAGGCCGCGAGCGCGCTGACACTGATCAGGGCCAGCAACTGCACGCCCCACCAGTGTCCGATGTAGCCGTCGACGGAGCGCCACGGGTCCTGGCTCAGCACCGCACCCGCCAGCGTCAGACCACCCGCTGTGACGAAAACCGTCGCCCGGTCCAGGGCTGCCCACCCGCGCAGCGCGTACCGGGCGCCAACGCATGCGGCGGCCACCACCAGGCCTGCGGCCCCGGCGATCACGAACCCGACGCCGAGCACCGCCGCGCTTGCGACCAGCGCCGTCCGGTGCCACGTCTGCGCGGCGGGCTCGGGTTCCCCGCGTCGGCGTGCCGGCAGCAATGCCAACAACAGCAGGACCGGCAACAGCGCGAGCCCGCCGAACAGTCCGGCGCGGTAGAGCGCGTTCGACGCGAACTCGAGCGTCACCGCGCCCGAGGTCCCCGCGGGCAGCACCCAGCCCTGCTGCCAACCGTTCACGGTCACCGGGGACAGGGCGCTACCGTCGGGGCCCCGCGCGATCCATCCCGGGTTGACGCTCTCGGGCACCACCAGCACGCGTTCGGAGTCGGCTGCGGTGACGTTGAGTTCGCGGCGGTCGTTGCTCCAGCGCGTCACATCAGCAGGTGTCGTCGGCGCAGTGGTCACGTCCGCGGCCAGGGGTGTTGCGAGTTGGACGCCGTCGACGAAGAAGGCCGGGCCAGGGCTGACCAGCAGTTCCTGTTGTCCCGCGGGCAGTTCGATGGGTCCCGACAGGCACGGCTTCGCAGCGATCGGGCGCCCGTCGAGGAGATCACCGACGCGTGTCTCAACCGAGGTCTGAAGGAACTGTCCGGCCATGCCGATGATGGGTCCCTTGCCGCACGGCAGGCTGATCACGCGTCCGCGGTTGCGCGCGGCATCGGCCGCGGCGACCGGTGCACCGCGACCGTCGAGGACGGCGACCTCGGCGAGGCCCGGCGGCTTCACCTGATCGAATCCGAGTGCGGTGCGGTCGATGACGTCGTCCCAGCCGAGGATCGACAGTTTCACCACGTCGGTTCGTCGCGGGTGCAGCTGCACCGTCTGGGTGCCGCCGCGGGGATCGAGCGTGCGCACCTGCGGGCCGTCCCCGAGATCGACGGCCACCAGCGTTGGATGCGCGGGCAGGGGAGTGGCGCTCGGGGTCAGGCGCAGCGCCGTGACATCGGTCGGCTTCGGCAGGCGCAGTTCGAGATTGGCGCCGTTGCGGTTCTGCACCGTGTGCTGCGGCGCCGTCCAGGCGGTACGCGGGTCACCGTCGGTGGCGGCATACGCCGAGCCGAGCACGTCGATCGGGTCGGCGTCGCCCACCGCGCGGGTCGTGCCCGGCTCACGGATCAGGTCGGCGAGGTTGGGGCTCTGTCGCGCGCGCACCCACACCGTCGGTGCCACCGATGTCGGCTCGGGCACCGTCAGTGTCCGGCTCATGTTCACCGGCTCCTCCGGTGACAGCGCCATGGACGCCGCGCACAGCACGCCGATGGGTCCGTCGGCGCAGCCGGGGCGGCCGAGCAGCTCTGAGCCCAGATCCCATTGGGCCACTTTGGATCCCGCTGGCGGGCCGGGCACCTCGACGGTGTGGCGCAGGTTCACCGGCTGCGCGTAGCCCGACGCGTCGTATTGGGTGACCGTGAAGTCGGTGATGCCGAACTGAACGCCCGGGGAGCCGTCATCGGTGCCGACAGCGGTGAAACGCACCCATGGCGTCTCGCCGTACGGCAGGGCTGCGGCCAGCGGCTTACCCGGCTCCTCGAAGCGCAGCGTGCTCGTGCCGTTGGCCGTCGACACCTCGATGCGGCGGACCTGTGCTCCCACGGCGGTGGCGCTGGGCGTGATGGTGACCGTCGCGTTGGCGATGGGGCGGTCGAAGTCGACCTGGAGCCACTGCCCCAGAGCCGACTGCAGTGAGTTCGATACCCAGCTCGTCGAGGTGTCGCCGTCGATGGCGGCGGCGGGCCCCGTCGCGGGCGCCACGTTGGGCAGCGCCGTCGAGTCCGCCGCCGAACTCGACACCGTGATCCGCCCGCCGGGCCACTTCGCGTACACCTCGTCGGCGCCGGGTGCGGGGTAGTCCCGGACGCGGTTGAAGGTGCGGCGGGCGTCATCGGGCGTGCGGATTGCCGACGAGTGGTCATCGACGCGGCCGTAGTCGGTCTCCCGCGCGGCCGGGGTGTCGGTGACCGTGACCAGCGGAACGGGCAGCCCGGCACGCTCGGCGTCCGACGTCAGCAGCATGGGCCCCAGCGGTGGCTGGCCGAGTAGTCGCCGTCGTTCGTCGAGGCGCAGCAACGCCTCGGGGGCGCCGTCGACGCGGGCCATCGCACCGACGTCGGCGAGGTAGGGCCGCACGGGCACCGATCCGGTCACGCGGTAGATCTCCACCGCGGGGTAGCTCGGCCGCAGACCGCTGTCGGTGATGAACCCGTCCAGTGTTCCCGGACCGACGGGGTCGCCGAACTCGGCGACTCGCTCCAGACCCGGCGATCCGTCGATGGCGCGGTGCACCAGCAGCGGCCGCGCCGAGCGTGATGTGTCGGGATCGAGATCGTTGCGCAGGACCACGTACGAAATGCCTTGACGTGCCAGCGTTTCGGCCAGTCCGTCGGATGGGCGCCCCGCGGCGAACAGTCGCTGGACCGAGTCCAGCGCACGGATCGTCTGCGGCGGGGTCAAGGGGATGGAGTCGCGCACACCCCACGGACTGGAGCCCAGGACCTGCAGGGGCTCGTCACGGCTGTTGCCCCACACCTGGGTGGCGAATGGCGCACCCGGCACCACGAGCACCCGGCCGGGATCGGGGAAGTTGTTGTCGTCCAGCCACGCCGCTGCGGCATGCCAGTGGTCGGGGATCTCCGTGAACCCGCCGGGCGGGGTGAGGCGGCCCGTCCAGGCCAGCGATGTGCCCGCCGTCAGGGCGACGAGAACGACGACGCCGACGGCCACCCGCTTGTCCCGCTCGGGGTGGGTGAACGCGGGCAACCACACGCTGGCAGGGCTGCTTCCCGGCAGCGGGATTCGGCCAAGGAGATGCGCGAGACCAAGCGCTATCGGCAGCCGTAGCAGCGGTTCCAGCTTGGCGACATTGCGCAGCGGCGTCCCGGAGCCGTCGAGGAACGCCTGCACCTGGGCGGCGATCGGTGAGCCAAACTGGCCGGAGTAACCCGCCGCCAGCACGACCAGTCCGACGAACAGGATCGCGATGAGCCTGCCCCGCGCGGGCATGGACCGCATCGCCAGTCCGGCCAGGCCCGCGGCCGCCACCAATGTGGTCGCGAGCACCGCGACGGATCCCGTCACAAGCGAGGCGCCTGCGGTGGCGCTGGGCGCGACGAAGGGCGTCCAGCTGAAGGTGCCGCGCAGCATCTCGGTCAACGACAGCCACTGGGTGGTGACACCGGAGGATTCGATGAAGTCGAGGAACGGCGGGCTGATCCGGCCGAGCATGAACAGGGCGATGACCCACCACGTCACGGCGAGCGCGGTGCACAGCGCCCACCACGCGGTGAAGCGCCACCACAGCCGGTTCGGGCGATGCGCGGCCCACCAGATCACCGCGGCCAGGCACCCGGTCAGGGTGGCGACCGCATTGACCGCGCCCATGAGAGCGACCGCGACGGCGGATCGGGCCGCGAGTACCCGGACGTCCCCCGAACCGCGCAGGGCCAGGATCACAGGAAGCAGCACCCACGGGGCGAGCATCATCGGCAGTGCCTCCGATGAGATCGCCCCGAGCGTCGTCAGCACTCGGGGAGACAGGGTGAACGCGACGGCCGCGATGACCCGTGAACTCGTCGTCCCGATGCCGAGCGCCTCGGCGACCCGCAGCAGCCCCCAGAAGCCCACGACCAGGAGCAGCGCCCACCACAGCCGTTGTGTCACCCAGCCGGGCAGACCGAGCACGTCGCCGGCGAGGAAGAACGCACCATGCGGGAACAGGTACCCGTAGGCCTGGTTCTGGGCCTGCCCGAACGGCAGATCGCTGTTCCAGAGATTCGCGGCGCGGGCCAGGAAACGCAGGGGATTGGCTGTGAGGTCGAGCTTGGTGTCGGGTGATATCTGCCCGGGAGACTGCGCGAAACTCAGGGCCAGCGCGACGGCGCAGACCGCCCACAACCAGCGACGGGCTAGGGGCGGAGAGTCAGATGGGGCGGGCAGGAGCTGCGCAACCCGGGTACTAGGTACGTTCGCCGTACTCGACCCTGTTGAGCACCGACGATGCGGGATCGCCTGCCTGCACGGGGGGCTTGGTGTCCTGCTGGACCATCAGGGTCAACCCGAAGATGGCCGCCGCCCCAAGGAGCAAGCCGACCACGATGCTGGCCGCTGCGGGCAAGACGAACCGATCCACCCGGCCAAACTAGCACGGTGACCGTTAACCTCGGTGTCCATGGCTGTGTCACTGGGAGGGACCCGCGCATTACTCGCACTGGTTGCCGTGTCGGCTCTGACGGCGTGTTCGTCGGAGGTCCGTTCGGCGCAGGCGCCCGAATCTGAGCCGTCAGGGGCAACGGCATCGGCAACGCCGCTGTCGACGTCGACGTCGCTTCCACCGACACCGGGTGTGCCCGCGTGCGGTGCCGGACAGGAGCTGCTCGCGGCGCTGTCGACGCGCGACAAGCTCGCTCAGCTGCTGATGGTGGGGGTGACCGACGCCGCCGACGCTCGATCGGTGGTCAACGACCATCACGTCGGCGGCATCTTCATCGGGAGCTGGACTGACCTGTCGATGCTGTCCGACGGCACGGTGCCCAAGCTGGCCGACACCGCGGCGCCGCTGCCGCCCGCCGTCAGCGTCGATGAGGAGGGCGGTCGCGTGCAGCGGCTGTCGGGTCTCATCGGGTCGCAGCCCTCCCCGCGCGTGCTGGCCCAGACCCGCACCCCGCAGGAGGTCCACGACATTGCCCTGCAGCGCGGAGGGGCGATGCGCAACCTCGGCATCAACGTCGACTTCGCGCCCGTCGTGGACGTCACCAGCGAGTCCGACGACGACGTCATCGGTGACCGGTCGTTCGGCTCCGACCCGGGCAAGGTCATCGAGTACGCAGGCGCCTACGCGCAGGGACTGCGTGACGCGGGTCTGCTTCCGGTGCTCAAGCACTTCCCCGGCCACGGCAACTCCTCGGGCGACTCACACGACGGTGGTGTCGTCACGCCGCCCCTTGCCGATCTGAAGGCCAATGATCTGGTGCCCTACGGCCCGCTCACCACGGCAGGCCCGGTCGCGGTGATGGTCGGGCACATGCAGGTTCCTGGGCTCACCGGTTCGGACCCGGCCAGCCTGAGCCCCGCGGCCTACGATCTGCTTCGGTCCGGCGGCTACGGCGGCCCGCCGTTCGGTGGCCTGGTGTACACCGACGATCTGTCCAGCATGGGTGCGATCAACCAGCGCTACGGCGTGGCCGAGGCGGTGCTGCGGTCACTGCAGGCCGGTGCGGACGTCGCACTGTGGGTGAGCACCGGTGAGGTTCCCGCGGTGCTCGATCGGCTCGAGAGCGCGGTCGAGGGCGGCGAGTTGGACATGGGCCGGGTGGATGGCTCGGTGCTGAAGGTGGCCGGCATGAAGGGCCGCTCTCCTCGGTGCGGGTCCTGATCGGCCGCCGATTGAATACCCTGAGCTGATGGCAGGTGGAACGAAGCGGTTGCCGCGCGCGGTGCGCGAGCAACAGATGCTCGACGCCGCCGTCCAGATGTTCTCGGTGAACGGCTACCACGAGACGTCGATGGACGCGATCGCCGCGCAGGCGGAGATCTCCAAGCCGATGCTGTATCTCTACTACGGCTCCAAGGAGGAGTTGTTCGGCGCCTGCCTGGACCGCGAGCTGGCCAGGTTCGTCGACTCAGTGCGCGCGAACATCGACTTCGCCCAGGCGCCAAGAGATCTGCTACGCACTGCGGTGGTGTCGTTCCTGAGCTACATCGATGAGAACCGGTCGTCGTGGATCGTGCTCTACACCCAGGCGACCAGCTCGCAGGCCTTCGCCCACACCGTTCGCGAGGGTCGCGAGCGCATCGTCGACCTGGTCGGCAGACTCCTGCTGACCGGTACGCGAAACCCGGAACCGGACACCGACTTCGACATGATGGCCGTGGCGCTCGTCGGCGCGGGCGAGGCCGTCGCCAATCGGGTGAGTACGGGTGACACCGACGTCAACGACGCCGCGGAGCTGATGATCAACCTGTTCTGGCGCGGCCTCAAGGGGCGGCCCACGGACAAGGACTCGCCCTCGATCTCGGCGGGCTAGCGACGAACGGGGTGAGCGGGGTGGCCGAGGTCACGGCAGCGCAACCGAAGGCCGCCACGCTGATAGTGCGCAGTCTGAGCATGCTCAAGGCGGTGCGTGGCCCCATCGTGGCGCTGCTGGTGCTCGGCGTTATCGCGTCGGCGCTGCCGTATGTCACGGTCGCGGTCTTCGGGCCCATGATGCAGGTCGTCGCCGATGCGGCGATGAGCGGAAACCTGGCTGGGGTGTGGGATTTGCGGGGCCCGCTGGTCGCGCGATCCGACGGTCTGCTCGCCGAAGTGGCAGGCGCGGTGCCGTTCGCGGTGCTCCTGGCGACGTGGGGGGCGTCGGTGCTGCTGGCTCAGCTGATGTACTTCGTCACCGCGCTTGTGGGTGCGAAGGTGGAAAGGGTTCTCGTCACCGACATTCGGCAGCGAGTGCACGATCACCTCCAGACGCTGTCGCTGGACTTCTTCTCCAAGTCGCACGTCGGTGCGCTGATGCAGCGGGTGATGTCCGAGTCCGCAGGTGTGCAAAGGCTTCTCACGGACTGCCTGTTGCCGCCGCTCATCGACGTGGTCGTGGTGGCGGTCGCGGTCGCCTATCTGATCGCCATCTCGTGGCAGATGACCGTCGCCGCGTTGATCCTCACGCCGCTGGCCATGGTGATGCTGCGGTTCGCCGGGCGCAACGTCCAGCTGGTGATGCAGCGGACGCTGATCGCTGATCGGGCGATGGGTGCCGAACTTGAGCAGACGGTGAACGGTATCGCCGAGATTCAGATGTTCAACGCACAGCCCCTGCGCAGCAGTCGGTTTCACGAGGTGTCGGACACAGCCGCAAAGAACTCGGCATTGAGCGCGGTGTGGATGCAGGCCACGGCGAACGTGTCTCAGTTGTTCGTGGCGATCAGCTCCGTCGTGGTGCTGCTGGTCGGCATCGGGTTCAGCTCGAGCTTCGGCCTGACGTTCGCGGGGTTGCTGGTCTTCGCCGGGATGGTCCCCACGATGTTCGGGGCGGCGCAACGGGTTCTGGGTGCCTACACCACCTATCAGTCCGTGTCGCCCGCCGTGGCGTCGACGTACGAGCTGCTTGACACCCAGCCGTCGGTGCGGGACCGACCCAACGCGGTCGTGCTCGGTGAGGTCCACGGGAATGTCGTGTTCGACGACGTGACCTTCGGCTACACGCCCGGGCAGAAGGTCCTCGACGGGCTGTCGTTCTCCATCGCGGAGGGCGAGACGGTGGCGCTCGTCGGCGGTATCGGATCGGGTAAGTCGACGGTGTTCAACCTGCTGCTGCGCTTCTTCGATCCACAGCGCGGCCGAATCCTCCTCGACGATCACGATATCGGCGACGTCACCAGAGCCTCGCTGCGCGAGAACGTCTCGAAGCTCTCCCAGTTTCCGTTCTTCGTCAGGGACACCATCCGCGAGAACGTCCGGCTGGCCCGGCCGACGGCCAGTGACGCCGACGTCGAGGCAGCGTGCAAACACGCTAACGTCCACTCGATCATCGTCGACCCGACCAAGATGCAGGCCGGCTACGACACGGTGGTCGACGTTCAGGTGCCGTCGGGCGGGCAGAAGCGGTTGATCGCCTTGGCGCGCTGCCTGTTACGCCAGCCCGAGGTGCTGCTGCTCGACGAGCCGACGGAGAACGTGGACGCCGACCAGCGGACGCGACTGACCGGCGTGATCCGCGACTACGCGCGGGATCGCACCTGCCTCGTGATCAGCCACGACATGGACTTCATTGCCGCGGTGGCGGACCGGATCCTCGTCCTCGAGGACGGCCGCGTCACGCAGCAGGGTGACCATCGCACGCTGTTGGCCGAGGGCGGCCTGTACAAGCGTCTGTACGAAGCCCAGAGGCAGCGCTAGAGCGGACGCAGCGTCGCCGTCAGGTGCGGGTAGCCCTTCGACAGGTTGCGCAGCACCAGATTCCAGCCGTCACCGGTGCGCTCGACGTACAGGCCGGCGCGCGCGGGTAGCAGCACGGGCTTACCGAAGCGCACGGAGTACTCAACCGCGTCGGGTAGCCGGCCCTCGATGTTGGCCAGCACCGCGGCGGCACTGAACATGCCGTGTGCGATGACCGTCGGGAAGCCGAACAGCTTGGCGCCCAGTGGGTTGGTGTGGATGGGGTTGTGGTCGCCACCGACTGACGCGTAGTGCCGGATCTGGCTGGGCGTGATCCTCAGAGTCGAGTTCGGTGGCCCCAGCTTGGGCTGTCTCTTGGGCTCGGGCTTGGGCTCGTCGGACAGGCTGGTGCGCTGCTGATGCAGGAAGGTGGTGACCTGTTGCCAGACGAGGTCGTTGCCCACCGACACCTCGGTGATCACATCGACCAGCAGGCCCTTGCGATGCTCGCGGAGATTCTCCGCGTGCACCTCGATGTCGACGACGTCGGTGACCCGGATCGGCCGGTACTGAGTGATCTTGTTCTCGACGTGCACCGAACCCATGGCGGCGAAGGGGAAGTCGAATCCGCTGACCAGTGACATCACCGACGGAAAGGTCAGTGTGAACGGGTAGGTCAGTGGCACGGTGTCGCCGAACCGCAGACCGGTCACTGCGGCGTACTCGGCGACGTTGGCCGGGTCGATCGCGAGACCCTCGACCGTGACGGTGCGATCGGGCACACCGCTGCCGCGCGAGCCGAAGGCGCGCGAGACGAACGGCACGGCACCCGCGGCGGCCCGCACCATGTTCATGAGCCCACTGGGCTGTTCGCTGGTGTTGCTCATGCGCCCAACATCGCCTGGCCGCACACCCGGATCGTGTTGCCGGTCACGGCATTCGACGCGGGGCTCGCGAAGTAGGCGATGGCCTCGGCGACGTCGACGGGCTTACCGCCCTGGAACAACGAGTTGAGCCGGCGGCCAACCTCGCGCGTGGCCAGCGGGATCGCGTCGGTCATCTTGGTCTCGATGAAGCCCGGCGCGACGGCGTTGATGGTGATGTCCTTCGCGGCGAACACGGGTGCCAGCGCCTGTGTCATGCCGATCATGCCGGCCTTGGTGGCGGCGTAGTTGGTCTGGCCGCGATTGCCCGCGATACCCGCCATCGACGACAGTCCGACGATCCGGCCGCCCGCGCCGATCGTGCCGTTGTCCACCAGGCCCTGGGCAAGGCGTTGCGGGGCAAGGAGGTTGACGGCGACGACGGAGTCCCATCGGGCGTCGTCCATATTGGCCAGCAGCTTGTCACGGGTTATGCCCGCGTTGTTGACCAGGACGTCGGCGTGGCCGTCGTAGTGCTCGCGCAGGTGCTCGGTGATGCGGTCGACGGCGTCGGGGGCGGTGACGTCGAGTGTCAGCGCGGTGCCGCCGACCTTGGTCGCCGTCTCGGCAAGCGCCTCGGCAGCCTGATCGACGTCGATCGCCACGACCTTCGCGCCGTCCCGGGCGAACACCTCGGCGATCTTGGCGCCGATGCCACGGGCAGCGCCGGTGACCAGCGCGACCTTGCCGTCCAGTGGTTTATCCCAGTCGGCGGGCGGCTGCGAGTCGGCGGATCCCACGTAGAACACCTGCCCGTCGACGTAGGCCGACTTCGCCGACAGCAGGAAGCGCACGGTCGACTCGAGTCCGGTCGCGGCGGGCTTGGCGTCAGCGGTGACGTACACCAGGCCGATCGTCGCGCCGCGCTGCAACTCCTTGCCGAGTGAGCGCGTGAAACCCTCCAGCGCCCGCTGGGCGATGCGCTCGTCGACGTCGGTGATCTCATCGGGGGTGGTGCCGACGACGACCACGCGCCCCGAGGCGCCGAGGTTGCGCAGCACCGGGGTGAAGAACTGGTGCAGCGCCTTGAGGCCCTCGGGTGTGGTGATGCCGGTGGCGTCGAAGAGCAGGCCACCGAACGTGTCCGCCCAGCGTCCACCGATGTTGTTGCGGACCAGTTCGTAGTCGTCGGCCAGCGCGCTTCGCAGCGGCTCGGCGATGCGACCGTCACCGCCTATCAGCAGCGATCCGGCCAGGGGCGGCTCGCCCGCTCGGTACCGGCGCAGTTCCTGGGGCTGGGGGATGCCGAGCTGTTTGGCCAGAAATGAGCCGGGCCCGGAGTTGACCACTTGGGACAGGAAATCGGTAGCCACGTCGCTGCCTTTCGGAGAAGAACCTGGTGTGTCGTTTCGAGCAGGGGGTACAGACATTTGTGTACCCACACTGTCGTGTCCATCACGAACTTACTCCAGAGTAAGAACGGTGGGTAGTATGACGCTCGACACCCCTAGACACCGAAGAGGTAGAAGTGGCTGAGAACAGGACGGCCCGCCGCGTGGCGATCATCGGCGGCAACAGGATCCCCTTCGCGCGCTCGGACGGCGCCTACGCCAACGCGTCGAACCAGGACATGTTCACCGCAGCGCTGGGCGGTCTCATCGAGCGGTTCCACCTCGAGGGCGAGCGGCTCGGAGCGGTGGTGGGCGGCGCCGTGCTCAAGCACAGCCGCGACTTCAACCTGATGCGTGAGTGCGTGCTCGGCAGTGCGCTGTCCCCGTACACGCCCGCCTATGACCTTCAGCAGGCCTGCGGTACGGGTCTGCAGTCGACGATCGCGGTGGCCAACGCCATCGCGCTTGGTCAGTACGACTCCGGTGCCGCCGGTGGTGTGGACACCACATCGGACGCGCCGATCGCGTTCGGTGACGATCTGCGTCGCGTCCTGCTTGGGCTGCGCCGGTCCAAGTCCAACCTCGACAGGCTCAAGCTCGTCGGCAAGCTGCCGGCAGCGGTCGGCGTCGAGATTCCGACCAACGGCGAACCCCGCACCGGGCTGTCGATGGGCGATCACGCCGCGATCACCGCCAAGAAGATGGGCGTCAAGCGCGTCGATCAGGACGAACTCGCCGCCGCCAGCCACCGCAATATGGCCGCCGCCTATGACCGCGGCTTCTTCGACGATCTGGTCACCCCGTTCCTTGGGCTGTACCGCGACAACAACCTGCGCCCGGACTCGTCGGCGGAGAAGCTGGCCACGCTCAAGCCGGTGTTCGGCGCCAAATCGGGCGACGCGACCATGACGGCAGGCAACTCCACGCCGCTCACCGACGGGGCGTCAGTGTCGCTGCTGGCGACCGAGGAGTGGGCCGCCGAGCGCAACCTTCCCGTGCTGGCCTACTTCGTCGACGGCGAGACCGCGGCGGTCGACTACGTCAACGGTGACGACGGCCTGTTGATGGCGCCGACGTACGCCGTTCCGCGGCTGTTGGCCCGCAACGGCCTGACACTGGGCGACTTCGACTTCTACGAGATTCACGAGGCATTCGCCTCGGTGGTGCTCGCGACGCTGGCCGCGTGGGAGTCCGACGAGTACTGCAAGGAACGGCTCGGCCTGGACGCCGCGCTCGGGTCCATTGACCGCACCAAGCTCAACGTCAACGGGTCCTCGCTGGCCGCCGGGCATCCGTTCGCCGCGACCGGCGGGCGCATCGTGGCCCAGCTGGCCAAGCAGCTCGCCGAGAAGAAGGCTGCGACGGGGCAGCCGGCACGCGGTCTGATCTCCATCTGCGCCGCAGGTGGGCAGGGTGTCACGGCCATCCTGGAGGCCTAGCGGAATTCGGGCCCAAAAAACTTCTGCGGGCGGTGTAACGCTCCCGAAGGGCCCGGCGATACATCCATTAGCTCCGTGTTGCCGTCTGACCCCCCGACCCGACGGCAACACGGGGCACTAACTTTTTTCCGGCCCCATCGCGTCAGCCGTTAGTGGGCTGGTCCTTGGACGCGGTGATCGGCCCGGTGGCCGCCGGTGGCTGGAAAAGGCTGCCGGCGAAGCTGCCGCCTGTCGTGCGGACGGCCACCAGAGCCCATGTACACAGCAGGCAGGCATACGCGACTACGGCCGCGACCTTGAACGCGGGAAGCCCGGTGTGCACCGCCAACTGTGTGGTGCCGGTGACGAAGGTGCCGACCGGGAACGTGAGGCTCCACCACGTCAGCGCGAACGGCATGCCGCGGCGCATCGTGCGTGCCGTCAGGGCCGTGGCCAGTGCGATCCACAGCACGGCGAACCCCCACACCGGCACGCCGAAGAGGATCGCGAAGACCGCCATGCCCGACGCCAGGTCGGCTGGCACGGCCAGCGCCGCGTGTGCGCCGAGCAGACCCGCGGCCGTCATGCCCTGCCCCAACGGGCCAAGCACAATCCACAGCGTCGGAACGCGCGCCGTGCCCGATGTCCCGTAGTGCGCGAGCCTGCTCCAGATCATCGAGATGATGATCAGCGCGGCGATCAGCGACAGCCCGAACATGGCGTAGCAGCCGTAGAGCATCGTGGTGCGCCCCGTGCCCGGTGCCATATGCGGGATGAGCAGGGCACCACCCGCCGCGGACACCATCGGCGGCACCACGGGCATCAGCCACCCGCCGAACGCCGCATCGGGCCCGACATTGAGCTGAGTGAACATCAGGTACGGGATGGTCATCGCGGTGAACAGACCGCCGAGGGTGCCCGTCGTCCACAGGATCCAGGCCAGATCGACGGCCAGGCGTTCGCCGATGAGGTCCTTGCCCACCAGCACCGCGCCTGCCCCGACCGTCATGAATGCCATGGGTGCGGCGCCGTAGAAGTGCGCCATCTGCGGATTCCTCGCGTGGCCGCGGGCCACGGTCGGATGCCGCGACCACTGCACCGTCACCGCCACGATCAGCACGACGAGCAGCGTCGCGGCGATGACCCACACGACCTGGGAGAAGGCACGCAGCCCGGGCACGTGCAACGGCAGCGTCGCTCCCGCCGTCGCCACGATTCCCGTGCCCATCACCGACGCGAACCAGTTCGGGCCGAAGTGCCTCAACCGCTCCACCTCGGTGGTCATCGCTCGATGTCGAATAGCGCTTGGCAGTTGGCGACTTGTGGGAGTGTGTGGATCATGCAGTTCAGTATGTTCGGGCAACTCAGCGGCGCGGGAATCGGATCGCCGATCGACTCAACTATTGCCAATCTCACGCTGTATCGGGACGAGGGCTTCAAACGGGTGTGGATGAGCCAAATGCCCTACGAGCCAGACCTTCTCACGGTCCTGGCGGTGGCATTGCGCGAGGTTGACACCATCGAGGTCGCCAGCGGTGTGGTGCCGATCCAGAACCAGCATCCGATGCAGATGGCGCAGCGCGCGCTCACCGTCAGCCTGGTGTCCTCGGGCAGGTTCGTGCTCGGCCTCGGGATGACGCACCAGGCCGTCACCGAGGGGATGTGGGGTATCCCGTGGGACAAGCCGGTGCGCAGGCTCAATGAATACCTCGACGGGCTGCTGCCCCTGCTGGCCGGTCAGCCCGCCGAGGCGAGGGGCGAGACGGTCACCACGTGCGGTGCGCTGATGATCGACGCGCCCCCGGTCGACGTCTACATCGCGGCGCTCGGTCCCCAACTGCTCAAGATCGCGGGCAGGCGCACCTCGGGCACGTGTACCTGGATGACCGGGCCGAAGACGTTGTCGGGGCACGTCTCTCCGGCGCTGCGTCAGGCGGCGGCCGACGCGGGTCGCCCCGAGGACTCCGTCCGGGTCGTCGCCGCTCTGCCGATCAGCGTCACCGACGATGTGGACGGCGTTCGCAAGCAGGCCGCCGAGCAGTTCTCGATGTACGGGTACCTGCCGTCGTACCGCGCGATGCTCGACCGCGAGGGTTACGCAGGTCCGGAGGACGCCGCCATCATCGGCGATGAGGCAGAGGTGACGGGGCGGCTCAACGAGCTTCGCGAGGCCGGCGTGGACGAGTACGTCGGCGCGACGTTCGACGCATCGCCCGAGGGCCGCGCCCGCACCCGTGCGCTGCTGCGCCAGCTGGACTCCTAGCGCCGGCTGGAAGTCGCGGGCAGTCGCGCCCGTACCCGCCGTTTGTGAACCTGACGACTCGAAATCGCCTCAGACGTCGTCAGATTCACAAATGGGCCATCGAGGTGGGAGGTCGACGGCCAGAAAATCAGTTCCCTCCGCACTCGCCGATCGTGCAGAATCGCCGCGTGAATGACGCGCCCCTGTTCTGCGGTACGGCCCTGGCTCGGCGCATCGAATCCGCTGAGGCCCAGCTCATCGTGGCGGCGACCGAGGGTGTACGCAGCAGAGGTGCCGCCGGGCTGGTGATGCCCGTGGCCGGTGGCTTCGCGTGTTTCGCCGACAATGGCTCGCCCATGAACAAGGTGGTGGGGCTCGGATTCGACGGGGTTCCCGCCGGCGCCGCGATGGACGAGGTCGAACGCACGCTGTTCGGCCACGGGGTCTCCGTCCAGGTGGAGCTGTCCAGCCTCGCCGATCCGAGTGTGGCCGCACTGCTCTCCGGTCGCGGCTACCAGCTGGCGGGCTTCAAGAACGTGCTGGGCCGCAGCCTGCAGCCAGGGCTGGAGCCTGCTGCGTCGAGCGCGATCGAAGCGCGCATGAGCACCGACGACGAACTCGACGCATGGGTCGAGGTGGTGGTGGAGGGATTCGCCCATCCCGACGGCGCAGGGGTGCCCAGCCATGAGGACTTTCCGCGGGACATCGTCGCCCGCGTCGAACGGGATTTGGAGGCGGCGGGCCTCACCGCATACGTGGCGTTTTGTGACGGCGTCATCGCGGGCGGCGGTGGTCTATGCGTGACCAACGGCGTCGCTCAGCTCGCCGCCACGGCCACGGCCCCGGCGTTTCGGCGCCGTGGTGTGCAGTCCGCCCTGATGACGGTCCGGCTGCGCGACGCCGCGAAGGCGGGATGCGATATCGCGGTCGTGACGACCGATCCCGGCTCGACGTCGCAGAAGAACGTGCAGAGCAAGGGCTTTCACCTGCTCTACACCCGCGCGGTGCTCGCCAAGGCGAAGGACTGAACAACGCGCAAGGCCCCCGCCGAAGCGAGGGCCTTGAGCGTCGAGGCTTGGCTTAGAAGCTTGCCTCGTCCAGCTCCATGACCTCGGTGTCGAGGTTCTCCAGAACCAGCTTGGTGCTGGTGAGCTGGGGCAGGAAGTTCTTCGCGAAGAACGACGCGACCGCGACTTTGCCGTCGTAGAAGGCCTTGTCGTCACCGCTGACGCCCGCATCCAGGGCGGTGATGGCGACGGCGGCCTGCTTCGCCAGGAGCCAGCCGAGCATCAGGTCACCGACGCTCATCAGGAAGCGCACCGAGCCCAGGCCCACCTTGTAGATGCTGGTGGGGTTGGTCTGCGCGTCCATGAGGTAGCCGGTCAGCGTCGCCGCCATGCCCTGGACGTCGGCCAGAGCAGTGGCCAGCAGCTCGCGCTCGGCCTTGAGTCGGCCGTTACCGGTCTCACTCTTGACGAACTGCTCGATCTCGTTCGCCACGTAGCCCAGCGCAACACCCTTGTCGCGCACGATCTTCCGGAAGAAGAAGTCCTGCGCCTGGATGGCGGTGGTGCCCTCGTACAGCGAGTCGATCTTGGCGTCGCGGATGTACTGCTCGATCGGGTAGTCCTGCAGGAAGCCCGATCCACCGAAGGTCTGCAGGCTCTCGGTGAGCTTGGCGTAGGCCTGCTCGGAGCCGACACCCTTGACGATCGGCAGCAGCAGATCGTTGACCTTGACCGCCAACTCGGGATCCACGTCGTGGACAGCCTTGGCGACCGCCGCGTCCTGGAACGTCGAGGTGTAGAGGTACAGCGCGCGCAGTCCCTCGGCGTAGGCCTTCTGCGTCATCAGCGAACGACGCACGTCGGGGTGGTGGGTGATGGTCACGCGCGGCGCGGCCTTGTCGGTCATCTGGGTCAGATCGGCGCCCTGCACGCGTTCCTTGGCGTACGCCAGCGCGTTGAGGTAACCGGTCGACAGGGTGGCGATGGCCTTGGTGCCCACCATCATTCGGGCCTGCTCGATGACGTCGAACATCTGCGCGATGCCGTTGTGCACCTCGCCGACCAGCCAGCCCTTGGCGGGCTTGTCGTGCTGGCCGAAGGTCAGCTCACACGTGGTCGAGACCTTGAGGCCCATCTTGTGCTCGACGTTGGTCACGTAAACGCCGTTGCGCTCGCCGAGTTCGCCTGTCTCGAAGTCGAAGTGGAACTTCGGCACGAAGAACAGTGACAGACCCTTGGTGCCCGGGCCAGCGCCCTCGGGGCGGGCGAGCACGAGGTGGAAGATGTTCTCGAACATGTCGTCGGCCTCGGCCGAGGTGATGAACCGCTTCACGCCGTCGATGTGCCAGGAGCCGTCCTCCTGCTTGATCGCCTTGGTCCGCCCGGCGCCGACGTCGGAGCCCGCGTCGGGCTCGGTCAGCACCATGGTGGCGCCCCAACCGCTGTTCGCGGCGATGGCGGCCCACTTCTTCTGCTCCTCGGTTCCGTTGTGCGCGAAGATCTGCGCGAAGCCCGCGCCACCGGCGTACATCCAGACCGCGGGGTTGGCGCCAAGGATGTGCTCGTTGAGCGCCCACAGCAGCGCCTTGGGGGCGGGCACGCCGCCGAGCTCCTCGTCGAGCCCGACCTTGTCCCAGCCGCCGTCGATCGCCGCGCGTACCGACTTCTTGAACGACTCGGGCAGCTTGACGGTGTGCGTCGCGGGGTCGAAGATCGGCGGGTTGCGGTCACCATCGGCGAACGACGCGGCGATCGGGCCCTCGGCGAGGCGGGCCATCTCGTTGATCATCTCGCGGGCCGTGTCGGCGTCCAGATCGGTGTACTCGCCCTGGCCGAGTGCCTTGTCGACGCCGAAGACCTCGAAAAGGTTGAACACCTGGTCACGGACGTTGCTCTTGTAGTGGCTCACTCTGTCTCCTCGTTGAGAATGCCGTATGTGGTTGGGTACTTGGGCTAAGTTACCCACCAGTAACTGTGCTCAACTATACCGCCGAGTAACTTCCGCGCAAAGTGATCTCGAGCAAATTTCTGCCAGCTAACTAACCAAGTGGTTGATGGGGGCTGGCGGGACCGCCAAATGACCGCCTTGAGCTGCGGATTCGCCGGAATGTGATGTCCGCCACGAAGGCCCGTGGCACGCCCGTTATTGTGACCGAATGCGACGCGTAGCGGTGTGGGGTACGGGCAATATGGGGTCGACTGCAATCCGGTCGGCGGTGGCTTTTCCGGGCCTGGAGTTGACGGGTGTCATCACCTCGTCGCCTGACAAGGAGGGCAAGGACGCCGCGACGTTCGCCGGCCTCGACTCGCCAACGGGAGTCACGGCCACAACCGACGTCGACGCCGCACTGGCCAATGCTGACGCCGTCGCCTACATGGCGTCCGGTGACATCCGCCCCGATGACGCGATCACCGACATCGAGAGGTGCCTGCGCGCGGGCGCGCTCGTCGTGACGCCGTCTCTCTACTCGCTCTACGATCCGCGCTCGGCGCCGCAGGAGTGGGTCGACCGACTCACCGCCGCTGCCGAGGAGGGCGGGTCCACGCTGCTGGTCAGTGGTGTCGACCCCGGCTGGGGCAATGACGCGCTTGCCGTGATGGCCGCGGGCCTGTGCACCCGGATCCAGACCATCCGCTGCCAGGAGATCTTCGACTACTCCACCTACGACCAGCCCTACGCGGTTCGGGTGTCGTGCGGGTTCGGCGGCTCCATGGACGAGGTGCCGATGATGCTGCTGCCGTCCATCCCGACCATGGTGTGGGGCGGCAACGTCCGCCTCATCGGCCGTGGGCTGGGCATGGAGATCGACGAGATCACCGAGGAGGTCGAGCGGCTGCCCCTTGAGGAGTCGGTCGACAACGTCATGGGTCACTTCGAGAAGGGCACCCAGGGTGCCTTCTTCCTGAAGGTCATCGGATGGTCAGGCGGCAAGCAGCGCGTCATCATCGAGCACATCACCCGCATCGACCCGGCGTGTGCGCCGGAATGGCCGCAGCCCGACGAGGGCGTCGGCGACCACCGCGTCATCATCGACGGCGACCCGCAGCTGACGATCCTCAGCCGCGCCGACGTCCCCGGCGGCACGCGCGCCGACGGCGGTAACACCACCGCCGCCAACCGCCTCCTCGGCGCCATCGAGTGGCTGGCCACCCAGAAGCCCGGTATCTACGACGGTCTCGACGTCCCGCTGCACACCCCGCTGCCCGACGAGGTCGAAGCCACCCGCTGGGCCTAGGAGGCCCCCTCCGCGGCCGGCGGCTCGGTGTCGGGCAGCTGACCCACCAGATACTCGGCGAGCCCACCGATGGTCGGATAGTCGAACACCGCGGTCGCATTGATCGTGAACGCGCCGCCGAACTGACTGTGCAGCCGGTTGCGGAGTTCGATCGCCATCAGGGAATCCGTGCCGAGGTCCAGGAACCGACTGGTTGCGGCGGGCGGTGATGCCAACCGCAGGAAGTTCTGCACCTCTCGCGCGAGGAACTCGGTGACGAAGCCAGCGCGCTGCGAGACCGGGATCTCCTGCAGCTGCTTGAGCAGCTCGCTGTCCCCGGTCACCTCGCCAACGGCACTCGGCAACACGAGGTCCAGAATCGGTGGCCGCGAGCTGCCCAGCACCTTCGCGGCACGCGCCCAGTTGGCCTTGATGACTGCGGCCTGGCCGGTTCCGTTGGCGACGACCTCGGCGAGTGCGCTCAGCGCAGCCGAGGGGTCGAGCGGAATCAGGCCCTGCGCACCGATATTGGCGCTCGCGGCCTCCGAGGAGGCCATGCCGCCCTGCGCCCAGGGGCCGAAGTTGACGCCGGTGGCGGGCAGACCCTGTGCCCGTCGCTGTGCGACCAGGCCGTCGAGCAGTGCGTTGGCAGTCGCGTAGTTGGACTGCCCCGGTGACCCGAACAGGCTGGACACCGAGGACGACACGATGAAGAAGTCCAGCTCGTCGCCCTTGGTCAACCGGTCCAGGTGGCACGCGCCGAACGCCTTGGGTGCCAGGGTCGTTCGGAATCGCTCCAGGCTCTGCTGCGATAGCAGGGCATCGTCGAGCACGCCCGCCAGATGTACCACTCCGGCCAGAGGCGACAACTCCGCGCGGATTCGCTCCAGCAGCTTCGCGACCTCGGACTCATCGCCCACATCGGCCGTGAACACGTGGACGCGGCACTTGTGGCGCTCGGCGATCTCCTCGATCGTCCGTTGTGCGTCCGCGTCGGGCGCGCGCCGGCTGCTCAGCACGATGTCACCGGCGCCGAGTTGGGCCAGGTGCGACGCCGTGTGCAGACCGATCGCGCCGAGACCGCCCGTGATCAGGTAGCTCCGGTCCGCCCGTGGTGTGAGCGGATTCGGAATCTGGCACACGATCTTCCCGATGTGGCGTGCCTGCTGCATCCGGCGGAATGCGGCCCTCGCCTCGGTCAGCGGGTAGATCTCGGCGGGCAGTGGTGTCCACTCGCCATTGGCAAGACCCTGCGACACCTCGGTGAGCAAGTCGCGAATGCGATCGGGTTCGGTGAACATCACCGTGTCCAACGCGACGATCTCGTAGGCGATGTCGGATCGGGCCTCGGCCATCTGCGCATGCGTCCAGATGTCGCGCTTGGCGATCTCGGCGAAGCGGCCGTTCTGGGCGGTGGCACGCAGCGTTGCCTCGATGAACCCTTCGCTGGTCAGGCTGTTGAGCACCACGTCGACGCCTGCACCGTCGGTATCCGCCAGGATCTGGTCGGCGAAATCCGTTGTGCGCGAGTCGTAGACGTACTTCACGCCCAGCTTGCGCAGCGTCGCACGCTTGAACGTGCTGGCCGTGGCGAACACCTCGGCACCGAACCGCTGGGCCATCTGGACGGCCGCCAGCCCCACGCCACCGCTGGCGGCGTGGATGAGGACCTTGTCGCCCGGCTTGAGTTGTGCCCAGTCGAACGACAACCGCACCGTGAGCGCGGCGGCGGGAATCGTCGCGGCTTCCACCGCGCTCACTCCGTCGGGGATCGGCGCCAGGAACTGGGCAGGCACGTTGAACCGGCTGGCGAACGCGCCCTGCATCGAGCCGTAGACGCGCTGGCCCACCTCGAGCCCTGTCACACCGTCGCCCAACTGCGTGACGACGCCGGCGAAGTCGCCGCCGATCGCTCCCGGATCACCGGGATAGAGGCCGAGGACGTTGAGCACATCGCGGAAGTTGAGGCCTGCGGCCTCCACTCGGACCTGCACGTAGCCCTCATCAGGCGGCAGCACGTCCGTTTCGGTCAGCCGCAGGTTGTCGATCGCACCCCGTTCGGTGGGTGCTAGGACGTAGTCGCCTCCGCGTGGCACCGTGAGATGGCCGCTGCGGGCCCACGGCAACAACCTCGATGCCAGCAGCTTGCCCTGTCGCAGAGCCAGTTCCGGCTCGTCGACGGGATTGGCCATCAGGTTCGCCAGTGTCTGCACGGCCTGATCCGAGCCATCGCAGTCGACCAGTCTGGCGCGCAGCACTGGTTCCTCGTTGATCGTGGTGCGCCCGAATCCCCACAGCGCCGCTTGCACCGGGT
Source organism: Mycolicibacterium sp. YH-1 (assembly GCF_022557175.1). The sequence continues at coordinate 6,588,907 of NZ_CP092915.1, read as the reverse complement.
CGACAGGCTCACCGGATTCGCTTGCGATCGCCTGCTCGGTGACGATCCACAGCCCCGCGGGCAGCTTCACCTCGCCGCCCTGCACGGTGTGCACGGCGCTGAGCAGGTTGGCGATCTCGGTCTCGATCCGCGCGGCAACCTCGGCGCTCGACTCGACTGTGCCCGAACCCTCTGGGTGGGACGCGGTCGCGCGCCAGACGACGCCGGAGAACCCGGCACCGCGCTCGTGCGCCTGCGCCAACACCTGACCCAGGAGCTCGGAGTTGGTGTTCCGATCGAGCGGCACACAGCCCGGCACCTTGGCGGCCAGATCGTCGAATCCGGCGATCAGCCAGGTGCCGTTGGTGCTTCCGACGCTCTCGCTGTCGGCGCTGGCCATCGGCACTTCGTGCCAGCCGAGGGTGTAGAGCAGCCGGGTGGCATCGCCACCGAGGCCGCGCAGCAACGCCTCGCGGGGTGCGCGTTTCACCGTGAAGTCTTGAATCCCGCCCAGCTGGCGACCATCTCGATCGAGGAAGTCGAGATCGAAGACCTGGGTTTCGCTGTCGAGACCGCTGTTGTGCCACCGCGCGCGGCAGTAGAACCGTCGCGGCATCTTCTCCCGCAGCGTCACCTGTCCGTACCGCAGAGGCAGGAACAGATCGTTGACACCCTGCTCGGCCGCCAAAAGCGCGGGGAACGCCGGGAAGGCGACTCCGGTGCACAGGTCCATCAGCACCGGGTGCATCGGCTCGGTGCTGAGATGTTCGGCGAGTTCCTCGCCGACGAGGATGTCGCCGATCGCCTCGCCCTCACCGAGCCACAACGACTTCAGCGAACCGGACCACGTCGGCCCCCACGCAAGCTCCAGGTCGGCGAAGGTCTCGAACAGATCCTGGGGCCGCATGCGGTCCAGGCGCTCGATCGCCTCGTCGACGGGTTCCGACTGTTCGTCGGCCGGCTCGCCAGCGGTGTCGCTGACGCCGGAGACCACGATGCCCTCGGCGTTCAACGACCATTCGGCGCCGCGCTCACCGTACGAGCGACTGTGCACCTGGAAACGCGACTCGCCGTCCTGCTCCAGCGGGTGCAACGTCAGCTGTACCTCGCGAGAGGCCTTCTCGGGCAGAATGATCGGCTCGTAGAAGAAGACCTCCTTGGCCCGCGCCGGGGTACCCGCCGCGGCCAATGCCATCGCGGCGTACGTCGCGCCGGGGACGACGACGGTGCCGTAGATGACGTGGTCGGAGAGCCACGGCTGCGACTTCACCGACAGTCTGCTGGTGTAGACGGAGTCTCCAGACGCGAGATCCTTTGCACTGCCGAGGATTCCGGACACCGAAGCGCCGTTGACGTCGGAACCGGCGAGCCCGGACGACTTGGGCCAGAACCGGCGGCGCTGGAACGGGTAGGTGGGCAGTTCGAGTGCGCCCAGGCGGGGCCCATGATGCAGTGCGGCGAAGTCGGGTCGGTGGCCGCCGACGTAGGCCGCGGCCAGTGCGTCGGCGATCTGACGCCGGTCGGCAACGCCCTTGCGTAGCGAGATGACAGCCCGCGGTGCGGCCAGATGCTCCGGCCAGACCTGCACCGCGGCCCCGGTCAACACCGGTTGCGGACCGATCTCCATCAGCACCGAGCAGCCCAGTGCCGCCACGGTGCGCACACTCTCGGCGAACTGCACCGGTTGGCGGGAATGCCGCCGCCAGTACTGCGCGTCGAGAGGAGTCTGGGCCGTGAGCACGGCACCGGTGCGATTGCAGACCAGCGGCAACTCAGGCGCGGCGAACTGCACCTGCGCTGCGTACGACTCGAACTCGTCGAGCACCGGATCCAGCAGTTCCGAGTGGAAGGCGTGGCTCGTCTCAAGCCACGTGCAGCGGATCCCGTCGTCCTCGAATCGGGGGACGAGCCGTTCCAGATCCTCGACGGGGCCTGAGAGCACGGTGTTGGGTCCGTTGTAGGCGCCGACCGACACCCGCGGGAACTCGCCGGCGAGCTCCTCGACGCGCTTGGCGTCGGTGAAAACCGCCACCATTCGCCCGCCTTCGGGCAGGCTGCCGAACAGCCTGCCGCGCTCGGCGATCAGTCGTGCGCCGTCCTCGAGGCTGAACACCCCGGCCACGCATGCCGCCGCGTACTGGCCCACGCTGTGCCCGAGCACCACGTCGGGTTCGATACCCCACGACTGCCACAGCCGGGCCAGGCCCATCTCGACGGCGAAGAGCGCAGGCTGCGCGAACGACGTGTGCCGCAAGGCCTCACCAGCCTTACCGCCCGTCTCACGATCGGTGGCGAACATCACCTCGAGCAACGGACGCGAAACGATGTCCTTGACCGCATCCGCACAGCGCTTCACGGTGTCGGCGAAAACCGGTTCGGTGTCGAACAATTCGCGCGCCATCCCCGGATGCTGGCTACCCTGTCCGGTGAACAGCCACGCGGTCGTTGGATGGTTCGTGTGCTCGCCGCGCACGACACCGGGTCGCAGGCGGTTATCAGCCAGTGCGACCAGACCGTCGCGTGCGGTCGCGACCGAGTCCACGACCAGCGCTGCGCGATGCTCGAAATGCGACCGACCCGACCCGGCGGTGAGGCACACCTCGGCGAGGTCGACATCCGGGTGGGCGCTCAACCAGGTGTCGTAACTCTGCGCCAACGCCACCAGCGCCTCCGGTGACCGTGCGGACAGCGGGAGGACGCTTACCTGCGTCTCCAGCGCGTCGGGAGCAGGCTCGGCCGGTGTCGCACGCGGCGGCGCCTCCTCGATCAGCACGTGAGCGTTGGTCCCGGTGAAGCCGAAGGAACTCACGCCCGCTCGCCGCAGCCTGCCGTTGGCGTGCCACGGAGTCGCCTTGTCCACGACCCGCACAGGAAGGGAGTCCCACGGAATGTGGGGTGAAGGGTTATCGAAGTGCAGGCTCTGCGGGAGCTCATCGTGCTGTAGTGACAACACGACCTTGATCAGACCCGCTGCCCCGGATGCGGACTCGGTGTGACCGATGTTGGTCTTCACCGATCCCATCAGCAGTGGTCGGTCGGCGTCACGCGAGCCGCCGTATGCGGCGGCCGCCGCCTGTACCTCGATCGGATCCCCCAGCGGGGTACCCGTGCCGTGCGCCTCGAGGTAGTCGACGTCGCCGCCATTCAGACCGGCGCGAGCCAGCACCGTCCCGATGAGTCGTTGCTGGGCGCCGCCATTGGGGACAGTCAAGCCACTTGAGGCGCCGTCCTGGTTCACCGCGCTGCTGGAGATGACGGCGCAGATCCGATCCCCGTCGCGCTCCGCGTCGCCGAGCCTCTTGAGCACGAGAACGCCGCAGCCCTCACTGCGCACGTAACCGTCGGCGGAGGCATCGAAGGTCTTGCATCGCCCGACGGGGGAGAGCATCCGCGCACGGGATGCGGCGATCATGGTGACCGGGCTCAGCAGGACGTTCACGCCGCCGGCCAATGCCATATCGCAATCGCCGAAGCGCAATGCCTGGCAGGCCTGATGGACCGCCACGAGAGCTGAACTGCATGCCGTGTCGAGCGCCACTGACGGTCCCTCGAGACCCAGCGCGAAGGCGACCCGACCGGATATGGCGTTGAGCGCATTACCGGTGATGAAGTGGGGTTCGATCTTGTCGACCGACTGCGCCGACAGCAGATGCGCGTACTCGTTGGCGGCCACGCCCATGAAGATGCCGGTGCGGCTACCGCGCAGCGTCGCAGGCGCGTACCCGGCCCGCTCCAAGCCCTCCCACACCGTTTCGAGGGTCAGGCGCTGCTGCGGCTCGATCCAGACCGCCTCGCGCGGGGAGATGCCGAAGAACTCGGGGTCGAATCCGTCGATGCCGTCAAGGAATCCGCCGAAACGCGTGTACGTCTTGCCTGGACTGTCCGGATCCGGGTCGTAGAACTCGTCGATGTCGAAGCGGTCCTCGGGGACCTCACGGATCGCGTCGACACCGCCGGCTAGCACCTCCCAGAATGCCTCCGGATCGGGCGCACCGGGAAAGCGGCACGACACCGCGACGATGGCGATTGGCTCGTCCGTACGCGTCGCCGCCGCGGATGCCAGCGCAGGCCCGGAATCGGCGCGTGCCTCGCTCAGTCCGAGTACCTCGCCGAGCAGGTAGTCCGCCACGTCGGACAGCCGTGGGTGATCCATCACCAGGGTGATGGGTACCTCCTTGCCGACTCCCGCCTCAATGCGGCGCCGCATCTCCACGGCCATAAGCGAATCCATGCCGAGGTCGAAGAATCCCGCGTCCTCGCGGATCTCGGAGGTATCGACGCGCGTCACCTCTGCCACCGCGTCGCGCAGGTAATCGATCAGAAGCCTCCTGCGCTGCTGCACGGGAGCTCCTGTGAGCCGCTCGACCAACGGGGTCAGCCCGGAGGCGGTCGCCGTCGACGCCACAGCAGTCAGCTCCGACGGCACCTCGCACTCCAACTCCGCCAGGAATGCCCGCCTGCCCGCCTGCTGGTAGAGCGGCAGGAACCGGGCCCAGTCGATCCGGGCCACGACCCCTTGTGCGAGACCCGGTGTCGAGGAGGCCGTCACGACATCGACCAGACCCGCAAGTGCATCGGCGGGTGACAGTGTCTTGACCCCGCGCTGATCCAGTCGCGCACGGGACTCCGCGTCGGCCATGCCCGCCGACCAGGGGCCGAAGTTGACACTGGTCGCGGCGACCCCCTGCTCGCGCAGGCGTGCGGCCAGGCCGTCGAGGAAGGCGTTGGCCGCGCCGTAGGCGGTCTGACCGAATCCGCCCCACACCGAGGCGATCGAGGAGATGCTGATGAAGAAGTCGAGCGCAAGATCGGTCGCTGCTTCACTCAGATGCCAAGCACCCCAGACCTTCCCGGCGAACACGCGATCCACCTCGGCGTCGTCGAGATTGCTCAGCGGGGTGGTGCCGATCTCGCCCGCAGCGTGCACGATGCCGGCCAACGGCGGTAGTTCGGCCTGCACACCTGCCAGCAGGCGTGCGACGTCGTGCGCATCGGCTACGTCCGCGGTGACCACGCGTATCTCGCAGCCGTGCTGCGCGATCAGCGCGTCGATGCGCTGCTGCGCGGCATCGCTGGGAGTGCGTCGACTGGTCAGGACCAGATGCCTTGCGCCGTGCGCCGCCAGGTAGCCGCCGATCTCCAGGCCTATCGAGCCCAGCCCGCCGGTCACCAGATACGTTGCGTCGCTACGCAGTTCCAGTGGCTTACCGCTCGGCTGCTCAGTCTGCCGAACCAGCCGGGGCACGTAGACCGTGTCATCGCGCAGCGCGATCTGGTCTTCTCGCAGGGCCGGGTCGGACGGTGTCATGATCCGATTGAGGAGCGCGGACCATTCGGTGTCAGTGCCCGTCGACAGATCCGCAAGGCCACCCCATACCTGCGGAAGCTCCAGCGCCGCGGCACGACCGAATCCCCACAGCGAACTCTGCTCAGGCGCAACGGTGTCCGCGTCGGTGACGCGCTGTGCCGCACGGGTTACCACCCAGATGGGCGTGCGCAGGTCGGCGGTGCTCGCAGCGCGGAACAATCGCCGGGTTCCGCTCAGGATCCGGTGTTGCATCCGCAGCAGTGACTGCATCGATGGCGTGGTCGAGCCCGCATCCACCGCCGCGATGTTCACGATGCGCAACGTCGAAGCGTCCGCTGCCGCTGCGCGCAGCGCATCCGCGAGCTTCTCCTCGTCGGTGTCGGACGCAGGCAACTCGATGAACCGATGCTGATACCCGCGTGCGGCGAGCGCGTCGACCAACGGCGCAACCGCGGGGGAGTTCGCACCGACGAGAAGCCAGGTGGTCCCCGCGCCGTCATCCGCGCTGGCGAGCGGAGTGGGGGACTTCGCCCACCGGATCTCGTAGCGGTCGTCAGCGATGGACTGGGTACTGCGTTGTTGGTTGTGTTGTGCCGCAAGCTCGGTCAGCACCTGCAGGGCTACTGGATCGTCGCCCGCACCGCCGAGTAGGTTCGCGAGCTCCTCGATCCGGCCGTCCTCGAGCAGGCCGACGGCCCTGGTGCGCGGGGCGCTGAGGAGCTGCTGCGCCTCGGGGCGCTCCCGGTCATCTCGGAACCAGTACTGGCGGTGTTCGAACGGATAGGTGGGCAGGTCAAGCTTTCGCGCGTGTGCTTGGGCAAATGCGCCGAAGTCGGGCAGGTGGCCCAGGACGTAGGCATCGGCAACGGCTTCGGTGATCTGCCTGTGGTCGGCGGTGTTTCGCCGCAGGGTCGCGATCGCCCGAGGCGCGGTGGCCGGCTCGGGCCACGCTCGCAGTGCCGTGGCGGTGAGCACCGGCTGCGGGCCGATCTCGAGCAACACCTTGCAGTTGAGATCGGCAAGCGTCTGCACGCTCTTGGCGAACTCCACCGGTTGGCGCGCGTGCCGACGCCAGTATGCGCCGTCGATCTTCACGCTCCAGCCCAGCTGGGCGCCGGTGCGATTGTCGATCAGAACCCGTTGTGGCGCTGCGTAATCGAATTGCTGTGCGTACGCCTCGAACTCGTCGAGGATCGGGTCCAGCAGCGCCGAGTGGAACGCGTGGCTGGTTTCCAGCCAGTCGCACCGGACACCGTCGGCAGTCAACCCGGCCACCGCCCGCTCCAACTCCGCAGCGGGTCCGGACAGGACGGTGTTGGCACCGTTGTAGGCGGCGACCGACAGGCTGGGGAAGTCGTCGGTGAGGCTCTCGACACGCTCGGCGGCCGTGAACACGGCTACCATCCGGCCACCCGTCGGCAGGCTGCCGAAGAGTCGGCCGCGTTCTGCCATCAGCCGCGCGCCGTCCTCAAGGGTGAGCACGCCCGCGACACAGGCCGCGGCGTACTGGCCGACGCTGTGGCCCAGCACCACGTCCGGTTCGAAACCCCACGACTGCCAGAGCCGGGCCAGACCAAGCTCCAGCGCGAACAGCGCGGGCTGCGCGTAGGAGGTCTGCCGCAGCGTCTCGTCGGCGACTGGACCGTTGAGGTCGAAAATCACGTCGAGCAACGGCTTTTCGAGAACGTCGGCGACGGTGGCCGCGCACCGGTTCAGCGTCTCGGCGAACACCGGCTCGGTGTCGTACAACTCCCTGGCCATGCCGGCGTACTGGCTGCCTTGACCGGTGAACAGCCACGCCGTCTTCGGAGTGTCGTGAGATTCTCCGCGGACCAATCCCGGTGCCGGGCGGTCGTCCGCGAGCGCGCCGAGAAGCTCGATGGCGGACTCTCTCGAATCGACCACCAGCGCGGCCCGGTGCTCCAGGTGTGCTCGTCCGGTGCCTGCGGTGAAGCAGGCATCGGCGAGGGTGGCCTCCGGGTGCGCACTCAGCCAGCCACGGTAATGCTCGGCGAGCTGCATGAGCGCGGCGGGTGTCCGCGCCGAGAGCGGAAGAACGCTGAACTTGTCCTTGGCCTGCTCGCCCGGACCGGGTGCGGTGGCGGGCTCATTTACCTGCTCGGCGGCTAGCGGTGCCTCTTCGAGGATGACGTGCGCGTTGGTGCCTGCGAACCCGAACGAGCTGACCCCGGCGATGCGGGGCCGATCGCCGCGCTTCCACGGGATGGTCTCCCGCACCACCTCGACGGCAAGGCGGTCCCAGGGAATGTGTGGCGACGGGTTCTCGAAGTTGAGGTGCTTCGGCAGAGCCTCGTGCTCCAGCGACAAGATGACCTTGATGACACCCGCGATTCCCGCGGCGGCTTCCAGGTGCCCGATGTTCGTCTTCGCCGAGCCGATCAACAGTGGCTGGTCGGCCTCGCGTCCAGCGCCGAGCACGGCCCCTGCGGCCTGGGCCTCGATCGGGTCGCCGAGCGACGTCCCGGTGCCGTGTGCCTCCAGGTAGTTGACCTCGCGGGGTTCGAGGTCGGCACGCAACAGTGCATCGGCGATAACCCGTTGCTGGGCAACACCATTCGGTACTGTCAGGCCGCCCGATGCGCCGTCCTGGTTGATCGCGCTGCCCCGGATCACGGCTCGAATCCGGTCGCCGTCAGCAATCGCGTCCTCGAGGCGCTTGATCACGATGACGCCGCAACCCTCGCCGCGAACATAGCCATCGGCGGCCGCGTCGAACGTCTTGCACCGGCCATCGGGCGAGAGCATGTGCGCGCTGGAGAACGTGATCATGGTCGCCGGAGACAGCAGGACGTTCGCCCCGCCGGCCAGCGCGAGGTCGCATTCCCCCAAGCGCAGCGCCTGGCAGGCCTGATGGATCGCCACCAGGGACGAGCTGCACGCCGTATCGACCGCCACCGAGGGGCCCTGGAGGCCCAACCGGTAGCTGATCCGGCCCGCTGCCGCGGCGCTCGACGTCCCGATGGCCAGATAGGCCTCGATCTCGGGGTAGGTCAGCTCGTCGGAGGCCATGCCCAGGTAGTCGTGCGTGGCCAAACCGACGAATACGCCGGTGTTGGTTCCGGCCAAAGCTGTTGGTGCCGTGCCTGAATGCTCCACCGCGCGCCAGGCCGTCTCCAGCAGGATGCGATGCTGCGGGTCCATCAGCCGGACCTCGCGGGTCGACATGCCGAAGAATGGCGCGTCGAACCCGGTCACATCATCGACGAACCCCGCGCGACGGGTGACGACCTTGCCGGGCGCCCCTGGTTCCGGGTCGAAGAAGTCGTCGGCATTCCAGCGATCGTTCGGCACTTCCGAGATCGCGTCGCGGCCCTCGCGCAGCACATCCCAGAACTCATCTGCATCCGTTGCACCCGGAAAACGGGCGGCGTAGCCGACGATCGCAAAACGCGGGGCCGGCTCCATTGAACGGTCGGCAAATCCCATGTCGGTGTCCCTCCCGATCGGCGGTCCGATCAAACGTTCTCGGTGGCCACAATGCCACCGGGCGCGCAATCTGTACCGCCCGGGCGCCAACTTCGACGCACACTATTGCACGGGTCCTGACATGGGAGGCGTTGCCTTGAGAGGTTCGGCGATGCCCATGCGATGGCGGCCGATGCGAGGGTAAGTTGATCGCCGCAACGTGTGATGCCGGACCAGGTGCCGGGTGACCTGGGAGGATTTTTCTTGCGCATCGGCGAAATTACAATTGGCGCGCTTCATGAGTGGTCGATGAATGCGGGCGCGGTGACGTCGTGGCATCCGACCGAGGCGGCGAAGGAGAAGGCTCGCCGAGCAGAGGTCAGCTCGGTGCCAGTCAGCTATATGCAGAGCCAACACCTGCGCAACTACTGCGACCGCACGGAAGCGGGACTGAACTTCTCCCGGCAGATCATCGCCAGCTGTGAGGTGGCCGGGCAGTGCGATATCGAGGCCATGGATCACGCCGTCAACGCGTATCTGCGTCGACATGACACCTTCCGGAGTTGGTTCGAACGCACCGATGACGGCGATTTCACCCGCCGTGCCCTCGACGATCCGGCCGACATCGAGTTCGTGCCCGTCGATCAGGGTCATATGACGGCCGATGAGATCCGTGCACACGCCGTGGCTATACCGAATCCGTTGGAATGGGGTTGTTTCACTTTCGGGATCATCCAGAACGAGAACCACTTCACGTTCTTCGCCGCCATGGATCACGTGCACGGGGACGCGACGCTGATCGGCACGACGATGATGGAAGCCAACGGGATGTACTCGGCGCTGAGCGCTGGCGGTGAGGCTCTCACGCTGCCCGATGCCGGTAGCTTCGACGACTTCTGTATCCGAGAGGGCGAGTACACGTCGGCGTTGACGGAGGACTCACCGGGTGTGCGCAGGTGGATCGAATTCGCCGAGAACAACGGGGATGGCTTTCCGGAGTTTCCGCTCCCGCTCGGCAACCCGAACGATTCGACCAGCAGTGACATGACGTCGTACGTTCTGATGGACGCGGCGCAGACGGAACGCTTCGAAGCGGCCTGCTCGGATGCAGGCGCGCGCTTCGTCGGGGGGTTGTTCGCGTGCCTGGGCCTGGTGGAACACGAGTTCACCGGTGCTCTCACCTACTACGGACTCACGCCAAGGGATTCCCGGACAGCCGGCGACAATTTCATGACGCAGGGTTGGTTCACAGGTCTGATCCCTATCGTCGTCCCGGTGGCGGCGACCTCCTTCAGCGAAGCCGCAGCGGCGGCGCAGGCGTGCTTCGACTCGAGCCTGGACATGGTCAGGGTGCCGTATTACCGCGTGTTGGAGTTGGCGCCGTGGTTGAACTGGCCGCAGCCGAACTTTCCGGTGTCGAACTTCCTGCACGGTGGGGCCGCGCCGCTGAACGCCATCCTCGCGGCGGGCGCCATGGGGCTCGCGAACAACATCGGGATCTACCCTGATGGTCGGTTCTCGTATCAGCTGACCATCTACATATTCCGGTACGGGGAGGGCACGGTCATGGCGATCATGCATCCCGACAACCCGGTGGCCAAGAAGTCGGCCACTCGCTACATGGAGGCGATGAGTTCCGTCGCCGTGCGGGTCGCTGACAGCGGGCACTGGGGACGCGTCGCATAGCTTGGAGCGAATGGATGGCAAGGGCTTTTCCGCACAGTGCAGGTGCTGTGCGAGTGTGAGGGCGATATGCGACGGCTAGCCGATCTGGTGGTGCGGTGGCCCCTAGCGGTGATAGGGGTCTGGATCGCGATGGCGATCGCCCTCCCGCTGGCGTTCCCGTCGCTGGGCGAGATGGCCGCAAAGCATCCGCTCGTCATCCTGCCCGCGGACGCGCCGTCGAGTGTCACCGCGCTGAAGATGAAGGAGGCGTTCCAGGAGCCGGGTTCGGACAATCTCCTCGTCATCGCCCTCATCAACGAAACAGGGCTCAGGCCCGCCGACGAGGCGACCTACCGCAAGCTGGTGGACGCGATACGCGACGACGACAGGGATGTCGTGTCGGTGCAGGACTTCGTCAGCACGCCGCAGCTGCGGACGTTCCTGACGAGCGACGACAAGACGACCTGGGTGTTGCCGGTCAGCCTCGAGGGTGAGTTGGGCACGCCGCGTGCCTATGAGTCCTTCAACCGCGTCGCCGACATCGTCAAGCACAACAGCCCCACGAGCGACGGCGCACTCACCGTCCACGTCACCGGTCCCGCGGCCACGGTCGCCGACCTCACCGTCGCGGGTGAGAAGGATCGGCTGCCGATCGAGCTGGCGATCGCCGTCCTAGTCCTGCTCGTACTGCTGCTGGTCTACCGCAGCGCGGTCACGATGCTGCTGCCGTTGATGACGATCGGGTCGTCCCTGGTGATCGCGCAGGCGCTCGTAGCGGGCTACTCCCAACTCACGGGCTCAGGTGTGTCGAATCAGTCCATCGTCTTCCTGAGCGCGATCATGGCGGGCGCCGGAACCGACTACGCGGTGTTCCTCATCAGCCGCTATCACGACTACGTGCGGTCGGGCGCGGATTCCGAACGGGCCATCAAGTCGGCAATGATCTCGGTCGGAAAGGTGATCACCGCCTCTGCCGCCACGGTGGGTCTCACATTCCTGTGTCTGAGCTTCGCCCAGATGGGAGTGTTCCGAACCGTCGGCGTGTCATCGGCGATCGGGATCGGCGTCGCCTATCTCGCCGGTGTGACCCTGCTGCCCGCGATTCTGGTGCTCGCGGGCCCGCGCGGCTGGGTCAAACCGCGGCGCGAGCTGACCGCTCGGTTCTGGCGGCGATCCGGGATTCGCATCGTGCGCCGGCCGGTGCCACATCTGGTGGCAAGCGCGCTCGTGTTGGGCATTCTGGCCGGCCTCGCGACCTTCGCGCACTTCAACTACGACGACCGCAAGGTGGTGGCGTCGTCGGCGCCTAGTTCGGTCGGCTACGCCGCACTGGATCGACACTTCCCGATCAGTCAGGCCATTCCGGAGTACATCCTCGTGCAGTCACCGCGCGATCTGCGCTCACCGCAGGCCCTCGCGGATCTGGAGCAGATGGCCTCACGCGTCGCTCAACTGCCGAACGTCGGCCTGGTCAGCGGCATCACTCGGCCCGTGGGTGAGGTCCCGCAGGAGTTCAGGGCCACATTTCAGGCTGGCATCGTGGGTGACCGGCTGGCCAGTGGCTCGGCCGAGATCGACCAGCGCACCGGCGACCTCAACCGGCTGGCGGACGGCGCCAACACACTGGCCAAAAGCCTCAGTGACGTACGCGCCCAGGTCAATCAGATGGCGCCCAGCATTCAAGGTCTGCTCGACGCGGCCTCCTCCATGAAGACCGAGCAGGGCGGCGACAAGCTGGTGCGAGACGTGGAGGCCGCCGCCAGGCTCGTGCAGGCCGCCAACCGGCTCGGCAACGCCATGGGCATCAACTTCGCCACGGTTCGAGACATGTTCGCCTGGATCGGCCCGGTCCTGGTGGCGCTGCAGGGCAACCCGGTCTGCAACGCCGATCCCTCGTGCAGCGACACGCGCAATCAGTTCGAGCGGCTCGCCGCGGCGCGGGACGCCGGAGCCCTGGACGAGATCAACGCCGCCGCGAAGCAGTTGTCGAGTTCCGGCGACAAGGAGACGCTGTCGGCGACGGTGAACAAGCTCAACGGTGCGATGGCGAGCATCTCGAAGGCGGCGAAGGCCGCCGGGCTCGACGGCCCCGGCGGCCCTCAGAGCAGCCTGACTCAGCTGCAACAGGGCGCCAACCGCCTGGCAGGTGGCAGCCGAGAGGTGGCGGGCGGAGTCGATCAGCTCGTCGAGCAGGTCAAGGTGATGGCCGACGGACTCAACCAGGCGTCGGGTTTCCTGCTGAACATGAGAAGCCAGGCGGCGGACCCGTCGATGGCGGGGTTCAATATTCCGCCAGAAGTGCTTGGTCTTGCCGATTTCAAGAAGGCATCCGCGGCATATATTTCGCCAGACGGGCATTCGGTGCGGTACCTGGTGCAAACCAAACTGAGCCCGTTCAGCTCAGAGGCGATGGATCAGGTCAACGAAATCGGTGACGTAGCGCGGGGAGCCCAGCCGAACACCACGCTGTCCGATGCCACGATATCGATGGGCGGCTTCCCCGCCGCGCTGCGGGACACGCGTGACTATTACGAGAAGGACATCCGATTCATCATCGCGGCGACACTCATCGTCGTCCTGCTGACGTTGACGGTGGTACTGCGATCGTTGATCGCGCCGCTCTATCTCGTCGGCTCCGTGGTGATCTCATACTTCGCGGCAATCGGCGTCGGCGTTCTGATGTTCCAATTCATCCTCGGCCAGCAGCTTCATTGGAGCGTGCCGCCATTGGCATTCGTGGTGCTCGTCGCGGTGGGCTCCGACTACAACATGCTCTTCGCATCGCGAATGCGCGACGAGTCCGCGCGCAGCGTGCGCTACGGCGTCATCCGTACCCTGAGTTCCACGGGCGGCGTCATCACCGCGGCCGGCCTGATCTTCGCCGCCTCGATGGCCGGTCTCATGTTCTCCAGCATCGGCCTCGTGATCCAGAGCGGTTTCGTGATCGGTGTTGGCATTTTGCTGGACACCTTCGTGGTGCGGACCATCATGGTGCCGGCGATCGCGACACTGGTCGGCCGAGCAAACTGGTGGCCCTCACGTGTGGGGCCGGTGGAGTCGACGTCGCGGGCGTCGGCCACCGCGCAGGGATGAGCACGCCCAAGTGATGTATGTGACACTGAGACCCGAGCGGAGGGGTCATGGGCTCCGATGAAGCCGCCCTTCCACGGCGCAGGTTGATGAGACTCCGCGCCGACAGATTCGACGAGTGAGTGCGGATATAGCAATGACATCTACTGCTCGGTCATCTGTCCTGTCCATGCTGCATGGGCGGGCCAGTATGCGACCCGATGACGTGGCGATGACCTTCACCGATTACACGCACGACCCGGCGGGTGTCGTCGAGAGCCTCACCTGGTCGCAGCTGTCTCGTCGGACGATGAATGTCGCGCGCGAACTCAGCCACCACGCGACGGTCGGTGACAGAGCGGTGATTCTGGCGCCGCAGAGCCTGGACTACGTCACGGCGTTCCTGGGCTCGATGCAGGCAGGCCTGATCGCGGTTCCGCTCCCGTTGCCGCACCGCGGCTCGGCTCACGATCGTGTCAGCAGCGTCTTCGAAGACACGTCGCCAGCTGTCGTGCTGACGACGTCTGCCGTCGCCGGAGATGTCGGCGACTACGTCGACCAGTCACGTCTGGACGCCGCACCGAAGTTCGTCGAGATCGATTCGCTCCCACCGGAGAGCATCGGGCCGGACGGACCGGGCCCTGCGCAGGCTGAGCTGCCGAGCGTCGCGTACCTGCAGTACAGCTCGGGATCCACGCGTCTGCCGACCGGTGTCATGATCTCGCATCAGAACCTCCAGTCGAATTTCGAGCAGATCATGCGCACCTTCTTCGCGGGTGTGCAGCTCAAATCCCCGTCAGATGTCACGTTCGTGTCGTGGTTGCCCTTCTATCACGACATGGGTTTGGTGCTGGGCATCTGTGCGCCCATCCTGAGCGGCCATCCCGTCGCGTTGACGAGCCCGATGGCGTTCTTGGAGCGGCCGGCCAGATGGATGCGAGCGTTGGCGGAGAACCCACACGCGTTCTCCGCGGCACCCAATTTCGCCTTTGACCTGGCTGCCCGCAAAACCACCGACAAGGATCTTGCCGGGCTCGACCTCGGCGGGGTGCGTGGGATCATCAACGGCGCCGAACGTGTCGAGCCCGTCACCTTGGAACGCTTCGCAGATCGGTTTGCTCACTTCAATTTTCGGGACCACATGCTGCGCCCCTCCTACGGCTTGGCGGAGGCTGTGGTCTTCCTGGCCGCGGGTACCTGGAGTGAGTCCTCGCCGTCGGTTCGCTTCGATGTCGACGAACTGGGTGCAGGCCGTGTTCGGCCGCCCGCAGCAGGCAAGGGCACCGCGCTGATCAAGTACGAACTGCCGGCGTCACCCCTGTTGCGGATCGTGGACGTCGATACGAACCGGCAGTGCGCGCACGACGTGGTGGGTGAGATCTGGGCGCATGGTGAGAACGTCTCGGCCGGCTACTGGAGTCGGACACCGGAGGAGCAGCAGTGCTTCGGCGCCACGCTCGTCGACCCCTCGCCCGGCACACCTGACGGGCCGTGGCTGCGCACAGGTGATCTCGGCTTCATCCACGACGGCGAGTTGTTCATTGTCGGCCGCATCAAGGACATGCTCATCGTTCGCGGGCGCAATCACTATCCCGAGGACATCGAGGCGACGGTCCAGGGGATAACAGGCGGTCGCGTCGCGGCGCTGGCGGTTCCGGTGAACAGCACTGAAGAGCTGGTCACGGTCATCGAACTCAAGAAGCGCACCGACCACAACGGTGACGCCATGCACTGGCTCAGCGAGGTCAAGAGTGACATCACCTCCGCGATTTCCAATGCGCACGGCCTGAACATCGGCGACGTCGTTCTCGTATCGCCGGGGTCGATTCCCACCACGACGAGCGGCAAAATCCGGCGTGCCGCGTGTGCCGAGCAGTACCAGCAGCAACAGTTTGCTCGGCTGGACGCCTAGTAGGCTTTGAGGTCAGGACAGATGCGTCGAGCAAGGGGAGTGTGAATGCGGAGACTCGTGGCATCGGTCACCGCGTTGGTAACCGTCGGCGCCGCAGGATGTTTCGGTGCCGGCAGCGCTGTGGCCGATGATCCGCCGGCCCCGCCGCCACCGAACCCCTCGGCCAACGGGACGCCTCCACCGCTGGGGACGCCGGGCCGGGCGTACGCGCTCGGTGGTGCACACGTGCTGGGCATTCCCTACGACCAGTACATCATCGACACCGGCAAGTACTGGTTCCCCGAGAACCAGCCACAGAAGCAGATCGTCCGCTATCCCGCCGGTCAGGTGCAGGGGCACACGCTCGAACGCCTCTTTCCTGGTATCGGCGCCGTCGGGGAGCAGATCCTGCCGGGGCTGGGCCTCGACGGTCCCAGCGTCGGCGAGTCCGTCGACGAGGGCGCACCGCAGACCATCGAGACGATCAAGGCCGGCGGACCCGGCACCGTGATGGGCCTCTCCGAGGGCGCGATGGTGCTCAACGAGGTGCAGACGCGGCTCGCGTACGACCCGGCCGCGCCGCCACCGGATCAGTTGAGCTTCGCGATGTTCGGCGACCCGATCGGCAAGCACGCGTTCGGCGAGGGCTTCCTGAGCCAGATGTTCCCCGTCGGCGCTGTCGTGCCGTCGCTCGACTACCGCATCCCGGCCCCGGTCGAAAGCCAGTACGACACCTATCAATTCATCTCGCCCTACGACAGCATCGCCGACTGGCCGGACCAGGCGGACAACAGCTGGATGAGCGTCGTCAACGCGGTGGTGGGTCTCGCGACCGGCCACACCGCGGTCGCGTTCACCGACCCCAGCAACGTGCCCGCCCGGAACATCCGCACGACGGTCAATTCCAAGGGCGCGAAGACGACGACGTACATGATCCCCGAGCAGCATCTACCGATCGTGATGGGATTCAAGTATCTCGGCGTCGACGAGGCCACGCTGAACAAGCTCGACGCGGTGCTGCTGCCCATGGTGGACGCGGGCTACTCACGCAACAGCGATCCGGCGACGGCGCCGATCACGGTGGATCCGGTGAACGGTTACGACCCGGCGGAGGTCACCGCACCGTCCACGGATGCCTCGTTCGGGGGCAGCGGCGGCACCGATCCGATCTCGCAGCTGCTCTCCGGGGCGCAGTACGTGCTGAACAACCCGCCGGCACCCAAGTAGCCGCTACAGCCCGGCGAACCCCACGCCGACCAACACGACCCCGATCACGGCCAGTAGGGCTGCGACCCCGAGCCGGCCCCGCAGCCGTAGCCAGTCGTTGAGTGCCAACAGCGCAGCGCGGGTGCGCTCCGGTGCCACCAGGTAGCAGAGCAATGGGATCTCCACCAGCCCGAACGCCACGACGTTGAATGCCATCAAGGCGCCGAACTGAGTGGTGGCCGCGGCGCCGGAGGCGACGATGAGTGCCAGCGCGGCGACATAGTCGATCGACGGCAGTGCGATGCCGAGGCCCGCGACCCCGGCCGCCCACAGCGAGCGGCCATTGAGCAGTGGTCGGGTGCGGGTCGCGAGCGCTCCGAATCGTCGCGCGACGAGGCCTGGTGATCCGTCGGCGCGCTTGCCTCCCAGCAGGCCGGTGGCCACCAACGCCGCATTGGCCAGCACCACCGCGCCAACCACGATCTGCACCCTCGGCAGAGTGAAATGCGCAGACCCCAGGGCGGGCCGCAGAACGAACAGCACGATCACGCCCACCGCGGTGCCCATCGCGAAACCGCCAGCGAGGAAGGCGAGTAGCTGCAGGCCCGGTCGCGGCCGGTTGATCATCAGGACCGTCATACCGATCCGGAACGGCTCCAGACTGACCGCAACGGCCATCACCAGGAGCGGGATCCACATGATGGCGTCACGTTACCGGGCTTGCATTCACGGCGATCCAGACCCTGGCCGACGCCGCGCTGCCCGGCAATGATGGACCGGTGACTTCCGTGCGTACGAACCTGCCGGTCGTCGACCTCCGGGCCGAGCCCGCAGAGCTGCGTACCGGCCTCCGGACGGTCGCCCACGACATCGGGTTCTTCCACCTGACGGGCCACGGCGTGCCCGCCGAGTTGTCCGAGCGGGTGCTGGCGGCGGCGCGCGGGCTGTTCGCGCTGCCGCAGGCCGCCAAGGACGCGGTCGCGATGGTCAACAGCCCGCACTTTCGTGGGTACACGCGCATGGGCGGGGAGTTCACCGGCGGCGTGGTGGACTGGCGCGAGCAGATCGACATCGGGCCCGAGCGGGTGAGCTTGAGCGATACCGCCGAGACCTATCTGCGGTTGCAGGGCCCCAACCAGTGGCCGGCCGGGCTGCCCGAGCTGCGCGACGTCATCGCCGAATGGGACGCCGCGCTGGCCAGCATCGGACGAAAGCTGTTGCAGCATCTAGCGGCGTCGTTGGGCAGCCCCGAGGGTGTGTTCGACGAGGCGTTCGCTGACACTCCGGCCACGCTGATCAAGATCGTGCGTTACCCGGCCCAGGCGCGGACCCCGCAGGGCGTCGGTGCGCACCGTGACGCCGGCGTGCTGACGCTGCTGCTCGTCGAGCCGGGAAGTCGGGGTCTGCAGGTGCGCAGGGCCGAGGCGAGCGAAGCGACGGGGGATGGATCCGGCGAGTGGATCGACGTGGACCCACTGCCCGGTGCGTTCATCGTGAACATCGGCGAGATGCTCGAGATCGCCAGCGGCGGGTACCTACGTGCCACCGAGCATCGGGTGACCCTGAGCGCCCGCGAGCGGATCTCGGTGCCCTACTTCTTCAATCCACGCCTCGACGCGCAGCTCCCCGTATTGCGGTTGCCCACCGATCTCGCGGCCGACGCCCGCGGTGTCACGGCTGATCCGTCGAACGAGAGGATCTTCTCGGTCTACGGGCAAAACGCATGGAAGAGCAGACTGCGCGCACACCCCGATGTGGCCGCCGCGCACGGCTACGGATCCTCTGTGTGAAGATGGAGTTGCTATGAGCAGCACTGATCTCAGTCCAGCCTCCCTACGCGAGGCCTTCGGTCACTTTCCCACCGGCGTGATCGCGATCGCCGCGGAGGTCGACGGCACCCTCGTCGGGCTTGCGGCCAGCACGTTCGTCCCGGTGTCGCTTGATCCGCCGCTGGTGTCGTTCTGTGTGCAGAACTCATCGACGACGTGGCCCAAGCTCAAGGATCTCCCGGTGCTGGGCATCAGCGTGCTGGGCGAGGCCCATGATCAGGTGGCCAAGGGGCTCGCGGCCAAGACGGGCGATCGCTTCGCCGGCCTGGAGACCAAGTCCACCGACGGTGGTGCGGTGTTCATTCACGGGACCAGCGTGTGGCTGGAGAGCGCCATCGAACAGCAGGTACTGGCGGGCGATCACACCATTGTCGTCCTGCGGGTGCACGAGATCACCGTGCACGACGACGTCGCACCCATCGTGTTCCACCGCAGCGCGTTCCGCCGCCTCGGCGCCTAGCTGCGGGCGCTAGGGCTTGGCGCTGAGTGCCTCGCGGTAGCCCTGGATGCGGCCCTCGATCTCCGCTGCGTCGTCGGGTCGGCCCTCTTTGCGGGCCAGCTCCGCGCGAGTGGTGAGTTCGCGGATGGCGGTGCGAATATCGTTGACGCTCTTAGTTTCTCCGTAGCTCATGAGGTTGACCTCCCTCGTTGATCGGCTAGCTTCCTCGAGCGTACGCGCCTTGGGTACCCGCTACGGGGCCAATGAGACGTGGCGACGGGAATCTCGAGGATTCTCGCCGCCACGTCGCGTAGCAGGTATTTGGAACGTCTCCGGTTACCGCCGGAACAGTTTGTTGCCCAACCACACGACCGGGTCGTACTTGCGGCCGGCGACGCGCTCCTTCATCGGGATGAGGGCGTTATCGGTGATCTTGATGTGCTCGGGGCAGACCTCGGTACAGCACTTGGTGATGTTGCAGTAGCCCAGCCCGAACTCGTCCTGGGCCATGTCCTTGCGGTCGACGACGTCGAGCGGATGCATGTCCAGCTCGGCGATGCGCATGTGGAAGCGCGGCCCGGCGAAGTTCTCCTTGTTCTCCTCGTGATCACGAACCACGTGGCAGACGTTCTGGCACAGGAAGCACTCGATGCACTTGCGAAACTCCTGGCTGCGCTCAACGTCCTCCTGCTGCATCCGGTAGTCGCCCGGCTGCAGATCCTTCGGCGGGGTGAACGACGGGATCTGACGGGCCTTCTCGTAGTTGAACGACACGTCGGTGACGAGGTCGCGCATCACGGGGAAGGTGCGCAGCGGGGTGACCGTGACGGTCTCGTCGGGATCGAACGTCGACATCCGGGTCATGCACAGCAGCTTCGGTTTGCCGTTGACCTCCGCCGAGCACGAGCCGCACTTGCCTGCCTTGCAGTTCCAGCGGACCGCGAGGTCGTTGGCCTGGGTGGCCTGCAGCCGGTGGATGATGTCGAGCACCACCTCGCCGTCGTTGACCTCGACGGTGTAGTCCTTCAGCTCGCCGCCGTCGTCGTCTCCGCGCCAGACCCGCAGACGTGCGTTGTAGGCAGCCATGTCAGGCCTTCCGTTCGGGGTGCTCGGTCAGTTCGTCATCGGTGTAGTACTTCTCGAGTTCGGAGAGTTCGAAGCACTCGAGCAGGTCGGGCCGCATCTGTGCCTGCCGCTCGGGGACGACGGTGACTCTCGGGACCATCGCCTCGCTGGTGGCGACCTCGGTGGTCTTGCAGACCAGCAGCGTGTTGCGCCAGTTCGCATCCATATCGGGATGATCGTCGCGGGTGTGCCCGCCGCGGCTCTCGGTGCGCTGCAGCGCTGCCTTGGCGACGCACTCGCTGACCAGCAGCATGTTGCGCATATCGATCGCCAGGTGCCAGCCCGGGTTGTACACCCGGCCACCCTCGACGGCGACGTTCTGCAGGCGGCCCCTGAGCTCGTCGAGCTTTACCAGCGCCTCCTCGATCTCGTCTTCCTTACGGATGATGCCGACGAGGTCGTTCATCGACTGTTGGAGTTCGGCGTGCAGGGTGTACGGGTTCTCGGGATTCTCGTGTGCCTCATACGGCGCCAACGCCATCTTGGTGGCCTCGTCGACGGCGTCCTGCGGCGGCTTGGGCCGTTCGGCCAGTGCCCGTACGTAATCGGAGGCGCCGAGGCCGGCGCGACGGCCGAACACCAGCAGGTCGGACAGCGAGTTGCCGCCCAGTCGGTTGGAGCCGTGCATGCCGCCGGAGCACTCACCGGCCGCGAACAGGCCCGGGGTCGCGGCGCCGCCGGTGTCGGGATCGACCTCGATACCGCCCATCACGTAGTGACAGGTCGGGCCGACCTCCATCTCGTCCTTGGTGATGTCGACCTCGGCCAGCTCGATGAATTGGTGGTACATCGAGGGCAGGCGCCGCTTGATCTCCTCGGTGGGCATCCGCGAGGCGATGTCGAGGTAGACGCCGCCGTGCGGGGTGCCGCGCCCCGCCTTGACCTCCGCGACGATGGCCCTGGCGACCTCGTCGCGGGGCAGCAGGTCAGGTGTGCGGCGCGCCGAGTCGTTGTCCTTGAGCCACTGGTCGGCCTCTTCCTCGGTCTCGGCATACTGCCCCTTGAACACCGCGGGGATGTAGTCGAACATGAACCGCTTGCCCTCGGAGTTCTTCAACACTCCGCCGTCGCCGCGCACACCCTCGGTGACGAGAATGCCCTTGACCGACAGCGGCCAGACCATCCCGGTGGGGTGGAACTGGATGAACTCCATGTTGATCAGGTTGGACCCGGCCCTCAAAGCAAGGGCGTGGCCGTCGCCGGTGTACTCCCACGAGTTCGACGACACCTTGAACGACTTGCCGATGCCGCCGGTCGCGAGGACTACGGCCGGGGCCTCGAACAGGATGAAGTTGCCGGTCTCGCGCCAGTAGCCGAAGGCGCCCGCGATCCTGTCGCCGTCCTTGATCAGGTCGGTGATGGAGCACTCGTGGAAGACCTTGATCCGCGCCTCGTAGTCGCCGAGTTCCTTCTTGTCCTCCTGCTGCAGCGAGACGATCTTCTGCTGCAGGGTGCGGATGATCTCCAGCCCGGTGCGGTCACCGACGTGCGCAAGCCGAGGGTAGGTGTGCCCGCCGAAGTTGCGCTGGCTGATCTTGCCGTCCTTGGTGCGGTCGAACAGCGCGCCGTAGGACTCCAGCTCCCACACCCGGTCGGGGGCCTCCTGTGCGTGCAGTTCGGCCATCCGCCAGTTGTTCAGGAACTTGCCGCCGCGCATGGTGTCACCGAAGTGCACCTGCCAGGAGTCCTTGGTGTTGACGTTGCGCATCGCCGCCGCGCAGCCACCCTCGGCCATCACAGTGTGGGCCTTGCCGAACAGCGACTTGGTCACCACGGCGACGCGTAGACCGCGTTCCCTGGCCTCGATCACTGCGCGCAGTCCAGCCCCGCCGGCTCCGATCACGACAACGTCGTATTCGTGCCGTTCGAGTTCAGCCATCTACGTTCAACCTCGCTAGTTCGTGAATAGAGCTGTTAGGCAAGAAGAATCAGCCGATGAATCGCAGGTCGCTTATCGTCCCGCTGGCCACCAGCATGATGTAGAAGTCGGTGAGCATCAGCGTGCCGAGCGTTATCCAGGCGTACTGCTTGTGCCGGGTGTTGAGCTTGCTGACCTGACCCCACATCCAGTACCGGATGGGGTGCTTGGAGAAGTGCTTGAGCCGGCCGCCGACAACGTGGCGGCAGGAGTGGCACGACAGCGTGTAGACCCACAACATCGTCACGTTGACGACGAGGATCACGTTGCCGAGGCCGAAGCCGAACCCGGTGGGCGAGTGGAATGCCACGATCGCGTCGTAGGTGTTGATCGCGGAGATGGCGGCGGCGATGTAGAAGAAGTAGCGGTGCGTGTTCTGGATGATCAGCGGCAACCGCGTCTCGCCGGTGTACTTCGCGTGCGGTTCGGCCACGGCGCAGGCGGTGGGCGACTGCCACACCGACCGGTAGTAGGCCCCGCGGTAGTAGTAGCAGGTCAGCCGGAACAGGAGCAGGAACGGCAGTGAGGCGGCCGCATATGGCAGCCACCACACGTCGGGCAGGATCTGCGGCCAGAATCCGCTCGCCTCAGGCGTGCAGCCCTTGCTGATGCACGGGGAGTAGAACGGCGTGAGGTAGTGGTACTCGGCCACGAAGTAGTTGTTCTGGAGGAATGCCCGCACCGTCGCATAGATGACGAACGCGGCGAAGCCGAGGTCGACGATCAGCGGCGAGCGCCACCAATTGTCGGTACGCAGCGTGCGCTGGCTGATCTGCGCTCGCGTCGGGGAGAAGACACCTGTGCCGGGGCGGTCGGCGGTGGGTGCGCTCACGGATATTTCCTCACTTCGGTCGTAATGGTGCGACGGTGGTGCGACGCGCGGCAGCGCCGTGGATCAGTTGACCCACGGCGGCACCAACTCACCGCACTCCGCCGAGGCCCTCGTCGTCGACGTCCTGCCAGAAGTCGCTGGCGTACTGGGTGTCTGGGATGCCGATCTTCTCCCCGACGTGGTGGTGCAGGCTTCCGCCGCGGTTGAATTCCAGTTCCTCGGCATCGATGTCGAGACGGTCGATGTCATTGAGGATGCGTTCGGCGTCGTTGACGATGCGCCGCATCTCGGGGGTGTCCCCGTAGCGTGAGGCCAGCGAGGTCACACAACGCCGTAAGCCACCGATCAGTTCGTGTAGCTGGGCGAGTTCAGTAGTAGTGGACAACGAGTCGACCTCCTTGGGCTGAAGGGTGTCACGAATCACATTACGACAGACGATGCTAGCCACATCACTGGATCGACGTGACACGGGTCACGTTCTCAACAGGAGGTTGGAGAGTTGTCCAAGCAGGATCTTCAGAAAAGCGCCGCCGCGCTGCTCGCCTTGCACGTGCCCGGCACACCCGTGGTGCTCCCGACGGTCTGGGACGCGTGGTCGGCCAAGCTCGCGGTCGACGCGGGATTTGCTGCGCTGACCGTCGGCAGCCATCCCGTCGCGGAGTCCGTCGGCAAGCCCGACGGTGAGGGCATGTCGTTCGACGAGCTGACAGCGCGCGTCGCACAGATCACCGGCGCCGTCGACGTGCCGATCTCGGTGGACATCGAATCGGGCTACGGCGAGACGCCGCAGCGGATCATCGACGGTCTGCTGTCGGTGGGTGCGGTCGGGTTCAACATCGAGGACACGGTGCACAAGGAGGGCAAGCGAATCCGCACCGCCGAGGAGCACGCCGCGCTGGTGGGTGAATTGCGCAGGGCCGCTGACGCGGCCGACGTGCACGTGGTGATCAACGCCCGAACCGATCTCTTCCTCCGGCAGGATGGTGACGAGGCGAATCGCTTCGAGCGTGCGGTGTCTCGGCTCAAGCTGTGCGCGGAGGCGGGTGCCGACAGCCTGTACCCCGTGGGTCGACACGATCCGGACACTTTGCGCCGCCTGACATCCGAGCTGCCGCTGCCGGTCAACGCCATAGCGCTACCGGATCAGGACGACCCGGCATCGTTCGGCCCGCTGGGCGTCGGCCGGATCAGCTTCGGACCGTTCCTGCAAGGCGCCCTCTCGGCCCGGGCGGGTGAGCTACTCGCGCGATGGCGGTAGCGAGACAACGATTCCTCAGGCAGCCGGGCCTGGTTGGTCGACGAAGGTGAGATCGGGCAGCGGCTGCTGGCAGAGGCGACTGGCTTCGTCGGCGGGCATGCCAAGCAGGGTGAGAACGTTCTGCGTCACCGTGTCCGCGGCCTGGGAGTCGTCGCGATCCGGTTCGTCGTGGAGTAGTTGACCCAGCCCGAGCAGCGCCCCTCCGACCATGGCAATGGCCAGGCTGACATCCGCGACGTGGAATCGACCGGCCTCGACGGCGGCGCTGATATCGCGCCGTGCCCGCGGTGCCAGACCTCTGTCCGAGGACAGGAGGGACAGTCCAGTCGACAGCAGTACCCGACTTTCCTGGGGGCGTCGACGGAACATCCGCCCTGTCAAGCGGAAGCTGCACGAAAACGCCTCGGCTGGGTCGTCGAGCGACTTGGTGTAGGCGTCCAGTAGATCCGCGTGCACGTCGAGCGCGTCGGTGAGGGCCGCGTCGAACAGCTCTTCCTTGCTGTCGAAGTGGTTGTAGAACGATCCCATCCCGACGTCGGCGGCCTGGGTGATCTCGAGAACCGGCGCGTTGAGCTTGCCGGCCGCGATGAAGGATTGCGCCGCGGCGATCAGCGCCGCCCGGGTCCGCTGTTTGCGCCGAGCCAATCGGTTCGGCTGATCGCCATGCCGCTCAGGCGGCTGCGTCGTCATCGCGATGGTGCCCCTTCGCCGCGGATCCTTCCGGAATTCAGTTGATTCTAACCGGCACCTCAATTGTGAGGATTTCGTCAGAAGCGCTTGACTGATGATAACGGCGTATGTGACGATTTCGTCAGAAACCGAGGAGGTCGGCCATGAGCGACGCCGTAGGAGCGCATCAAGACCTGCACAGTGACCAGGGCGCACGGCGGGGCGAGCACCCTGGCCGGTCCCGAAATCCGGTCATCAAGGTGCGCGATATCGCCTGGCTGGAGTTCGAGAAGCCGGACCTCATCCGCACCGAGGCGTTCGCGGCGGCCTTCGGCTTCGCCACGGTGGCAAGGACGTCCGACGAGCTGCAACTGCGCGGCACCGACGCCGGTGCCCCGTGTCTGATCGTGCGCCGGCGTCCCAAGTCGAGATTCGCTGGCATCGCCTTCGCCGCCGCCGACGAAGCCGACGTGTTGCGCCTGGCCGACGTGACGGGCACACCAACCCGCGCGCTCCCCGAGAGCATCGGCGGACTCGCGGTCGACCTGATCGACCCTAGCGGCGTCCCAGTTCACGTCATCGCCGGCACCCACGACTTGGCGCCTCTGCCGTCTCAGGCCCCGCTGGTGGTGAACCGTGGGCATGATCTACTGCGCACCAACGCAACCCAGCGTCCGCCACGGGTTGCCGCCAGCGTGCAACGCCTCGGCCACGTCGTGCTGCAGAGCACCAAGTACCTCGAGGCGCTGAACTGGTACCTGGACAACCTCGGCATGATCGTCAGCGACTTCCAGTTCTTCCCCGGCCAGCGCGACCGCGGCCCGACGGTCAGCTTCATCCGCTGCGACCGCGGCGACGTACCCGCCGACCACCACACGCTGGCGATGACACTCGGCCCGCGCAATCGGTACGTGCACTCCGCGTACCAGGTGGCCGATCTCGATGCGCTGGCCGCCGGCGGCGAGTACCTGCGCGAACGCGGCTACCACCGATCGTGGGGCATCGGCCGTCACATCCAGGGCAGCCAACTCTTCGACTACTGGCGCGATCCTGACGGCTTCCTCGTCGAGCACTTCGCCGACGGCGACATGTTCGACAACACCCTCGAACCCGGCTGGGCGCCGTTCACCGCGTCCGGCCTGGCCCAGTGGGGACCGCCCGTCACCAAGGACTTCCTCGGGATCGCCCCCAACCGGGAGTCGATCGACGAGCTGCGCTCGATGCTCGCCGCCGTCAGAGACCACGACAACGAATTCACCCTCGCCCGCCTGCGCGGCCTGCTGAAAGTAGCCAGCTCATGACCACGACGGTCCTCCGTACCGCCGACGCCTGGTACGTCCAAACCGACCGTGGCGCAGTGCGGATCGACACCGCGGCCACCACCACCGCCGAACTCCTCGGCGACCGGACCGCCGTCGACGCGGCCGCGGCCGCCACCGGCGGCGACCCGGTCCCGGTCGACACCCTCGACCTCGTCTCACCCGTGACCGCACCTTGCCGCGTCGTCGCCCAGATGGCGAACTTCGCATCGCATGCCAAGGACGCGGGACTGAACCCCAAGACACTCCCACTCGCGTTCTTCCGCAAGGCATCCGGGTCGATCAACGGGCCGACCGACGACATCGTCAAGCCCAAGCACGTCAACCTCTTGGACTACGAGGTGGAGATCGGCCTGGTGTTCGGGCGCGAGCTCCCGGTCGGCGCCATCCTCACCGAGGCGGACCTGCCCACCTACATCGCCGGGCTCGTCGTCACCAACGACGTGTCGGCCCGTGACATCCAGCTGCCGAAAACTCAGTTCTACGAAGCCAAGTCGTATCCAACGTTCACGCCCGTCGGACCGGCGCTGGTGCTGCTCGACGCCGATGAACTCAAGCGCTTCGGCGACCTGCGCCTCCAGCTGCGGGTCAACGGCGAACTTCGACAGGACGCCAAGGTGGCCGGCGACATGATCTACCTTCCGCTGCGTGCCCTGCAGGAGCTGACGCGATTCCAGCGGATGGACGTCGGCGATCTGCTGCTGACGGGTACCCCCGTCGGGACCGCGTTGAGTGCACCGCCCAAGCCGATCGAGATCATCGGCGCGCTGCTGCCGCCCGTGCTGAAGTGGAAGGCGTTCTTCAAGGCCCAGGTCAAGAACACGAAGTACCTGCAGGACGGCGACGTCGTGGAGGCCAGTGTGGCAACCGATGACAAGGTGGTGGATCTGGGCACCCAACGCGCGGTGGTCCGCTACGCATGACAGCGGTGTCGCACGTCCCCGTCGTCGTCATCGGGGCGGGGCCAACCGGGGTGACGGCAGCCACTCTGCTCGCGCAGTTCGGCGTCGACTGCCTGGTTCTCGACCGCTGGGCGCAGGTGTATCCGCAACCACGGGCCGTGCACCTGGACGACGAGATCTTCCGCATCGTGGCCCGGCTCGGCATCGCCGACGAGTTCGCGGCGATCTCGCGCCCCACGCTGGGGCTGCGGTTGCTCGACCGATCGATGCACACGCTCGCCGAGTTCAGACGCGATACCGCGCTGAGCCGCAACGGGTTTCCCCAGGCAAACATGTTCGACCAGCCTGAGTTCGAGGCCGTGCTGCGGACCAACCTGGCACGTCAGTCGCACGCGGAACTACGCGGCGACGTCGAGGTCACTGACCTCGCCGCCGATGCGCGCGGCCGGGTCTGCGTCACCTACGCCGACCGCACCGACGGCAGCGAACACATCATCGAGGCGGATTACGTGCTTGGCTGCGACGGCGCCAACAGCATCGTGCGGTCCCGGATCGATTCCCGGATGGAGGATCTCGGATTCGAGCAACGCTGGCTCGTCGTCGATGTCGCCACCGCGACGGATCTGGCGCACTGGGAGGGCGTCGACCAGGTCTGCGACCCGGACCGGGCCGGCACGTACATGCGGATCGGCGAGACCCGCTACCGGTGGGAGTTCCAACTGCTGGCCGGCGAGACCGCCGCCGACTTCGCCACTCTCGATGCACTCGGACCGCTGATTCGTCCCTGGGTTGACCATGTTTCGCGTGCCGATCTGGAACTGGTGCGCGTCACCGAGTACACCTTTCGTGCACAGCTTGCCGACCGTTGGCGGCGGGGCCGGATCTTCCTGCTCGGCGACGCCGCCCACCTCACGCCGCCGTTCATCGGACAGGGCATGGGCGCCGGCCTGCGCGACGCGATGAACCTCGCATGGAAGCTCGCCGGAGTACTGACCGGGACCTTGCCCAGCGACGTCCTGGAAACCTATGAGCAGGAGCGGAAGCCGCATGCCCGGCACATGATCCGGCTGGCCCTGGCGGTCGGCCGAGCGATGACGGCGGGCGGCGAGTTCGGGAACCTGATCCGTCGGATGGTGGTGCCGCGACTGCACTGGTTGCCGGGGCTGAGCACCAATCTCGTCGACAGCGAAACGCCGGCGTTGCATCGAACGGCGCTCGTTTGCAAGACCAGGGTACCCAGGCAACTCGCCGGAAGACTCTGCCCGAATCCGTTGGTGGTGAGCGGGGCACGTCTCGACACCGAACTCGGGAACGGCTTCGCCGTCATCACCCGCACCGCGCCAAGTGCAGCCGAGCGCGCCGTCGCCGACGAGCGCGGCGCCGTCGTCCACCTCGCCGCTCCGGGTTCCGAACTCGCGAGCTGGCTGTGCCGCGGTCGCGCCGACGCCGCCATCATCCGGCCCGACCGCACCGTCATGCGCGCGGGCCGGGATCTGGCCACCCTGTTCGACGCCCTCCCCAGGTCTTGCGGCGGAACCGTCCGGAAAGTGAAAGCTCCCCAATGACGCAGACGGGCAACCGTATTCCCGCCTACCGCTCCGACATCTACTCGACCGCGGCGATCGTCGATCCCTACCCGCATTATGCGCGGCTGCGCGCGCTCGGGCCCGTCGTGCGACTTCCCCGGCACCGGGCGTACGCAATCCCCCGCTACGCCGAGTGCAAGTCGATCCTGCGCGATGACAAGACCTTCATCTCGGGCGACGGGGTCGCGCTGAACCCGATCCCGAACACCTTCTCGAAGGGCACCACCCTCACCAGCGATGGGGTGGCCCACGACGAGCGCCGCAAGCTCGTCGCCCACCGCCTGCTCCCACGCGCCCTGCGCTCGATGGCCGACGACGTCGACCGCTTGGCGGACGAGATCGTTGATCGGGCCGTCGCCAAGGGGTCGGTGGACGGCATCGACGACATCGCGTCGGCATTGCCGCTGGCGGTCGTCCCCGACCTGGTTGGTTGGCCGCGGGCCCAGCGAGCCGACCTGATGGCATGGGGAGGAGCCACTTTCGACCTACTCGGGCCCTTCAACCGGCGTGCGGCGCGGGCTCTCCCGGACTCCGCGCGGATGCTCCGCTTCGCTCGCCGAGTCGTCAAGAACCGCTCGGTCCTCGACGGCAGCCTGGGGCACGACGTCCTGCTCGCTGCCGACAACGGTGAACTGTCGGACGCCGACTGCGCGTCGCTGATGATCGACTACATCGTCCCGTCGCTGGACACCACCATCAGCGCGATCGCCAACGGCGTACACCTGTTCGCCACCCACCCCGAACAGTTCGAGCTACTCAAGCGTCAGCCCGAGCTGCTCCCGAACGCGGTCAACGAGATCATCCGGTACTCGTCTCCGCTACGCGCGTTCACACGAAAGGCACGTCGCGACGTCGAGGTCGGCGGCGTCGTGGTGCCGGGCGGAGCCAGGGTGCTGGTGATCTACGCGTCCGCGAACCGCGACGAACTCGAATGGGATGAGCCGGACGTGTTCGACATCCGCAATGACGCGACCCGTCAGCTCGGCTTCGGCAATGGCGCCCATGCGTGTGCCGGGCAGGGGCTCGCGCGCCTGGAGACGCAGGCGATGCTGCGCGCACTCGTCGAGCGGGTGGACCGCATCGAACTGACGGCGACCCCGGTCTGGGCACTGAACAACATCATCCGCCGGCACTCATCGCTGCCGGTCAAGCTGGTCGCCGCCTAGCCGATGTTGGTGACCGGGCTCATCACATCGCGCACCAGCTGCGCGATGTTGGTGGCCGGGTCGCCGTCGGGGAAGCTGACCGTGGCCAGCACATTGCCACCGGCGTCAGCGAAGTTGCCGTCGGCTCTGTCCTGATGGGTTGAGGATGTCACCAGGATGATGCCCGTCGTGCCTGCCTTCTTGGCCAGCGGCACGGAGAACGCGGCGTTCTGAACGGTGCTGTTGGCGCGGTCCTCCAGGATGATCCTGTTGGCGGGGAATCCGAGCAGCATCAGCATGTTTCGCATCGCGGCGGCCTCGGTTCGACCGTTGCGCGGGTTGCCGCCGGTGACGATGATCGGTGACTGCGGGTAGAACTGCGCGACGGTGAGCCCGGTGAGCACCCGGCGGCGCAGGATGGGACGCATGGCGCCGCTCGGCTCCAGGCCGTAACCCAGGATCACGATCGCCGGCTTGCTGAAGTCCTTGCCTGCGACTGCGGGCTCGGCGTGAGCCACCGAGGTCCAACCGGCAGGTAGGGCGTCACTGAAGAGCATCGCAAAGGCGAGTGCCGCCGCCCCGACAGCGGTTCTCCAACGCATGAGTCCTCCGTGGCCTAGAGACAGATGATGTTCATGTTATTGACGGTGTCATCGTTTCCGCAGTGGCCGCTGTTACAGGAGGCGCGCTCACACCGCATGTCCTGAGGCGGTGAGGACACCGTGATGACCGCTTCACACGACGCGACACGGCCGCAATATCGGCTCCCTAGCCTTCGTCGCATGTCCTCTCAGAAACGTGTCGTGGTCGTGGGACACGGCATGGTCGGGCACCGCTTCGTCGAAGCGCTGCGCTCCCGCGACGGCGACGGCTCCTGGTACGTGGTGGTCCTCGGGGAGGAGGCCGACGCCGCCTACGACCGTGTGGGGCTCACCGGCTACACCGAGCACTGGGACCGCGCGCAGTTGGCGCTGGCCGGTAACGAGTACGCCGGTGACGACAATGTCGAGCTCATCCTTCGCGACAGCGTGACCCACATCGACCGCACCGCGAAACACGTCACGACGACGCTTGGCCGTCGCATCCCCTACGACGCCCTCGTGCTGGCCACCGGCTCGTACGCGTTCGTCCCGCCGGTCCCGGGACACGACCTGCCGCACTGTCACGTCTATCGCACGCTCGACGATCTGGACGCCATCCGGGCCGGCGCGCTGGCCGCGGTCGACTCGAAGACGCCGGTCGGCGTGGTGATCGGCGGTGGTCTGCTCGGCCTGGAAGCCGCCAACGCGCTGCGCACGTTCGGGTTGAGCACCCACGTCCTGGAGATGTCACCGCATCTCATGGCTGCCCAGCTCGACGGGGCCAGCGGCGCCCTGCTGAACCGGATGATCCGGGGTCTCGGCATCGAGGTGCACACCGGAGTCGGCACCGAGACAATCCAACCGGCGCAGAAGAACAAGCCGCTGCGGAAATCCGACAACGACGACTCGGTGCGGCTGTCGCTCAATGACGGCACCAGCATCGACGCCGGTGTTGTGGTCTTCGCTGCGGGTGTGCGTCCGCGCGACGAACTGGCCCGTGAGGCCGGCCTTGACATCGCGCAGCGTGGTGGCGTGCTGACCGACTTGACCTGCGTCACAAGCGATCCGAGCATCTATGCGATTGGCGAGGTGGCCGCCATCGAGGGTCGTTGCTACGGCCTGGTCGGCCCCGGCTACACCAGTGCCGAGGTGGCCGCCGACCGGTTGCTCGGCGGTGAGGCCGAGTTCGGTGAGGCCGATATGTCCACCAAGCTCAAGCTGCTCGGCGTGGATGTGGCCAGCTTCGGCGATGCCCAGGGGCGGACGCCCAACTGCCTGGATGTCGTCGTCAACGATCCGGTGAAGCAGACCTACGCCAAACTGGTCCTCTCCGATGACGCCAAGACGCTACTCGGCGGCATTCTGGTCGGCGACGCGTCTGCCTACGGGGTGCTGCGCCCGATGGTCGCCAGCGAGCTGCCCGGTGACCCGCTGTCGTTGATCGCACCGGTCCAGGACGGAACCGCACCGGGTCTGGGGGTCGGTGCGCTGCCTGATATCGCACAGATCTGCTCGTGCAACAACGTGACGAAGGGCGATCTGCGGGAGGCCATCTGCGGGGGCTGCACCGATGTGCCCGGTCTGAAGAAGTGCACGCTCGCTGGCACGTCGTGCGGGTCGTGTGTTCCGCTGCTCAAGCAGCTGCTCGAGGCTGAGGGCGTCCAGCAGAGCAAGGCGCTGTGTGAGCACTTCGGCCAGTCGCGCGCCGAGCTGTTCGAGATCATCGGTGCCACCGAGATCCGCACCTTCTCCGGGCTGATCGAGCGATTCGGCACCGGCAAGGGCTGCGATATCTGCAAGCCCACCGTCGCGTCGATCCTGGCGTCCACCAGTTCCGATCACGTGCTCGAGGGTGAGACGGCATCCCTGCAGGACTCCAACGATCACTTCCTGGCCAACATTCAGCGCAACGGCAGCTACTCCGTGGTGCCGCGGGTGCCCGGAGGTGACATCGCGCCCGAGCATCTGATCCTCATCGGGGAGATTGCACGGGATTTCGACCTGTACACCAAGATCACCGGCGGTCAGCGCATCGATATGTTCGGCGCTCGGGTGGACCAGCTGCCGGAGATCTGGCGCCGGCTGGTCGAGGGCGGCATGGAGTCCGGGCACGCCTACGGCAAGTCGCTGCGCACGGTGAAGAGCTGTGTCGGCAGTGACTGGTGCCGCTACGGGCAGCAGGACTCGGTGCAGATGGCCATCGACCTCGAACTGCGTTACCGCGGGCTGCGTGCTCCCCACAAGATCAAGATGGGTGTGTCGGGCTGCGCCCGCGAGTGCGCGGAGGCCCGCGGCAAGGACGTCGGTGTCATCGCGACCGAGAACGGCTGGAATCTCTATGTGGGAGGCAACGGCGGCATGACGCCGCGGCACGCCGAGCTGCTGGCGGGCGACCTCGACGACGAGACGCTGATCCGCTACATCGACCGCTTCCTGATGTTCTACATCCGCACGGCAGATCGGTTGCAGCGCACCGCACCCTGGGTTGAGGGCCTGCCCGGCGGCCTGGACCATCTGCGTGATGTCGTCTGCGACGACTCGCTGGGTCTGGCGGAGGAGTTCGAGGCCGCCATCGAGCGGCATGTCACCGGCTACGCCTGCGAGTGGAAGGGCGTGTTGGACGACCCGGACAAGCTGTCGCGGTTCGTCTCGTTCGTCAACGCGCCCGGCGTCGCCGACCCCACGGTCGAGTTCGAGCAGCGATCCGGCCGCAAGGTCCCCTCCACCGTGTCCATCGGCATGCCCAAGATCGGCCTCTGACAGGAGTTCTCATGACAGTGACCGATGACCGCAATGACGTTGTGGTGTGGACGACGGCGTGTGACTACGCGCGGCTGACCCCCTGTCGCGGGGTGGGTGTGCTGCTGCCCGATGGCGCTCAGGTGGCACTGTTCCGGCTCGACGACGGGTCACTGCACGCGGTCGGCAACGTCGACCCGTTCTCGGGTGCGGCGGTGATATCGCGTGGCATCGTCGGTGACCGTGCCGGCCGGGCGTGCGTGCAGACCCCGATCAAGAAGCAGGCCTTCGCCTTGGATGACGGTCAGTGTCTGGACGCCGCCGACGTCGCGCTGCCGGTGTACCGCACCCGCGTCACCGATGACGGCATCGTCGAGGTCGCCGCGGCCTAGGCCGCGATGGGTAGCCGCGCGCGTCGAAAGCGGCTCGCCACCAGTCGCACCACCCCGGGATGCAGGCCGAGTGGTGCGGTCACGGCGTCGGCACCTGACGCGCGCAGACGTTCCTGAAACAGCCCATCGGCCAACAGGTACGAGGCGACGACCACTCGACGCGCACCGCGGGCGCGCAGTCCTGCGACAGCGTCGGCGACCTTGGGTTCCCCCGTCGCGGCGAACGCCAGCTCGACACGGTCACCGATGGCCGCCGACAGCATCGCCGCGGTGATTCGTAGGTCCCGCTGAGCGCCGAGGTCCGATGTCCCGGCCGCGGCCATCACGACGGAATCACCGACCCGCCAGCCGCATTCGACGAGCCGGTCGGTCAGCACCCGCACCATCTGCGGGGACGGTCCGAGCGCGTCGGTGACGATGACGTCGGGATGTCCGCTCGCGGTCACGAAGGACGGAATGTCAACGCGCACGTGGTAGCCGTGGGCCAGAAACGCCGGCACGACCACGGCGGTGCCGGTGACTGATCCCAGGACCTCGGCCGGTGACGGTCCGAGGACGTCGACGAAGGCGGTGCGCACGTGGCGCCCGAGGGTGTGGCCGACACGCTCGGCGAGGTCGCCCACCATCGCGACACCCTCGGCCTTGCGGGTGCCGTGTGCGACCAGGATCGGGATCACTCGGCTCCCGGCGGGGTGTCGTCGACGGCGAGTCGATAGCCGCGCTTCACCACGGTCGACACCATTCGCTTGTCGCCCAATGCAGTTCGCAGTCGCAGTACCGCTGTCTCGACGGCGTGGGTGTCGGTGCCGCCGCCGGGCAGCGCGCGGAGCAGATCGTGGCGGCTGACCACGGTGCCGGGCCGCAGGGCCAGTGCCCGTATGGCAGCCATACCGGCAGGCGAGAGATCCTTGACCACCCCGTCGACCAGCACGCACGTGCCACGGATGTCCATCTCGTGGCCGGCGACCCGAAGGCTGCGGGACAGCAGCACGGGAAGCTCGTCGGTGATGTGCCGAGCCAGCGCGCCGAGACGCATCCGCTCCGGTGCCGACGTCGGCACGCCGAGACGCACCAGCGGCCGCGCCGTCACGGGGCCCACACACATGGCGTGGACATCGGTCCGCAGCGCGGACAGCAGCTGCTCCTCGACGCCGAGTTCGGCGGCGCGCATCAACATCGAGGCCACGGCGGGAGCCGAGGTGAAGCTGACGGCGTCGAACTTGCGGGCGGCGATGTCGAGCACCATCTGGTCGAAGTCGCCGTTGCGCGCGGGCGGATGCCATCGGTACACGCGGATCGGCACCACCTCGGCGCCTGCGGCGCGAAGCTCGTCGAGGAACTCGGGAAACGGGTCCCACTCGTCGGTCGCGCCGTGTAGCTGCACGGCGATGCGCAGACCCGCGATACCGCCCTCCACGAGGTACTGCACGACCTCACGGGAGGACTCCGACTCGGGAGACCACTCCTCGGGCAGGCCTGCGGCTCGGAGCGCGCCGGTGGCCTTCGGGCCGCGAGACACGACACGCGCCGCACCCAGCGCCTCGGTCAGGTCGGCGGCAAGGCCCCACCCGTCGGCCGCGGCGATCCAGCCCCGCAACCCGATGCCGGTCGTCGCAATCACGATGTCGGGTGGCGCGGCGATGAGTGCCTCGGTGTATTCGCGCAGCTCATCGTCGTCGGGCAGCGGAACCATCGTGATGGCGGCGGCGCTGGTCACGGTCGCCCCGCGACGCGACAGTAGAGCCGCCAGCTCCTCGGACCGACGCGCGGAGGTCACGGCGATGCGGAACCCCGTCAGGGGCGCCCAGCCCGGCTCAACCATGACACCAGTGAAGGCAGCTCATGTTTCCAATCAGTTTCCCGGCCATTGCCGTGCAGTGTCGCGACTCGATGTCGATGACTCGACTATGACATCGGCCTCACCGGTCGGGTGGCCCGGTGGTGAGGAGTCACGACAACCTCACCACACGTCGCCGTTGCGCCAATCGCAGGCGATGTCACCGGTGATGTCGAGTTCGACGCCGGCAGGCAGTGCGACCGGCAACACGAACACCGAGTCGTCATCCTCGGGGGTGCGGACAGTGCCGGTCGGGGCGAGGACTGATGTGGTGCCTCGCCATGGCCGCCAGCCGCGGGAGGAGTAGATGTACCGACCCGCAGCAGACGAACTGAGGGCGCCGAGGTCGTACGCGCCACGCACGACCTGCTCGAGGGCGTCCAACACGACCGTGGCCAGACCCAGGCCGCGCCAGTCGTGTCGCACCGCGACGGCCTCCAGGTACCCGCAGCGCAGGGCGTGGCCGTGATGGACCAGGCGACGCTGGACGACGGTGCCGTGCGCGATCAGGGCACCGTGGTGACATACCAGCGCGTGCATGCCGCCCAGGCAGTGCTCCCAGTCAGCGTCGGAGAAGTCGCCGTCGTCGAACGCCGCGATGACCATCTCGCGGGCACCCTCTCGGGTCTCGGCGTCGAGGTCAGCGGTGTGGACCAGGCGGGC
This sequence comes from Mycolicibacterium sp. YH-1, assembly GCF_022557175.1. Next base: position 6,553,129 of record NZ_CP092915.1, on the reverse strand, counting down.
GGTGTGAATGCCGCGCAGGCTGGGAGCGCCCGACTCGGCGCGGACGTGAGGGTCAAACGGATCGGGGGACCGCACCCCTCGTTCCTACCAGGGCGAGCCCCAGGTTGTCGTGCGGCTTTCTCAGGCGGATTCGAACGGATGGCGGGGACGCGACCAGTGCAGCCGCACCGTCTGGCCTGGCCGGATCTGGCCGAGCTTGTCGATGTCGTCGTTGGTCACCACGCCGATCACCGGGTAGCCGCCGGTCACCGGATGATCCGGGCCGAGGATCACGGGAAATCCGTTCGGCGGTATCTGGATTGCGCCGCGAGTGGCCCCCTCGCTGGGCAGCTGTCGGTCGGGCCACCGGTACTCCAGCGGCATCCCGACCAGGCGCATGCCGACGCGGTCACTGCGGTTGGTGACCAGCCAGTTGGTGCGGATCAGGATGTCGGGATCGATGAACCAGTCGTCGCGGGGGCCAGGCACCACCTTGAGCTCGAGGACCTCGGACTCGATGGCCGCCACCGGGGCCTGGTCGATCTCGGGGAAGTCGGCGGTGTGCGCGCCGACGGGCAGCACGTCGCCGGCCCGCAGGGGTGCCGGGCCAATCGAGGACATCACGTCGTGGCTGCGTGACCCAAGAACCGGGGCGACGTCGATGCCACCCCGCACCGCCAGGTAACTCCGTAGACCCGAGTGCGGCGCACCGAGCGATATCACCTGGCCATCGTGGGCATAGTGAATGCTGTTGGTGCCAAAGGGTTTTCCATTGACGGCCGGGTCGGTGTCGGCGCCGGTCACGGCGATCGCCACGTCGCCGCCGTGCACGCGGGCGGAGAACCCGCCGAACGTCACCTCGACCGTGGCCCGTTCCCCCGGATTGGCGACGAGCCGATTGGCCAGCGTGTGGGCCCGCCGGTCGGCGGCGCCGGACCGCGTGACACCCATGTGTGCGAGGCCGGGGCGCCCGAGGTCCTCGATCAGTGCCAACGGGCCGGTGCGCAGAACTTCCAGTGTGACGCTCATCGTGCCTCCCGGAATTGCACGCACATACCCGGCAGCAGCAGGGCGGGTTGCTCGCGGTCGATGTCCCACAGGTCGGCGTCGGTGTGGCCGATGAGCTGCCATCCGCCGGGAGACTCGCGGGGGTAGACGCCACCGAACTCACCGGCAAGCGCCACCGAGCCGGCAGGCACCCTGGTCCGCGGCTCCGCCCGTCGTGGCACGTGCAGGCGGGGATCGCCGCCGATCAGGTATGCGAAACCCGGGGCGAATCCGCCGAATCCGACTCGGACGTGGGCCGCGGTGTGCGCGGCCACCACCTCATCGCGGGTCAGACCGGTGAGCCGGGCGACGTCATCCAGATCCTCGCCGTCGTAGACGACGTCGAGCACCACATCGGGTCGCTGATCGGGGGCCGGGGCGATCTGGATATCTGCCGGATCGATGCGCATCTTGGACAGACGCACCCGAGTGGCCTGCCGGTGCCGGGGCGCGGCGAGTTTCACCAGCACCGTTCGTGATGCAGGGACGATGTCCAGCACGCCCATCAGGTCGGCCGCGCGTATCGCGTCCGTCCACGCAAGTACCTCGGCAGTGTCATCGAACTCGAGGAGCAGCGCTTGATCCCCGTAGTCGTGGACGGCACCGATCATGCTCATCTCCGCCGTGACTGTCATTGACTCAAGCTACCCGCGAGTAGCTACGTTTCGCAGCAAGGTTTAGGACCTCGCCAGAGGAGCCTTAGCGAAGGCTCATAACGCCGGTTGGTAGGTGGGTTCGCGGCGCTTGATGACGGCGATGACGCGGTAGGTGATGGGCAGCATGACCACCTCCACCGCCGTCTTGTAGAACCAGCCCAGCGCGGCGTAGACGGCGAAGTCCTTGAACGTGGTGATGCCGATCGCGGCGGCCGCGATACTGCAGAAGACCAGCGTGTCGCCGAGCTGGCCGGCGAACGTCGAGCCGATCAGGCGCGCCCAGAGATGCTTCTCCTTGGTGTGCTCCTTGATCTTGACCACCACCCAGGCGTTGATGGTCTGGCCGACGAGGAATCCGGCCAGGCCCGCGACGATCAACTGGGTGTACGCGTGCACGATGTTCTCGAAGTGCGCCTGGTTCTCATAGAAGTCGGCGGCGGGCAGATAGATCGTCACCCAGAACGCCAGCGCGGCCAGCGCGTTCATCGCGAAGCCCAGGAGAATCGCCTTGCGCGCGGCCTTGAAGCCGTACACCTCGGACAGCACGTCGCCGATGACGTAGGTCAACGGGAAGACGATGAACCCGCCGTCGGTGATGATGGGGCCGAAGGCGACGCCCTTGGTGGCGGTCACGTTGGAGATGATCACCAGCGCGGTGAAGACGGCGACCAGGCCCGGATAGTAGGCCGATCCGACCCGCGCGAATCCTGGATGCTCGGTCACGTCGGGTGTCTGGGGCTGCACCGGGTCATCCTCTCAGGTGAGCGCGGTGGCGAGCAGGGGTGGCAGTCGGTCGGCGACCAGCGGATAGGACAGCACCGTGCCGAAGGCGATGGCACCGGCGAGTTCCTTGTCGGTCAGCACATTGTGGTTGTTGCGGGTGGCCCTCAGCGTGGCAAAGGTGGGGTCGGCGAGCAGGGCATTGCGTTCGTCGTCGCTCTCGGTGGTCCAGATCAGGACATCGGCGGCGTCGAGGACCGAGGCCATGCGGTCGCGCGGTACCAGCGCACGGTCGCCGTCCACGTACTGATCGATGGCATCGGGGATCACCAGACCCATCTGGGTGAGGAAGTCGGTGCGCCATCCGGTGGCGGTGACGACGGCCTGGTCCTCGAAGAACGTGCCGCCCACCACCAAGGCCCGTTTACCACTGAACGACGCATTCTCCTTGCCGGCGTTGACGAATCGGTCGTCCACCGCGGTGATGAGGGCGCGCATATCGGCGTCCTTGAACACGGCCTGACCGACGACGGTCGCCTGGGCCTTCCAGGGCTCGAAGAACGCGTCCTGACCGGACTGGGCGATGGTCGGTGCGATCGCCGACAACTTGGCATAGGTGTCGGCATCCAGTCCGGCGTTGACGGCGACGATGAGATCGGGCTTGAGGGCGGCGATCGGATCCACTTGGATGCCGTCGGCGAGGCTCAGGACGGCGGGCTGTGCCGGGCCGAGTTTCGGTCGGGCCCATGGCCATACACCGAACGGCTCTCCGCCGAACCAGTCCGTCACCGCGATGGGGACCACGCCGAGTGCCAGGAGGTCGTCCTGCTCGGTGAAGCCCGCACTGACCACGCGCTGCGGCGGGCCGGGGATCCTGGTCTCACCGAAGGCGTGCTTGATGGTGACCGAGCCGTCCTTGGCGACGGCGCCCGACTGCTCCGAACTGCAGGCAGCGGACACGGCGGCGGTGCCCGCCACAAGGCCGGCGGTCGCTGCCAGGAAACTCCGCCGAGACCAGTTCGATGGCACGTCGCTGAGCGTAGTGGCTAACCCGGGTGGAAGGCGGCGAACAACGCCTGCACCAGGCCGGCGGTGATCAGTGTGGACGTGAAAGTGCCCTCACTGAGATTCGTCTGTCCGCTTCAAATCCGCGATCACGGTTGAGTTGTGGAACTCCAGTGCGCGCTGGGCTGCGGGTAGATCTCCCTGCTCTGCGGCACGCAGGATGTCTGCGTGCCACACGTCCATATCGGGATGGTCGGGGTGGTGGAACACCAATGCGCGCAGGCACATTCGAGTCTCGACCGCGACGGTGTCGAACGCTTGGATGAGCCGTCTGCTGCCCGACGCGTGCACGAGTTCGCGGTGGAAGGCCATGTCCATCTCGTCGGCACTCTCCCAGTCGCGCACCGCGAGATACTCCCGGTACTGCTTCAGGATCTGCCACAACCGGCCGAACACCTGGGTGTCGGGGTTCCGCACCAGACACGCCAGCGCCGCGAGCTCGATTGCCCCGCGCAGCCGATAGATGTCCTCCACGTCCTCGACCGACATGATCGGGACGAAGACACCTCGGTTGCGCTCCGAGACAAGCAGGCCCTGTTCGGTCAAGCGCTTGAGGGCCTCCCGGACGGGACCGCGACCGACACGGAACGCCGCCGCGATGGAGGGTTCGGTGATCTGCTCGCCGGGCGCGAAGCGGCCCTTGGCAAGCATGTCTCGCAGCCGATTGGCCACGGTCAGCGCAATGTCGACGGGCTCAATGGGGGTGATGTCGGCTAGCGACGTCCTCGTTGTCATCCAGCTCAGCTCCTACCGTCACAAACCCGACATCGTTAATCGCTTACAATTTACATCGAATAAACACGGATGCCTAGCACCGCCGCCTGATTTGACCGAGGAGAACGATGAGCAACAACGAGCGTGTAGCACTGGTGAGCGGATCGACGTCAGGTATCGGGGCCCATATCGCCCGCCAACTGCATGCCGACGGGTGCACTGTGTGTATATCCGGTCGCTCGGCGGAGCGAGGCGCCGCGCTGCAAGACGAACTGGGCGCCCGCTCGCACTTCTTCCCAGCCGACCTGACCGCCGACGATGCGGCGCAGGCGCTGGTCGATGCGGTCGTCGAGCGGTTTGGCCGCCTTGACGTACTCGTCAACAATGCCGCCATCGACTACTCCGGCCCGCTGCTGTCGGCCTCGGCCGCTGACATCCGGTCGACGCTGGACACGAACACCGTCGCGGCGATTCTGCTGTTGCAGGCGGCGGCCAGGTCGATGATCGGTTCCGGTGGCGGATCCATCATCAACATCACCTCCCGCCTGGCAAGCGCCGGCGTCCCGGGGCTATCTATATACACCGCCTCCAAGGGGGCGATGTTGTCGCTGACTCGTACGGCGGCGATTGAGTTCGCCGAGCATGGGATCCGGGTGAATGCGGTGGCGCCGGGCCTCACGCGCACACCGCTGTACGACGAGTGGATGGCCGGTCTGCCCGACTCCGATCAGGTCGCGCGGGACCAGGCGGCCGCGATTCCCCTCGGTCGCATCGCCGAACCCGAGGATGTCGCGGCAGCGGTGTCGTTCCTGGCCTCGCCGGGCGCGGCATACATCACCGGAGTATCACTGCCGGTCGACGGCGGGTTCCTCGCGAAATAGGGCGTACTACGCGGCGACTGCTGCCCACCGCCACCACATGAACGCACCCGGCCTCGGCCGGGTGCGTTCACTCGTATGTGCCAAATCCAGAAGATCCGCCACAGCGGTTGTGCGCTGGATCACCTCTTGCTAACGTCATCGTCAATCGTAAACGATTAGCGATCACGAGAGAATCGAGGCTGGTTGATGAAGCAACAGGGAACAGAGTGGCGGCGGTTGTGGACTGCCGTCGCGTTGGTGCTGCCGCTGTCGCTGGTCACGGCGTGCGGTGCGTCGGGCAACGGCGCCGGGGGCGAGCAGGCCGCTGACGGGGAGAGGCCCGCGTTGTTCGCGACGCTTCCGTCCGAGATCCAGCAGGCCGGTGTCATCCGCAATGGCGCCGACTTCACCTACCCCCCGCTCGAATTCGTCGAGGCCGACGGCAAGACGTTCACCGGAGTGGACTACGACCTCGCCCAGGCCGTTGGTGACAAGCTCGGGGTGCGGATCGAGCACTCGAACGGCGCTTTCGGCACCATGATCCCGCAGCTGCAGTCCGGGCGATTGGACATGGTGTTCTCCTTCGCGACCGTCACTGACGAACGCAAGGCCGCCGTCGACTTCGTCGAGTACAGCCAGAGCGGCACGGCCATGATGGTCCGCAAGGGAAATCCGGACGGCATCAAGACAATTGCGGACCTCTGCGGGAAGAGCGTGGGCTTGCAGTCGGGGGCCGTGCAGGTCCCGATCGCGGAGAAGGCAAGTGCCGACTGCGTGGCCGCCGGTAAGCCGCCGATCGATGTCAAGCAGCTCGGCAAGGACTCCGAGGTTCAGATGCTGCTTCGCAATGGCCGTATCTCCGTTGACCTGCTGGATTCACCGGTCGCCGCGTACAGCGCCGCGCAGAGTGACGAGTTCGAGGTCGTGCCGGGGGAGCGGTATGAAGTCCGTCCGCACGGCGTCATGGTGCTGAAGGGCAACGACCAACTCGCCGAATCGATCAGACAGGCACTCGACGAGCTGATTGCCGATGGCACGTATCAGCAGATTCTGGACAAGTACGACGTGCCGGACTTGGCCGTCGACCACGCGCAGATCTCGCGGGCGGGCTGATATGACGCCTCCGGCAATCGATGACGAGACAGTACGGGAGGACAGGACCGTGACAACGACTGAGGCGCCGCCAGATCGCACGGGCGCTCGTGCGTCGGGCAGGAGTACGCACGACGCGACGTTGCCACAGTCGCGGCCGCTTCATCTGGGTCGATGGGCGGTCAGCCTGGCGATGCTTGCACTGCTCGCTCTCTTCCTTCGGGCGATGGCCACCAATCCGAACTTGGATTGGGACATCGTCGGCCAGTACCTGTTCGACCCGAGCGTGCTCACCGGGGTGAAGAACACCATCGTCATCACAGTGCTGTCGCAGGCAATCGGCATCGGCGGCGGACTGCTTCTGGCGCTGGCGCGGTTGTCCAACAACCCCGTACTTCGGGTGGGAGCCGGCGGTTACATCTGGTTCTTTCGGGGTGTGCCGGTCCTGGTGCAGTTGATCTTCTGGTTCAACCTGGGCCTCGTCTTCCCGATGCTCGGGCTGGGTATTCCCGGTACCTCGATCCAACTGTTCTCAGTGTCAGCCAATGTGGCGATCACCCCATTCGTTGCCGTGCTGTTGGGGTTGGGGCTCAATGAAATGGCCTACATGGCCGAGATCATCCGGGGCGGTCTGCTGGGAGTGCCCGCCGGTCAACGCGAAGCGGCGGCGTCGTTGGGGATGACACCGTTGCAGACGTTGCGCAAGGTCGTACTGCCGCAGGCTGTTCGGATGATCATCCCGCCGACGAGCAACCAGACCATAATCATGCTGAAGATCTCGGCACTGGCCAGCGTCATCACCTACCAGGACCTGCTGACCTCGGTCCAGCTGATCTACTCGGTGAACCTGCGCACCCTCGAGCTACTCATCGTTGCCAGTATCTGGTACGTCGCGCTCACGACGTTGCTCACCTTCGGTCAAAGCGCCCTGGAACGACGCATGGGTCGATCGTTGGTCACCGTCACCCCGGCTCGCCGCGGCGTCACGGCACGCCTCTTCCGGGCGGGAGCGCGATAATGATGCCCAAGGTTGAAATCATCGATGTTCACAAGACTTTCGGCACCGTTGAGGTGCTGAGGGGTATCGATCTCGAGGTCTATCCACGCGAGGTCGTGACGCTCCTGGGTCCGTCGGGCAGCGGCAAGAGCACTCTGCTGCGTTGCGTGAACCAGCTGGAGACGACCACAAGCGGTCTGATCTACGTCGATGGCGTGTTGCAGGGGAAAGTCGAACAGCGCGGCAAGTTGCACCTGTTGGGCCCCAAGGGGGTTGCGCGCCAACGCCTCGGAACGGGCATGGTGTTCCAGCAGTTCAACCTGTTCCCACATATGACGGCGTTGGAGAATGTTGTGTCATCCCAGCGGGTGGTGCTGGGCCGCAGCCGCGACGCGGCCGAGGAGCGCGCCCGCACGGTGTTGACCCGCGTCGGATTGGCCGACCGCATGTCGAACTATCCCAGCCAGCTCTCGGGCGGGCAGCAACAGCGTGTGGCCATCGCTCGCGCACTGGCCATGGATCCGTCACTGATGCTCTTTGATGAGCCGACGAGTGCCTTGGATCCCGAGCTGGTTGGCGAGGTTCTCGCGGTCATCCGTGAACTCGCCGACGAGGGCATGACGATGATCGTCGTGACCCACGAGATCGGGTTCGCTCGTGAGATCTCCGACCGGGTCGTGTTCATGGACGGTGGGTGCGTGGTGGAGAGCGGGCCTCCCCAACAGGTCATCGAGGCGCCAACCGAGGCGCGCACACAGGCGTTCCTGGCACGTCACTCCGCCGGTGAGCGCGCCATCCCGGCCTAGCGCCAATGTCCCAGCAGAAGTCTTCAGTTCAGACATCAAGAGAGAGAGCATAATTCAGCATGGAAAGCACTACGTCCTCGCCGTACGTCGGCCCACCGGACTCCGAGCAGATGCCTCGCTATGCGGGGCTGACAACGTTCGCGCGGCTGCCGCGCGCCGAAGATGTCAGCCACGTCGATGTGGGTGTGCTGGGCGTGCCGTTCGACTCAGGGGTGTCCTATCGGCCCGGTGCCAGGTTCGGTCCGTCGGCGGTTCGTGAGGCCAGCCGACTGCTGCAGGGTTACAACCAGTTTCAGGATGTCGCACCGTTCCAGGTTCAGCAGGTGGCTGATCTCGGCGATGTCAACGCCAACCCGTTCGACATCGAAGCGGCGTTGTCCGCGGTGGAACGTCGGGCGACCGAACTGACCGAGAACGGCACCAAGATCGTCACCATTGGCGGTGATCACACCATTGCACTGCCGCTGCTGCGGGCCGCCGCCAAGGCCCACGGGCCGGTCGCGTTGCTGCACTTCGACGCCCACCTGGACACGTGGGACACCTACTTCGGCCAGCCTTACACCCACGGAACACCGTTCCTTCGCGCGCACGAGGAGGGACTGCTGTCTCGCGAACACCTCACGCACGTCGGGATCCGGGCCAACCTGCACCACAAGCACGACTTGGACCGCGACGCTGAGATCGGGTTCGGAATCATCTCCTGCATGGATATCGCGGAACGCGGCGTCCCGGAGATCGTGGCATCGATGAAGCAGCGGATCGGTGATACCCCGGTCTACATCTCCATCGACATCGATGTGCTCGACCCCTCGCATGCACCCGGCACGGGCACGCCCGAATCCGGTGGGCTGACCTCGCGCGAGATGATTCAAATGCTGCGCGGTATACGCGATCTGAACATCGTTGGCGCCGATGTGGTGGAGGTCTCCCCAAGCTACGACTGGGCTCAACTGACCGGGCTCGCCGCCTCGACACTGATCTACGAGTTGATCAGCATCTTCGGCGGGAAGGTATCGGCATGCTGACGTCCTCGCCCAGCGTCACAGGCGCGCAGCTGTCCCTTCACGTGCACAGGACCAGCGATGAAGTCACACCGGTGACGGTGGCGGTCACTGAGGCGTACAACTTCGGTTACGCTGCCCGCGACCGCGAGGGAGTCCAAGAACACGTCGATCAGATGCGCGCGCTGGGATTCGCGGCCCCGCAGCAGGTTCCGGCGATCTTCCCGATCCCGCCGGATCGGATCAGCACCGCATCCGAGTTCACCGTCTCGGGTGAGCAGACCTACGGCGAGGTGGAGTTCGCCCTCATCAACTCCGAGGAGCACGGCTGGCTTGTCACCATCGGATCTGATCACACCGATCTGGAGGTGGAGGGTGTGAAGATGCCGAAAGCCAAGGCGATGTGCCCCGATGTCGTCGGAGCCACCGCGTGGCGCCTCGATGAGGTCCGCGACGACTGGGACCGCTTCACCATGACGATGTGGGCCGAGTCCGACGACGGAGCGACAACCCAGCTACAGCACGACGTCACGGGGCATCTGCTGGCTCCGCACCAGTTGATCAGCATTCTGGAGGATCGCCGACCCGGTGCGCTGCCCGTCGGAACCGTGATCATGTCGGGCACCGTCGCTGGGGAACCGACGCCCGGTATGCGTGGCTGGAGTGCCCGGCTTGAGGACCCCGAGACCGGCCGGCGGATTGAACTCGGCTACACGCTGCGTCGGCTGAGCGAAGAGATCTGACGCAATCACGCTGCGATAGCGGAGATTCGACAAACACACGTAAGGACACAATCATGTCAACATCCACTGGTGCAGTGCTCGATGCGCCCGCACTGTGGCCCGCGCAGGCCCACGTCCCCTCCGTCGTAGGCCGACAGTTGGTCATCGAGCGCGGTGAGGGGTCATACATCGTCACCGCTGATGGGAGACGGCTGTTCGACGGCACTGCGGGGTTGTGGCACGCGAACATCGGTCACAGTCGACCTGAACTCGCCGAGGCGGCCGCTGAACAGATGCGCCGCCTGGAGACCTATCACATCTTCGGACGGTTCGTGAATGACCAGGCACTCACGCTCGCCGATCGGTTGTCGGCCTTATCGCCGATTCCCGACAGCAAGGTCATTCTGAACTCAGGTGGCTCCGATGCCATCGACGTGGCATGCAAGTTGGCGCGCAGGCACTGGCAGCGTGAAGGACGGCTCGACAAGAGAGTGATCCTGAGTCGGCAGTTTGCCTACCACGGTCTGCACGCCTTCGGGACGAGCATTGCCGGTCTCGACTTCAACCGTGAGGGTTACGGCGGTGAGTCCCTGGTCCCGGAGACGGCGCGGATTCCCCTGCATGACCTCGATGCGACGATCGAACTCATTGCCGAGATCGGCGCCGACCGCATCGCAGCCGTCGTCACCGAGCCCATCCAGGGGACCGGCGGAGTTCACCCGCCACAAGAGGGGTACCTACGCCGCCTGGCGGACATCTGCGAGGCCAATGACATCTTGCTGATCCTGGACGAGGTCATCACAGGATTCGGGCGGACCGGAACGATGTTCGCGGCCGAGAGGTTCGGTGTGACACCGGATCTGCTCACCTTCGCCAAGGGTGTGACCTCCGGATACGCGCCGTTGGGCGGGGTCCTGGTCGGTGCTCGGATCTGGCAGCCGTTCTATCGCGATGACGCAGACACGCCGATCTTTCGGCACGGTGCCACCTATGCCGGCCATGCCACCGCATGCGCGGTCGCGATGCGCAACCTCGATGTCCTTGAGCAAGAGGCGCTGCTGCCTCGGGTCAAGGACCTGGAGTCCCAATTGGTCGACGGACTTGACGCACTGGCTGCCCGAAACCCATCGGTCAGTGAGGTGCGTGTGTGCGGATTTCTCGGCGGAGTGTCGCTCGTCGATACAGTGGATGCGGTTCGCGTTGCCGATGCGCTCATCGACGTCGGATTCGTCTCACGGCCGTTGCGGGGTAACACGTTGCAGCTCAGCCCACCGTTCATCACGACCGACGACGAACTGCGGGACTACATCGACGCGATCGACGCCGCGGTGACTGCGGAGGCTCAGTAATGACCAGCACGCAAACGCCACAGGTGGCCGGCTCTCGTAGCTCGCTCGCTGCGGCCGACGCGGATGCCCTCCGCGCATCCAGCGAGGTGATCGCCCGGCTGGGGCTCGATGCGACACCTCCGTCAGGATTCGAGATCGAAGATCCTGCAACGGGTTCGGTGATCGCTGCGCTCCGCGACTGGGCGCCTGAGGAGGCGCTTGACGCAGTGGGACGGGCAGTCGCGGCGGGTGAGCAATGGTCTCGAACGACGACCCGCACCCGCGCTGACATCCTTCGCGCCTGGTACGAGCTGCTCATCGCCAACGCCGAGGCGCTAGCACTGCTCATCACCCGCGAGATGGGCAAACCTCTGGCGGAGGCCCGCGGCGAGGTCGCCTATGGCACCGATTTCGTCAGGTGGTACTCCGAAGAGGCAACGAGGCCGATCGGCAACAACCGGGAGGTCCCGGTAGGAGGCGGTCAGCTCCTGACCCGTCGGGCTCCGGTGGGGCTCTCGGTGCTGATCACACCGTGGAACTTCCCCTTGGCCATGGCGACTCGCAAGATCGCCCCTGCCCTCGCGGCGGGGTGTCCCGTGATCATCAAGCCGGCCGCGCTGACGCCGCTGACCACCGTTCTCGCCGTCGACTTCGCCATCGAGGCCGGAGTGCCCGAGGGCCTGATCAACGTTGTCACGACGACGTCAGCCGCAGCATTCAGCGATGCCGTCCTGCGCGACCCTCGAGTGCGCAAGGTGTCGTTCACGGGGTCAACCCCGGTCGGTCGCACGTTGATGGGCTTGGCGGCACAGAACGTCCTGCGGTCATCGATGGAGCTGGGCGGTAACGCCCCGCTTATCGTCTTCGACGATGCCGACCTGGAGCGTGCGGTCAACGGAGCCTTCAGCGCGAAGATGCGCAACGGTGGCCAGTCCTGCATCGCGGCCAACCGGATCTTCGTACAAGAGGGAATCGCCGATGCCTTCACCGAGGGGCTGGCCGCTCGAATGCGAGACGTCAAGGTGGGCAGCGGGTTTGGATCCGGTGTCGAGCTGGGTCCGCTTATCGACGGCCGTGCGGTACAAGCGATGTCGCGGCTGGTCTCCGATGCCGTGGAACGCGGCGCCGAGGTGGTCACCGGCGGCTCCGCGATCACCGGTGCCGGCCATTTCTTCGAACCGACGCTGCTGGCTTCCGTCCCGCCAACTGCAGAGGTGGTGAGCAACGAGATCTTTGGACCTGTCGCCGCGATCCAGCGCTTCGGCAGCGAGGACGAAGTCGTGGCGCGGGCCAACGACACCGAGTTCGGCCTCGCGGGCTACGTGTTCACCGAGAACCTTGATCGCGCGCTCAACGTGGCCGATCGGCTTGAGACAGGGCTGGTCGGTATCAATCAGGGGGTTCCGTCCAACGCGGCGGCCCCGTTCGGTGGGGTCAAGCAATCCGGACTCGGCCGAGAGGGCAGCGGCGAGGGTCTCGACGAGTATCAGGAGATTCGGTTCTACAACATCGCTCGCCGGCCCACAACCTGATATGGCGGTTGCCGAGTGCCCAAAAATCCCTCGACCAGAATATAACTGAACTGGTATATTTCTGGCCATGCAGCCTTCCGGAGGGGCTCTGATCCGCGAGGCTCGGCAGCGCGCTGGACTCACTCAGGCCGAACTCGCTGCCCGTGCGGGCACAGCGCAACCGTCCATTGCTCGCTGGGAGAACGGCACCTCGTCGATGAAGTTCGATGATGTGCTGCGCTTGATTCGGCTTTGCGAGCTTGACTTGGAGTTTTCCCTGGTTGAGGGCGGTGCGCACGGCACGACGAGGGGTACTGGTCCGGCCGTCGTGCAGGCACTGGATCGACAGGTGCACGGCGGCGGTTCCTCGACGGTGGAGCGCATCGTCGATGCCGCAGTCGAATGCCTCATCGACGTGGGTTGGGAGAGGACCACCGTCAGCGAGGTGGCTGTGCGGGCGGGGCTGAGTCGCCCCACGGTCTATTCGTATTTCGGCTCCCGCGACGACCTGCTCTTTGCTGTCTCCGCAGCTGCGGCACAGCGTATTTCGGCTCAACTTACGGCCGTTGCGGCAGCCGGAACGAACTCTGGGGCGGAGTTCGTCGTGGAGTCGGTGGTCACCGTGGTCATGGAGTACCGTCGCGATCCCGCGGCCTCGCTGCTGGGGCTGATCCGCCCAGGCGAGGTGCTGGCGGCCAACGCGGTCGAGGTGTCCCGCGTAGCGCTGTTACCGCTGCTGACGTGGGAGCCGCAGGTGGCGGACGAACTCGACGAGATCGCCGAGACCGTGATGAGGTTCGTGGTGTCCCTCATGGTCGACGACGGGACGCGTTGTCAGACCGAGGGTGGTTTACGCGCGTATCTGTATCGCCGCCTGATACCTGCTTTACAGATCTAGGTATCGGCGTTAGATTCCGGCGGTTGGTTGAGATCGACATAGGAGTCCCATGACCGACCAAGTTTCGGCGCTAGATCCTGCCGCACGCACCGTCCACCACCGCACCTGTCCACTCTGCGAAGCCATGTGCGGGCTCGACATTCACGTCGAGGGCGATCAGGTGGTGCAGATCAAACCCGACCGGCTCGACGTGTGGAGCCAAGGCCACATCTGTCCCAAGGGGACCACACTCGGTGCGATGCACCATGACCCCGATCGGCTGCGGGTGCCGATGATCCGCGAGGGGGAGCGTTGGCGGGAGGCGAGCTGGCCGGAGGCGTTCCGACGCTGTTCGGAGCTGCTGAGCCCCGTGATCGCGGAGCACGGTATCGAGGCCGTCACCGCTTATGTGGGCAATCCGTTGGCGCACGGCTTCAGCCTCAGCCGCTACGCCGGGGTGCTTATCGGGATGTCCGGCATTCCAATGATTTACAGCTCCGGAACCGTTGACCAGTGGCCCAAGAATGTCAGCTCGCACCTGATGTACGGCGGCATGTGGAAGATCCCGGTCCCCGACATCCCGCACACCGACATGCTCGTCGTGATGGGCGCCAACCCTGCGGTCTCACAGGGATCGCTGCTCAGCTGCCCGGATGTCATCGGCAAGATCACCGCGATCCGCAAGCGCGGCGGCAAGGTGGTGGTGATCGACCCGCGGCGCACCGCGACCGCAGCCAAGGCCGACGAGTGGCTTGCCATCACCCCCGGTACCGACGCCGCGTTCCTTGCCGCGATGTGCCAGGTGATCTTCGCCGAGAACCTGGTGCGTCTGGGTGCCGCGGAGGGGCTCGTCGACGGGCTCGACGAGCTGCGCGATCTGTTGGAGGACTGGACTCCGGAGCGGGTTGAGGCTGTCACGGGCATCGCGGCCGGTCGAATTCGCACTCTGGCCCGCGAGCTGGCCTCCACGGAGCGCGCGGTGGTGTACGGCCGGATCGGCACCTGCAACCAGGAATTCGGCACTCTTGCGTCCTGGCTGGTGGACGTCGTCAACATCATCACCGGGCATATGGACGCCGAGGGAGGTCTGCTGTTCCCGACACCCTCGGCGTGGTCCTTCACTGAACTTCCGATGCCCGGGCTCGAACAGGGTGTCCCGAACTTCGGGAGATGGAAGACGCGAGTGCGGGGTGCTCCCGAGATCCTGGGTCATGTGCCGGTGTCGTGCCTGGCCGAGGAGGTCGCCACCCCGGGCGACGGGCAGATCCGGGCGCTGTTCACGGTGGCGGGCAATCCCGTGCTGTCCGCACCTGGCGGCGAGCTTCTCGATCGGGCCCTGCCGGCACTGGACTGCATGATCAGCGTCGACAACTGGATGAACGAGACCACCCGGCACGCGCACGTCATCCTGCCCGGGTTGTCTCCGCTCGAGCAGCCTCACCATGACGACCTCATCTGGAATTTCGCGGTGCGCAGCGGCGCGAACTACTCGCCGGCTGTCTTCCCGCCCGCCGATGGCAGGCCCGAGGAGTGGGAGATCCTGATCCGCCTGGCGTGTGTGTGCCAGGGTCAGGCCGCCGACGAGGTCGACGTCAGCGTCATCGACAACGGCCTGTTCGATGTCATGGCCTCCATCAAGGGATTCGATGGCGCCGCGCTGCGCGCACGATACGAACAGGAGGGACGGTTCAGCACAGGCGGACCGCAGCGGCTGCTCGACCTCACCCTGCGCACAGGACCGTTCGGCGACCGGTACGGCGAGGTGGCGGACGGGTTGTCTCTGGACCTGCTCCTGGAGAACCCACACGGAATTGACCTGGGCGCCAACCGCCCTCGACTCGCCGAGGTGCTCAACGTGCCCGACGGGAAGGTCGTGCTGGCGCCACCGCATATCACCGCGGACCTGCCGCGTCTGGCCGCGCGACTGAGCCGGCCTGCCGACGACCTGGTACTGGTGAACCGCAGACAGCTGCGGTCCAACAACTCGTGGATGCACAACGTCCCGGCTCTGGTGAAGGGGTCCAATCGGTGCACCCTGCAGATCCACCCCGACGACGCCACTCGCTTCGGGCTCGCCGAGGGCGAGTTGGCCACCGTGACCTCAGCGTCCGGATCCATTGATGTGCCAGTGGAATTGGACTCCGGTATCCGTCCCGGCGTGGTGTGCCTGCCACACGGCTGGGGTCACGACCGCCCCGGTCTGCGCACGGCCGTGGCATCCGCGCACCCGGGCGTGAACAGCAACATCCTGTCGCCGGTGGCGTTCGTGGATGTGCCGAGCGGGAATGCAGCGGTCAACGGCATCCCCGTCGCGGTGGCCCCGGTGGCCTGACTAGGACGTCAGCGGTCGCCGAATGCGTCCCCGATGGTGTCGTAGTCCTTGATGGCCGAGCGGATCTCGTCGCGGGCCCGCGCCACCGACGCGGTGATGCGGTCTCGGCCTACGTCGATGCTGTCCTGCACGCCGGTGCGCTCCCGGGCGAAGGCGTCTCGGACGTCGCCACCCTGTGCGGCCACGGCTGCCAGCGTGAAGGCGGTGTCCAGCGCCGAGGTCGTGACGATGCCTTGAGCCCGCACGATGGTCTCGGCGATACCGGCGGTGCCCGCGATCACGGCATTCGGCAGTGTTGCCTGGGAGACGAGGTATCCACCCACGACGGCGCGGACACGTCCGCCTGCCTCGGCCACGGCCTCGCGCACACCGGCACCGGTGCGGGCCAGAGCGCTGGGAAGGTCTGCGCCGCTGCGGATTTCATTCACCACGGTGGCGGGGGAGTGCGCCAGGGCCACAGTGGCGTCGATCGCGGCCTCGACCAGGTCGGTGCTCAATCCCTGCCCGGCGACGAGCTGTCGTTCGAGAACCTGGCGGATGACCAGATTGCGGGTCGGCCGATCCTCGGTTGGTGCCTCGTCATCGGTGGGCACCACCGATGCGGTGACCTCGACGGGTTCGTCGCGGACGATCATTTCGTCACCTTCGAGGGTGGTGTCGGTGTCTGGCATGGCGACGGTCCTTCCGGTCGAGTACGGATGGCCGCCATTGCACAGGGCGCGGTCGACACCCAGCCGTCACCGAGGTGACGGCTGGGGGGATGGTCGGCGAAGTTCCGAACCGGTGTCAGCCGGCCATGAACGTGTCGTATGCCGACGCCAGATCCGGTGGGAGCACCGTGACGTTGCACTGACGCTGCGTGTCACCGATCGGCGTCAGGATCCCACGCAGTTCGTGGTACTCCTGCGGATTGTTGGTGAAGTAGCCACGAATGTTGGCCTCCGCCTCGGGCCGCGGCTGCGTGCGTGCGGCCGACACCACCTGATTGGCGCCCGGGTGTGCGTTCAGGTAGTCCCTGGCCTGGCCGGTGACCGTACTCACGGTTCCGGAAATGTTGTCTGCGCTGCATGGATCGGGTGCCGCAGAAGCGACCGGAGCGGCGATGGTCGCCGCTACCAGCCCGGTGACCAGTCCCGCGGTGCGGATGCGTGTGGTCTTCATCGTCGAACCTCCTCGGTTTGCTGTATGTGTTGCAGTGGGGCTACCCGCGTGTCGCCGGGCTAATCACCGCTGCTCCCGATGCCCGCAGAGGTTAAGGTCACGCGATACAAGACCTCGATCGGCGATTGGAGTCGGCCGTGCCGTTTCGGCGGTTGTACCCGTTTATGGCTTTGGCGGTGGGCGCCGTGCCGTTCGTCCTTGCCGCTGCGCCGCTGGCCTCCGCGGACTGCACCGTGTCGAACGGCGTCAGCGTCTGCGCTCAGGGCGACGTCCGTGGTCCGGACGGCGGAACGGGGCCGGGTCCGGGCCCCTACACGCCGTACCCGTGTGAGTACGACTACCTGTGTGACGCGGGCCTGTCGATCGAACTGGGCCCGCCGGACTGGCGTCCAGACCATCCGTGGCGCCCCGGTGGCGGCGGGGGCGGTGGCGGTGGAATCGGTCCCCGCCACTAGGTTTCCCGTCTTGCCCCCGGGCTGACATCCGGCGACACAGAATGTCAGCGTGAGCACGCACCTCGCTGATTCGGCCATCGGAATCAAGACGATGGCGAAAGTCAGCCGCCGGTTGATTCCGTTCCTGGTACTCCTCTACTTCGTCAACTACCTCGATCGCGTCAACATCGGCTTCGCCGGTCCGAACGGCATGAACGAGGACCTTGGGATGAGCGCCAAGGCGTTCGGATTCGCCTCGGGCATCTTCTTCATCGGGTACTTGCTGCTGGAAGTGCCGAGCAATATCGCGCTCAACAAGTTCGGCGGGCGCCGCTGGATTGCACGCATCATGCTGACGTGGGGAATCATCAGCAGTGCGATCGCATTCGTGCCCAACACGGAAACCCTTATCGTCCTGCGGTTCCTGCTCGGTGTGGCGGAAGCGGGATTCTTCCCCGGGATCATTCTCTACCTCACCTTCTGGTTCCCGGAAAGGCATCGCTCCAAGGCGATCTCGTTGTTCATGGTGGCGGTGCCGATATCCACAGCCATCGGGTCGACCATGTCGTCGCTGATCATCGATTGGGGGCACGGACTTTTCGGCCTCGACGGCTGGCGCCTTCTGTTCCTAGTCGAGGGCATGCCCGCCGTCGTTCTCGCGTTCGTCTGCTGGTTCTACTTGACCGACCGACCAGCCGAGGCCACGTGGCTTGAACCTGCTGAAAAGCGTTGGTTGGAGGCAACACTGGACGACGAACGACTGAGTGCCCAGACCGGCCAGCACTGGCCGCTCAAGAAGGCGCTTAGTCATCCGAGGATCCTGATGCTGGCGTTTGTCTACTTCGGAATCGCATACGGCCTCTACGCGGTCGGGTTCTTTCTCCCGACCATCGTCGCCGGGTTCCAGGAGCAGTACGGCACGCATATGAGCGTTGTCGAGCGTGGCCTCGTGACCTCTGTTCCCTACGTCATCGCCGCCATCGTGATGGTGCCGTGGGCGCGCCACGCCGACCGGACCGGCGAACGGGTATGGCACGTCGCGATCCCGGCGATCGTCGGGGCGGTGTCAATCCCCGCCGCGCTCTATATGATCGACCCCTATCTGGCGATGGTCGCCGTCACGGTGTCCACCTGCGCGGTCATGTGTGCCCTACCCGTGTTCTGGGCGCTGCCCTCGACATTCCTCACCGGTGTCGCCGCGGCCGGCGGAATCGCCCTGATCAACTCGCTAGGGAACCTCAGCGGCTTCGGAGGTCCCTACATCACCGGGTGGCTGACCGATCTGACCGGCGATGCCAAGGCCGCGATGTGGGTGGTCGGGGCACTGTCCCTGGCCGCGGCTGCCGTGGTGGTCTACCTGGGCGCCAGACCCAGGCCGGATCAAGACGCAGGCAGCCTCGAACAACGACGAGCCTCGGGGATCTAGGACACCGCCAGCGAGATACCGAGGGCGAGCATCATCACGGCGATGATGCCGTCGAGGATGCGCCATGTCGACGGCGTTGCGAACAGCCCGGCCAGTCGGCGCGCTCCGAGCCCGAGGCTGGTGAACCACACGGCGCTGGCGGTGACCGCACCGACGCCGAACAGCCAACGCCCGTCGCCGCTTTCGTTGGCCAGCGTGCCGAGGAGCACCACGGTGTCGAGGTAGACGTGGGGGTTGAGGAACGTCAGTGCCGCGCAGGTGATCAGCACGGCGCCGAGCCGGGCCGGCGCCGCGTCCGATGGGGTGAGGGCCGACGGCCGCCAGGCGCGCTTCGCCGCGAGCAGACCGTAGCCGATCAGGAACGCCGCACCGCCGAACTTGGCGACGTTGACCGCGTTCGGGTGGGCGGTGATCAGGGCGCCGACGCCCCCGATACCCGCCGCGATCAGCGCGATGTCGGACACCGTGCACATCGCCACCACGGGCAGCACGTGCTCGCGGCGGATGCCCTGACGCAGCACGAACGCGTTCTGCGCGCCGATGGCGGCGATGAGCGCGAATGACGCGAAGAAGCCAACGAGCAGGGGCGAGTCCATGACGTCGACGCTAGGTGTGGACGGTGGACAAGTACAGCTAATGATATTTGTGATGCATTAGAAATTCTAATGCAAGACCATTCGGCAACCGGCATTAACGAGAGTGCACCAATAGCGCTTCTCAATCTGCGTGGAAATCTCTCATCTGAAATGGCACAGAATGGCAGCGTTGTCATCTGGATGAGAAGTCGACCCCAACGGACGCCATCGGAGGCCGTATCAATCCGTGGGGGCCGCGCTGTGCAGATATCTCGGGCAAGGGGAACGGTACGATTCCCAATGCCCAATCGATGAGCCGCGCGCGTCATGCCCTCGCCCTCCGGGCTGGAGCTAAAGTCGGCCCGGCCGAGATACGGGACCTGCTTGTGACCGAAGGCCTTTGGTGCGCGGTCTGCGACACCGGCATGGGCGAGCTATCAGAAGCTGCCAACTTCGCGTTGGGAATCGGGCGGTCCGAGCAGGACGCCTTTGCCGCGGAAAGCCACCGACGGGCGAATGCTGCGACCGAACGCGGTCGATTCAGGTCCGAGATCACTGTTCTTACTGACCTTCTCGAATGCCACGAGGGCATCAGGGCCGGCACCGACGAACAGGGACGCGCGCGATTTCGGCCCGCGTTCTCCACCGAGGGCACACTGCACCTCAAACCCGCGATGGCTGCCCGTGTGCTGCTAGACCGGAACGGCCTCAGCGCGGGTACATCGGCCTGTGGGAGATCAACGAGGCTTTCGCCGGCGTTGTCGTCGCCTCGACGAGAGAACTCGATCTTGATACGGACAATGTCAATGTCAACGTCGGGGCCGTCTCCCTTGGCCACCCGCTCGGAGCCTCGGGATTCCGACTCATCATGACACCGGCATACGAAATACGTGACCAATCAATAGAATACGGCATCACTGCCATCTGCGGCGGCGGTCAGAGGCAGGCCATGCTGCTCCGCGTGCCTGTCTGAGGCCGATTTTCACCACATTTGAAGGAGTTTTGATGACGAGCCCATTCCCCGGCTTCGCTCATGTCGCAATTACCGTGTCAGACCTCGAAGCAAGCACCTGCTGGTATCGCAGTCTTTTCGACTCGGGCCCCGTGTTCGACGAGGACGAAGAGTCGGGCGCCTTCCATCACACCGTCTTCGCGCTCGACAATGGCATGTTGTTCGGCCTGCACAAGCACACCGGTGTGGATCCGACCCAGGCATACCGCGCTGAGCAACCAGGTTTGGATCACGTCGCCTTTGACTGCGGCATGGCCGAACTGACGAGTTGGGAACAACGACTCGACGTGCTCGGGATCTCACACGGAGGGATCAAGCGCGCTCACTACGGCTCGGGGATCTCCTTCCGTGATCCCGATGGCATCGCCCTCGAATTCTTCGCACCCCCTCAGTAGTGCCAACAAGTCCACAGGCTGGCCGTCGGGGCTTCGGATGATTGCTCGAGCAAGCGACGGGTGGGTGCCAGGCGGTGCGAAGTTTGTTCAAGTTTCACGATCGCGGACTCAGGGAAATCGCGTACTGGGATCTGTCGCTCGCCCTCGAACAAGCCCGCTTTCATTGGCTGTCCTCATGGTCGCTCGTTGAGCGCGGTGAACTCCCGAGTGTGACTTTACGCACGTAACATTCTGTTGCGCAACATATTAACGACCCATAGCTGACTTTTCTGGCGCCCGCCAAATGTGATCCCGCCCAGTCTTCCTGCAATGAGCCATGGACCCAGTTCAGATGCAGCAGGAGAGGCTTTGCCGGTCGACCGGGTTCCTTTGGGCCGTCACCACCTCCGCCATTTGCGAGACTGAACAGGTTCATTAGATCGCCCCCTGCGCAAGGTTCAGGATCCGCTGTCGGAACTCGTCGCGTCGACGCGTCACATAAATGTCCAGTTGCTCGCGGGTGGTGGTGTCCCAGATCGCCATGGCTACTGCTTGCCTGACAATTGTCGTGGCGAATCTCGCGATGGTGCTGCAGGCGCCGCCGATAATGGCCCGCGGCGTTGCGTAATCCCATCGGCCACTTCACCCTGGCTTCAACGCGGCGGCGTCCGGTATCGAGTACGGCTTCGGTTTCGGCGAGTTGGCGCCAGCGGTGGTGGCGGCCTCTCGTGCGACGGCCAAGGCATCCCTGAGTGTCTGTGCATTCGATTGCGCCTTCTTTCAGCCCGCTGTCGATTTGCCATCCGCCAGCGTCATTAATAGAATATTTTCTATAGAGGAGGCACAACAATGCACTTGCCAGCTGAAGAAGAAGCCATCGTCAAGACCGTCCACGACTTCGTGGAGAAGCAGGTCAAGCCGGTCGTGCGGGATCTCGAGCATGCGAATGTCTATCCCGAGGACCTCATCGAGACAATGAAGGAAATCGGCATTTTCGGACTCGCCATCCCCGAGCCGTACGGCTTCGGGCAGGTGTCGATGCCGTGCTACGTGCTGGTCGCGGAGGAACTGGCTCGCGGCTGGATGAGCCTTGCCGGTGCGATGGGCGGGCACAGTGTGGTGTCCAAGTTGATCCTGCAGTTCGGTACCGAAGAGCAGAAGCAGACCTACCTGCCCCGGATGGCGACCGGCGAGCTGCGTGCCACCATGGCGCTCACAGAGCCAGGCGGCGGGTCCGATCTGCAGGCGATGCGGACCGTGGCCCGCCGCGACGGCGATGAGTACCTAATCAATGGCAGCAAAACGTGGATCTCCAATGCCCGACGCTCAGGCCTGATTGCCCTGCTGTGCAAGACCGATCCCGAAGCCCAGCCCTCCCACAAGGGTGTCTCGATTCTGTTGGTCGAGAAGGTCCCCGGATTCACCGTCTCAAAGGACCTCCCCAAGCTCGGCTACAAGGGTGTCGAGAGCTGCGAGATCAACTTCACCGACTGCCGCGTCCCGAGCGGTGCGCTGCTTGGTGCTAGCGAGGGCCACGGCTTCGCTCAGATGATGAAGGGTCTCGAGGTTGGCCGGCTTCAGGTCGCGGCGAGGGCGACCGGCGTCGCACGGGCGGCCTTCGAGGATGCACTCGCCTACGCACAGGACCGGGAGAGTTTCGGTAAACCGATCTGGCAGCATCAGTCGGTGGGCAACTTGCTGGCCGATATGGGCACCAAACTCTATGCTGCTCGTGCGCTGTTGTTGTCTGCTGCAGCACGTTTCGACTCAGGCGAGCGTTGCGACATGGAAGCTGGGATGGCCAAACTCTTCGCATCGGAGGCCGCCATGCAGATCGCACTGGACGCTGTCCGGGTGCACGGGGGTTACGGTTACTCGACCGAGTACGACGTTGAACGCTACTTCCGCGACGCGCCGCTGATGATCGTCGGCGAGGGGACCAATGAGATCCAGAAGAACGTGATCGCCAAGCAGCTGGTTAAGCGGGGCGGGCTAGACCTGTGAGGCCCGATGCCCCCACTCACGGTGGACGGCTGCCCCTAAGTGGTCTGACGGTGCTGTCGCTGGAGCACGCTGTCGCGGCGCCGTTCGCCACGCGCCAGCTGGCCGATCTGGGTGCGCGGGTCATCAAAGTGGAACGGCCCGGATCGGGCGACTTCGCGCGCCAGTACGACGATTCCGTCGATGGCTTGTCGAGCTACTTCGTCTGGCTCAACCGCTCCAAGGAATCCATCGCACTGGATGTCAAATCGCTGCAGGGCCGCGAGGTGCTGCATGAGCTGGCCGAGCGTGCCGACGTCATCGTGCAGAACCTCGGTCCCGGCGCGGCGGCACGCCTGGGGCTGTCGGCCGACCAGGTGCGGGCGATCGACCCGCGCAAGATTGTCGTGGGCATTACAGGGTGGGGCAGTGACGGCCCGTGGGCGGACCGCAAAGCGTATGACCTTCTGGTGCAATGCGAGACCGGACTGGTGTCGTTGACGGGCACGCCCGTAGACATCGCGAAAGTTGGCGTATCGATCGCCGACATCGCGGCAGGAATGTATGCCTTCAGCGGGATTCTGGCTGCTCTGTACGCCCGCGAGCGCACCGGTGAAGGCGCCTCGATCGAGGTGTCGCTGTTCGAAGCGCTCGCCGAGTGGGTCGGCCAGCCGGCACACTTCACCGCCGGTAAGGGACGCCAGCCCGGCCGAATTGGCGCCCAGCACCCGACCATTGCGCCATACGGTCCCTACCAGGCCGACGACGGCCACACCATCCTCATCGCCATCCAGAACGAGCCCGAGTGGCAGCGGTTCTGCGGGGAGGTTCTTGACCGTCCCGAACTCATACACGATGCCCGATTCGTGTCGAACAATTTGCGGGTAGCTCATCGGGAAGAACTGAACGAGGTCATCACGCAGTGCTTTGGTGCACACCCGACGAACACACTGGAAGCCAGGCTGACCGCGGCGCGAATCGCCTTTTCCGGGGTAAACACCGTCTCGGAGTTCCTGAACCATCCGGTGCTGCGAGGTCGTGACCGCTGGCGCGATACGCTGACCGAGAGCGGCACCGTCAAGTCCCTGTTGCCCCCCATCGATCTCGGTGTCGAACCTAGGATGGGTCCGGTGCCCGCGCTTGGTGAACACACCGGACAGATCCTCGCCGAACTCGGGCGGGATCCGAATAGCCTTACAAAAATCGTTGCTGCACAAGAAGATTGAGGGGTTGCTCTGATCGATTAGGGCAGCGATGCGGGGCCTCGCAGGCTACATCGAAGGTTGGCACGCCCGAAGGCGTTGATTTTGCCGATGTTCTTGGCTCGACGTGTGCCCAACAGCTGGCCACTTCCTCGATCTGACCTGAGCGCTCGACTCGGGGGATTCGCTGCCCTTCCTGACTACTTGCAGAAGTCCAACCGCCGAATCAGTACCGTCGGATACCTCCTACTGCGCGCCTCGGCTCGGGGAAACTCCGCCTCGCACCGCGGTTCGACACTGTGCGCAGGAGCGTGCTCGGTGTGGTCGACCCGGCGTGTCCCCCGAGGTCGCCGCGGCGACCAGTCTGTTCGTATGAACTCGTGGACCGGGTACCCAGCAGTCGCCATCACGTCCACGCTGAGGTGTGGGATTCACACGTGACCTGACCGCACTTCCGCGTAGACGCCTACCGGCTCCGAGCCTGGTCGCCGAAGAATGCGCTGCAGTGCAAAATCCTCAGAGGTGGCTGACGGCCAATTTGACGACTCGTTTAGCCGTGACGCCGTTCAGGATCTCGTTGGCGGTGCTCCCGATAATCATCATCGACGTGTCGCGAAAGGGACGCTCAACGTCGCATTTCGGAGTCGCGTGATTGGCGCATGAGCTACTTTTGGATCGATACGGTCGATCGACCTTGCGGTGCGGCCTGCAAGGCGTCCCGATAGCGAGCCATTGCCTGCGTGATGTGTTGGTCGATGAGCGTCCGGGCCCTGTCCGCGTCGCGGTCGGCAATCGCGTCGCGAATCGCGCGGTGTTCTTCCCACTGCTGTAAACCACTGTCCGTCGCACCGATCATCGAGAACACCAGTTCGGTGCGTTGTCGTAACGGTTCCATCGCCACGGCGGCGTGCGGATTACCGGTCGCCGCCTCAATTGCGCGATGAAATCCGTTGTGGGCGCGCGATGCCGCCACAGTGTCACCCGCCTTGGCCGCTTTTGTTCCATCGGCAAGGTATCGATCGATCGTCGGCATGTCCTCGGCTGTGTGTCGCTCAGCGGCCGCGCCGACGATCCAACCCTCCAAGACACGGCGAATCTCCTGGATCGCCTCGATATCATCAGAATTCACAGTTGCGACGTGTGCGCCATGGCGGGGCACGATCTGCACCAGGCCTGTGGGCTCGAGTGCGCGAATAGCCTCCCGAACCGGCACACGAGATACGCCAAGTTGCTCGGCGAGCGCGCCTTCGGCGAGCCGCGTTCCTGGAGCGAGCTGTCCGGTGATGATCATGTCGCGCAGCGCATCAGCCACGGTTTCGCGCAGCGAGCGGTGCGAGATTGTCATCGAACCCCCTTGCAGCATGCAGTATACCGTCGTCGATCGTAGCTTACCTGAGGGTGTCGTTGTACAACGCGTTGAGCGGTGGACGTTGATTGAGGCGGCCACGCCCCGCTTTCGTTTGCCCTCAGATTAGAGGTCAACGGTGATCACGCCGCGGCCGCGGGACACACACGGAAGAATGAGCGTCGCACGTTCGCTGTCGAGGAGGAGGTCATCCCTATGATCGGCTGTTCCCGCCAGGTAGGTGATCTCGCAGGTGCCGCAGGTGCCTTCCTCGCAGTCCGAGTCGACATCGAGGCCTGCCTCGAGGAGCGCGTTCAACATTGTCTGTTCGGCGACCACAGGCACCGTGACGTTTGACTTGTTGCAGAACACGTCGAAGGGCAGGTCGTCTTCGCGCGTTGTGACCAAGTCAGACGCGGCCTCGAAACGCTCAAAATGCAATTGCTCTGCCGCCCATGCGCCCGCGCGTTCCTGCACTGCACGCAGCAGAGGCTCAGGTCCGCAGCTGTACACCATCTCCGACTGTACCGACCCCAGGTAGGTGTCCAGTTCGATATGGCCCTCGGTGTCCTGCGGAACTACTGTGACCCGATTGCTGTAGGCGGAGAGTTCATCGAGGAAGGCCATGGTTGCCAGTGTCCGGCCGCCATAGACGAGTCGCCAGTCGGCGCCGGCCTTCTCCGCAGCGACAAGCATGGCCAGGATCGGCGTGATGCCGATGCCGCCGGCGATGAAGAGGTACTTCTCGGCGGGCACCAACGGAAAACGATTGATCGGAGCTGAGCATTGAAGCTGTGCGCCGACCCGAACCTCGTCGTGAATGTAGGCCGAGCCTCCGCGGGACGTCGGAGAGCGCAGCACTGCGATCCGGTAGAACTCCGCATCGCTGGGGCCACACAGGGAGTACTGCCTGCGACCGACCGGCAGAGACACACTGATGTGCGCGCCTGGCTGCCAGTCGAGCAGCTTGCCGGACTCGGGCGCAACGAGATCCACGGCACAAACTTCATCAGCGATCTGTTGGACTGCAACGACTTCGAGCACTGTCTCGTTATGCATCGTGCACGCCTGGGCCTGTGACGGCCGGTGTCGGTGCAGTGCGGATACCGTTGGAAGGGCACCAGGTTGCTGCGCTCCCGCCGGCACGCGGATCAGACGCGCTAGACCATTGCTCCGACAGCCGGGGCTGGACGGCCTGCAGGCCGCCGCCGATCGAGTCGACCGACTTGATAGCGTAGCCAGCCAGCTCGCGGCGGTCTCGCCAGGGAACTCCGGGCTCTGCGAACAAGAACCATTGCGCGCCAACGCCGCCCGGGACTCCAAATCGATCGCCTTCCGGACACACGAACCAGCGAGGCTCGGTCACGAGGTCCTCAATGTCGTGGCCCTGCCTGAATCGCTGCGCGCACTGCGCCAACCACTGCACCTGACGATCGCCGCCCGGAGTGGCGATGAGCGCGGAGCGGCTGCCGTGCCTTAGCCATACCGCGCTGAGGGTGTGTGCCGGGTGCTGACCGGGCCGCAGGTGTGCACCCGGTAGCTCAGGCCGAGTGGAGTGTGCAGTGCCGACCCGGTTGCCAAGGGCGATACCGGTGTTCCCGGCGATCCAACCGGTGCCGTATTGGACTCCGGCCAAACTGTGCACGGCGACGGCAGCGCACTTGCCGGTGGCTGCGATGGCCGTTGCAGTTCCGTTCAGGCCGGCCACGCAACGTCTGATGAGCGCAGCCTCGGTGGTGGGAGCCACGTCGGTCACGAATTCGGCTGACTCCGCGGCGTACTGGGGATCCGTCGCCTCAAGGAGTTCGGCGATCATGGGCGCTTGGCTCGGTGCTCCGGGAAAGCTCAGTCGGAGACCGCCGTCCAACTCGACAGTCGGTGCCTCGCAGACCTGCGGGGCCGCCGTTGTCAGGTCGGCCATAGTGAGGTAGCCGCCTGCGTCCTTGGATGCGTTGACGATCTCCTTAGCCAGGCGGCCGCCGCTGCGCAACGCGGACGGGCCCTCCACGGCCAACAGGGCGAGGGTTCTGGCGAATCGCTCGGAGGTGACCGTGTCGCCAACCACGGGAACGGTCTGTTGGTCGAAGAAGTCACCCAGCGTCGACGGATGTTTACGAGCGACGGACGCGTAGCTGGCCGCCATCTGATCGGTGACCTTGTGCCCATTGTCCGCCGCTTCGATGCCCCCGGTGAACAAGCGGCTCCATGAGAGCACGCCGTAGTCCTTCCAGGCGGCATAAGCCGCCGGGATTGCGCCGGGGACGACCGCTACCTCGGGCCCGCTGTAGGGAATCGGGTCTAGGGCGGGCAATCGCGACGGCGTCCGCGACCACCCCCCGTACACGGTGACGTGCTCACCGTTGACGACCATCAGCAGCATCTCGCCGCCTGGACCGCACATGGGGCTGTTCACAGTCCATTGTGTGAATGCAGCTGACAGGGCCGCGTCCACCGCTGAACCGCCGGCGGCCAGTGCGTCGAGTCCGGCCTTCGTCGCCAGTGGATGGCCTGAGGCAACCGCGCCAGGCCTCGGCGTTGTCACTGCGTTGCGACGGTGGTGCGGAATACTGATGCACCGGCGACTGCCGCGATGTGGTCCTGATCGGGCACTCCGCCGCTGGCGCCCACTGCGCCCACAACCTCGTCACCGTCGATCAGGGGCACGGCACCTTTGCCCACAACGAAGTTGCCGAGTGCGATCACCGACTGGGCGAAGAAGGGACGTTGCGCCCAGGCCTGCTCGCGATCGGCGGTGTCCTTGCCGAAAGCTGCTGCGGTGCGTGCTTTGCGCCATGCGACCTCGGAGACGATCCAGGGTGCATCGTCGGAACGTTCGAAGGCCACCAGCTGGCCGGCGTAGTCGACGACGGCGATCGCCATCCCGACGCCCTGTTCGTTGGCAGATGCCAGTCCTTCGGCGACGATCTCGCGTGCCTCGGCGATCGTGATCTTGCTCAAGGGATTTCCTCTCGATTGTGACGGGTGTTAACGCTGGAGCCGTTTTGTGGGCGTGTACTGTCTCTGGACTGCGTCGGTCATTGCGTGCTCCCGAGGTAGATCGCCTTGCGGCGGGTGAAGAACTCCTCTGAGACCGTCCCGCCCTCGCCAGCACCTGCGCCGGAGTGGCTGAAGCCCTGCATGGGGACGTGGAAGGGCGACCCTGTCAGCGCGGTGTTCACCTTGACGGTCCCGGCACGGACCCCCTTCCAGAAACGTTGTGCCACAGTAATATCTGAAGTGACAATGCCGGCCGTGAGGCCGTACTCGGTGGAGTTGGCCGTCGAGATCGCCTCCTCGAGGGTCTTGACTCGCTCCACCGTCACCACCGGGCCAAAGATCTCCTCGGTCACCAGGGCTTCGTCGGTAGCGTCAACGAGCAGCGTCGGCGCGGTGTATCCGTCGTCCCATGGCGCACGGATCACCCTATTGCCCAGGCGTTTCGCGGTTTGCAGTGCGGCGTGGACACCAGCGGTGGCAGCGGCATTGGCCAGCGTTCCCCGTTCTTGGCGTGGCATTTCGTGCAGTGTTGCCGAAAGTCTCTCGATGATCGCGTCAGCGATGTCGCGATGCAGTAGCAGGCGTCCGGTCGAGGTGCAGACCTGGCCGTTGTTGACGAATGACGAGGAGATTATGAGCCGCACTGCGAGGTCGAGGTCGGCATCGGCCCATATCAGGAGAGAGTTCTTCCCTCCCAGCTCGGCCTGCAGTGGAACGTGGACAGGCAACGCCCGGTGGATCATCGCAGCGCTTCGGTACGAGCCGGTCATGCTCACCGCGGCAAGCCGGGGATCTTGGAACAGGGCCGACTCAATCTCTGGTATCTCGCCGAAGATGACATTGCAGACCCCGGCGGGCACTCCGACCTCGTGCAGGACGGCGGCCATTTCGAGAGCCAGCATTACGCCCCCCGGCGCGGGCTTGACAATGGCTGCGTTGCCGACGCCGATCGCTGCACCGATCTTGCGGGCGGGCAGGGTGAATGGGAAGTTCCATGGGGTGACCAGCGCGACCACTCCCAGGGGTTCGCGGAGAACGGAGACGTCGTCGCCGGTGTCGGTGTGGTAGGTGTGTCCCGTCAGCCGGTAGCCACTCGAGGCGTAGAAGTCGAAGACGTTGGCGCCCTTGGTGACTTCAGCGATGCCCTCAGCAACCGGTTTACCCATCTCGCGCGAGATCAGCTTCCCCAGCTCGGTGGCCCGGCTTCGGAAGGCGGCGGCGGCGGCGCGCAGGATTTCGGCCCGGTCTGCAGGCGGCCGGGCAGCCCACGCGATCTGCGCTTGTTGCGCTGTCGCATAGGCGTTGCCAATCTCTAGAGCGGTGGCTCCGTGGATGACGGCGAGGACATCGGCGCTGTCGGACGGATTGACAAGCGACATCCGAGCGCCCGTGGCACGGACGGGTTTACCCGAGATGTACTGATGCACCTCGGGAACGTCGATGCTGGTGCTGGTCACGGCGAAACTCCTGAACTCGATGAGATGTAGCGAATGATCCGACGGATCGTGTCGCCGATGCCGTTCACGGCTGGGGATGGTCAGCTTCCGGT
Organism: Mycolicibacterium sp. YH-1; assembly: GCF_022557175.1. Next base: position 6,523,367 of record NZ_CP092915.1, on the reverse strand, counting down.
GACCGCGACGACGGCGTCGATTTCGACAGGGATGTCGAAGGGCAACTCGGCGACACAGATGGCCGTGCGGGCATGGGCCGATGCCCGCTCGCCCAGCAGGCGCCCCAAAGTCAGCGAGCAGCCGTCGATTACCGCAGGTGCCTCGTTGAAGCCGTTGGTGGAGTTGACCATTCCGAAGATCTTCAGCACAGAGGCAACGCTGTCCAGTGACCCGAGTTCGGCCTGGATGGTGGACAGCAATCCCAGCGCCACCAGTTCAGCCGCTTCCCTGGCCTCATCGATGGTCATTGCGCCGGGGCCGACCTTCCCCACGACTCTTGTGCCGTCAGGCCGCACAGGTGAGTGGCCTGACACGAAGAGAAGATCGTTGTGCCTGCGAACCTTCACATACTGCCCGACTGGCGCCGAGTAGTAGTTCAGGCCTACGGTCACATCTGGTGGACTCGCCGGAGTCCAGCCTGTCGGCAGACCGGGCACCTCCCCAAGGTCGCTTCTATTGCGCATGAGCATCTACAGTCACGTGTACCGTCACCTTGTCGTCCACCACTTCCACACGGTGTGCGGGTTGGTATTTCTCCCGCTCCTTGCAGTAGCCGGTGACTGCGTCAAAGGACCACTGGTGTCCCGGACACACCAGCCGGCCCTTGAGGAAGAATCCCTCGGCGAGCTTGCGACCGCGGTGCACGCAGGCATTCGTCAGAGCCCCGGGGTTGCCGTCGTTCCAGGAGACGACGATCTCGACTCCGTCGACGACGGCAACCACTCGGCCCTGCTTCTCCAGCTCTGACGCGGAACACACGACCACTCCGGCACCCGAGAGTGCGTTGTCGGTCATTGATTGTCCGCCTTGGCGAGCCAGCGAGCTTTGAGCTTGGCGTACTGCTCGCTGTCCTCGTCCAGGCCCTTCTGCTCAGGATCCCAAGTGACCGTCACGTCACCGCACGCGTAGGTTTGGCAAGCCAGCCGATAACCCTCGTCGAGCAGAGGGCCGAGACGCTCGCGTTCCCTCCGTCGCGGGGCGTCGAGGTTCTCACCGCCCTCGACGATATGGATCCGGTCGGTGCCGCACTTACCGCTGCCGCAACGCCAAGGAAGTGGGACGTCGTGACGAATGGCAAACCGTAGGACATTGACATCAGTGCCGTCCGGGAAATCCTCGGACATATCGGCGGTCTGGAATCTGATCTTAGGCATCAGGAGCTGGTTCCCTGTTTGTTGCTGAGTAGTTATTGAGCGCTGACGAGGCTGCCGGTGCTGGCTGCCGGGACTTCTTCCACCCACTCGCCGAGATCCGGTTTGACGTAGGCCTCGTAGAGGGCCTTGGTGTAGTTGAAACGCATATCGGCCGCCTCGCGAACGACCTCGATGCACTCCTGCTGCAGTTCCGGTGTGTCGGCGTACTTCAGAACGATCTGGAAACCGCGCTCGCCATGCACCTCGTCGGAGGTGATGTGCAGATCGAAGAATTCGCAATCGTGCTCGCTGAAGCCATAGATCTCCGGATCGATCAGCGCCGGGTACTGCGTGCGGTAGATGCTGGGTACCTGCGACTCGAGGCCGACGACCATCCCCGCAGTTGCCACGGCGAAGTGCTTCGTGGCCGACAGCTGGTACTGCCAGCCGGCCATGCCGCGCGTGTAGGGCATGGTGTTGCGACGATCCATCACCATTTCCCTTGTGGCGCCGCAGGTCTCAGCGAATCGGATCAGCAGGTCGGTATGTCGATCATCGCTGAGTTCCTCCTCGTACATGTTCTGCAGGATGAAGTCCTTTGCGAACCGGGAGGTGTCTGGAGTGTTGGCGTACATAAGGGCCAGGCAATCCGCGAACGCGCCAACGTAGTGATAGTGGTTGACGGCCCAGTGGCGGAAGTGCGCTCGAGACAGCTTGCCGGTGGCCCATGCGCGACTGAACGAGGCGTCCTTGGCCATTGTGCCGGTCATGGCCTTCTCGAGTTCCGTGCGGAAGTCGAGTTCTGACAACAGTGCCGTCATGGCACTCCTTTCATAGGAGGGATACTGTGTGAAGTATACCGTCACGGTAATTCAATTTGGCTCCAGGCACAACCCTTGTTACGGGGTTTCGCCCGCGCGAGCCCGGAGATCCGCACGCGGTGCTGGACCTTCGGCACCTCTCGTATTGAGTTAGCTGCGGTGATGACGGCGCGGGCGTGCGACTGCAAATTGGAGGCGATGGTGCAAGGTGCGCCAGTCTGGCGGTTCGGCCGCGTGTGCAGGTCGCCGCGACAACCTACTGTCCCAACCGCGCGCAGAGTCGAGGGCTGTCGCGAGCACTGTTTAGTTCATGTTCCAGGGCTCGCCGTAGGTGGTGACGCTGTCGCCGGTGGACGAGATCAGGCGAGCGAACGGACGCAGCAGCACGCCACCGGCAGCACCGGTGACGGTGCCGTGAGCGTTGGACACCGCCACTTTGCCAGCGGCGCCCTTGACGTCGACGGAGAAGGTCGCGACCTCCTGGATGCCCGGCCCGTTACCGAGGTCGGCGCTGATCGACACACCCGGGAACAGGTTCGGGGTGACAACCGAGTCCAAACCGAACGGAGGACCGGTGAAGTCACCATCGTCGATCAGGATGTTGGGGGTCGTGTAGGAGAAGTTGATACCAACGCCCAGCGACCAGGGGAAGCCGATCTGGTAGCCCAGCTCCAGGGTGCCCTCGAACTCATCGGCACCGGGGCCGGCCACGATGTACTTGGCGGAGCCGGAGTGGAACCACTCACGAGTCAGGCGGTTGCGGTCGAGCGGGAACACACCGTTGAGGAAGGTGTCCCACTGCTGGACCGTCAACGTGCGGTCCTTGCCATCGACCAGGCTCAGCTCATTGTCCAGACCGGCATGTGAGGTGCCTACGCTGAGGAGCACGGCCGCGCTGGCGGCGGTGACTACGGCCAGCATCCGATTGACTAATCTCATGTGGTTTCCTTTGCTTCCAGGGCTAGTTGCGGGTCGTGTTGATCGTTCGGGGAGGGTTAATTGGTTTGTCCCATTGGGTTTTGGTGATGGTGCCTCGGGTCGGGCACTGGCCAGCGCCGAGTGCAAGGTGGGGCGGTCGCCGATCTGGTAACCGCGGGTATTCGGGCATGGCTGAACGCCTTTGACGATGTGGTGGGTGGTGGGTGGTGGTGCGTGTGATGCACATGCCGCTGGAGGTCCGCTCATCTGAACCGGCGTTCAGGCGGCGGCAGCGGTTTCAACGGGTCGAGATCGGACCTGGCCGCCGAGGGACCGTGCAGCGGTCTTCGTAGTCGCTGATGTGGCTCCCGATGTGTGGGGTTCCGGCTCTCACAGCACCAGCGCGGCAAACATCGCACAAAGCACCAGGCCCGTCATCACGGGGATGAAGCACTTGCGAGCGAGGTCCATAACCGGGACCCGCGCGAAGCCTGCCACGGCGACCAGCGACGACCACGCGACCAGTGTTCCGCCGCCCGACCAGATGCTGCCAATCTGTCCGACGGCTGCAAGGGTGGCGGGATCCATGTGCACAGCGGGGGCCAGTGCGCCAGCAAGGGATCCGGTCAGTGGCAGGCCAGTGAATCCAGAGCCCTCGAGGCCGGCGACCAGGCCGACGAGGAGGATCGCGAACGAGATCACGATGGCGTTGGTGGGCAGGTGTTGTTGCGCCGACTCGATCAGATCGAACAGCAGTGCCGGACCGGTGACACCTTCTCCGAGGGCGAGGATGGGGCCGGAGAATGACTGATTTCCGAGGTAGAAGAAGCCGGCGATCGGGATGACCACGCCCATCGCTTTGAAGACGAATAGAAAGCCATCGGTGATGTGGTCGCCGGTGTCCTCGAGAAACTTGGTGCGATCGTGAACAGCCGACGCGGCGAACAGGATCAGGATGGCGATGCCGCCGATCATCGCTGATGCGTCGGCGCCAACGATGGCCGGCACCCAGTCGGTGACTTTTCCCAAGATCAGGTAGATCACGAAGATCAAGTACACAACGGGGACGAGGATCGCGAAGCTCCGCGCCTTGCGGCGCTGAGACAATTCTGTAGCCTCCGAACTCCGCACCTCCGCAGCGGTGAGTACCGCGACGCCACTTGCGCTGCTGGAGCCGGCCCCTGCTGCGCCGCCGTCCGCGGGGATGTCGCTTGTGCCGTCGGGCTGCGGCGCCTGCGGGGCATCGGCCTTGTTCTCCCAGGCCGTGAGGAGCTCCTCGGAAGGCTGTTTCCACGTCTTTCGCTGTGTGACGTAGGTGATCAACAGCGCGGTGACGCCCACGATAAGCGACAGCACCAGTGCTCTATTGGCGACCGCGTCGACCTCAACGCCGGCCGCTTTGGCGGAGATGCCAGGAGCGACCTTGATGATGTAGTCCGAGGAGAGGGCCATGCCCTGACCGGCGATGGCGATCACCATACCGACGGATATGGGGGATAAGCCCGCCCTGATCGCGACGGGGATGAGCACGGCGCCGACGAGAGGTACCGCGGGGGTGGGGAAAAAGAAGAGCGAGATTACATACGTGACCAATGCCAGGACGATGAAGCTCGATGTGCTGGTTCGCATGACTTTCCGGAACGGCGCGACCATCCGCTTGTCGGCACCGAGCACGCGTAGCGAGCCGAACATCGCGACGATGACAGCAATGATCAGGAAGACGCTGAAGAGATCCCTGGCAGCGGTGAGGCTGGCGTTGAAGATGGCAGCCAGGCCGCCGGTGAAGCTGTGGAGATAGATCGCTGCTGTCAGGAAGGTGGCGAGCACCGCCGGGACGACGATGCTTCTCCGCATCATCATGGTCACCAGGATCAGCACGATTCCGATTAGGTAGATCCAGTGCGCGGCCTGTAAATGCGCGTTCACATAATCCTCATTCTGGGTGGTCAAATTTGGGCTGTCGACCCCACAGATCCGGTCGGGTGTGACGTGGATCTCGTTGGTGGAAGCTAGGTTAGGGCAGCGTTCAGATTTCCGGCGACTGAACTTGGACGCACCGCGCACCCCCGGCCTCCAGCTAGTGGAACGCCGCTTCTGAAACCTCTTCAACCTGCGGTTTCGTCGCTCTCAGGAACTCATGCCCATTTCAGATGCACATATTCATTTCGGTGATACGCGGTCGCTGGGCGAAAGGCCTTGGGCCGCCAGGCAGGAATCGAGAGTGAATGAACTTGGCGGCATCTGGCACGAAATGGATGACGACCGCGACAGCGGCGATAAGGCCGGCGCGGGCCGACGCGATCGTGAATGTGCAAACATCATCGATACGCATCGACTTGGTCGTGTCGAGCGATCACTACGCGGTATGAAGTATACCGCGTACTGTATTATCGGTGGTAGCCGCCAGGTATGCGGGTGCAGAACTGATAAGGGGGACAGCGTGATGCCAGCGCTGCGCCGCACGCACCGTCGGTCCGCGTCAGCGCACCCGACTCCGGTAAAGCGGCTTCCGCTGGCCCTGACTGTCCTACTCACCGGCACGTTCATCGGCACAACCAGCAACAGTGTGGTCAATGTCCCGCTGGTTGACATCATGGCTGAGTTCGATGCGCCGTTCGCCAAAGGCGCATTCGTTGTCATCGGGTTCCTGATCGCCATGGCGGCGTCGATGCCGCTCGTGGGATGGGCAGGCGACCGCTTCGGCCGGCGCAGGGTCTATTGCGGGGCGCTCGTCGGTTCTGCGGTGTGCTCGGTTGGTGCCGCCACGGCGCCTACTCTCGACGCGCTGATCGCCTGGCGGGTCCTCGACGGAACGTTCACGGCGACTTTCGCCCCGGTGGTCATGGGTCTCATCACCTGGCTCGCAGGCCCCGAGCGCCGGGTCCGTGCTGTCAGTGCCTGGGCCGGCGTCAACGGTGCTGCCCAGGCAGTTGGGCCGTCGCTCGGAGGGTTCATCACCCAGGTAGCGGGCTGGCGGTGGATCTTCGTTCCGGTGCCACCACTGGCGATGATCGCGCTTGTGGGAACCCTGATCCTGATCCCCCGGTATCCCGCACAACGCATCTCGCTAGATCGCCTCGGGGCGGTGACGTTGACATTGAGCAGCACCCTTCTGTTGCTCGCCCTGTCGCTGTTGCCGATGACTGGTATGCCGAACTGGGTTGCACCCGCATTGCTCGGTGCCGCAGCAGCTCTCGGTGGTGTCTACATCTGGCACAGCTTGCGCGCCCCGAAGCCCTTCATCGACCTGAGGGCAGTGGCCCAGACGCGGTACAGACGCAGTGCGGTCGCGGCGATGGCTCATATGTTTGCCCTGGGCGCCACGCTACTGAGCGTTCCACTTCACCTGCGTGAGTACGGGTTTGCCAGCGGAACCGTTGGACTCATCGTTCTCGCGCTACCAGTCACGCTGGTCCTTGTCGCGCCGTTCATCGGGGCGGTGGGTGAACGGTTCGGACCTCGCCGGTTGATGCGCATCGGCCTCGTGATCCTGGGTTGTGCTCAGATCGGGATTGGTGTTGCCCTCAACCCCGTGCCGCCGCCCGTCGTGGTCGTCACGGGGCTTCTGGTCGCGAACGGGATCGGCATGGGTTTCATCCAGACCCTCGCCGCCGCGGGCACGACCCGCTCCGCCGCAGGTGCCAGCGGCAGCGGACTCGGGTTGTTCAATCTTCTGCGCTTCGGATCCTCGGCCACCGGCGGAGCCTGGGTATCGGCCAGTGTGTTGCTCTCGGGCTCGCCCCTGTTCATCTTCGCGGGAACCGCGGGCGCCGCAGCGATTGCCCTCGTCGTTTCGTTCGTCGGCCGAAATCCGGAAGATGATGCTGCTCAGCGTGTTTCGATCGCTTCCACGGTCTAGGTAAGCCCGCGAACCCCGCGGACTGTTCGTCAAACCTGCAAGAGAGAGGCTGCGTGCACCCCATGTCGACTCCGACCGATAGTCCCCGCGTTTGGCGGCTGGATCCCACCGACGTGCACCTCGTCTGCATGCTTGTGCTGACGGCTGCCACGGGCGTCATCGACGCCGTGGGCTTCCTGGGGCTCGATCGAGTGTTCACGGGCAACATGACCGGTAACGTCGCGATCCTGGGTATGGCGCTCGCCGGCGGCGATGAGCTACCCGTGTTCGGCCCCCTGACGGCGCTTGCGTCGTTCATGTTAGGCGCCGCGCTCGCGGGGCGTTTCATGCGGACGTGCAGCTCTGCATGGAGTAACCGGACGACCGTCGCCCTGACTGTGGTCGCACTGATGTTCTGCGCATCCGGTGTCGTCGTGCTCGCGGATTCCTCGACCCTAACCCCCGTCATCGCCGCGGGCATGTTGGCATGCGGGTCCGGGGCACAGGCACTGGTGGCACGTCATGTCGCCGTCAAGGATGTGACCACAGTCGTGGTCACCTCGACGATCACCGGGTTGGCGGCCGACTCGAGGCTGGGCGCTGGGCGGCCCCACCCGTGGCGGCGGCGGGCCGCTGCTATCGCGCTCATTGGCGTGGGCGCCGTGATCGGAACCCTGTTGCTGCGCCTGCACCTGTGCGCTGGAATCTTCACTGCCGCCGCAGTTGTGTTCCTGACAGCGCTGGCCGGACATCGCTGGGGGCGAGGAACCGATGCCTAGGCGCACGCGATGTGGTCGCGGCAAAGCCCGCGCAGCCTCATCGTTTCTTGAGATGGCGTACCCCGGACCCACACGGACCGCCGCAGTGCGATGACCCCTTCGGACTGCGAGATCCCGGTGGCGCCATGGTATTGCAGGTCCGTGAGCAGTGTTCTCGGCTGCAGCAACCCTCCCCCGAGTCGCCTCAGCTTTGCGTAGCCTTGATCTGCTCAGCTACTGGGCCCCGAAGCAGACAGCATCAGTCGCACGGTGGCAAATCTGACCGGAACAGAAAATGGACTATATTCGTGTGATGCCCGCTTCCGACGCGCCGCGGCGGCGCCTGCAGCGACTGAGCGACATCGCCTCGGATCACGTCCGCGAGCTGATCGTGTCCGGGCAACTGCGGCCAGGCGAGTTCATTCGCCCCGAGTCGATAGCCGAGGATCTCGGTATCAGCGCAACGCCGGCGCGCGAAGGTCTCCTACAACTGCAGTCCGAAGGCTTCCTGGACATGGTGCCGCGACGCGGCTTCAGCGTGAGTTCTCTCTCCGAGAGCGATATCCGCGACATCTATGATGCTCAAGCCCTGCTGGGCGGGGAACTCGCCGCCAGGGCCGCGGCCTCGCGCACACCGCAGACGATCGCCTCGCTTAAGGCGGTGCAGAAATCTCTCGAACACGCAACCGCCAGCGGCAACTACGACGAGGTCGAACGTCTTAACCATGAGTTCCACGCGATGATCTACCGAGCAGGGAATTCGCGTCGTATCCGCTGGCTGCTCAAGCGCACCCTGGCCTACGCCCCGCGCAAGTTCTTCGCCAAGGTGGAGGGGTGGCCTGATGCGTCAGCAGCCGATCATCGCGCGATCATCGAACACCTACAGGCTGGTGATGCCGAGCGATCGCGCGCCGCGATGGCAGACCACATCCGTCACGCCGGCACGCTGCTGGCGCAGCACCTTGCAGTGACCGACCAGGATGCGATCCGATACAACCCAACCAGGGCTTGATCCCGAAAGTCGAACGCGCGAGCACATTTCGTGCAGGTTTGTGACGGAACCGCTCAGTTCCTCGACATCGCAGCAAGGATCCGCTGCGCGCGTTTGACGACCGGAGCGTCCACCATCTGACCGTCGACGGCCACGGCGGCGTCACGGGGCCCCGAGACTGAGACGATCCGCCGCGCCCACTCGACCTCAACGGCCGATGGCAGCATTGCCTCGTGGACAACGTCGACCTGCGCTGGATGGATGCACAACTTGGCCCCGAATCCGAGCCGACGCGCGTACCTGATGTCATCGCGCAGCATGTTCGAGTCGTTCAACGCGGTGGTAACGCCATCGGCGGGTGCTGACAGACCGGCTGCCGCTGAGGCCAGGACCAGCGCAATTCTCGCTGCCAGCAAGCTGTCACGATCGCCTGGATCCACTCCCAGCTGGGCGCAGAAGTCGATGTGTCCGAACGCGAGCCGATGCACGCCGGGCACTTCAGCGATCTTTGGTGCGGCCAGCACGCCAGCGGCCGTCTCGATCAGGGCGATGATGCCGAGCCGACCGCCTCGCGTGGCGTCGGCAACAGCGTCGGGCTCCTCTGCCTTGGGCAGCATGACCGGTGCTCCGACCTCGGCCATCAAATCCAGATCCGAAGAATGCCAGGATGTTCCGACACCATTGATCCGCACAGCGGCCGCGTTACCCGCTGCCAGCCACGCCCCAACCTCCTGACGAGCCCGGTCCTTCTGCTCTGCGGGGACGGCATCCTCAAGATCGAGAACGACCATATCTGGTTGTGCCGCCAGGGCCTTGGCGAACCGCTCCGGCCGGCATCCCGGTACGAAGAGGAGGGTCCGGGCCAAACCGATCGCAGAGTCAGTCATCGGACACCCCGCTCACGCTGGGCGTCGTCGCACCGAGCCGTCGTCGGACTGCACTGCGTCTTTGAGTGACTTCTTCTAAGCCCCAGCAGTTTCCGGAGAGAATTTGAGCAGTGCGCTGCCGCAGTGCCGGCACCGAACTCATGGCGGGCACTTCGCAATGGCGTGGAGTCGCCGGGGCGCTCGAACTTGATGACGCGACCGGCATGGGGCCGCGGGGCGAAGGGTACGTCGGCGGCTTGCTCGACGAAGGGGGTAGAGACGTCGTACAGGGGAGCAATCGATTCCTCCATAGAATATTATCTATAGAGACGCTACCGTGCGCGCGTCTCCGTCACAACGCCTCAGATCACTCGGTAAGTCGAGCGCCGGGCCAGCGGCCGTCGATGACGGCCAGCTGTGCGGTGTCGTGCAGGACGCCGGCCACCGACCGCACTGCTTCCGAGGGTGCCGGTCGCCCCGGGACGGCCAGGACGATGGTGCGACGAATCGTGGGATCGCTGATGGGGGCCATGGCAACTCCCGGCACCTTGTTGGTCGCGACGATCGCTGGCAGCACCGACCATCCGTGGCCTGCCGCAACCAGGCACTGCTGTAAATCGGCGTCATTGGTCTCCACCGCGATGGTGACAGTGGCCCCGACGCGGGCCGCGGCGGTGTCGATCAATGTGCGTAGGCCGTGAGGAGCGCTCGGCACGATGAGCGGCTTCGCCAGCACATCGGACAACGGGATGGGTTGTGTCGGACGAGAAGTGGCCGTCCGCTTCGGCATGACCGCCCACAGATCCTCGATGATCAGCTCAGTCGTGGCGAACGTCGGGGAGATCGGCTGATCGAACAACAGCGCGACGTCAACGTCGCCGTTCTCCAGCCATTGAACGAGGTTGCCCGCGTAGCCGGTAACCACGCGCAGTCTCACTCCCGGATAGCGCTTGGTCACCTCGGTGACGAGCGCGGGAGCAAGCAACCGCGCCGTGCTCACAAGGAGACCGACGGTCACGATGCCACGGACCACGTGCTGTGCGGAGCGGGCCTCTTCGCGAGCCCGCTCGAGTTCGGCCAAGGCCCGCCGGGCGTGATGGGTCACCTGGCGGCCGACCTGGGTCAGCCGCATGCCCGAGCGACTGCGCTCGAACAGTTCGGTGCCCAACTCGGTTTCGAGCGCCCTGATGTATCGCGTCACCGCAGGCTGGACCACATGCAAGAGTTCGGCGGCGCGAGTGACGCTGCCAGTGTCGGCGACGGCAATCAACGCCTGCAGGTGCCGTGTTTCCATCAGGGGCCTCCAACCGGAATAGCGGTATCACGAATCGTGATTTTCACTTACTTCACATCACGATCCAGAATTGAACTACACAACGTGTGTGAAAGGAAGATATGAGCGCCCCTACCGACTCGTCATCGTGGCAGAAGGAGATTTTCGACATCCTTCGCGCCGGCGAGGTCAAACAGATCGCCTACGTGCCCGATGCCGGGCACGCCTACGCCATCAACGCCGCCGCCGCCGATCCAGGAATCCGTGACGTCGTTCTGACCACCGAGGAAGAGGGTGTGGGCGTACTGTGTGGCGCCTGGCTCGGCGGTCAGCGCGCAGTGCTGCTCATGCAGAGCAGCGGGGTCGGTAACTGCGTCAACATGTTTTCACTGCTGCAGATGTGCAAGTTCCCGTTCCTGACGCTGGTGACCATGCGGGGCGAGTACGCCGAGTTCAATCCGTGGCAGGTCCCCATGGGGCACGGGACGCAGCAGGCCCTGGAGCTGATGGGTATCACCGTCATGCGCGCCGACCACCCGGATCAGGTCAGCGAGATCGTCAGTGCTGCATTCGATTCTGTCTTCCTGGCGGGCGAGCGCGTAGCGGTGCTGCTCGGACAGAGTCTGATCGGACGCAAGAAGTGGGAGCGCAACTGATGACAACTTTCACAGCCGGTATCGACCGGCGGGCATTCGTGGCTGACCTGATTGCGGCGAGCCCTGACGCGTTGATCGTGACGGGCCTGGGATCGCCGTCCTATGACGTGTTCGCCGCCGGGGATCGGCCGTACAACTTCTACCTGTGGGGCGCGATGGGGGGCGCTGTGCCGACCGGACTTGGACTGGCGCTGGCGCAGCCGGACAGACCAGTACTGGTCGTCACCGGCGATGGTGAAATGCTGATGGGGATTGGCACTCTCGGCTCAGCAGCCGTTCAGAGCCCCGCGAACCTCACCATCGCAGTACTGGACAACGGCCACTTCGGCGAGACCGGGATGCAGCGCAGCCATTCCAGCCTCGGCGCCGATCTGGCCGCGGTGGCCGCGGGCTTCGGGGTGCCGAAAGTGCTGAAGGTGCGCGAGCAGGGCCAGGTCGCCGACGTCGCCGAATGTGTGAACTCCCGTCTCTCGTTCACCTTTGCCCAGATCTTCATTGACACCGGCGCACCCCCACGCGCGCTGCCACCTCGGGATGGGGTTGCGGTGAAGAACAGATTCCGTGACGCACTCGGCTTCCCGACCTTCTAGCGGCGAAAGGTACTGAGATGCAACGCTATCTGCTTCACATCAACGGTCAGCAGGTCCAGTCGCGGACCGGTGGCTTCTTCCCGACCGATGATCCTTACAGCGGCGCTCGTTGGGCCGAGATCGCCCGGGGCGGCCCACAGGACGTCGAGTTGGCTGTCGATGCCGCGCATGCCGCGTTGACCTCGGGTGCCTGGCCAGAGCTGACGGCATCTGCGCGCGGCCGACTGCTACATCGCCTGGGCGACGCCATCGCCGAACGTGGCGACGAGCTGGCCAGGACGGAGGTGCGCGACAACGGCAAACTCCTGACCGAGATGCGCGGCCAGCTCGGGTACATTCCCGAGTGGTTCTATTACTACGGCGGTCTGGCGGACAAGCTCGTAGGCGACGTGGTACCTCTCGATAAGAAGGGCTTCTTCGGCTACACCACCACATCTCCCGTCGGAGTCGTCGGCATCATCACGCCGTGGAACTCACCACTGTTGTTGCTGACGTGGAAGCTCGCGCCCGCGCTGGCGGCCGGATGCACGGTGGTGATCAAACCTTCGGAGTTCACCTCCGCGTCGACGCTGGACTTCGTTCGTGTCCTCGAGGAGACTGGCCTGCCGCCGGGCGTTGTCAACGTCGTCACGGGATACGGCGCTGATGTGGGGGAGCCGTTGGTGGACCACCCCCGGGTCGCCAAGATCAGCTTCACTGGGTCGGATACCACAGGCCGGCGGATCAGTGCGCAGGCGGCGCGGACCTTCAAGCATGTCGGACTTGAACTGGGAGGTAAGTCACCGAACATCGTGTTCGATGACGCCGACTTGGATGCCGCTGTCAATGGCGTCATCTCGGGGATCTTCGCCGCTACCGGCCAGACTTGTATCGCAGGTTCTCGTCTATTGGTGCAATCCTCGATCCACGATGAATTCGTCGAGCGCGTAGTCAAGCTTGCCGCGACTGCGAAGATGGGAGACCCCCTCGATCCCAATACACAGGTCGGCCCGATCACGACGCCAGACCAGTACGCGAAGGTTCTGGACTACATCAACGTGGCCAAATCCGAGGGCGCCGAACTCGCTCTCGGCGGCAGCGAAGTCACGTCCGGTCCCTGCGCGGGCGGCCGATTCATCGAGCCCACCATCTTCACCGGGGTGGCCAACTCGTCGAGGCTCGCGCAGGAAGAAGTGTTTGGGCCCGTGCTCGCGGTGATCCCTTTCGAGGACGAGGCCGAGGCCGTCGCGATAGCCAACGATTCACGCTTCGGTCTAGGTGCGGGGGTCTGGACGGCCGACATCGGTCGTGCGTTTCGGATGTCGGCGGCAATCCAGACCGGGACCGTGTGGGTCAACACCTACCGCGCCGTGAGCTACCTGATGCCATTCGGCGGTGTCAAGGATTCCGGGATCGGCAGGGAGAACGGCATCGACGCGGTGCGTGACTACCTGCAGACCAAGAGCGTGTGGATCAACATCGGTGCAACAACGGGCAATCCGTTCGTCCTGCGCTGAATTGATCTGACTGCGCCGACGTGTGTAGCCGACGCGGAGAAGCTGCCACGCTCCGGACCGGGTCGCAACCGATCTTCGTCACTACCTGGTTCGTCATCTCCACTACAGACGGGTGTACGCATGTTCTCGAAGGTTCTGGTTGCCAACCGCGGCGAGATTGCTATCCGAGCATTCCGCGCGGCATACGAATTGGGTGTCGGTACGGTCGCCGTGTACCCGTTTGAGGACCGTAACTCGGTGCACCGGTCGAAGGCCGACGAGTCATACCAGATCGGCGAGATGGGCCATCCGGTGCGGGCGTACCTGTCGGTCGACGACATCGTCTCCACGGCGGTATTCGCCGGGGCCGATGCGGTGTACCCGGGCTATGGATTCCTCTCGGAGAATCCTGACCTCGCCAGGGCGTGTGCGGCAGCCGGTGTCACGTTCGTGGGTCCATCGCCCGATGTGCTCGAGCTGACCGGGAACAAGTCGCGGGCAATCGCCGCCGCTCGCGAAGCCGGGTTGCCGGTGCTGGCGTCCTCGCCTCCTTCCCGAGATGTCACCGAGTTGCTGGTAGCAGCTGAGTCGATGCAATTCCCAGTGTTCGTCAAGGCGGTCGCCGGTGGAGGCGGTCGCGGCATGCGGCGGGTGACGGTGCCGTCCGCGCTGGGTGAGGCGATCGAGGCCGCTTCGCGAGAGGCCGAATCGGCGTTCGGTGATCCGACTGTGTTCCTCGAAGAGGCAGTGCTCAATCCTCGCCACATTGAGGTGCAAATCCTCGCCGACACCCACGGCGAGGTCATTCATCTGTTCGAACGGGACTGCAGCGTACAGCGGCGTCACCAGAAGGTGGTCGAACTGGCCCCCGCGCCGAATCTCGACCCCGCACTGCGAGAACGGATCTGCGCGGACGCCGTCGCATTCGCCAGGCACATCGGATACTCGTGTGCGGGCACCGTCGAGTTCCTAGTCGACGAGAGCGGCAACCACGTCTTCATCGAGATGAACCCGCGGATCCAGGTGGAACACACCGTGACTGAGGAAATCACCGATGTGGATCTAGTGTCCTCGCAGCTGCGAATCGCCGCGGGCGAGTCGATGGCCGATCTGGGATTGAGCCAGGAGACTCTCGAGGCACATGGCACGGCGCTGCAGTGCAGAATCACCACCGAGGATCCCACCAACGGGTTCCGGCCCGACACTGGCCGAATCACCGCTTACCGATCGCCGGGCGGTGCTGGCATCCGTCTCGACGGTGGCTCAGTGCTGGGCGCGGAGGTGTCGGCGCACTTCGACTCGTTACTCGTGAAATTGACCTGCCGGGGCGGAGATTTCGCGACCGCAGTGCGGCGGGCACGCCGCGCGGTGGCAGAGTTCCGGATCCGTGGGGTTTCGACGAACATCCCCTTCCTGCAAGCGGTATTGGACGACCCGGCCTTCGCCGCCGGCCGCATCACCACCAGCTTCATCGACGAGCGACCGAAACTGCGTACCGCGCGCTCGAGTGCTGATCGAGGCACGAAGATCTTGAACTACTTGGCTGATGTGACGGTCAACAAACCGCACGGGGAGCGGCCCTCGACGGTGTATCCACACGACAAACTGCCAGAGCTAGATCTGTCCGCGGCGCCGCCAGCAGGGTCGAAGCAGAAGCTGATGCAGCTCGGTCCGCAGGGATTTTCGGCCTGGCTCAAAGGTTCTGCGGCTCTTGGCGTCACCGATACCACGTTCAGAGATGCCCATCAGTCGCTGCTGGCCACCCGACTACGCTCCGCTAGCCTGCTGCAGGTGGCGCCATACGTCGCACGGTACACACCGCAGTTGCTGTCGGTGGAGTGTTGGGGCGGCGCGACGTTCGACGTTGCGTTGCGGTTCTTGAAGGAAGATCCGTGGGAGCGGCTGGCCGCCCTGCGTGAAGTCCTGCCCAACATCTGTCTGCAGATGCTGCTACGTGGCCGTAACACCGTCGGTTACACTCCCTACCCGGAGATCGTCACGTCCGCGTTCGTCGACGAAGCGAGCACCACCGGGATCGACATCTTCCGGATCTTCGACGCGCTCAACAACATCGACTCTATGCGTCCCGCGATCGACGCCGTGCGAGCCACCAACACCGCCGTCGCCGAGGTCGCGATGTGCTACAGCGGCGACCTCTCAGATCCAAACGAGCAGCTCTACACCTTGGACTACTACCTGCGGATTGCTGAGCAGATCGTCGAGGCCGGTGCACACGTGCTGGCAATCAAGGACATGGCTGGACTACTGCGCCCGCCAGCAGCTGCGACGCTGGTCAAGGCGCTCAACCACCGATTCGACCTGCCGGTGCACGTCCACACCCATGACACCCCAGGCGGCCAACTAGCCACCTATCTCGCCGCCTGGGCCGCAGGTGCCGATGCGGTCGACGGTGCGGCGGCGCCGCTGGCCGGCACAACGAGCCAGCCCGCACTGTCATCGATCGTGGCCGCGGTGGCCCACACTGATCGTGACACCGGCCTGGATCTGCGTGCGGTATGCGAGTTGGAACCGTACTGGGAATCGCTGCGTAAGGTCTACGCGCCGTTCGAGTCCGGCCTACCCGCACCGACCGGCCACGTACACACCCACGAGATCCCCGGCGGGCAGTTATCGAACCTGAGACAGCAGGCCATCGCCCTCGGGTTGGACGATCGGTTCGAAGAGATCGAAGCCAACTACGCTGCCGCAGACCGCGTCCTGGGGCGGCTGATCAAAGTCACACCCACGTCGAAGGTGGTCGGCGACCTGGCCCTGGCGCTGGTGGGAGCCGGCATCAGCGCCGAGGAATTCGCCGCCGCCCCAGCCAATCACGACATCCCCGACTCGGTGATCGGGTTCCTTCGGGGTGAACTCGGCGAGCCCGCCGGCGGCTGGCCAGAACCTCTTCGGACAAGGGCGCTCCAGGGGAGGGCCCCGGCGGTCGAGGCTGCTGCGCTATCACCGGACGACGAGGTTCTTCTCGCCCAACCCGGACCCAAACGACAGGGGGCACTGAATCGGCTACTCTTTCCACGCCCAGCCGAAGAGTTCGAAACACACCGCGAACTCTATGGTGACACTTCGCGATTGAGTACCAACCAGTTCTTCTACGGGCTGCGGCAAGGTGAAGAACACCGCGTCGAACTTGAGAGGGGAGTTGAGCTCCTGATCGGGCTCGAAGCCATCTCGGATGCTGACGACCGTGGCATGCGCACCGTCATGTGCATCATAAATGGCCAGTTCCGTCCAATCATGGTGCGCGACCGTAGTATCGCCTCCCAGGTTCCGGCTGCCGAGAAAGCCGACCGCACCAATCCAGATCACGTGGCCGCCCCATTCGCCGGCGTTGTCACCGTAATCGTCAACGCCGGTGACGCGATCGACGCCGGACAGACCGTCGCCACGATCGAGGCCATGAAGATGGAGGCTGCCATCACCGCCCCCGCCTCAGGAACCGTTGACCGAGTTGCTGTCACCTCGACCGCACAGGTGGAAAGCGGTGATCTACTGATCGCCGTCCGGCGCTCAGTGCCCCGCTCGTCGCCATCAGAAAACTAGGACCGTGGGCCATGCGTAACCAGACCGATTGCAACTCCGTGACGGCGCAGACAAGCCCGACCAAGATTGTCCTGAGGTCGGCATCACGATGACCGCACCAAACTGGAACCACGATCCGCCGCTCCGCGGAACCCACCCACTGCGCCGCGGGCACCGCGGCGATCCCGCCGTGGCTCCGGCGGCAGGCCAGGTTTCGCGCGCGTTACGAGTTTCTCCAAAAGCCGGAGCGAGCACCGAACCTGTCGGCAATTTGGCCGCAGCGTGGTCGTGAAGTCGCTGGATCGGGTTACCGGTGATATCCGGCGGCGCCCAGATCGCACCTGGGCTTCAGCACTGCCCGAACCGGCGTTGAGTGCGTGGCCGCACAGGTTCCCAGTGGGGGCGATCGCTGTCGAGGAGCTGGCAGGGCAAGTACGGGGCTGGTACCGGTGGGTACGCGAGCAGCACGACGCCGGGGTCGATATCGAGCTGCGCGTAGCCACCAGGCGGGCGGAAGGCGCCATCCAGACCGTGCCGACTCATGTGTCGGTTCCCACGAACGAGGCCGCTGCGTGAGGCCAGCGGAAACAGTGCAGTCGATTTTCAGTTGGTCTGTGCTCGAGCAGTTTGCCATTGTGGAAGATGGCGCCCCCGCGCACCAGGGCGACCAGGTGTGGTGCGTCAACGGTCCTCCAGCGTGCTTGTGCGGCATCGATCAGCTTGTAGGCCATGGCAATCCCCGATGCCATCAGCACGATCCGGGAGCGTCTCTACTCGGCGCGTCCCGATGTGTCGCAGAACAGCCGCCCACTAGGGCGGCTGATGACGGCCGGTGTCCACGAAATATGTTGCCTTGGAATCAATTCCGTATGTCAGGGCCGCAGCCGGCAGCGCTGCATGTCACGTGACGAAACGAAGTGCATGGGGTTGTCGAACAAGCCGAGCGCTTGCGTGATGCCAATCCGCGCTGCCGCCGATGCGTAAGTGAATGCGGCGGCATGGCCACTCTTACCGCGCCCCCTCGCATTCGGTCACAGTTGTGGACGACCGTACCGTTGTTGCTTTTGTCATCTGGTTGCGAGAAAGCGGTCTGCCATCGCCTTGAGAATTGCGGTAAACGGCAGCTGGGAGCGTTAACGATTGCCATTCAGATTGAGAAGCGACAGCCGCTCCTGAAATAGCTGCGTTTCGTCGCCTAACGTGCAGTGCCCCGGAGGGGCGGTTGTTGCGGTCGCTGACAATCTTCACCCTGAACCCCGCCTCGTTAACCCCCGGCTCGATATGCCGTCGCTTGATCTCGGCACGTTCCGTCAGGCTGAACCGGGCCTTGTCGGATCAGACCGAACTGGGTGCCCCTGTCTCAGGGCGGGTGGTAGCCGTCGAACCGACCGGCCCGGACCCAAAGGAGCGGATTACACGTGACCGACGTAACCACTGTGTGTCGCAGCGATTGTGCTGATGCCGAGGAGCGCAGCTCGCAGCTGCTGCGCGTTCAGTGACGGTCACCGATCTCGGTGTGCCATCGCTGCGCCGCGCGACGGGGACCGCACCCGCCTCCGGACCCCTGGTCGACGCCTGCGGGCGCGCGGCGACGGACCTGCGGGTGTCGCTGACCGACCGCTGCAATCTGCGCTGCACGTACTGCATGCCCGCGGAGGGACTGGACTGGCTGCCGGGCAACGAACTGCTGAACGCGGACGAGTTCGGCCGGCTGATCGGCATCGCGGTCGCGCGACTCGGTGTCACCAGCGTGCGGTTCACCGGCGGCGAACCGCTGGTGTCGCCGAACCTCGAGGCCGCGATCGCCGCCGCGGCGGCGCTCAGTCCGCGGCCCGAAATCGCCCTGACCACAAACGGACTCGGACTGGCGCGTCGCGCCGCACAGTTGAAGGCCGCGGGCCTCGATCGGGTCAACGTGTCGCTCGACACTGTCGACGCCCGCCGGTTCGCCAAAATCACTCGGCGTGACCGGCTGTCCGACGTGGTGGCGGGGCTTGCCGCTGCGGCAGCGGCAGGCCTCACACCCGTCAAGGTCAACGCGGTGCTCGACCCGGTCACCGGGCTGTCCGACGCTGTCTCACTGCTGCGCTTCTGCCTCGAGCACGGATACCAACTCCGCATCATTGAGCAGATGCCCCTGGACGCCGGCCATCACTGGCAGCGCGACAACACACTCGATGCCGACAGCATCCTGTTGGCGCTACGCACCCATTTCGACCTCGAGCCGGGTCCCACCCCACGTGGCTCCGCGCCCGCGGAACTGTGGCGCGTGACCGGCCCAGGCCCCACGGGCACCGTCGGCCTCGTCGCGTCGGTGTCGCACGCCTTCTGCTCTGCCTGTGACCGCACCCGGCTCACGGCCGACGGTCAGATGCGCACCTGTCTGTTCTTCCGCGAGGAGACCGATCTGCGGGGCCTTCTCCGCGCGGGCGCCGACGACGCCGCCGTCGAGGCCGCGTGGCGCACCGCGATGTGGGGCAAGCCTGCAGGTCACGGCATCAACGATCCAGGATTCGTGCAGCCGAACCGTCCGATGTCCGCGATCGGCGGATGAGCGCTAGCGCGAATGCTAGAGGCCCTGATGGTGGGTCACCGTCTGCCATTTCGCAGCAACGCGTGCGGCAGCGGGTAAGGAGACGGAAATACCATTGATGTGGCCTCAGACATGAGGATTGACGATCTGGTGAGGGTACTCTCGGGGGCGTGGGCCGCAGTTGGCTGAGATTCTCCGTCGGTGCTCTGTTCTGAAAAACGGTGTGGCGGTGCGTGATCGGGGAAAGTCCCTGGAAAGAACGGGGATAGTCGATGTGTTGCCGCCCTTCGCCGGCGGATACGATGGTTCGCGTCGCCCTCGATCACGTTGCCGGCGGAGACAACCCCGGTGAGCGCGAACGTGGGCCGTGCGGATCTCACCGAGCAGCGGATCGATCTCATCGACCACGAGGTGCTCGTCGGGGTGGCGAGCGAAATCGCCTCGGACAGTGGACGTGTACGCGCAATCGCCGCCAGGAAGCGAGTCGGAACGCTGGAGATCGGTAATGCGGCGGTCGCCTCCGTCGGGGCCGACCGCCGGGTTGTGGCATTCGAGACCTGTGCCCTGCTCTTCGAATCCGTCACGTCTACCGGTGTGGAAGCACCAGACCCGCGTACGGATTCAACGAGTGGTCGGCAGCGCTTAACGCCGCCGTGCCGCCATGCCGCCGATTCAGTCAGGCGGGCGGCGGCAGTACCAGTGAGCTGTTCCAACATGCGGACCGTATGTACGGGAACTCGGGCAGCTCTCGCCGGCAACGTCCTCTTGGGTCTATAGTTCGGCACTATGCGTACGCGCCTTGGCATCGGGATGACTGCGATCGCGGCGGCCGTGATGCTCGCCGTCGCCGCGCCGGCGCACGCCGACGCCAGTGACGATTTCCTGAACATGGTGTCTGCCAGTGGCTTTGATGTCGGTGACACAGGTACTGACATCGCCTATACGCTCAGCACCGCCACCTCTGTATGTACGCTGTTCCACTACGGATTCACCGCCGAAGACGCCCAAGCTGACATCGTCTATGAGTTTCCCCACGCCACACCGCAACAGCTAGCGGCTTTCGTGGAGGCCGCCCAGGCGACATTGTGCGAAGTCGCCTACGAACCGGTCCATCCGAATTAAGAAGATTGGGCGCGCCTCACACGGGTCCGCGCTCGAGTTCGCGCGTCCAGCCGGTCTTCGAGCGGACTCGCTGGTGCATTCACCCGATTGTTTGGCAGCCCTATCAGCCGGAAATCGTCGAGCATCACTCCCGTTGTAGCCATGATCGGTGCTACGGTCACCGCTCGAGGGTGTCGCCGCGGCTGATCGAGAGGTATTGGCGCATAGGGTGACCCGACAAGGAGGGCATGATGCGTCGAATCAGCACAGCCGCCAGTGCAGCGGCGATCCCGATCATCGTGGCCACCGCAGTCGGTGCCACGCCGTCGGCACAAGCGAACGAAGATGCGTTCGCGATCAACGGAACCTTCACCGTGACGTCGGATGGTGAGTGGGCGACGACCGACTACGCGTTCCACAAGGAGGCGACGGTGATCAGCACGTGGACTATCACGTCAACCTGCACCACAGAAGTGTCCTGTACCGGCCAGGTATCGAGCGATCAGGGTTGGACCGCACCGGTTTACACGAGTGAGGGCCATGTTTGGTACGTCGAACGCGATCTGCCGAACTGGCAGCCATGTCCAGATGGATCAGTGTTGCCAGGGCGTCAGACGTTCAAGTTCTATCCCTCGGACTCGGACGGTCTCACCCAGATCGGGTCGCCCTATCTTGAAGGAACCGATAAGACGGTAGGAGAGCGCTACGCATGCGGTCGAGCCAAGCCGCTCACGATCATCTTGCCGTTGCGGCTGAACAAGATCGCGTGATCTAAGGGCCTGGCGTGCTTGATTCAGAAGCGCGCCTGCGTCTTGTGCTCCGTTGACGGGAACACAATTCCAGTGATTTCACCGTTTTGAGCTTTCGAGCGGCGTGCGGGTTCGTTCACATGCGTGGAACAAGATGGCACGAAGTAGCGGGATCTCGTGATTGAGTGTCGGTTGTCGGTGCACTTCATTGCTGATCGACTAGCGAGCAGCCCGCGGGCTGGACTAGTGGTTGCCTGTTTCTCCGGAGGTTTCAGATGTTTATGGCTCCGAGGCGAACACGGGCGCGGACCGCTCTGCGGTGCGCGGCTAGTGCAGTATTCACTTGCGTAGCGATGTTCGCGGCGACGCTCTCCGCGGTCGGTGGTTCAGCCGCGGCCAGCCCGTTCGACCCACCGGTACCGCCACTACCTGCCGTGACGGTAACGCCAAGCGATTGGGCGCCGAAGTTCCCGATTCCGTACGACGAGACCAGAAGGGACGTGACGGATGCTGACATCAACGCTCAGCGTGAGATGTGCCAGTGGTTCACGTCAACGTATGACGAACTGATGGGTCAAGTCGAGGGCTTCGGTTTCAACTTGCTAGCCGCGAATAACGATTGGACGATCGGGCAGATCCAGGCTCAAGCAGATGCCGTGGTCGTCAACGTAAAGGACACGGTGGCTTGGCTCGCACCCCGGGCCCTGGCGCTGACCCAGACCCAGGATTTCGCAGGCGACGTGTACTTCCCCCTTTATCAAGGTGAGGCATTCTATCGGTTGTGGCAGCACCTCTCGAACGTCAGTGTTGGTATCGAGGCCCGAAACACCGCGTGGATCTACGGTCCTTCGGTGCAGCGAACCAAACACTGGGGAAGCAAGATCAATCGGTCGCACGTTTGCGAATAGGTAACTACAGCCGGATCGGGATCGTTAGGCATCGCACCCTAATTTTCATGCCCGACATTGCTGAATTTTCGGATTTCGATAGACCATGCGGAGAGGGCTGCACCTGCCTTAACCGGTGAGGTGTCGTGGGCCTGCCCGATCGGGCAGGTACGGCGGACCATTCGGCATGGCAAACTAACACAGCCGCTCATCAACGTTGCAGATTCAGCTCATCAACGTTGCGGCTTCAGCTTACGTGAAAATGGCGGATCGCTGCGGTGATTCTGGCAAAGTTCAGCTATGTGGGCCGCCGCTCTTTACCTACTCGCCGGATTGCCAGACCATGAGTCCGTCCGCACACGGTTTACAGCCCCCGATGGACGTCTCGAAGTTCCCAACGTGGGGAGCTGCGGGACCAGATGGAAGCAGGTCCTGACCAGCCATGGAATGCATCTCGCGACGCCTCGACCCGAGCGCAATCGCTGTGTTGGCCCAGCCCAACTGGTGCCGACCTGTCTTGGGGTCGCTGGTGATGTGCCAGTGGTAGCGACGCTCGTCCAGGCTTCTGAGACGTCGGAGCCCCAGCAACAGGCGCCGTCTCCTGGTCCTTCGGCATCATCGCGGCTCGCCAAGTCGGTGAAGGTTTTCCTGGGGCGTCCGGTGCAAGCGCTGGGGACCATCGGGCGAGGAGCGAAGTTAACGGGCGAAGTCCTTCGCTTCTGTGTGACCGACACGCTCTCCGCGCGACTGCCGCTGCGCGACTTGATTATTCAAGCCTGGTCGCTCTACAAGGTGACGGCGCTGCCGGCGGTGCTCATGGCCATCCCCTTCGGCGCGATGGTCGCGGTCCAGATCTCGGGCCTCATCAACCAGGTCGGAGCGAGTTCACTGGTGGGAGCGGCGAGCGGTGTGGCGGTCATCAGGCAGGGCACGCCGATAACCGCAGGGCTGCTGATGGGCGGCGCGGCGGCGTCGGCGATCGCTTCCGATCTCGGTGCTCGCGCTGTCCGGGACGAACTCGATGCCCTTCGAACGATGGGCATCAACCCCGTACGGTATCTAGTTGTACCGCGCTTCCTGGCGTTGTTGGTGCTCGCACCGATCCTGTGTGCCGTCATCCTCGCCTCGGCGATCACCGCGTCGTTTCTTCTCTCCCTGGCGGTCAGCGACGCCGCGCCTGGCACGTACTGGCAATCCTTCGGTGCTTTCGCAAAGACAGTCGACGTCTACTTCGCCATCGGTAAGGTGATCGTGTTCGCTGCCATCACCGGGATCGTCTCATCGCTGCGAGGTATGGAAGCGAAAGGTGGCCCCCGCGGCGTCGCGGACGCCGTGAACTCGTCCGTAGTGATCAACGTCGTCCTCATTCTCGTCGTGAATCTCGCGATCACGCAGCTGCAGACCATGTTCTTCCCTTTGCAGGTGGCGTGATGGATGTCGGGTCGTCAACCAGCCAGGCCGAACCGTCCGCCTACTTCAGGCCTTGGCGAAAACTGGCACAAGCAGTGCGCAGACCGTTTGAAGAAGTCGGCCAGTGGCTTGTCTTCATCGGGCAAACCTTCTATTACCTACCGCTGACGGCACGAAAGTACGGTCGCGAGTGCCTCGCCCGAATGATCGACCTCGCATGGGGACGCGGATCGTTGGTCGTGGACGGGGGAGTGATCAGCGTCCTAGTCGTCTTGGGCATCGCGATCGGTGGGATGGTGGCCATCGAGGCGTGGGCGATCTTGAACATGATCGGCTTCGGAGCGCTCGCGGGCATCATCGCCGGCCTCGGCGACGTACGGGAGATGGCGCCACTCTGCCTTGGAATCGCGTTCGCAGCCCAATGCGGATGTCGACTCACAGCAGAAATCGGATCCATGCGCATCTCGGAGGAGATCGACGCGCTCGAGGTGATGGGGTTGCGGCCCATCCCGTTCGTCGTCGGCACCCGCCTCATTGGTGGCCTCCTGTGCATGATCCCCGGCTACCTCCTGACACTCCTCATTAGTTTCTTCGTCTCGAGCCTGTTGATCGAAGGCATCTACGCGGCTTCCGGCGGGACCTACCAGCACTACCTTGTCCAGTTTCTACCTGTACGAGACATCATCTATTCGACCATCAAAGCGGTCATGTTCGCCACCGCCGTGATCATCATCCACTGCTACTACGGCTATTTCGCGTCAGGAGGACCTGTCGGGGTGGGCCGAGCATCCGGTCGTGCCGTCCGAGCCAGCCTGGTGGCGATCATGACCCTCGACTTCATCATGACCATTGCCCTATGGGGCTTCAAGCCAACGTTCGTATTCAAGGGCTAGGCAACCAGATGACACTGCTTCACACAACAGCCGAATCAGAGAGTCGAACGCTGACGAGAGTCGGTGTGGTCGCCGTTGTAGCCGTAATGGTCGCAGCAGTCGTGTACTTCGCCGTCGACCCGTTCGGCCACAAGAAGGACGTCATTTCGGTCGCGATCGAAACGACATACGTCGGTCAAGGAGTAGCCACCGGCACCCCGTTGATCATGCACGGCGTGAAGATCGGCGAAGTGACGGACGTATCGAGCCTTTCCGGTGGTGGGGTTCGACTGACTACGGACTTGCAGTCAAAGCCAACCCGTGGACTCACCGACGCAATGTCGATCGACTATCGGCCATCGAACTACTTTGGTGTTACAGGGATTAATATCACACCGGTACAGGACGGCAGTCCGCTCCGGGACGGCATGGAGATCAATGTCGCCCCTCAAGGCAACTACAGCTTGCAGACACTGCTGTATCGGTTGGGCGAACTGTCGAACGGGGTGTTCGACCAAAGACTGGTAAGCGTCATCGATCGCGCGACACGGTATGTTGACGGTCTCAATCCGCTGCTCGAAACCGCGCTCGTCGTGGCGAATTCCGTGGCCGTCGTGCAGACGGTCAGCACGGAGCAGCTTCTGCGCAACACGACCGGTATCAGCGTGGCGTTCCCGGGCTACATCGAAGCGTTGATCCGTACCGGTGATCTGGTGCTGAACACGTACCCCAACACTCTCACGCCGGAGACTGCCGACGAGGTCGAGAAGAAGTGGAACTTCTTCCCGGCGTTGGGCGAAGCCAACCAGCGCCAGTACCGCGAGAACGTACAGCTGTGGCTGGCGAACAGGGACAACGACGTCTGGTACGACAACCACCTCATTCCGACGATGACGAATGCACAGAATGAACTTTTCACACCAATCGGCGTGTTGCTGTCCTCTCACGTGGAGGACCTGTTCCCGGTTATCGAGAGCGTGAGGGCGCTGACCGACACAGTCCCGAAGGTGCTGAGCGCTGAGGCCTTTGCGACCACCATCACCGAGATCCGGTCGCGGTTCGAGCGCATGTACGCGGGCTCGGGTGAGCAGCGTGCGCTGCAAGTGAGGATAATCTTGGACCAGCTTCCAGGCGTCGCAGCACCACTCGGAACAATGATGGGTCCGTCTTGATTACGGCCAGGGGTGCGGCGTGGCGGGTTGCACTCGCCGCTGTCGTGAGCGGATTTCTACTGGTCACGATTGGCAACGAACTGAGCCATCCCCTCGACGCTCCCAGCACGACATACCACGCTGAATTCACCGACGTTTCCGGCCTCATGAACGGAGCCGACGTACGCGTCCGGGGTGTTCGAGTGGGCAAGGTGAGTGACATCGCCCTGGAGCGGTCTGGCGACGGGCGAAGTCTCGCCGTCGTGAACTTCACCCTGGATCAGAGATTCAGCATAGTGCGGGAAAGCCGCCTGGCCGTTCGATACCAAGCCCTCACTGGGCTGCGTTACGTCGATGTGCAGAACCCCGTACAAGGGCAGACGGCCCCGAATCGAGTCATCGACGTTCCGACCACTATGACTCTGCCGTCATTCGACATCACGGTCCTATTCAACGGTCTTCAACCAGTGCTCGCCACCCTCAGCCCGGATGAGATCAACACGTTCACTGACAACGCAGTCGCATTTCTTCAGGGCGACGGGAGTGGGCTAGGACCCATGCTCGACAGCATTCGCAACCTCACTGCATTCGTTTCCGATCGTCAGGAGGTTGTCTCGACGATCATGAACAACCTGGCCGCCCTCGCCGACGGCGTCAACGGTCGTTCCCACCACCTGATCCAGATTCTCAACGAGCTCGATACCCCGATCCGCGGAGCGATTGCGGTGCTGGATGAGTTTCGGAAGTCGCAGATCGCCGGAGCGGATTTCACCCGAGCAGTCGTTCATCTGCTCTCGGCAGCGGGCATCAGGCCGGGCGTCGATGCTGACAGGGCTTTGGACAGGGCTATCACCAACGCCTATGACGCGATCGACGTCGTGAAGAGGACTCCCGTAATCTGGGAGAACCTCCCACCACCTCCAGAGGCTGGTGCACCCGTACCGTGCTCGCGCGGTCGGGTCCAGCTTCCGGAAGCAATGGACGTGCTCTTGAATGGTCAGCGGGTGGTGCTATGCAACAAGTGAATACGGTACGACGCGAGCGACTTTGGGGCGCCGCGCTGGTGGCAATCGTCGCGATCATCGGGATAGTTGCAGGCGCGATCTACGTCAGCCCGCCTGACGAGAAGATCGTCACCTTCTACACGGACGACGCGGCTTCGATACGCCCGGGCGACACCGTCCGGATAGCCGGCATTGTGGTGGGTGACGTCAAAGACCTTGCGATCGAGCCGAGTCAGATCCGAGTGCGGACCAGCGTGAAGCGGGATGCCTTCGTTGGTGATCAGTCACAAGTGCAGGTGCGCATGCTCACGGTCGTCGGGGGCTACTTCGTAACGATTATTCCGCTCGGTGACGCGGAGCTCGGCGCACGTCCGATTCCGAAGGAGCGAGTGACAATGCCGTACAGCCTCGTCGAGACACTCGCGGACACCACGAAGATCACCGATGACGTTGCTCCGCAACCGATCAAAGACTCCCTGGATCAGTTGCAACAGGGCTTGACGGGTGGCAACACCGATTCGGTTTCAGCTGTACTCGACGCGGCCAACTCCATAGTCAATACGATGGATAGGCAACGCGGTCAGATCTCAAAGATACTCAGGATGTCTGACGAGTACGTCCAAACCTTGACGGACTACCGCGGTCAACTCCAGGAGTACATACGCAAGATCGCGATTCTTGAGGGCACGCTGGTCCTGTACGGCAAAAGTTTCGCCGATGCGCTCCAAGGAATCGGTGCGGTCGTGCAGGCGGCGAAGTACGGTCTGCTGAAGATGTACTTCACCAATCGCAAGGACTTTCTCGATCGAATGGAAGGAATCCTCACCGAGTTTCGGACGATACAGAGCCGCAACGGAGTAATGGTGCGAGTGCTCGGCCGCGTCCACGACCGAATGGAACGCGCCATCGGCAACCAGAACACGTACATCCGCCCTGAACTGCTGGCCACGGACATCTGCGTTCCGGTCCACGGGAGTCCCTGCTGATGTCGTCGCTATCGCGTTCGGTGGTTCGCACCGTTTCAGCGTGCACGGTAGGCGCCGTGGTACTGACCACAGTTGTCACCTCATGCGGTGCACGGCAGCACAACCAGGGTGCTGAGTTCTGTGCCGTCATGTCCGACAGCGTCGGCCTGTATGTCGATAACCCTGTGACCCAGATGGGTTATCGAATCGGAACAGTCTCGAACATTACGCCGCGAGACGCCGACGTCGAA
Source organism: Mycolicibacterium sp. YH-1 (assembly GCF_022557175.1). The sequence continues at coordinate 6,495,548 of NZ_CP092915.1, read as the reverse complement.
GTGCGCTTCACGATCGATGTCGATCATCCGATACCTGAGGATGTAAAGGCTGTAATCCGATCGACTTCGATCCTGGCGGATCGCTCGCTCGAACTCGTCGGCAACTTCAGCGGTGGGCCGAAGCTCGTGGCTGGACGGTGCATCCCGCGTAGCCGCTCGGCTACACCGTTGAGCATTTCGCAGGTAATCGGTTCCGCCACGAACTTCGTGAACGGAATCAACCCCTCTCAGTCGACGAACATTCAGGACGCACTCAGCGGAATGGACAAAGCGGTTCGCGGAAACGGACCCGCGCTCAACAACTTACTCAGCACGTCGTCTGAGCTGCTCGACAGCCCTGACCAGTCGATCGCCGACATCGGCTCGATCGTCAAGAACGTTGTGCAACTGACCGACATGTTGCGCGAAACCAGCGCTCCGCTGAAGGAGATTCTGCTGGACATGCCCAACACCACGCCCAATCTAGTCAATGCACTTCGCGGTACGAACGGATTGACGAACACGATCACCGAGCTGATTCTGATGGTCAACGATATCGAACTGACACTCGGCGACGACATCCAGCTCGGCCTGGACACCACCGCGGATACGTTGCGGCATCTGAGCCCGCATTACAAGGGTTTCGCAAACATGCTCAACCCAGTGCCGCGCTGGATCAATACGATGTCGTACCACGCCAACAACCACCAGTTCGCTCTGATTGCCTGGAGCCCACCCCTCTTCCGTATTCGGACGCCGGATGGACTGGCTCTGTGCGGCATGATGAACGCGTCCATGCCGGGTAGCTGTGCGGATGTTAACGGGCAGCCTCACGCAGTGGACGTCGCACTGCTGCAGTACGTGTTGATGGAGGCTCAGCGACGATGAGAACTCGAATTACATTGAGCTTAGCGATAATCGGGACCACCCTCAGCACGGTCGCCTGCGCATCAGTCAGCGCGAACTCGATCCCCTTGCCCGGATCTTCCTATGGCGGCGGCTATGACATCACTCTCGAGTTCGCCAATGTGCTGAATTTGCCAGATCAGGCAAAGGTCCTCATGGACGGTACGAAAGTGGGTTCCGTAACGGCGATCCAACTGACCGATCGTGGGGTGGACGTGACCTCACACATCGATGAGAACGTCGTCGTGCCATCCGACATCCACGCTGTTCTGCAGCAGGGCACCGTGCTCGGCGACACCTATGTCGCTCTCGAACGCAACGCCGACGCCGCCGCGACCGCCGCAGCACTCGATGCGGGGGGACGGGTCCCATTGACCCAGACGACCCCGTCGCCGCAGCTTGAGGACACTCTCGCCAGTCTTGCGAACTTCATCGGCAGCGGATCGATCCAGCGCGCGCAGAACACGGTGATCAAAATCAACGCAGTGACACCCCCGCGTCCCGAGGTGCAAGAGATCGCCTCGAGAGTTGCAGTAGACCTGTCAGATCTGTCGAGCAACGTCGACAGCGTCGACAAGTGGCTTAACGGGGTGGCCGACACGAGCAATGTACTCCACAGCTACACACCGAAGCTGCAGTACTGGTTTAGCGACGAGGGCGTGATGGGATTCCACCACTTCTTCCCACTCTCTCACTACCTGGCAACGCTCCTGCCGAGCCTTGGAACGATCTACAACAACGGCTACTGGCTGGTCCCGGTGTTCGAATCTGGCGCCAATGCCCTTGAGGCGTTGCAGCATTCAAAGTACGCGTTCGATGAGGAAGTACCGCGCTGGTACGACTTGATCAAGAACTACTACCTCCCGGAGAGGAAGTACCCGGCGATAAACATCACCTCGATCGTGGGTCCTGATGGACGAGAACTATCTGGGAACGTCGAACAGGTTCTACGCATGCTCGGAGCGCTGCAATGAGGTCGAAGCCCCTACTTAGTATTGCCACATTCGCGGCATTTCTCGCCGTCATCGTTGTGTTCGTCACGTACATCGGGTCATTGGGTGTGCGGATCTCGCCGCCAACGGACCGTACCAATCTGTCGATGGACGTCGCCAACATTAACAATCTGGTCGTCGATGCAAGTGTCCTGTTGCGCGGTGTGCGTGTGGGGAAGGTCACGGCGATCGACGCCACGACATCGAATGCGACAGTGCACTTCTACGTCGACGGGCAGTACCGGATCCCGGAGGACTCGGACGTCCGCCTAGAGAACCTATCCGCACTCGGCGAGTCCTATATCGAACTGGAGCCACTCAGCAGCGGTGGTCCCGTACTGCGCGACGGTCAACGCATTGCCTCGGACACCGTCAAGGAGAGCCCGTCGATTTCCGAGCTGGGCGCCAGTGTCGTACGTGTGCTCAACCAGATGGACCCACAGCAATTGAACAACGTCATCAACGAGGCGGACGCGGGGCTTCCGCCCCCCGATCTGGTGCTGCCCAACCTCGCTCGTACCAGCATGCTGCTGCGCAACACGACAGCCGATCTCAACGGTCAGGGCCGAGCGATGCTCAGAAACTTTCAGGCTCTGCTGGAGAATGCGGGCTTCGTCGGGCAGGCGCTTGCCGATGCTGCGCCGCCGATCCGTGCGCTGGGAACCAGGATCAATACGGTCTTCAACGACGGCTACAACCAGGTCATGATGGGCGTTAACCCTGGAAACATTCTCATCTTTTCGGCGTTCGTCGGCCGAATCCAGAAGTTCCTCGACAACCGCGGCGTTGACTTGCGGGTTCTCGGCGAAGCGACATCGGCCAACGTGAAGCTGATCGCTGCGGCGATAAGAAATCTGGATAGCAGCCAAATACTGGCGAATCTGATCGCGACGGTTCCTGAAGACGGGGCCATCGACCTACACGTCGCAATTCCACCGGGATAGGAGGCGGTCTCAATGCCGCAGTTGCATATCAAGGACGACGCAGCGGAAATCGAAGAACGCGACAAGCTTCGGGAAGCCGTTGATCCGGCTGAAGTCGAGGCGACCGCAGGAGCCGATGAAGCCGATGAAGCCGATGATGGCATTCGCGAGGATCGGGGCAAGTCCGCGAAGTCCAAGCGACGGTCGATCTCCATTTCGATCCGCGCGCTCCTAGTCGGCGCTGTGATCATCGGTCTGCTCGCAGCGGCCGGCGTCACCACATGGCTGTACCTGGGTGCTAAGGCGCAGCTGGACGCACAGGCGAGACAGGCAGCCGCGACCAGCCGGGCAGAGCAAATCGCGCTCGACTACGCCGTCGGCGCAGCGAAGATCGACGCGAAGGACCTGGGCCCGTGGAAGACCGAGCTCGTGAGGGGGACGACACCCGAGCTCAAGGACAAACTCAGCAACGCGGCGACCTCGATGGAGCAGATTCTCGTTCCATTGCAGTGGAATTCGACCGCCGTACCGCTCGTGGCCAAGGTTCGGTCGGACGACAACGGAACCTACGTGGTCGACACATTCGTCAGTGTTCAGACGAAGACCGTGCAAGCGCCCGAGGGACTGGAGTCGACCGCCACCTACAGCATCACGATTGACAGCAATCATGACTGGCAAATCAGCGAAGTGGGTGGGGTCGGTGCAGTCGTCGGGCAGAAGTAGCCGCATCGGCAATACGGGGCCAAGCGAGAATGTGGCCGCCGCTGTAATGCTGCACAGCAAATGGTTTCGGCGAACCCGGGCCTGTGCAACGAGTGTTGTCGTCGTGTGCTCAACGCTGGTCCTCGCGCCGACGTCGACAGCGGACACGACTGAGGATCTGAAGGCAGCTGTCGATGCGGCCCGAAGTGCCACGGGGTGCCCCCCTTTCCAGTTCGACGCAATTCTGAACGAAGTGAGTCAGCGCGCAGTTCGCGAATCGGACGGCTGGGTGAGCCACACGGGTAAGGTCCTACCGGTATCGGATACCAACGTGCAAGGCGTGCCGAGTGTTACGCAAGCACTGCGGGATGTCGGCTACAACCCCTCCAAGGTCAGAATGCTCTCTGGGTACGGCGACGCGAACACAGGCGGTCACGGCGGAAACGAGACGAAAGCGGTCACAGCGGTCGTCCTCCAAGGGCTGGGCTTCGAAGTCTTCTCCGACTGCGGTTATACGAAGTACGGGTTCGGAGCTCTGAGCAATGACAGTAGTCAGGGCTGGCCGTCGGCGGCACCGAGGAGCTACAGCGTCGCCGCGGTGGTCGTGGCGGGCGACTAATCTCAGTCCCCCCGACGATCCGCTGCAGTACGCACGTGTTGGATTCTGCGAAAGGCGAGACGATGCGCACCACCGGGATAGCTGTGGCAGCTGTGATCATCGCGCTGCCGTTGCTGAGTACCGCGCCTGCGGCTGCCGCGCAGTCGCCGTGTACCGACATGGGAGGCAATGTGCAGTCGGGAGATGTCTGCCATGCGCTGGAGATAGCTCCCGAGTACACGATCGATCTGCGTTTCGGCATCGGCCACCCGGAAGACGGGGCCGTCGCCGCCTACCTGGCTCAGGAACGCAATCGAGTGATCGGGTTGGCGCGAGCGCCGGGCGCGACGAAGCTCCCCTACAGCCTATTGGTCACCTCAGTGTCCACCAGTTCTGGTCAGCCGCAACAAACCACACAGGGATACAACACCAACGCGATTCCCAGCACACCGCAGACGGGTACGCGAAGTCTCGTGCTTAAGATCCTCGCCGACATCGAATCAGCCCGGTCGGACAGCATCTACAAGAGCTTCACATTCGATTTCGATCAGAATCGCCCTGTGACACTCGACGACCTGTTCGAGCCCGGTGTCGACCCCGTGGACGTTCTTTCGCCGCTGGTCGCTGCAGATCTGACGCGACAGTTCACGATAAGAGGTTTCACCGTGTCGAACGGCATTCGAAATCCGGCCACCTACCGTAGTTTCGCGATCACCGATGACGCCGTGGTGTTCTATATAGACCAGTCGGCTGTCCTTCCCGCCGCGGTCGGCGGAGTGATATCAGTCGTTCCGCGAGCCAAGATTCCTCCACTGAAGATCTAGGTGAGCTTGCCGTGCCTGAATACTGCGGCACTGCATCATGATTGAAGGTCGTCAACGCGCGTGCCTATCTGCATGGTCGAAAAGTCTGCGCATTGGGGTGGGCGGGCAGAAGGAGAGTAGTCCCTACTCCTGACAGCATCCTCTGTCGATGTTTGACTCGATACCAGTAATGCTCTCGCCGATCGAGGACAAGGCACCGATGTCAACTCAACAGCCCCCATTCGTCATCGACGACCGCGCCGCGTCGAGCTTCCGGATCAACCGGGAAGTCTTCGTGTCGCCCGACGTTCTTGCACAGGAACGCGCCCAGATCTTTGACCGTTGCTGGCTCTTCGTCGGTCACGAATCCGAGATCCCAGCACCGTTCGACTTCCGCACCCGCAAAGTGGGCGGCCGACCCGTGATCTTCACACGCGACAAGCAAGGCGATGTGCAGGTTCTGTACAACTCATGTCCCCACCGAGGAGCGGAAGTCTGCCGAGAGGATCAGGGCAATAAAAAGATTCACACGTGCTTCTACCACGGGTGGAGCTTCGATTCGAACGGTCAGTGTGTTCTGGTGCCCGATCAAGCCTCTTATGGCGAGGACTTCAGCCGTCCCGGATTGCGCAGGCCGGCGAAGTTCGAGTCGTATCGAGGGTTCGTGTTCGCCAGCTTCAACGACGAGATCGAAGATCTTGCGACCTACCTCGGGGATGCCAAGGATTGGATCGATCTGCTGTGTGACAAGTCCAGCGAAGGTCTCAGGGTCGCGCAGGGAACGCATGAGTACTCGATACGCGCCAACTGGAAGCTTTTGGTGGAGAACAGTATCGATGGATATCACGCCGCGACCACCCACCCGACGTACTTCGAGATGCTGATCGCTTCGGGTGTAGACCTGGCGAAGCTAATGGCGACGGTCAAGAACACCTCGGGCGGGAACCGTGGATGCTTCGATCTCGGAAACGGGCACAGCCTCGTTGGTGGGGCGAACCTAGGCATCGGGATGGAGCTCGGCAACCCCGAGGCCGAGGCGAAAGTCGCCGCCAATCAAGCGCGAATCATCGATGAGTACGGCGCGGTACGGGGGGACCAGGTCAACACATGGGGCGGAAACATGTTCATCTTTCCCTCGCTGCTGTTGATCTGGACCGACTTCGGGATCCTAATCCGCACGCTGCAGCCGATTAACCCGGACTACCTCGAAGTCACCGGTTGGGAACTGCGGATCCCAGAGGAGGGTAAGGAGGCCGGCGAACTGCGGGGCCAAAGCTACTTGGCGTTCTGGGGTCCCGGCGGATTGGCGACGCCAGACGACGTGGAGGCGCTGGAGTCCTGCCAGCGAGGATTCGGAACCGGCGCCCAGTCGGTCTGGTCCGACATATCCCGCGGCATGGCGAGAGACCAGGCCGCTATGGACGACGAGTTGCAGATGCGGCTCTTCTGGCGCAGATGGAACGAGCTTATGACCGGGGAGCCGGCGGCACCAGAGCCAGGCGGCCTTTCACTTCCGCGTCCGGTGGACGTCTGACCAGGACGAGGCGAAGACATGGAACTCAGCAGCGTCAAGGCCAAGCTCAACCGCACAGATGCCGAAGACTTCCTCTACGAGGAGGCCGCGTTACTCGACGACTGGCGGCTACGTGAATGGCTGGATCTCTTCACAGATGACGGCAAGTACCAAATCCCGTCCCCATCGAATCCGAAAGCTGAAGCGGCGGACAGCCTCTTCCTGATCAATGACAACCGGTTCATGATCGAGCAGCGGGTTAATCGGCTACTTCAGCCGAACGGGCACGCCGAGTTTCCGCACTCCCGCACCCGTCGGCTCATCACCAACGTTCGTATCAGGGAGGCAGAGGGGGATCTGGTCTCGGTGGAATCCAATTTCGCGGTCTATCGGACGAGATTTGCCGAGAGCATTCTCTTCGTCGGCCGCTACGAACACTCGTTGTTGATGCAAGACGGTGAGCTGAAAATCCGGCGGCGCCGGGTAACCCTCGATCTGGATGCGCTGAGGCCGCAACGGTCCGTCAGCATCATCGTCTAACCGGCCAGTTCAAGAAAGGGGCATGTGATGGAGAAGGGTTTGATTCAGGGCCTGGGCTACGTGGCGCTGGCTACCGATGATCTCGACGCGGCCTTGCAGTTCTACACCAGGGTCGGACGATTCCGGGTATCCGAGCGACGGGACAAGACGGCCTTCCTGCGGGGTGGCGGCACCGCCCATCACTGGCTCCGGCTTGATGAAGCCGACCAGTCGGCCTGCTCTCGTGTGGCGTATCGGGCTGTGAACGAGCAGGCGCTGGAAGAGGTGACCAAGCGGCTCGACGACTGGGGCATTCCCTGGGCCGAAGGCGGTAGCGCTGAAGAGGATCGAGTTTCGCGTTGGGTGCGTTTCCACGATCTGAACGGCATGGAGTTCGAGGTCTACATCGACATGGTCGAACTGCCGTTGGCCGGGTGGTCCACCGGAGTCACGATGCAGGAATTGCTGCACGTCGGGTTCTACGTCGAAAGTGCGGCCGTATCAGAACGCTTCTACCGCGAGGTTCTTGGGTTCAAGACCTCCGATCGCGTCGAGGGCGTGGTTTCCCTGTTGCGCGCGGAGAACCAGTTCCATCACTCGCTGGTTCTGCTGCAATCGTCGGACTCGATCGGCAAGCTCGACCATTTCTGTGTCGAAGTCGAGTCGATCGACGATGTCATGCGCGCCCGCAACAATGCGGTCCGAGCGGGAATGACCCTACGAAACGACCTCTTACGGCATTCGATGTCGGGGTCCATGGGCGTCTACGTGGTGGATCCGAAGCACGGCAACTCGATGGAGTTCTGCCACGGGCATTGCAAGATCACTGATCCGGATTACCGGCCGCGTTCCCTGAAGCCGAGCCTGGACCTACTCGACATGTGGCAGACAGATCTTCCTGAGATCCCCATCCCTGCAGCAAGTTCCTCCTCACGCCTGTGATCGTTTGAGTCCGCCGAGTCTCGACATCCCCAAGACCTGGAGTTAGAAGCAAACATGCTATTCAGCAATCGAACAGCCATAGTCACCGGCGCAGCGCACGGGATCGGATTGGCCATCGCGCAGCGACTGCAGGCCGAGGGCGTTCGGCTGGTTGTGGGGGATATCGACGGCGACAAGCTGAAGGGTGCGGTCGAGGCGCTCGGTGGCGGCGCTGACGTGATCGGTGTGGAGGTCGATCTCTCGACCGGAGACGGCGCAGCCTTGCTGTTACAGGAGGCTGTCACCGGATTCGGGGGAGTGGACATCTTGGTGAATAACGCCGGCGGCGGTGTCATTAGACCTACGCTGCAGCACACCGAGGAGACGCTACGCGCGACACTCGATCGAAATCTCTGGACGGTTCTGCACTGCACTCTTGCTGTTCTTCCGCACATGGTTGAGCGGGGTTACGGCCGGATAGTCAACATCGGTGCGGAGTCGGTTCGTAACGGCCTCTACATGCACGCGGTGTACAACGCGGCCAAGGGTGGGGTCCACGGGCTGACGACCGGGCTGGCACGAGAGTTCGCCGAGAACGGGATCACCGTCAACACCGTCGCCCCTGGATCAACGAAAACCCCGGCGGTAGCCGCACTCCTGAGCCGGCTAGAAGGTGAAGTCGCGGCAAGTGGTCAGGGTTCGGATGGGCCGACGGGCACCGCGGGGGAGATGATCCTGGGTATTCCGGCCGCGGAGATCCTCGAGGTCGAGCGCAGGACTGTCGCCCTCATCCCGATGGCACGGCACGGCACTGTGGAAGAGATCGCATCGGCAGTGACCTATCTCGCTTCCGACGAAGCGAGCTTCGTGACCGGCCAGGTGCTGAGCGTCAACGGAGGAAGCTCGATGCTCTGACGTAGGACTTGGTCGCCGTCTCGAATTCATTGAGACATCAGTTCATAAAACCCATTCGTTCGTTGAGGAGCCTGTTGTGTCGGTTGTCAGGGATGTATCCGTCAGTGCTGAGCCCGATGTGCTGGCGGGTCGGTTGTCCGATCCGTTCAGCATCCCGTTCTCCGAGTTCTGGGCGGCGGAGTTGTTCGGCTACGTCGGATACTTCGTTCGATGGCTGACTCCGGACAATGCGCAGTTCCTCTCGAACTTCGCCGGGTCGTTCCCTGACAAGCAGAAGCTGGTGCACACTCACCCAGGCAAGGACAGCATCATCGTGTTCCTCGAGGGGGAAGCCGATTTCCTGATCGGCGGACAGCAGCGGATCAAGGCCAGGCCCGGTGATGTGTTGCTCTCGCCCGGCGGTCGGCCGCACGGGATGCAGAACACCGGGGTGAACGTGTGCCGGTGGATCTACATGGAGGGTCCCCTGCCGTTGACTACGGAATTCCCAACCTGCGAGTGCACCCTGTACCCACTGGCCGACCCCGAGAACCCGATAACCGGTGGCGCAGTCGGTAGTTTCGGGCGCAGCGGGAACTCCAACATTTTCGCGTCCGGCGGCCCGGTCACCCGGTCAGAGGTGGCCTGGCAGGACAAGGAGCCGGGAGACTGGCTGGTTGAGCCGGGGTTGTTCCCGGCACTTTCCAGTGAGGTGACGGGGCGGCTATTCGATCGCGTGCCGGGCCGCACTTTCTCGGCCCTCGACGTCAAGGATCAGGTTCGGATCGGTGCGGGATTCTCCTCGCGAGTGCACATCCCGGCCTACGAGCACGCTCAGCTGGCCGTCGTGACCCATACCGTTACGGGCGAATTGCCGTTGCATCGCTACAGCGGCGCCGATCAAGTGGTAGTGATGTTGGACGGCCAAGCCGAGTTCTCCTGGATCGGCTCTGACGATGGATCGGTCGAGCGACGTGAATTCCGTTCAGGAATGGTGGGTTTCGTTGTCAACGGTGAGTCGTACGGGGTGCGCAACCTCGGGGATCGCCCGGCCCGCCTGCTCTCGGTGGTAGGGCCTGTGACGCCTGACAACAGCGCGATCATCTGGCCTCGGGGAGAGCAACCCGGCGACTGCGCCACCGAATCCTGACGACGACGAGAACGGCTGATAGATCATGATACGTCTCCGCCCAGAAGACCTTGAAGACTTCGCTTGCAACCTGCTGATCAAAGCGGGCGCTCGTGAAGAGGACGCGGCAATACAGGCTCGCCAACTACTTTGGGCCAGTCTGCGTGGCCACGACTCACATGGAGTCGGCCACCTGCCGCTGTACGCCATGATGTATCTCGGCGAGGATCCGTTCGGTGTCGGCCTGCCTCCGGTCAATACGACTGGAGATTGGGAGGTCACTAGGGAGTCCGCATCGGCGGCATCCATCGACGGCAAGGGCTGCCCCGGTCAAGTGGTGACCTACCACGCCGCGGAACTCGCCATCCGGAAGGCTCAAGAGACGGGTGTCGGTGGTGTAACCGTCAGCAATATGACTCACAACGGGAGTTTGGGTTACTACGCCGAGATGGCGACGCAGGCTGACTGTATCGGGATCGTGCTCACCAATTCGGGCGCAATGAGTGCTCCGTTCGGCGGCGCCGACCGCATGTTGGGGACGAACCCCGTCGCGATCGCGGTGCCCGGCGACGAAGAGGGCCCGCTGGTCATCGATATGGCGACCACCGCCATCAGCATCTTTGGAGCCCTTGGGCTGGCCGGCTCGGGGCAGGCTTTCCCGCCGCGGACCGTACTCGACGACAATGGTGACTTCACTGCCGACACAAAGGAGTTCGCTCTCGGCCGCGGCTCGGACCCGAAGGGATCCCTGGCAAACTTGAGCGGGGATCACAAAGGCTACGCGATACAACTCGCAGTCGAGATGATAGCCGGCCTGCTGGCTGGTCTGTGCACCGGAAATGACTCGATGAGGACGACCCTTGTGTCCTCGTTCGTGCTCGCCCTACACGTGCCTGCTTTCCAGGACCGTGATGCGTTCCTGCACAGCGTCGACTCCCGACTGCGTGCGATCCGATCGTCACGCAAGAACAATGCCGATGGCGAGATCCTCATTCCCGGTGACCGCGGCTTCAGGACCGAAGCTGAGCGCCGGCAGAGCGGCATCCCAATACTGGACGCCTATTGGGCGCCCATGGAAGGTTTGGCTCGCAAGCTGGGGGTGGAGCTGCCTCAGGCACTGAATGCGTCAGCAAGCTGATGCCGGCTGGACAGCCCGAGTTTCGTGTAGACGTGTTGCAAGCGGTTTTCCACTGTGCGGACTGAAAGTCCCAATTCGTCCGCGATTTCACGATTCGAGCGAGCAGCCGCGGCCAGCAGTGCGGTTTCGTACTCGCTTGCTGTCAGAGTTGCTCGCAGGCTGGCGGACTGGAGGGCAGGAGTGTCTGCACCCTCGCACTGGCCGGCCAGCCCTGCTGCACGATTCTGCGCTGCGGCCGCCCGGCGCCCGAACCCCGCCTTGATCCAAGCCGTCGCTGCGTCAGCCGCCGCTTCGGCGGCCAGGAGTTCCGATCCCAACTCTTCGAATCCCTCGGAAGCAGCTTCCAACCCGCCGGCGTCGCTGGTGGCCAACGCGACTGTGTGGGCGGTCCGCAAACGGGCCAGTGGGCCGTCCACCTGAACGGCTGCGTTGATGAGTCGCTGCTCGACATTCTTCGCTCGTCCCACCCGGGCAAGCGCGTGCAGCGCGCTGAGGGCGCCGACGGTGTCTCCGATGGACTCTCCGAGCGCTGCGGCTTCCTCGAACATTCGCCGGGCCCCGGCCAGATCACCGGCTGCTGCTGTGGCCCAGGCGCGGGCCTCTACGATCTCAACTGCCTTGTGCATGCTGAGCGGTAGCTCGAAGCCATCGATCGCGGCCAACGCGTCTTCGCACTCTTGAACACGTTTCCCGAGCGCGCAGGCCAGCGCGAGTTCTTGCAGCCCATCGCGGACAAATGTCGTGAGGTCGAGTTGCCGGAATATCGTCGTGGCCTCCCTCGCGTAGTGGGAGGCACGTTCGATCATGCCGCGTGTCCGCAGGACTCTCGCTAGCTGCAGAGCGAAGTGCGCTCGTTCCTCGACTGAACGTTCTCGAACACTACGTTCATACTGTGTGTTGGCGAGGCTCTCGGCTTCCTTGAGTCTTCCTGCGCATATGAGGAATTCGCATTGGACAGGAACGAACAGATGCGGGTACTCGAACCTGCTGCTGAGTGCGCGCTGCGCCGTCTGCGCGCGATCGATCAGTTTCATCCCCTCCTCGAGCCGACCCATTCGGCTGAGTCCGAAAGCCTGGGCCACACAGGCCAACACGAAGGCTCTGCCCTGTGCGTGAGCCATCAGATCCTGGGCTGCCTCCGCGGATACTCGGGGTCCCTCCGCGGCCAGCAGTGCCCAGCAACGCAACGCCAGGATCTCATCGGCCAGGTGCCGATCGTTGACGGACTGCAGTACTTCCTGCGCGATTCGCAACCCGTCCGACGGACCGACACTCCACGTCGCATTGCGCATGCGCGTCAACGCGATCTGGCAGCGTTGCTCGTCATTGACCGCCGAAACACTCAGCGCTGTCAGAATCGACTCTGCTTCTGCAGACTGACCGCGCCGGCTGGCGAGTTGCCCCAGCAGCAGCCGTCCCTCGAAGCCCGCTCCGACCTGTACAGCCGCTCTGGCCAGCCGCTGGGCCAGGGCGAGGTCGTATGACCAGCGCGCCGCCCTGGCAGCTGCCATCAGCAGATCGGGACTGCCGCCGCCGGCCTCGAGACGCCACGTCCCGATGCGCAGCACATCGGTGCGGCGCCGAGCGCCGTTGGCTTCCACGGCTTCTGCGAGAAGCCGTGAGAGTTCGCGCCTACGGGCGTCGGGGATCTGTCCGCGCACCACCTGACCGTATAGGGGATGGGCGGGGCGAACTTCCAAGCGACGACCGTCGAGTCGGGTTGTCAGAATGTCTTTGGCTTCTAAGGTTTCGAGCGCAGTCGCGTCGGGACACAATGACAGCTCACCCGATGCCAGTGGCTCGCCGACGGCGACCAGTTCGAGCAGCGCTCGCTCGTCTACCGACAGGTTGCTCAGCCTGCTGTCGATGAGTTCGACCAGTCTGATCGACGGTGAGAGTGGACCCGTCAGTTTCCACATGCCGTCGTCGAACAGGAGTGTTCCGTCCTCGATCGCGCCGTGTACGAGCTCGCGCAGGAACAGGTAGTCACCTTGACACCGCGAATAGAACTCGGTGGCGAGAGCTCCGTCAAGGTGACCGTCGAGGACAGCGGAGAGGAGGCTCTCGATGTCCTCGCTCGCAAGGCTTTGCAACTCGACGCGATCGACCAACTCGTTCTTCCAGAGCGCGGTCAGCGGCTCCGGGGCAGGCTCGCGCGCTTGTATGGTGGCGAGCACCACCGCTTCGTTGCGGATGACGATCTGCGAGATCAGCACCGCCGACGCATCGTCCAGAAGGTGGGCATCGTCGATGAAGAGAACGGCGCGGCGTCCCCGACCCCGTGAGACGAGTGTGGCCGCCGAGCGGCGGAGGCGTTCGCCCCAGTCCTCAATGGGTCGACTGTCGTACTCGCTGCCGCCACCGTGATCCGGTGGCAACAGCTGCGCAAGAACACCGAAGGCTAGTCCCTGTGATGCGCGGGTGGCCATCGCACGTGCCACCGAAAGGCCGGCCCCCTCAGCTCTTGTGATGCATTCGAGCGCGAGACGCGTTTTCCCCGAGCCGGATGGTCCGGCCACCACGACTCCACGAGCCTTGGGGTCCATCAGCGATGTGCAGACACGCTCAACCTCGGCGTCACGTCCGACAAAGGGCCAGTCCATCGCTCAACAGCGCCGCAGCGCCCTTGCCAGGTGTTCATCCGCAGCTGGCACGATGTCGCATCGACGTCGCCCGGTCATTTGCGCGCTTCCGCGGGGCCGCCGGGCCCATTCGTCACGATGACATGCACATTGACGAATTCGTGTATGCCGTAATGAGATAGCTCTCTGCCATAGCCTGAGTCCTTGAGGCCGCCGAACGGCAGCCGAGGGTCTGAAGCCGTCATACCGTTGATGGCGGTATGGCCAGCGGTGAGCCTGACCGCAAGGTCGCGCCCTCGGTCCAGATCCGCAGTCCAGATATTGCTGCCGAGTCCGAACGGGGTGGCATTCGCGAGGCGGATGGCCTCCTCCGCGTCGCGGGCGTGTATCAGTGGTACGGCGGGCCCGAACGTTTCCTCGTCCACGACTGGCATATCGCTGGTGACCTGATCGAGCACCGTCGGCGGATAGTAGTACCCGGCCAGGTCGGGTGCCAGGCCACCGGCCAGGACCCTGGCGCCCTTGTCGACGGAAAGCTCGACCTGGCGGGCCAGACCGTCACGCAGGTCTTCGCGTGCCATCGGGCCGATAGTGGTGCTTTCCGCGAGCGGGTCTCCGAGGACCATGAGTGACACCTCGGCGAGAAATCGGTCGGTGAAGGAGTCGGCGATCGCTTCGACTGCAATGATGCGTTTTGTCGCGATGCAGGACTGGCCGGCGTTCTGGAATCGGCTGCGGGCGGCCCACTTCGCCGCGGCATCGATATCGGCATCTGCCAGAACGATGAACGGGTCGCTTCCGCCCAGTTCGAGAACTGCCTTCTTGAGATGACGCCCGGCGATCGCCGCCACGGAACGACCCGCACCGGTCGAGCCCGTCAGCGTGACAGCGGAAATCCGAGCGTCACCGATTATCCGCTCGCAGACATCCGGGGTTCGCTCAGGTCCAACGACGACCACCGAGAAAATGCCATCGGCGAGGTTCGCGGCCGCCAGCTCGGCGAGTCGCAGTGCGCAACCGGTCGTCGAGGGGGCGTGTTTGAGCACGACGACGTTTCCTGCGACCACTGCCGGGGCCAGCGCCCGGATCACCTGCCAGAAGGGATAGTTCCACGGCATGATCGCGAACAGAACCCCGAGAGGTTCGAACACGATCCGGGTGTCGATGGCTTCGGTTTCGGCACGGTCGGTCGTGAGGAATTCCGCGCCGTGATCAGCAAACCATTCGCACGTCACCGCGCATTTGTCGATCTCGGCCAAGCTTTCACGCAGCGGCTTGCCCATTTCGAGCGTTGCCAATCGGGCAAGTGCGTCTCGCTGATCACGCAACGCCGCGGCCAGCCGCCTCAGCGCGGCCGCCCGCTCTTCGTACGGAGCGTTCCGCCAGACGTCGGCCGCCGCGCTCGCTCGCGCCAGGATCGCCTCGACGTCGCGTTCCGGCGTCTCATCGTAGGTTTGCAACACCGCGCCAGTGGCCGGGTTGTACGTTGTGAGTGTCAATCCAGCTCCACCTATTCGCAGACGACGCGAATCTCGTCCGGAATCCGCATCGCCGCGCCCTTGAGGCTTGGCGCAGGATAATCGGGATCCAATCGGACATTCGGCAGATCGTCCAGCATGGCGTTGAGCGCCCGCGTCATCTCGAGACGGGCCAGTGTTTGGCCGAGGCAGTTGTGGGCGCCGTGGGCAAATCCGAAATGGCGGTGCTTGGGCCGGAAGATGTCGAACTTCTCCGGGTGGTCGAACACCGTTTCATCGTGATTGGCGCTGCCGTACACCATGTTGAGGAAGGCGCCTTCCGGGACCGCAACACCGGCAATCTCTGTGTCTGCCATGGTGAGTCGGACCGAACACAGAACGGGGCCATCCCAGCGCAGCGCCTCCTCGACGGCGGCCGGGATCAGCGAGCGATCTGCCCGGACGGCGTCGAGTTGTTCGGGGTTGGTGAGTAGGCCTGTGAGCAACGCCGTCGTCGTCCGGAATGTTGTATCCCCGCCGGCGTTGATCAGCTGGCGCAGGAAGGAGATGACCACCTCGTCCGGTAGGGGGGCACCGTCGAGCTCCACAGTGGCGAGCAGGCTGACCACATCGTTGCCTGGATTGGCCTTGCGTTCGTCGATCATGTTCCGGAAGTAGCGCCCGAGTTTTCCGGCCGCTTCGATGGCGTTGTCCATCGTCGGGTGGTGGATGATCTGAGCGACCGTGAGCTTGTAGAAGGTCTCGATATCGTCCGGCGGTAGGTCGAGCATCCGATAGATCACATTGAAGGGGTAGGGGCGGGCGAAGTCCTCGACCAGCTCGGCTTTGCCGCTGGCCCGCAGAGGTGTGACCAACTCATCGACCACCGGGGACACGATCCGAGAGCCCCATTCCTGGATGACGACGGGGTTGAAGGCCTTCTGCAGCAGCTTCTTGAACGGCGAATGCTCGGGGGGATCCATCACGCTGACCGTTTGGCCGAAACTCAGTCCGAGGGTCGAATCGAAAGCCTTGTTCGAGAACGTGATCGGGTCATTGAGGACCTGGCTGACCGCGTCGAACGACAGCACGCTCCAACGGTCCGCCCAGGGGGCCGGCCACCTCGGGATACCGAATTCCTCCCAGAAGTCGGTATGCAGTACCGGCCCCTCAGCACGCATCTCCTTCAGCCGAGGGTACGGATTCGGATGATCGCCGAACACCGCTTTGTCGGCGATGTGCGGATCGAAAGTCTCGTCAGCGAGATCCTCGATTTTGGTTACCGGCATGTGCGCTTCCTCGTTTCAGTGAAGATTGGGATCATCGGCTCAAACTCCGTCGCGGATCACGTCGGCCGCGTGCCACGCCATCGCCATCATCGGCGCGTTCAGGTTGCCTGCCACCATCACCGGAAGCACCGAGCAGTCCATCACCCGCAATCCGGATACTCCCCGCACGCGAAGTGAGGAGTCGACTACAGCGGTGTCCTCCAAACCCATCCCCGATGTCCCGATGGCGTGGTATCCGCAGTATCCGTGCGCTAAGGCGTTGTCGATGATGTCCTGATCGTCAGTCACGTCGGATCCGGGAACCGTCTCGTGCGCAATGTATTCGGAGATCGGGCCGTTCTCGAACATGTGTCGCATCTTCGCGAAGACGGCCAATCCGGTGCTTCGGTCCTCCGCCGAACCGTAATAGTTCGCCTCGATGTCGAGTGGCGCGTCGGGGTTGGCCGAGGTGATGTGGCAATGGCCTTCGCTGGTGGGGCGTGAGACGAAACCTATTGCCTGAAGCCCCGGTTCCCGCTCGAGTTCCGGATTCTGACCCGGCCTCATGGAGGCAACCGAGAAGGGCGCCAGTAATACCTGACCGTCGACTCGATCGGTCGCCTCGCCGGATTTCAGGAATCCGATGACGTCGTAGGACGGTGACGCCAGTGGCCCCCGGTGCGTGGCCAGGTACTTCACCGCCGCAACACCCTGACCGAGCGAGCTGCTCAGCGTCTTGTTCAGCCCGAGGTCTTGCTTCAGTCGGTAGTTCAGTACGAAACACCGATGCTCTCGCATTCGGCCACCGACACTCGCCTGGTCGACAAGGACATCAACTCCGGCGGCGCGGAGCACTTCCGCTGGCCCGATTCCGGACAGTTGCAGCAGTCGCGGCGTCTGCATGCTGCCGAGACACAGAACTACGTCCTTCGTGGCCCGGAAATCCACGAGCTGACCGCCCTGTCGGCTCCGCACACCTACTGCGCGGTCTCCGTCGAAGAGGAGTTTCACCGCGTGCGATTTTGTCATGATCGTGAGATTTGGACGTCGGCGTGCGGGGTTCAGGAACGCGTGGGCGGCGCTGACACGACGACCGTTGGCGATATTGGCCATCGTGTAGCCGATTCGTTCATCGTCTGTCTCGTTGACGTCCTCGGCACGCTGCATTCCGACAGTCTTGCCGGAATCGATCATCACCTCACACAGCGGATCGGCATCCTCGACGCGCGAGATGGTGAGCGGTCCGTTGGCGCCTCGTGTGGTGGATGCTCCGAGGATATTGTTCTCGATCGCCTTGTACGCGGGGACGATTTCATCCCAGCCCCAGTTGCTGCCACCGACTCGCGCAAGGTCGTCCCAGTCGCCGCGTTGCCCGCGGTTGTAGACCAGTCCATTGATCGCGCTGGAACCGCCGAGTGTCTTGCCCCTGGCCCAGGCTTCAACTCGGTTGGTTGGGCCGAAAGCTCGCGTCGGGAATGACCAGGTGTAGTTGGAGTCGCCGAGCAGCTTTCCAAAGCCCTTCGGCACACGGATAAGTGGGCTCTTGTCTTTGCCGCCGGCCTCGAGGAGGAGTACGCGTATCGCCGGATCCTCTGATAGGCGAGCGGCAAGTACGGAACCCGCAGATCCCGCTCCGACGATGATGTAATCGAAGGTCATTCCGCCCCTGAAAGTCCGATGTGTTTCGTGAACCCGCCCGAGTGCCGGGACAGGCGATGCGGCCATCCCGGCTGGAGCTTGGGCTAGCCGATAGCGAGACTAGGGCGCGAGCAGTTTCAGGCCAACCTCTAGTTCCGACAATTGGAACGGACCGCGTGCGCAGGTGACGATACATCGGCGAGTTGCCGAAACGGTCCTGATACGTGGCAGCAGAGTCGATTTCGGACGCGCAAATCAGCACTAGGGGAGCTGCTGACGAGTTCAAGCCCTCGGCGGTTCAATCCTCGGTTGGATCGAGGGACACCACGTTCTCGGCTTGTCTGTGCAGGCTGGGCACCATGAACTGATTCAGCAACGATTCGACTTTGGTGGAGTTATCGAGGCCACGTTCACTGCCATGGGTCATGATTGCCAACCCGACGAGCGTGATCCATGCCATGAGCTCATCGTCGGCCAAATCCGTGCGTAGTTCGCCACTTTCGCGTGCACGACGAAAGAGGGGGTACCACAGAGCTTCCTGAGCTTCTCGAACCGCAGGCATGGAAGCCAGCGCGGTGGCCAATTTGTCCGATGTCGGCCGAAGAAGCAGGGCGAGGTACGTGTCACGTAGTGCGCCGTCGACGCACAGGACCATGGCCTCCACAATCGGCTGTACGCCGCCGGGCCGACCTTCTAGCTTCTCGCTGATCTCCGCCAGCCACTCCCGGGCATGCCTGAGCACGACCTCGGCGATGAGCGATACCTTGTCAGGAAAGTAGAAGTAGACCGTCTGTCGCGACACGCCCGCCTGCTGAGCGACTTTCTCCATGCTCGCGCGGTTGATTCCCCGCGCGTCAAAGGACGCGACCGCCGCCCGATAGATGCGTTCGCGCTGGCTTTCCTGGCCGTTCGGCTCTTCTGGTTCTGAGACCACGTGATTCTTGCTTCCGGGTAGGCGTGCCATAGCTTTATCGAACTCTGACCGATGACCAGCAACCCACCATCTGGCATCTCGCAACCGAACGTGGATCAGAGGTTACATGTCTAAGCAGGCTAACCGTAATGAGTCTGCCTCCGACATGTTGGGGGTTGTTCCGTGTGATTGAACGGTCCGTTGAGGTTGTCGTGGCAAGGATCCTAATGTCGCCGTAGCGGGGGGTCTGGCGCTCTGCGCGGGCATAAGTGGGTGAGGATCGCGCACGCGCTCATGCCCTGGCCGGCATCAACAGCTATGTAAGGGAGTTGGGATGGGGATCCGCCTGTCGGAAACCGAGGTGTGGGCGGAGATCGAGGCGGCCCACACCGGTATCTACACCACGCTGCGATCGGATGGTTCGCCGGTATCGCTGCCGATCTGGTTCGTCGTCGTAGAGCAGAGGATCTACGTGCAGACTCCTGGTCGGTCCAAGAAGGTGTCGCGGATCAGGCGAGACCCCCGAGGCTCCTTTCTCGTCGAAAGGGGTGAGCAGTGGTCAGAGCTCTGCGCTGTGATGGTGCCGGTAGCGACCAGTGAAGTGGCTGACGGAGACGAGTTCGACAGCGCAGCAGCCGCGTTCGATGACAAGTATCGCTCCTTCCGGCCTTCGAGTAAGGCGACCTCTCAAGCGACGAAGAATGCCTATTCCAGCATGGCGCTCCTGCGGTTGCAGCCCGCTGGATCGCCGCTGAGCTGGGACAACTCGCGCATCCGGTTGAACTCGCCGCCCGCCGAAGTCGACGTGAACTCCATCGCTGGGTGACGGTATGTCGCGGTGCGCATTTCTCGACCTCGACTTGTTGCGATGCCATTGAGAGGCGATCCGCAGAGTCGAATCATCCGCCGTTGGATCATTGGAAGGACCAATTTGTGACGAATACAGCAGTGGTGAGCCGTGAACCGATACCCGTCCACCTGCGAATCGGCACGGCGCGCCTGACATCCGGAAGTGGTGGACGGCATGAACGCATCAGCCCGATCACCGGCAAGGTCGACGGCATCATCCCGCTGGCGGGCGCCGAGGAGATCGACCGCGCCGTGCAGGCCGCTCATCAGGCATTCCAAACATGGCGTCGCACTCCACCATCCGAACGGCGCCGATTGTTGCTGCGGCTAGCGGATTTGTTCGATGAGAACGACTCCGAGCTCAACCGGTTGCTGACCATCGATATGGGCGGTGCGTACGCTCCTGGTACCGGTGAGCAGAGCATGGCGAGCAACTACACGCGCTACTACGCGGGTTGGGCAGATAAGTACACGAGTGATGTGGTTGCGTCCTGGCTCCCGAACCGCGAGTTCGGGCTGACGCTCGCACAGCCCTATGGCGTTATCGGCGCAATCGTGACATGGAACGGAACGCTCGGTTCAATCGCGATGAAGGTGCCAGCCGTGCTGGCAGCGGGCAACACGGTCGTGGTGAAGCCGTCTGAACTAACACCGTACGCCGGTGAGTATATTGCCGATCTCTTCGAGCAAGCCGGATTTCCCCCTGGAGTCTTCAACATCCTGCCCGGAAACGCCGCTGCCGGAGAGGCGCTCGTTCGGCATCCGTTGGTCCGCAAGATCACGTTCACCGGTGGTCCGGCGACGGCGACCCGCGTACTGCAGGCAGCAGCGGAATCGATCAAACCGGTCGTCGTGGAGCTGGGCGGTAAGTCGGCCAACATTGTCTTCGACGATGCCGACCTGGACGCCACCTGCATGCATGCGGGGATGCTGTCGATGGGGTTCTTCGCCGGTCAGGGGTGCTCCTTCCCCACCCGGATGTTGGTGCAGAGAGGGATTTACGACGAGGTGATCGATCGAATGGCCGATACCGCGCGTTCGATCAGCGTCGGCGATCCTTTCCTGCCCGGAGTCATTGCCGGTCCGGTCATCAGCCAAGGTGCGGTAGATCGGATCATGGGACTGATTGAACGGGCTCCGGCCGAAGGTGCGCGGCTAATCGCCGGCGGCAAACAGCCCGAGCTCCCCGGTGATTTGGCGGGCGGCTACTACATCGAGCCCACAGTGTTCGCGGATGTTTCTCCTTCTTCGGAGCTCGCCCAGAAGGAGGTGTTCGGCCCAGTGCTGGCGATCACTCCCTTCGCTGACGAAGACGAGGCGATCGGCATTGCGAATAGCACCCCGTACGGACTCGCGGGCTACGTCAGAACTCGCGATATTGCGCGCGCCATCCGGGTCGCTGAACAACTCGAGGCCGGCGACGTCCATGTCAACGGCGCGGGCAACCTCGGCGTCAACCGTCCGTTCGGAGGCTGGGGGATGAGCGGAATCGGCAAAGAAGGCGGCAGACAGGGCCTCGAGGAGTTCCTGAGAATCAAGGGCGTTGGAATCGGATTGGGCGAGGGGCCGGTCATCTCATTCGGAGGTTAGGCCGCCTTTCGCCGTGATTCATGTAGCGGGTTGGTCGCTCATGAAATGAACTCTGTGAAATAGAGCCATCGGCCCGTTCCGATGCTCTGAACTCGGCGTTGGAACGGCAGCAGTTGGCGCAATACGCTCACGTTGATCACCAAACTTGCTGATGTACCAGTGTATTCGACGCCGGTGGCGAACAGTCGACGCATTGCAGATGAGAGAGGGCGCGATATGACGCAGACCCAGTCCGAAGAGTTCGAGAAGGCGACGATCGCCACTATCGACGACGCCGACATCGAGAAGGACCGCCTAGCGCTCGGGCACGATAGCGCGATGGGCACCCAGGAGCTGTTGGGTACCGCAACTGCTGAGGCGATCCGCAATTTCGCGCATGGCTACGGAGATGACAACCCGCTGTACTGCGATCCCGTACATGGCGCGAGTAGCCGGTGGGGTGCGCAGATCGCTCCGCAGATCATGGCCGCTGTTCTGAACTCGCCGCTCCTGGGTGACAAAGTGCCGAGGGAGTTGCGCGGCGGTAGCTATCGCGGTATCCACGCGTTCGTGTCTGGAGCGACATGGGACTGGTTCCGCCCCGTCTATGCCGGTGACACGTTGTATAGCTTCACGGCGCTCGAATCGGTCACGGAGAAGCCTTCCGAGTTCGCAGGACGATCGGTCATCAAGGTCGACCGTGAGGTGAAGATCAACCAACGGGCCGAAGTGGTCGGTGTATACCGGCGTCTGATGATTTTGACTGAACGCAAGAAGGCGCGGGAAAAGGGGAAGTACAGCGAGATTCCTGCACCGTCCTACTCCGACGAGGACATCGCGGCCATGGACGCGATATACGCGGATGAGAAGGTCAGAGGCCGGGAGCCGCGCTACTGGGAGGACGTCTGCGAGGGCGATGAGTTTGGACCTATGGCCAAGGGACCGCTGACGACCACCGACATGGTCGTCTTTCATGCCGGCGGCTACGGATTCGTACCGTACGGATTGAAGACCGGAAGGCTGGCCTATCAGAACCGTCAGCGAATCGCACCGTTCTACATCAAGAACTCCTTCGGAGTGCCGGATGTCGCGCAGCGGGTGCATTGGGACAGTGAATGGGCCCAGGCTATCGGAAACCCGAGGGCGTACGACTACGGAGTGCTCCGCGAGTGCTGGATGCATCACCTGCTCACAGATTGGATGGGGGACAGTGCCTGGATTGTGCGTCAGCACGATGAGGTGCGGAAGTTCAACTACCAAGGCGATTTTCAGATTCTCCGCGGCAAGGTGATCCGTAAGCGGCACGAAGGCGACAGCTCCCTCGTCGATGTCGAGTTCGCCGCCACGAATCAACGGGGCGAGGAGACCGCACGTGGCGAGGCCACAATCAGCCTCCCGAGTCGTGAGCACGGAGCGGCGGCACTCCCCGAAGTACCTGTCGAACTTCAACGTCGTGCAGTTGCGATGATGGAGCGTCATGGCGAGTTGTTGCGGGAGTCGCGGCCGTGAGTGACGGCATCGCGATTCGCTCCGAACAGCGCGGGTCAGTGCTTGTGTTGACCCTTGCTCGGGGGGCGAAGGCAAACACTTTGACCGTCGCGGATATGTCCTGGATTGCAGATGCCATGGCGGCCGCCGTTACGAACGACGCGGTCAGGGCGGTCCTCATCCGTGCCGAAGGTACGCACTTCTGCGGTGGTGCGGACCTGTTCTCGGTCAATGCAGCCGAAGAGCGGCCCAGGACCGGGGCCACCATGCGTATGCTCAATTCGGCGGCACACCGAATGGTGCAGGCGATCTGGGACTGCTCGTTGCCGACTGTCGCAGCGGTCCAGGGTCGGGCGGCCGGGGTAGGGCTCCACCTGGCATTGGCTACTGATTTCGTCATCGCCGGCGAATCGGCGAGCTTCCAGGAGCCCTTCCGAGAACGGGGCTTCACCGCTGACAGTGGTGCGACATTCCTTTTGCCGAGGTTGATCGGACTCGCGAGAGCAAAACAGCTGTTGTTGCTCGGCCGCGCTGTCAAGGCAGCGGAGGCGTTGGAGTGGGGATTGGTTACGGAGACCCACGGCGACCTCGAACTGCAAACCGCGTCCTATGCCCTCGCCGAAGAACTTGCTGCAGGACCGACATTCTCCCTTGAACTTACGAAGTCGATGCTGAACAAGCACGTCACCTCGGATCTTGCGACGTCAATGTCCGAGGAGGCGGCTCTTGTTCAACTATCTCTGCACGGCCAGGACTTCAAGGAAGGTATAAAGGCGTTTCGTGAGCGGCGTCCTGCTCAGTTCACCGGGCGTTGATGGCCATCGGTGCAGGATGTTTGAGCACTGAGTCGGAGGCCGTAAACCGCCGGAGCGAAGGGTGCTGATCGTGGTACCAGATCTGGGAGCTAACGAGGCGCAGCGGGATCGTGATGAGCTTGTGGCGTGGTTGGTCGACCGCGAGTTCACCGAGGAACAGATTCGCGCGTCTTCGGCACCGATGCTCCTTCCCACATATCGGATCATGGGCGACGATGGCGAATACGTATCAACGCGCGAGATTGCCGAGTCGATGAATATCGATGTGAGTGTGCTTGAGCGCCTTCAACGCGCCGTCGGATTACCACGCGTGGATGACCCGGACGCGACCGTCTTCTCCAAGGTTGACGCGGAGGCGGCGGCGCGCACGAGGTACTTCCTCGACGCCGGTCTCGACGTGGAAGAGGCCGTTGCAGCCATTAGAGTCCTGACGGATAGTCTGCGGCGCTTCGCGTCGATGATGCGCGACACGTCATACAGGATGTTCTTCGCCCCGGGAGCGACTGAAGTCGAGTTGGCGGAGGTAATCGAGGCGCGTGCGAAGGAATCAATACCGCCGGTGCTACTGGTAGTTGAAGGCCTGCTGCTGCTGGAGTTCCGCCGTATGTACGAATCGGAAGGTATCGATGCCGCTGAGAGGACCGCGGGTCAACTTCCGGGGGCGCGCCAGGTAGCTGTGGCCTTCGCCGACCTCGCCGGATTCACCCGGCTGGGAGAGGCGCTTCCACCTGAGGATTTGGCCCGCCTCGCGGCTCGACTCGCGGACCTGACGTACGAAATCGTCGATGAACCAGTGCGATTCGTTAAGACCATCGGCGACGCGGTGATGCTCGTATCCCACGAAGCGGCGCCGTTGATCAACGCCATGCTGGATCTCATCGACTCTGCAGCGGCAGCCGGGCTGCCTCGGTTGCGAGTGGGTGTGGCGGCGGGCCCCGCCGTGAGCCGCGCAGGGGACTGGTTCGGGAGTCCTGTGAACATTGCCAACCGGGTGACCGGAGTTGCCCCTCCAGGCGGCGTCCTGGTGACTGAATCTGCCCGCGACGCAGTTGGCTGCGAGGAATCGCTCGCATGGTCTTCGGCGGGCATGAGACACCTGAAAGGGGTGCCGGTAGAGATGAATCTGTTCCTCGCGCACCGCCGGGGCTCATGAGGGGCGGCACCGGGGGTCGGTCGATGACGGCACCTTCGGTCCTGGCGAGAAGGGGCCCACGGTCCAACGACCGAACCAATCGGGCTCGTCACGCGGCAGTAGGGCCGCGACGCACCGCCGAACTGCGAGCGATGGTGAGTCTGCTGCGACGCCGGGCCGAAAGCGTCGCTCGCAAGCCGGCATTTGTTCTCATGCCAGTCCTGACATTCGTTGCCGGCGCAGGGGTGGCGGGTGCGCTGTCCTTCGACCACCCGTCGGGTGACTTGTGGCTCCAACGGTCCGGCCCGGAGCACCAGCGAGGAGTCGAGGTTGTCCTCGGCGACATTCCCGGTGCCAACCCGATCCCGGCTCTGCAACCGCCGCGGGTCGCCGTCGCCGAGGTTCCCGACGGTCAACCGGCGGTGCCGACCGATGTGGGTTCGACGGCGCAGGAAGTGGTCGCTCCCGACTTGGCGCAGTTGGTTCAGGGCTTATCGCCGCCCGATCAAATCGACCAGGACCTACAGCAGGCATTGGCCGACCTCGACGAGAAGGCGGATCGCGATGAGGCGATCCGGCAGCAGAAGGCGCTCGAACAGTCGTCGCCTGCCGAAGGTGCCGGACCGTCCTCGACCGAGTTCCCGGTCGAGCACCGTCCCACCGCGGTGATGCCGACGCTTCCAGGCCCGGAGCAAATACCACCCGGTCCGACGCCACAGCCGTGATCGACGATCAACACTCAAGGACGCACACGATGATGAGCCTTCGCGGAGCAATAGCGCGGTTGTGGGATATCGACGAGTCCGCACCCATGCTGCAGAGCGATGGGCAGTGGTTGCCATGGGGTTATGTCAAATCGCTGAGCGAGCGCATCGACACCGAATTGACCATCGCCGGGTGCGCAGCGGGTGGTCGGGTTGCCGTGGTACTGGCGAACCGCACCGAGTCCGTGGCTGCTCTCATCGCGATCATCAGGGGTTCGCGAACCCTGGTCACTCTGAGCCCGCTGCAGCCGCCTCATCGCCTCGCTGCGGATCTCGAAGCCACTGCGGTCGACTACGTTCTGGCCGGCGAAGAAGACTGGTGCAGCACGGAATTCGCGGCTGCCGTGTCGAAATTGGGCGCGACGGGGTGGAGCGTTGACGGTGATGCGGTGACGATGGCCGCGCAAGGCGCGAGGCGACACGCCGCGAGCGCCGAGAGCGCCGAGAGCGGCGACGATCTCGGCGAAGTCGTTATCGAGATGCTGACCAGCGGAAGTACCGGGCCGCCCAAGAGAATTCCGCTGTCACGCGCACAGTTGGAGGCATCGCTCTGTGCTGCGCTGCAGCACAACAACCGGTCAGACGGTTCCGCGCAGGCGCCGTTCGCGGGATCGGCGGCGATTCTGACATGGCCCCTCGTCCACATCAGCGGTATGTGGGGCCTCCTGCAAGCGCTGGTGTCTGCCCGGCGTCTTGTTCTGTTCAAGCGGTTCAACCTTGCCGACTGGCACGCCGCGGTGAAGAATCACCGACCCGGGTTGGTCGGCCTCCCTCCGGCGGCGATTCAGGTTGTGCTCGACTCCGATATCCCGCCCGATGACCTAGCCAGCATCCGCGCGATCAACTGCGGAGCCAGCCCGATCGAACCAACGCTTGTCGATGCCTTCCGGGAGCGGTTCGGAATTCCGATCCTGGTCGTCTACGGCGCGACCGAGTTCTCCGGCGCCGTGGCGGGGTGGACGCTGAACGACTTCCGGGAACGGTGGTTGGAGAAGAAGGGGAGCGTGGGGCGAGCGTTTCCCGGTGTGCGCCTGCGAGTCGTTGACGCCGCAGGCGAGTTGCCTCCCGCCGGCGAAACCGGCCTTTTGCAGGTGGCCTCACCACAGTCCGGTGCACCGTCAGATGAGTGGATCACCACGAGCGACCTGGCTCATATCGACGAAGACGGATTCCTCTACATCGACGGTCGCGCCGATGGCGTGATCATCCGCGGCGGATTCAAGATCTCGCCGGACACAGTCGTCCGTTCGCTACGAAGTCATCCGGCGGTCAGTGATGCTGCGGTCGCAGGACTGCCCGATGACAGGCTTGGCCAGATTCCCGTTGGTGCAGTCGAACTGCGTGCTCGTACGTCGGTCGCAGCCGAGGAACTGCGGGAGTTCTGCCGGAAAACACTCACGCCGTACGAGGTCCCCGCGCGGGTCTACATTGTCGATGAACTGCCGCGCGGTGCGTCGATGAAGATCGACCATCGACGGCTCGTCGCCATGCTGACGGACTTGACGAGCGGATCCGACGAATCCTGAGGACCGACCGTCGACGCGGCAGGCTCGACGCGGGCAGGATGGGGCTCATGCACTGCAAGCCCTTCAAGACCATGGGCATGATGAGATCGCCTACGGGGATCCGTTATTCGACAATGTTCCTCTGCCACCCGACCGGCTGCTCGGCGAGACCCGAGAATCACACCGGCGGCGACGGGTGCGACAGTGCACGGGCTATTGGCGACGATGGAGGTCGTCAGAATCAACCTGCAGAACAAGGTCTTTCATACGGTAGCGACGGTGGCATCGCGGTCGATTTCGGAGTTCACGGTGCTGCGGTTGGAGATGCGGTCGAAAGTGCCAGCAAGGGTGTAGTACCGCAGCCGTCGATCGGGACCTATGGGTCTCGCAGGTCGCGGTATGTCAGTGTGAAGCCCATGAGCGCACAGTTGTCCGAAGCGTGCTGGCGAAACCGCGGCCGTTTCTCGGGACCTCCTTCTCTTGACGAAACGCTTTGTCGCCCGCCACGAGGTCCAGCATTGTGTCTCTGCGGACGATCTTGAGGCGTGGTCGACCGTTGGCCGCTCCTTGTTCTCGTTCAGCCGCGTCGATGGCGCGCCATCCCTGCCAGTCGACATGTAAGACGTTGCGCTGCTCCAGTAGTTGTCTGATCCCCTCGCGACGTTGGACCGTTCTGGACAGTCGATTCGCGCCGAAGTCACTCCATACCGCTCTCACGGTTTCATGCGCGCACGTCCGATTGGTTCCGATGACGCCACTGGGCCCACGCTTGATCCAGCCCGTCACGTAGGCCCCGGTCACGAGTTCACTTTGGTCGTCCAGGACGCGGCCGTTGTCATTGGGGATGCGTCCCGCCACATGATCGAACGGTACGTCTACGACCGGCGTACCGAAGTATCCGATAGACGAGATGACCAGGCCGGTCTTGATTGTCTCGAACTGGCTGTCGTCACCGGAAGCGAGCGCGCCGGTTTCGGCGAAGGTGTTAGGCACCACATGGAGCGCTTCGACGCGGTCGTCGCCGACGATTTCGACCGGCGATGTCATGAAGCGGAACACGATTCGCTTGTTGCCCGCCGTCGAGGGACGCTCGGCATATTCTCGCGCGATTTGAAGCTTGAGCGTGGTCTCGGTGTCATCGCCGGGCTGAGATTTCAGGTCGGCGGTGCCATCGAGTATGACGTCGATGCCGGGCAGGTGCCCCAAGGCAAGGAACTCTGCCGCCGAGAAGGCGCCATGCCGCAGTCCGCGGCGTCCGAGGAGGACCACCTCCTCGATGGTGCTGCCTGCGAGGACTTCCAAGGAGTGTTCGGCGATGTCTGTTGCGCGAAGCGCCTCCGGTCCTGTGAGCAGCACGCGTGCAATGTCGATCGCAACATTGCCGTTGCCGACGATCACGGCGCGTTGGCCGGAAAGATCGAAGGCGGCGTCAGCATGATCGGGGTGGCCGTTGTACCAGGCGACGAAGTCAGCCCCACCAACGCTGCCCGGGAGGTCCTCGCCGCGGATGCCCAGTTTGCGGCTTCGCGAGGCGCCGACGCCGTAGATTACGGCGTGGTAATGCGCGACGAGCTCGTCGTGCGTGATGTCCTTCCCGACCTCCACATTGAAGTGGCATCGCAGGCGGGGGTCGGCCAGCGAGGAGGCGAACAATTCAGTGATCGACTTCGTGTGTAGGTGGTCGGGTGCGACTCCGGCGCGGATGAGGCCGAACGGTGTCGGCAGACGTTCGAAGACGTCGACTTCAGCCCCATCGATATCGAGCAGTTCGGCGACGGCGTAGCACGCCGCGGGGCCTGTTCCGACGACGGCGACCCTCAACGACCCCGCTTCGACGCTCTTGCGGTCCCGCGGGATAGGGTTCGGTCTGTCATCGAGCGGATGCTTCTGGAAATACTCGGCGTTGATGTCGAGGTAACGCTGTTGTTGAGGCGGAAGGTCGGCGTCAAGGTAGATGGCGTCCACTGGGCACGCCCCCTCGCAAGCTCCGCACTCGACGCAACTACCCGGATCGATGTAGAGCATTTGCAGCCCGGACTCGTCGACATCTATGCCGGGACGGATGCAGTCGACCGGACAGGCCGAGATGCAGCTGGCGTCCTTGCAGCAGTTCTGCGTGATCACGTACGTCATCAGCGGGAAGATCCTTCAACAGTTTTTGGTCACGGCATGCGGCTATGGCCAGGGCGTGGCGTACGAGTTCGTTCTATCGCGTCGCCGTCAGGTGGCAGTGTGCAATCTGCAGGTGTGTGCTGTCGGGTTTGCGTTCTGTTGGGCTGAACAGGTGTGCTTGGGCATCCCGCGGCCGTAGATCGGGCCAGTGGTGTGCGCGGCGTCGGTAGTGGGACTGTCTGGCGCCGCGTTCGCTGCGGCGTCACGCAGGGCCGTTTGCTGCGCGAGTGCACGGGCTTGGTCTGCAGTGTCCATGGGACACAGCGCATTCGCCATGCGATCGCAGGTTGTGGCCAGCGCCGTCATCGACGAGTGGACGAGTCCGTCGACGACGGTGCGTATCAGGCTCGTCATGAGGTCGGAGAACCGTCGGTTTGCGACTTCCGGAACCGCGCGATCATCTGCCGAGCAGCACGCTCGCGGAGCATCTCGGGTCGGCCGATCGCGACGGCGTTGGCTTTGGCTCTACGCAGGAGGAGGTGTGCTGGATGCTCCCAGGTGAACCCGATGCCGCCGTGGATCTGGATCGTTGCTTCGGCAGCGGAGATAGCGCAGTCCATTGCCGCCGCCGCTGCTAGTTCAACGACACCGTCAGACGCGTCGTCAGAGAGAACGCCGTCCGCTGCGGCGAAGACCTGGCTGCGTGCCCCCTCAAGCGCTACGAGGGTGTCGGCGCAGCGGTGCGAGATCGCTTGAAAACTACCGATCGGTCTGCCGAACTGCTCACGCTCGGTAGCCCATGTCACCGCCATGTGGAGTGCGCGGGCCGCCACGCCCACGGAGTCCGCCGCAACGGTCAGTAGGCCTCGTCGCCGAGCTATTCGCAGCGCGTGCACGAGATCGTCTCCTGCGGAGACGACTTCACCACGTACGCCCGCGAATGTCACAGCGCCGACCGTCGACGTGAGGTCGAGTGGTTGATGTGCGACAACCGACAGGCCGGGGTCACCCGGTTCGATTGCGATGAGGACCGATTCCCCGCTCACACTGGATCGAGCGAGAGCGAGTATCACCTCGGCCATGGGCGCACCGGCCACCACGGGTACCACGCCGCTGAGTCGAGTCCCGTCCCAGGTTGGAAGAGCTCGGCCGTCGGTTACCCAGCCGCCGTCGTCCAGTGACACGGCGAAAGCCGCTGCGGCTCCGGAAGTGACACGACGTGCCAAAGGCGAGGCACCGACTGAGACGGCGACTTCAAGCGCGATCACGGTCGGCACGAGTGGGGCCGGCGACAGTGCCTTCGCCGCCTCTTCTATCGCCGCATAAAGCACACGTGGTGCAGCGCCCGCACCGCCCAGGGATTCGTCGACGGACAGCCCTGGAAGCCCGAAGTCGGTCAGGGCCGACCAGACCGCACGGTCCACGCCGCTATCTGAGGCCCGCTCAGCCAACACCGCTTCGAGATCGACGACGGTCGCCAGAGCCTTGGAGAGTACCTCGCGCAGCGTAGTCTCGTTTGGATCGCTGATGAGGAGTGGCGCTCCTGCCGGACCCGAGGCGGACCGCGTTCCCTCTCCGCGATGCGAAGGGAGACCGAGCACCGTCTCGGCGATGGTGTTGCGCTGAATCTCCGCCGTCCCAGCACCGATGGTCGTGGCTCGACTCATCAGATAGCCGTATGTCCACCGACCGCCATCAACGGCGCCGGCAGCCCGGCTGCCCAGCGCCGCGTACGGCCCAGCCGCCCTCAACGCCAGAGCATGTAGGCGCTGCTCGAACTCAGACTTGACCAACCGGTTCACCGATGCGACGCCACCCGGATCCGCACCGTCCAGTACGGCCGAAAGAGCCCGCGCGCTATTTGCGGCGATCGTGCGTACGCCGGACTCGAGTTCGGCGACGCTTTGCAGAACCAGCCGATCGGCATCGAGTCCGCGATCGACGATGAACGCGAGAACCTGGTCAAGAGTGCGCCGATACTTGAACTCGTCGGCGAGAAACGCCGTCGCGCGTTCATGGCCGAGGGATGTGCGCATTATCGACCAGCCCTGCCCCTCCTCTCCGACGCGGTTGTGCACGCTGACTTCGACGTCGTCGAAGAACACCTCGGCAAAATGCACGCCGCCCGAGATGTCCCGGAGTGGCCGCACGGTGATCCCCTTGCTGTCCATCGGTACGAGCAAGTAGGTGATGCCCTCCGTGCTCCGGACGGCGGGGCCCGTGCGGACCAAGGCGAACATCCAATCGGCGCGCTCGGCCATGGTGGTCCACACCTTTTGACCATTGATCCGGTAGACGTCGCCGTCGCGAACCGCCCGCGCGGAAAGAGACGCCAGATCGCTGCCGGCTCCCGGTTCGGAGAACCCCTGGCACCAGAACTCATCGGCTCGCAACAACGGTCGCAGGAATCGGGCCTTCTGCTCGTCGGTGCCGTGCTTGATCAGCGTAGGGGCGACTATGAACGACAGTGGACACGGGTGGGGCGGAGCTCCAGCTGCCGTGGTCAGCTGGTAGTAGTCGATCTGGTCTGCTACGGAGAGATCCAAGCCCCCAGCTGATTTCGGCCAGCCCGGTCCAGCGAGTCGCTGGTCGACAAGTTCGGCGTGCCACGCTCGTGCGGCTCTAATTCGGTCGGGCTTGATTCCGTCATCCTGGTTCTTTGTCGCGGCGTCGTTCTCGCGCTGGCTGTAGTCGGCGATCAGTGCCTGCAGGCGCTCCCGCCAATCGTCGGACTGATTCATATTGCCTCGCATCGGCGTTGGGGGCCGAGGTGGCCCGTCTACTACAAGTAACCGCTGCGAATGTTCTACACGCTGTGGAAGAGATTGCTACTTAACTGTTTTGGTGGATGGAACATGCCATTGCGCATCGTGAATCGACTGTGATCTGGTACCAATCAGTGCCCATCAGAGTTGCAGGGTTCTTTAACGGTGTTGGATCCGATTTCGACGGGGGTTTGATAGTGAGCATCTCGCTGCTGTTGGAGATGGCGGTCAACGCTCGACCGGATCGCATCGCAGTCGTTTCGGGTGAAGAGCATTGGACCACCCAGCAGCTCAGCGACATTGCAGATGGTGGCTCAGGCGTGATTGCGGAGTCGGATGTGGAGCATGTTGTGTACGTCGGTGTCGGTGGGGCCATGTTGCCGGCCCTGCTGTTCGCGGCAGCAAGGGCAGCGTGTGGATTCACTCCGGTCAACTACCGACTGTCGAGTGAGGCGATCGGAGAACTGATCGAGCGCCTCCCGAACCCCCTGGTCGTGGTCGATCGCCGGTACCGCGATGTGGTGGGCAACGCGGGAAAGTGTGTCCTCAGTTCTGAGGACTTCCTCCTCGCGGCACGAGACACTCCACCTGCCGATCGGTTCGCGGATCCTGGAGCGACTGCCGTGGTCTTGTACACCTCCGGTACGACGTCGAAGCCCAAAGCGGTCGAACTGAGCCATGCGAATCTCACTAGTTACACGACCGGCACCGTTGATTTCGATAGTGCCGACCCTGAGGACGCCGCCCTCATCTGCGTTCCGCCCTATCACATCGCCGGCGTAACCGCCGCGATGTCCAATCTCTATGCCGGACGTCGAATGGTGTACCTGCCCACATTCGACGCGCTCGAATGGGTACGGCTCGCTGCCGCCGAGAAAGTGACAACCGCGACGCTCGTTCCGACGATGCTCGACCGCGTTGTGTCTGTGCTCGAAGAACGGCGAACGGACCTACCTGCGTTGCGCAGTCTGGCATACGGCGGGTCCAGAGTCGGCCTGCCCTTGGTGCGGCGAGCGTTGGAGTTGCTACCTCACGTCGGATTCGTCAATGCCTACGGTCTGACGGAGACGAGTTCAACAATCTCAATCCTCACGCCGGCGGATCATCGAATCGCGTTGGCGAGCAGCGACGGTTCCATCGCCCGGCGCCTCGGGTCCGTTGGCCGCCCGGTCCCCGGAATCGAGGTTGAAGTTCGTGCCGACAATGGACGAGTCGTCGGTCCGGGCGAAAGGGGCGAATTATTCGTGCGCGGTGAGCAGGTGTCCGGCACGTACACCGGTATCGGCTCGCTGCTCGATGAGGAGGGCTGGTTCCCGACAAAAGATGTCGCAGAAATCGACGAGCAGGGCTATCTATTCATAGGCGGAAGGAGTGACGACACGATCATCCGGGGCGGTGAGAACATCGCGCCGGCCGAGGTCGAAGACGTCCTCATCGAACACCCCGATGTTCGTGATGTGGCGGTCGTCGGAGTCGAGGATTCTGCCTGGGGCCAGGCTATCGTCGCTGTCGTGGTTCCGATCGAGGGCGCCGACCCGGATCCGGAGGCATTGCGCGAGTACGTTCGTGCCCATTTACGGGGTTCGCGCACTCCGGATCGAGTAGTGTTCCGCGCTGAGCTTCCGACGAATCCCACAGGCAAGGTTCTGCGCCGCGAGCTGGTCGCGAGCCTGTAGCTCAGTCTTGTCCCAACACTCTCCGGCAGTCAGCTAGCGCCTCACGTATCGAAGTCACCTGAATCTGAACATGCCTGTCTAGCTGCTTATCGGTAACACATTGGTGCGCAAGGCCGACGTTCGTCGCGGCCGTCCCGTCGATGAAGCTATCGGAGATAAGCATTGCGTTGGCCCGTACCCGACCAATGCGCACGGCCAAAGCACCAGCCACCTGATCGGCCTGCGGCCCCAGACTCAACTGAAACCGGCTGCTGCGCGTTGCGACTACGACGTCGCATGCCAATGCCAGTGCGAGCCCTAGGTCGGCGCAGTATCCAGACACAGCCGCGACACATGGTTTTGAAATCCGTTCCATCTGCTCTAAGAGCGAGGCAACGTGGGGCATCTCACCGTGCGATGGCACACCGAAGTCCGATCCGACAGCGGCGCGCATGACGATGCAGTCGATGTCGTCACGCTGCGAAGCCACCGCCAAATGGTGCATGAGTTCTTCGACCATCTCGCCGGTCGGCCTCGCCGGCTGGCCGTAATCGAGCTTGAGATCCGCCACGCCCGCTGAGTCGAACGCCGCCGTGACACGCGCCGCAGACTGACCTCTGGACCGTCTAAGCATGAGGCGTCGTGCAACGGCGGCTTGACCCGTATCGATGCGCAACCTCCTCTGAGCGCTGTCGAAGTTCTGCAAGCGGAACAACATCGTTGACCATGCCTGCCGCCTGGGCTTCGACAGCAGACAGGGCAGCCGATCTCGCCGACGGCGTTCTGGTACAGCGTCCGCTCGCCTCTACGCCACGCCAGGGTGCTGGCGGCTCGAGGAAAGAAGCGTGCTCAGCCGCGATTACGTGATCGGCCTGGGCCAGTAGATCGTACGCAGCCGCGCGCACCAGCCCGTTGACTGCCACGACGACCGGCACCTCAACACCGTGCGCACGTGGCGACAGCGGACTGGACTCTATTGAATCGTCTGTACAACCGATGCAGAAGGCCTCGGTGCCCGAACCTGTCACAATCACCGCCGCGACGCCAGCCATTTCCGACACCTCGTCCCACAGGGCGCCAAGGATGTGGGCGAGTTTTGAATCGATCGCGTTCAGTCTGTGTACACGATTGAGCTGAACCCGCACCAGCCCCTCCGATGTGGTCTCCACGATGAGTCCGTGGGTGACCGCAGGGGAGTTCTGAGGATCTCCGATGGAGAACTTGGCGGGTTGGCGCATATGGTAGTTCGCTCCTGTCCGGGGTGATCTGTAAGGCGAGGCTATGTCGGTCGCGTCCCTAAGCAACGGCCTAGTTCAGCCCTATGGAACTGGCGGTGGTCTGCACGCATCGTCGCCGTGCAACGTGCCGCATTGCACGCGAGTGTGAGATGAAAAACCAACTGCAGCAGTGGAGGAAGTGCGCTCATGGAGTTCGTCGATACGGTGATCCAGGGGCGGGTCGCGACCGTCACGTTTTCGAGGCCGCCCGTGAACGCCCTTACCCGTCAGGCTCTTGAGGAGATCGCAACAGCGTTCGAGTCCCTGGCCGATCAGCGAGTTTCGGTTGCAGTTTTCCGTACTGGCGGCGAGAAGGCCTTCATTGCCGGAGCCGACCTCAAGGAGATCGACACGCAGCGGGAACTGAGTCCGGCGGAAGCGGTGGACGACGGTGCGCTGGCGCGGAGGTCTCTGGAGGCGGTGGCCCACTGCGCAGTACCGGTCGTCGTCGCGGTCGACGGACCGGCGGTGGGTGGCGGACTGTCGTTTGTTGCGTTGAGCGACATAGTGATCGCTAGCGAGCGCGCCCGATTCGGCGCCGTCGAGATAAACGTCGGTCTACTTGGCGCGAGCGCGCATCTGCGACGCATGGTCGGTGAAAAGCGTGCCAGGGAGTTGTATTTCACAGGCCGCATAGTCGACGCCGCGGAGATGGCGGGCTACGGCGGCATCACCCACCTAGTGCCTCATGACGAACTCGACGCCACAGTGGTTCGAGTTGCCGACGAACTCGCGACGAAGAGCCCCCTTGCCTTGCGGCTGGCGAAACAGGCTATGGACCGTACCGAGGGGTCGCCGGTTCATGAGGCGTATCGCCTGGAGCAGGACTACACCAACCGGCTGCTTCGCCTCGATGACTCGACGGAGGCACGCCTGGCCTTCCTCGAACGTCGGGTGCCGCAGTGGCAGTGGCGCTAGATGTGCGCCAGAAAACTTGTGTCCCAACGCGTTCCTCGCTCGTCCGGGTGATTGGTCACAACAGTGGCGAAGGTGCCGGGCAGTTACCCGCGGTGGACCGTACAAGCGATTCTCGGGCTTGTTCCGTGTGATTGAACTGTTCGTTGGGGTGGTGGCGGCGGCGGCTTTAGTGTCGCGATAGTCCAACGGTGTGAAGGAGCGTGTGATGTCGATTCTGGAGCGTTTTGCGGGTCGGATGATGGATCTCGATTCCCATGAGATGACGCCGGCTCATCAATGGGCGACGGTGTTCGGTCCTGCGGCAGGTCTATTCGCGGACGTGTTCAAGGCACATCATCCGGATGCGCCCAACACATTGAATCCGAGTGCCGAACGTGACGATGCGCCTCTGGTGGGTGCTACTCCTGAGCAGATCTGGACGCGCGGGGGGTATGCGCCCGGTTCATGGGACATGCATCGACGTCTGGAGTTCATGGATCACTTCGGCATTGACCGGATGCTGGTATTCGCCACTGGTCCAGGGGGTTTGGGGTTCATCTGCCTCTGTGAGCCGCCGTTGTCGTTAATGCGCCAGCTCGCCGGCGATACCGATATCGATCTCAGTGCACTTGATCTGCCGGCGATCGGCCGAATGATGTGTGGATTGCACAACGACTGGTGCATCGAGACGGCCAAGATCAGCGATCGGCTGCGGCCGGTCGCTTCGCTCGACACCTCGACGTTGGAGGGGGCGCTGGCCGAGGTCGAGCGGATAGTGGCCGGTGGTGTGCGTGCGGTGATGGCGCCTAGTGGGTTGGTGCCAGCGGGGAAGTCGCCGGGACATCCAGATCTCGATCCGTTGTGGGCACTTCTGGCACGCCATCGTGTGCCGTTCCTATTGCACGTGGGTGGCGATTTCGGGTTGATGGCGTCGCCGACATGGCCCAGCTACGGCGTGGAGTCCAACAAGGTGGGCACCGTGCTGGCCAGTACGGAGTTGAATCTCGATCCGTACTCGTTGGCTCAGATGCACGTCGGGGTGGAGCACTACCTGGCGGCGATGATCTGCGGTGGGGTTTTCGATCGGCATCCCGATCTCTTGGTCGGCTGTATCGAGACCGGCGGCTACTGGGTGGGTCCGTTGGCCAAGCGCCTGGACAGCATCGCAGCGACGTTGCCGCAGACGTTGCAACGCAAGCCTTCGGAGTACTTTGCGAGCAATATCCGGGCGACGTGTTTCTGGTGGGAGCCCGTTGATGTCTATATCGAGCGTGATGGTCTCGAGGATGTGTATGCGCTGGGCACGGATTATCCGCACTTCGAGGGCGGGATGGATCCGATGACCGGGCACGCACAGATGCTGGAGCGGCTCGGGCCCGAGGTGATGGAGAAGTTCTTCGTCGAGAACGGGCGTCTGTTGCTGCCTGACTAAGTCAGCGTGGAATTTCTGGTCGTTCAAGTCGGTGAAAGGTTGTTTTGCAATGGCGGTTGTGGATGCGGTGACGGGCAGGATTCTGGATGCCGACTCGAGAGTGGACAGTGGTGCGGATACCGCCGCTGACATGTCGCGTCGGTTGGATCTCATGGATTCCTCTGGGGTGGATCGGGCTCTGCTCTTTCCTGCTGGTCCGTTGGAAACCGACGGCGGGTCAGCAGAATCGGGACTGACTAAACTCAAGGCCCACAACGATTGGTGTGCTGATATCGCGAAGATCAGCAGTCGTCTGCGCCCGGTGGCGGTGATCGACACCGATTCGATCACCGATGCGATCGCAGAGGCCGAGAGGGTGATCGACGCCGGGGTGCGCGCGGTGTGTGTGCCTGCAGGAATCCCCCCCGGCGGGATCTCCCCCGGCCATCCCGATGTGGATCCGTTGTGGCAGGTATTCGCCTCCAGCGGTGTTCCGATTGTGCTTCGCGCAGAGTCGCGACTGAACATGTTCCGGTCGCTGACGTGGGACGTCGAAGGTGATGGAGCCGAGCTGTTTTCGTTGGCTCAGGGCCATGTGATGGCGAAGAACTATCTGACGCCCATGGTCTACGGCGGCGTGTTCGATCGGCACCCAGATCTCATGGTCGGTTGCGTGCAGATGGGGGCTGGCTGGATCGGTCCGATGGCTGAGAATCTCGACGGCGTCGCCAAGAACTGGTTCTCCAAGACTCTTTCCAAGACTCTGAGTCTCAGGCCCTCGCAGTACATAGAAAGGAACGTCCGGGTCACGTGCGCTGCGTGGGAACCGGTGCACACCTACTTCGAACGATATGGGCTCGACGACGTCTACATCTACGGATCGAGCATCGTATCCCCAACCGATGACGTCGATCCAGCCAATCAGTACACCGACCTTCCTCAACAACTCGGACCGACCTTGACCGAGAAGTTCTTCGCCACCAACGCGAGCGGACTGATGCCTTGACCGACCAGAACAACTTGAAACCCGGAACGCGTTTACGTAGCGCTGTATGCGATACCGCGGTCATCGTCGTGCGATCGCCAGCGCAACCCGCCACGATCTGTTGCGGCGGTGCGCCGATGCTGCTGCAGGGCGAAGAAGCCGATACCGCGTTGACGCTCGAGGCGGATGACGAGGGAACAATCATCGGCAAGCGATACGAAGATGCGAGTAGCGGCTTGGAAGTGCTCTGCACAAAGGGCGGAGCCGGGGCGCTGGCGGTCAACGGTGACCGACTTCCCCAGAAGCAAGCCAAAGCACTTCCTGCATCGGATTGATCTGCGAGCGGTGAAATGAAACGGAGCAAGATTATGACTGAGAAGATCTGGACGCACTCCGGCGACTCACACTTTCTCGAGCCGGACGACCTCTGGCATCAGATCCTGCCGAAGAAGCAGGCCGACCGGATGCCACGCACTGAGCGGCTCAGCGAGACCGAGGAACGGGTGACCGTCGACGGCAAGAGCTTCACTCGTGCGCTGCCGAAGATCGAGACTGCCAAGAGTTCGACGGGCGAAACGATCATGGAGATGAGTCACAGGCCACCTGGGGCTCGCGATATCGGCCTCCGCCTCAAGGACCTCGACAATGAGGGTGTCTGGGGTGAGGTGATGTACCAGTCGATCGGACTCTGGTGCAACCTGATTGAAGACCCGCAACTGATCAGGGATGCTGCTCGTGCCGAGAACGAGTGGTTGGTCTCCGAGATCCAGTCGCATGCGCCGGATCGATTGGTCCCGGCGGCATTGATGCCGTTGTTGACTCCTGAAGACGCTGTTGCCGAGCTGTATCACGCGGCCGAGATCGGCCTCCACCTGGTGTCCTTGACGACTGGAAATCCGCCTGGGACGAGGGACTGGAACGATGACTCCTGGGAGCCCTTGTGGGCTGCGGCTGAGGAAACCGGGATGGTCATCGGCTTTCACATCGGCACTGACGGTGATGATCAAGGAGGTGCGTTCAGAGGTCCGGGCGGTGCAGTGCTCAACTACGTCCAAACCACGTACGGCGGTCAGTATGCCGCGATGAAGCTGGTAGCCGGCGGCGCGCTCGACCGGCATCCGACGCTGAAGGTCCTCGTCTCCGAGGGCGGGGCCAGTTGGGTTCCCTTCATCGGCGACCGCATGAATGAGGCGTACCGCCAGCACGGCACATTCGTGCGACCTCAACTCTCGATGTTACCGAAGGAGATCCTCTACAGGCAGGTCTATGCGAGCTTCCAGCACGACGAAACGGCGCCGGCTGCGTTGTGGGCGATGGGCTACCAGAATGTCATGTTCGGCAGCGACTACCCGCACCTGGAAGGGACGTTCGGTCACACCCAGGAAACGCTTCATAAGTTGTTTGATGATGTCAAACCAGAAGTGCGTCAGCGTATTACACAAGGATCGTTCACAGATCTCTTCCCGCACGTGTCTGCGCCACCTGTGACTTCCGCGAGTTGACGCAGGATATGGAGCTGGGAAGGTGCGAGTTGACGCAGACGGGTGACGCCGAGGATGCTCTCAGCGATCTCGATGCCTTTCGTCTGGAGGTGCGCGATTGGTTGTCCAAGCACGTGCCGTCCGATTGGCGAGTGCGACAGACAGGCGTCGGCAAGCAGGACTACCTCGAATTTCAGCGGTGGTGGATCGAGGAGCAGAGGGAGGTGGGTTACGCCGTAGCGCACTGGCCGAAGCAGTGGGGTGGTGCCGAATTCTCCCTCGCGCAACAGGTCGTACTGTACGAAGAGTTGGCAAAGGCCGACGCGCCACGGCTCGCGCTCTACTTCGTGTCACTCAATCACGCAGCTGCGACGTTGCTTCATGCGGGTAACGAGACGCAGAAGCAACGCCACCTGCCGGGAATCCTGAACGGCGAGATCTGGTGCCAAGGATTCTCCGAGCCCAACTCCGGTTCCGATCTCGCCAGTTTGCAGACGCGCGCCGTGCGCGATGGTGATGTGTACGTCGTCAACGGGCAGAAGATCTGGTCGAGCTACGCGGAGTTCGCCGATTGGTGCATCCTATTGGCACGAACAGACGCCGCGGCGCCCAAACGCAAGGGAATTTCGTACTTCCTTCTCGATATGCGCAGCGCCGGAGTCGAAGTCAGACCAATTCGGCAGGCGACCGGTGACGACGAGTTCTGCGAGATCTTCCTTACTGATGTTCGGATCCCGGTTACGGACCGCATAGGTGAGGAGAACGACGGCTGGCGGATTGCGCAGAGCACGTTGGTAGCCGAGCGCGGCCTGTCGATGGTGGAGCTGAGCGAGCGGTTGCGGGGAATCGTTCCTCGACTCGTTGAGACGGCTCGCCGCGCGGGCGCTGAAACCCGCGACTCCGTCGCTCAGGAGCTCGCTCAACTTCACGCGGACGTGGAGGTTCTTCGTCTGATTTGCGGTCGGATGGTCGAGAATCTCGTGCGGCACGGCGGTGTCGGCCCAGAGGCCTCGATCATCAAGCTTTACTACAGCGAGCTGTTGCAACGCTTGATGGAGTTCGCCGTCCGCTGTGGCGGCCTGGAAGCGCAGCTGTTACGCGATCTGCCGCTATCGGTCGGGTGGGAGTCGGGCTACTGGATGCGTGACTACATCATGTCGTGGCAGTGGACGATCGCCGCCGGAACCAACGAGATTCAGCGAAGTCTGATCGCCGAGAAGGTGCTCGGTCTACCCCGAGACCCACTGATGGACTAAGGAGTATCGAAGTGGTATACAGCCCGGTGGTGGATCTCGACGATCTCAGGGAGATCGTGCGGGACGTCCTTGCCGAAGGTTCGTCCTCGACCAAGGTCAGAGAGCTCTTGGACGACCCCGTCGGCCACGATCCGGTGTTGTGGTCTCGGCTGAGCGAACTCGGTTGGTGCGGAATTGCGGTGCCCGAGCAATTCGGCGGTGCGGGCGGTTCGTTCGTCGAGTTCGGCGTCGTACTTGCAGAACTCGGGCGTCACGTGACACCGACGCCTCTGCTGTCAACGGTCACCCTGGGGATCGGTGCACTGATGCTGGCCGGCTCGGCGCAGCAGCGCGCCGAGTGGCTGCCTCGCCTGGCTTCGGGAGAGGCGAAGGCAGCGGTAGCGTTCACCGACTCGGGGGCGCAGGGTGCCGCTGAACCCGGTGTCGTCGCCAGACCGCTTCGCGGCGCTTATCACCTCACCGGGAGAGCCGCTTTCGTTCTTGACGCCCATACCGCTGACCTTCTCATCGTCGCCGCTCGTGAGGAAAGCGGTGCTCTCTCGCTGTTCGCCGTAGAACCGTCGCAAGCCGAGATTCGGATCACGCCGAGTGTCGATCAAACTCGCAGGCTGTGCGATGTGCGTCTGGATGGTGTCGAGGTAACGGCCGACGCTGCACTGGGCGCTGTTGGGGAGGCCGGCCCAGTCCTCAGCGCGCTGCTGAACCGCTTCGCCGCGGCACTGGCTTGTGACAGCTTCGGGGGCGCCGAACGGTTGACGGAGATGACTGCCGAATACGCCAAGGAGCGTGTGCAATTCGGTCGTCCAATCGGCACGTTCCAGGCGGTAAAGCACCGGTGCGCGTCGATGGTGGTCGACACGGAGATGGCGAGAGTCGCGTCGGAATCCGCTGTGGCCGGCTTTGGAACGTATCCGGCGGGTGATTCCGATGCGGTGTCCATTGCCGCACTGCATTGCAACGACGGTTACATTCGAGTGGCATCAGCCGCTCTGCAGATGCACGGTGGCATCGGATTCACCTGGGAGCACGACACGCACCTCTACCTCAAGCGCGCCCGGCTCAATCAGGTGCTGGCAGGTGACACCGCTTGGCATCGAACGCGGCTGGCCAGAAATCTATTCGCGGGGTAGCCCGCGGTGGGCCTGGTTGCGTCCTCAGCTGGGGCCGCGTCCATACCGCGCCCGGAGGAGAATCTCGACGAACGCTCTTCCGGTCATTGCGTCATTGACCACCGCCCCGCCGGAATGGACTAACCTAGCCAGGCGATCCAGTCGGCGCGTTCCAGGCGGTAAAGCACCGGTGCGCGTCGATGGTGGTCGACACGGAGATGGTCAGAGTGGCGTCGGAATCCGCTGTGGCCGGCTTTGGAACGTATCCGGCGGGTGATTCCGATGCGGTGTCCATTGCCGCACTGCATTGCAACGACGGTTACATTCGAGTGGCACCGAACGCGGCTGGCCAGAAGTCTATTCGCGGGGTAGCCCGCGGTGGGCCTGGTTGCGTCCTCACTTGTCGCCGCGTCCATACCGCGACCGGAGCAGGATCTCGATGAACCGCTTCGGTGGCCGCTTTCTGTTGAACATCATGCCAATCAAGCTTGGCAAGCGCATGGAGATCGGTGACACGACCGCGGTCGTGCGGGAGAGTTCGCGGAGCCCCTCGGGTCCCTGGAGTCGTCCGAAACCGGACTTCTTCACGCCGCCGAACGTGAGCCCTGGCAGCGCGCCTCCGGTCACTGCGTCATTGATCACCACCCCGCCGGAATGGAGTAACCTCGCCAGGCGATCGGCCCGTTTCCGGCTTTGCGTGAAGATACTTGCACTCAACCCGAATTGGGTGTCGTTGGCTAGCTCGACAGCCGCATTCTCGTCACGAACTCTCGCGACCGAGAGGACCGGCGCGAAACTCTCCTCGCGCCAGAGTTCGGTGTCAGTGGGAACGTCAACGACCACCGTCGGTTCGAACCAGCCTGCGCCGTAAGGCAGGCGTTGTCCCCCGGCGACGATCTTGGCCCCGCGATGCTGAGCTTCATCGAGACGGCTTTCGATGAGTTGCAGACGTTGGGGTTGGGCTATCGGACCGACCTGGGCGTCGCTCGACGGTCCCACGCGCAGCCGGCGCGTCGCCTGCGCCAGTCGATCGACGAACTCGTCATAGACGGATTCCACGACCAGCGCACGTTCGGTCGCCATACAGGTTTGTCCGGCGTTCGAGAATGCTGCTGCCACAACGGCATCGACCGCCGCCTGGATGTTGGCGTCATGGCAGACGAGCATGGCGTCTTTCCCGCCGAGTTCGAGCACGACGGGAAGAATCCGTTCGGCGGCCCCGGCGAGAATCTTGCGACCGGTGGCGCTGCTTCCCGTGAACACCAGCTTGTCGATATCCGACCGAACGAGTTCCGCCCCGACTCGGGGGTCACAATCGGCCAGCACGACGAGGTCCTCGCCGGCGGGAGCGAAACACTCGACAAGCAGACGGCCAGTGCGCGGGGTGAGTTCAGATGGTTTGAAGACGACAGCGTTTCCGGCGCCAAGTGCGAATGGGAGTGACTGCATCGAGATTGCGACGGGGTAATTCCACGGAGCGATGATCCCGACGACCCCGAGCGGTGCGTATTGGACGCGGGCCTGCTTCATCACGTACGGCCGCGAAGAGACGCGGCGATCTCTGAGATGACGATGGGCGTTGTTCGCAACCCAGCCGAGCATGACGCAGCCCGATGCGATCTCGAAGAGAGCATCGGTTACCGGCTTGCCTGTTTCGTCGGCGATCGCCTGGGCGATCTCCGGTGCCGTCGAGGCTAACCGGGCTCGGACTGCGCGAAGTCGCCGGCCGCGCTCGCGATGATCGAGCGAAGCCCAGGCTCGTTGTGCTGTGCGTGCCCTGTCGACGAGTTCGTCCACGGTTTCGGGCGGCGGGGCATTCGTGTATTCGGTCATGGCGAGTTAGGCGCGCGGCCCGACGGCTGGGTGATCGCCGCCCTGCATGTTCGTCGAGATGCTCATCAGCTTGCCCATCAGTCCGGGGCTTTGTCGCCGCATCCACCACATGATTTGTGCGACCGCAGTCGGAACGATGAGAAATCCCTTGTCTCCGGTGGCACTCTCGAGTGAGTCGAGAGCACGCTCAGGTGTGATAGCGAGGCGGAGCCTCTGAGCTGTCTTTCGCTGGGCTGCTTCGGGAATGAAGTCGGAGAACATGGGTGTGCTGACCGCTGGCGGGCAGTAGCACATGATCCGTACCCCGCAGTCCCTATTCTCCGACCACAGGGCCTCGGTGTACGCGATGACCGCCGCCTTGCTGGCAACATATGCGCCGAGATTCGGAGCTCCGACGAGTCCGAGCAACGACGCGAAGTTGATCAGTTGCCCGCGACGTCGTTCCAGCATCCGCGGCAG
This sequence comes from Mycolicibacterium sp. YH-1, assembly GCF_022557175.1. The sequence continues at coordinate 6,451,311 of NZ_CP092915.1, read as the reverse complement.
CGTAGCAGCGCTGACGTTGACCGTCCCGAAGTAGTTGATGGTCATCATCCGCTTGATCTGTGCAGGAGGGTGGTCTAGCAACGGCACGGTCTGAGCGACACCCGCGGCGTTCATAACTCGGTCGATGGGACCGAGGTGGGTTTCGAGTTCATCGACGGCGTCGTTGACTGCAGCCTCGTCGGTGACGTCGACGGTGATCGGTCTGATCAGTCCGGGGAAGCGAGCGGCCGTCTCGTCTAGGCCCGCCGAGTTGATATCCAGCGCCCCGACTGCCGCACCGCTCTCCGCCAATCGCCACACCGCGAGTTGCCCCATACCGCTACCGCCACCGGTGACCAGCGCGACGCGCGGGACAATCGGCGAGGGGCGCGACGATTTTGACCACGGGAGAAGGGGACTCATTCGGAGATCGTCTGCCACTGCGCACGTATCTCGCAATCCGCAATTCAGCGGACCGGAATATTTCGCCATTCCGCGACCACGCCTGCGTGCCTCAGTCCCATTGCCTGTCGTCGGCATCAATCCGCAGAAGGGTTAACGGCTTCCGGCGTCGGCCTGCAGGCGTCTACGCTTCATCTTCGTTCCCGCCTACGGCACCCTGCGCTGATTCGACGCGTTCGATCGTCACGGCCTGCGAGTTGAGTGCCGGCATCTGTGAGAGCGGATCAAGCTCCTCAGTATCGACCAAGACATTCCGGTTCACCCCGAATGACACAGGCTCTGCGGTTCCTCTGGGGTCGAAAACTCTAGAACCCCAACCCTGTTCAACCACCACGACGCCGCACCGGACACCGTCGGTCACGCAGGCGGGCAGCTCAATCGAGCCCACAGGCGAGGTGATTCGGACGATATCGCCGGTGCTCACGCCGAGGCGGTGGGCATCGGCGGGATGGATGGCGGCTTCGTTGTACTTCTTCTTGGTCCGTATGCCCGGCAGGTCGCTCAGCCAGGTGTTCATCGTGTGACTGTGGCGGAGGCCGACCAGTGTGAACGTGTCGGGGGCATTGTCGGCTGGCGGGATCGCTAACAGGCGGCGTGCCTCGGCGACGAACGCTGGCGGTGCTGCATGAACCAGCCGATCAGGGTTCCTAAGAGCCCTTTTCACGAAGTTGCCGAACTCCTTCTCGCCGTACAGCCACCCGTGTTCGTGAGCCAGAATGTCCTTCCACTTGAGCCTCCGACCGCTGATGACGAGTGCCCGGAACAGCCACCGGGGATTGAATTCGAGGAGTGGGCGACCCGTCAGCTTCGCCAATAGTCGGGAGGCCTTGATTACCGAGTTGAACCCGCGCTTGCCGAACATGGGCACCTTCATCGCCAGCGCTAGGTCTGTAAAAAAGCGCCAAGCCTCGCGCACATTGGGATGTGGCTCGACAGCTCGCTGCGCGAACTGCAAGAACGGCATGTCCTGAAATTGCGAGATGAGCACGAACAGGTCCTCCCGCTCCAGGAAATGAGTGTCTGGAATCAGCCAGTGCGCGTGGCGGTGACTCTCCCGCTGCATAATGTCTACAGCTACGAGGAGGTCAAGCGACGCGAGAGCGGAGTCCAATTGATTACCCCCGGGTGCCGACACAACGGGATTACCCGCGTTGATGATCAGCGCACGGATCTGACCGTCGCCCGGAACGGTGATCTCATTGGTCAATTCCGCAGCCGGCAGGTAGCCCGCCGTAGCCGGCAGTCCGCGCACCCGGGATACCTGCTCCTGAGCCGGCGCCAAAAGTTCCCAGAGAGCGATGGTGTCAACGTACCCCCTCTCGAACCGCTTGCCACCGGGCTTGTCGACCCTGCCCGTGACGAAGTTGAGGACATGCGATAACCATTCACCGACGGTTCCCGTGGGATGCTGCGAAACCCCGGTATGGGCCTCGCAGAAGGCGGTTTCCGCAAGTGCGAAGCGACGGGCCACATCGGTGATCACATCGCTTTTGATGCCACAGCGAAGAGCCAGATCCTCCAGGTCCGCGTCGGCGGCGAGATCTTGGACGACGTCGAGATCCTTTAGCAGAGCGCACGCCTCCTGGTCTTCCCACCTGTTGTCGAAGATGACCTTGAGAAGGCCCAGCAGCAGCGCCCAGTCCCCTCGTGGGCGAACGGCAAGATGAGTGGTGGCCTTGTCGGCACTCGCAGTGCGCTGGGGATCGACGACTATCAGATCAGCGCCCTTGTCTTTGGCCGCGAGTATGCGGCGCCATCCGTTGGGAACCGTCCAACCCCACCCGACACCGCTCGCCGCCGGGTTCATTCCGATCAGAAGAAAGCACTTGCAGTCGTCGACATCCGGCATTAGGCCGAGGGCGGGAGTTCCGTACATCTCGTGATTGACGCGGTGAAAGCTGTTGGTATCGAGAGATATTGCGCTGAAGCGGTTGTGAGTGCCGATGCCGTCAAGCAGTGCTGTGGAAAAGAAGCCGTTTGCAGAGGCGTAGTACGCCGGATTGCCGATGTACATGCCTATGGCCTGGGGGCCGTACTGGTCCCGAATCGCTCTCATTCGTTGGGCGATGTCCGTGATCGCTTCGTCCCAGGTGGCCTCGACGTATCGGTCACCGTCGCGGCGCATCGGTGATGTCAGGCGCAGGGGATGGTGCAGGCTTTCGTCGGCTGTCTGGCCCTTGCGGCAGAAGTCCCGCCAGGTGTATGGGTTCTCCTTATCAGGGCCGATGTGTGTCACCCGATTGTCGTCCACGGTCACCTTCGTGCCGCAGTTCGACGTGCAGATTCGGCAGCTGGTGTACACCGTCTTCATCGATAGTCCTCTATAGTGGGGTTCGAAAGCCGGTACGGCGAGCGACCGACTAGGGCGAGCTCATGCGACTAACCGCGATCATCAGCCCCGCTCTCCAATGTCGCAATGCGGTGTTCAGCTCACCGGAATCAGTAGTGCCGCATCGTAAGTGATCGGACTACGCTCGTCGCGATGGCCGAGATGGTGACGTGGACGGATGCAGAGGTGATCGCTGCGTTCCCGAACGCTTTGGTCGATCAGGACAACGTCGCCCACTACCGGGGCAGGCTGACGCACAAGCTGCTTGTGCACTGCTGCCGCGAATGTGGTTGGTGGCACGAACCGCCGCGCCCGGTGTGTGCAAAGTGCTGGTCCGATCGTGTGGAAGCGCGTGAAGTGTGTGGCAGGGGAAGAATCGCGCTGCTCACGGTTCTGCGAGTGGGATCGCCCGCTTCGGGGGTGGATTACGACGCAGGCTATCCGTTGGCCGCGGTGGAACTGGTCGAGCAGGCGGGTCTGCGCTTCACGGCCGGCGTCGTCGGCGACCCGACCGACGTGCGGATCGGCACGAAAGTCGAACTGATCTGGATCGAACGCGACGGGAAGCCGGTTCCCGCGTTCCAGCAGGCTGACGACGAGGGCTGAAAGGCGTTGCGCTACTCGATCAAGGACCAGACAGCGATCGTCGGTGTCGCCAGCCCACCCTACGTGCGAGATTCAGGCCGTAGTCCGATGGCGATGGTGGCTCGGGCTTGCATAGATGCCATTCGCGACGCAGGGCTCACGGCGGTCGATATCGACGGTGTCTGCGGATCAACAATGGTCGACACGCATGCCGTCCAAGCGGCGTTGGGGCTTCCGGCTATCACCTGGTGGTGCAATCCGACTATCCCATTTCAGCACCAGATCATCGAGGCGATGAACGCCATCCATGCGGGCACCTGCACGACCGTGTTGTGCTATCACGGCACCTACCGGCCCCCATCCCGGTCCGGGAACAATAGTCCCTTCAGGCTACGTTCCAGCCTGGGCCAGGCCGGGCTTGACCAGAACCCCGACACGATGTTCGGCCCAGTCGGCTACGCCGCATGGGCGGCTCGTTATCTACATGAATTTCGTTCCAGCCGAGAGGTTTTCGGGTCGATCGCCATAAACGGACGAACCAACGCGGCACTCAACCCGCACGCTGCGATGCGCAAGCCACTGACGATGGCGGACTACCTCGATTCGCCCATGGTGCGAGAGCCGCTGGCAATCCTGGACATGGACGTCCCCGTTGACGGAGCCGATGCCTTCGTCATCACGACTGCAGAGCGGGCCCGCGACTTGGCGCGCCGCCGGGTGCTGATCCATGCCGCGGTCATGGGAGAAGCCAAAGTGCCCTATGAGGATCAGACGCTGGACTTCAACCATACGGGGCAGCAGATTGCCGCCCGCGCCCTATGGGCGCGCTCTGACATCGGACTCGGTGACGTCGATGTGTTCTTCCCCTACGACGGATTCACCGTCATCGCCGTCCGGTGGTTCGAGGTGATGGGGTTCTGCGGAGACGGTGAAGCAGCGGACTACTTCCGCGACAACTGGGACACCAGAGCGGATCGTCTGCTGCTCGGCGGGCGCGTTCCGGTGAACACGCACGGCGGCAGCCTCTCCGACGGGGGAACGCAGGGGAGCGGCCATGTTCGTGAGGCGGTGCTCCAACTCAGAGGTGACGCCGCTGACCGCCAGGTGCCGGGCGCCGAGGCTGCGTTGCTTGCGATGGGAGGGATGTTTCTCAACTCCGGTGCCATCGTATTGCGAACAGACTAGTCGTCGCATTGCATTCCGATCGAAACCCGCCCTGGGCACGCGATTTTCGATTCGTGACTAGCTTGTCGAGAAGCTGCCGTAACCTCCCTGAAAGAAGACAAGCGGAAGTCGTTCACCTGTCGCGTGGAGTTCGCGGACTCTTCCCAGTACGAGATAGTGATCGCCCGCTTCAGTGACCGACTCGAATTCGCAGTCGATCCAGGCGACAACTCCATCGAGCCGTGGAGCTCCTGATGGTGTGGGCGTCCACGCCGCGTTCGCGAACTTGCGGTCCCCTGCGCCGGCCATCGCTCGACATACGTCCTCCTGATCGGCGGCCAGCACATTAACGCAGAAGCTATTCGCGGTGCGGATTCTCGCGAAGCTGGTCGAGGCTCTGCCGGGCATGAATGCGATCAGTGGTGGGTCGAGCGATACCGATGTGAATGATCCTATTGCCATTCCCGCTGGCTCGCCGTCATCACCGATCGCGGTGACGGCAGTGACCCCCGTAGGGTAGTTGCCCAGCACCCTGCGGAACCACTCGCTGTCGATGGCCGTTGACGTTCCCGACATTCTTGTGCCTCCTGTCCGAAGAGTCGCCGTCAGCTCGGCGGTATGACGACCGCTCGTGCCTCGAGGTCTTCGATCTGTTCTGGGTTGAAGCCGAGCTCGGTGAGAATCGCGCGGTTGTGCTCCCCACGCAACGGCGGTGGCGCCACACGTCCGGGCGTCTCCGAGAATGACACGGGAGGCGCGGCCCGCACCATCTCTCCGAACACAGGGTGTTCATAGGTCACGGTGAGCCCCGTTTCCCGTAGCACGGGATCGAAGGCGATAAACGGCGGTTGGCCGTTCATGTTCACCTCTACGCAGCCAACCCCAGCTGCGCTCAGCACCGACTCCCAGTGAGCTGCGGTGTGAGTGAGGAAAGCCTCAGCCAGGCGAGCAGCCAGAGCGTGGTCGTTCGCACGTCGGGCGGCTGCGGTCGCAAAGCGTCCGTCACTGCAGATGTCGGTCATGCCCATCACCTGGGCAAGGTCGCCGAACCCTCGCTCCGTCTTCATTGCCAGGCATACCCAGCCACCGTCGGCGGCCTCATAGACGCGGTCCAGGGCGCTTGTTCCGAAGTAGTCGTCGTCGCATAGCGGGACAGGGGTTTTACCCTCGTACGAGCAGAAGTCATCGGAGTATGCCCACGCGTTCCCGGCGATCATCGATGTACGTAGAAACTGACCGTGACCCGTTTGCTGCTGAGCATAAAGTCCTAGAGCCAGCGAAGCGGTCAAGGCCAGTGCCGCATTCGAGTCACCATCGATGATCTGATTGAGGCGCGGCAGAACGATGGCTTGGAGTTCGATGACGCTCATGCCCTCGTTCATCGACGGATGCGACCAGTAGCCGACCTGTCGACCGAAACTTCCCGCAACGGTTTGCGCGGTGTTGGCGTACTGAGCGCGTTCTGCGTAGGGTCCGTCGGTTCCGTAACCCGTCGCGTGAACATAAAGCAACCGCGGATTCTCCGAACGCAGCTCCTCATAGCCGAGCCCGAGCCTGTCGGCGACCCCCGATCGAAAGGAGGTGACAAATGCATCGGCCTTCGCGACGATGCGATGCGCTATCTGGCGCCCTTCGTCAGTGCGTAAGTCAACGGAGATGCTCTCCTTACCCAACAGCGTCTTGCTGCTGCCGACTTCAGGTCCGAAGGACTGCCGCGACGGGTCACCGCCGGTATCTTCGATCTTGATAACCCGCGCCCCAAGGGATGCCGCCAGAGAGACGGCGTACGGCAACGCGTAGAAGTAGCCGAACTCAACGATCGTCTTTCCCGAGAACGGATGCTCGGGCGCAGGCGAACTCGGTTCTGCCTCTTCTCCGGCTACGAGAGGGCCGTTGTTCACGCCAAGCGCGGGTGCCGATCGTGTGATTTCACAGGGTGTTCGCTCGAAGTGTCCGATGGGACCCACCTGGCGAACGGGCCCTAGTACGGGGTCATCCACCACGATCGCGTCGCCGTTGTGAATGATCTGCGGATGGTCCAGTCCCTCCTCTGACGTGCGCGCGACCTCGAACGCGACGTCGGGATTGGCCTCCAGACGCGGTAGCCAGTACTCGAGATCCTTGGCCCGGAACGCCTCGAGTAGCTGGTCTTCCCACGCCTGCGCATCTTCGGCGGTGTCGAACATCGGCAGCCGTTTGAACCTGGGATCATCGGCCGAGTCTTTAAGCTCTGCAACGTCATTGAGTGCCCAGCCTTGCCGCGGCAGCAGCGTTGCGGTTTGAATGAAGTGGCCGTCTCTTGTCACGACCATCACCATGTAACGGCTAGATCCCGTCAGGGTTCGCAGGTCGGCTGATGGCTTGTCTCCCTTTTTCGCCATGAGTTGAACCGTGGTGGCGACGTAGTACTCGAGAGCATCGAGTCCTGCGATGAGAGTTGCGTCGAGTGTCTGGCCCCGCCCCGTCTTCTCCCGCACCATGAGCGCTCCGAGAATCCCGGCGACGCCTTGCATCGCAGCCCCATAGCTTCCCCAGGCGACGGGAGCGGTGATCGGCCCGTCACGATGCCCCCATGCGCCTCGATACCAAAGGCCGGCCTTGGCAGCTACCAGTGAGTCGTAACCCTTCAGCTTCGCGTACGGGCCAGTACGGCCGAACCCGGTGAACGAGCAGTGGACGAGTCGTGGATTCAGATTGCGCAGTTCGTCCGGTCCGATGCCCCATTCATCAGTCGTCCCATGCGCGAATCCTTCGAGCACGACATCGGCCTGCGCAACGAGGGAGCGCAATTCTGCGCGCCCCTCCTCGGTACGGAGATCGGCGACAACGCTTTCTTTGCCCCGGTTCCAGACCAGGAAGCCACTGGGCCGCGCGGTTCGAAGACGGTCCCCCTCCGGCGGTTCGACTTTCACGACCCTGGCGCCGGCATCCGCCAAGACCATGCCGGCCATCGAGACCGCAGCACTCCCTGCGCCGATCTCGACGACGTTCAATCCCGCGCAAATGGCGCCCATTTGGTGTCCTTGGTTTATTGGTGGGTGGCGTTGAGAACAGTGGACCCAGTTGCGACACATCCGACAAGGTTGGGTTCAGTCTCCCGGAACAGGAAATCTCGCAGTTAGGAGGTGAGGCCGCGTGAGATCACCAGGCGTTGAATCTGGTTGGTGCCCTCGAAGATCTGGGTGATCTTGGCCTCGCGCATGTAGCGCTCGACGCGGTAGTCGCGGGTGTACCCGGCTCCGCCGAACACCTGCACGGCGTCGGTGGTGACCTTCATCGCCGCGTCGGTGGCCACCAGCTTGGCGACGCTGGCCTGTGTGGAGTACGGCAGGCCGGCGTCGCGACGTCGGGCGGCGTCGAGGTAGGTGGCTCGGGCACTGACCACCGCCGCCGCCATATCGGCCAGAAGGAAGCCCAGGCCCTGGTGGTCGATGATCTTGCGGCCGAACGTCGTTCGCTCGTTGGCATAGCGCGTGGCGTCATCAAGCGCGGCCTGCGCGATACCCACCGCGACCGCGGCGATGCCGAGTCGCCCGGAGTCCAGTGCGCTGAAGGCGATCTGCAGCCCCTGGCCCTCGGCGCCGATGCGACGGTCCGCGTCGAGGTGCGCGTTGTCGTAGAACGCCGACGTGGTCGGCACCGCGGACAGGCCCATTTTCTCCTCGGGTTTGCCGAAGCTCAGGCCCTCGAGATCACCGGGCACCAGGAAGCACGAAATGCCCTTGCTGCCTTCGCCTGTGCGCGCGAACAGCGTGTAGAAGTCGGCGACCCCACCGTGGGTGATCCAGGACTTCGAGCCGTTGAGCACGTAGCCGCTGTCATCGGGGGTGGCGGCGCACCGCAGCGCGGCGGCATCGGATCCGGCCTGCGGTTCGGACAGGCTGTACGCGCCGATCTGGTTTCCCGACAGCATGCCTGGCAGCCAGCGCTGCTTCTGCTCGTCGGTGCCGAACATCAGCAGCGGGTGCGACGACAGGCTGTGCACGCTGACGGCCACGGCCACCGCGGCCCACCGTGCGGCGATCTCCTCGAGGACCTGCAGGTAGACCTCGAACGGCTGGCCTGCGCCGCCCCACTCCTCGGGCTGCGGCAGGCTCAGCAGGCCGGCTGCGCCGAGCTGCGCGAACACGCCGTCGGGGTAGCGCTCGGTGCGTTCGTGTTCGTCGACGATCGGATCGAGCACCTTGTCGGCGACCTCGCGGGTCAGCGCGATCAGCTCGGCGGCCTCTGGAGTGGGCAACAACCGGTCCACTGGCACGGTACTTCTCCTGATCGGTGCGAGCCAGGCGGCGAGTTCAAGCCTGGTCGGTTCGGCAGCCATAATTGGCGTTCAGAGAGATCGATCCAGTTTCCCTGTGATTCAACAAGATCCGGTTCAGTCTCTCGGAACGAGCGACAAGACGCCAAGGCGACGGTCAACGGAGCGGAACACGACATCGACACCGGTGGTGTCGTCGCACGATTCTGACCGGAACCGCGGTCTGGACGGTTCGCGCCTCGCTAGAGGCCCTGTGCCACTGCCGGGAGGGAGAAGCTACGTTGTCCCTGGACTCGTCGCGGCAGGCGCCGCTCGTCGAGGTTGATGCAGGCTTCCAATCTCAGAAGTTGAAACCGGTCAAGTGGTTCGCAGCCGTCGGTGTCATCTGCCTGTTGGTACAGGTGTATCCGTACTCGCGGTGGATCCTGTCGGGACCCCGGCCCACCGAGGCGGGGCCGGATCCCATTCCGGGATGGATGACGCTAACGGCGAACCTTATGCAGGGAATCGGAATCCTCCTGATGATCGCGACCGGTTACTTCCTCGTGTGGCGGCCGTGGCGCCGGGATGGCCGGATGAGCCTGTACGGGATGGCATTCTTCGCCGTCCTCACGGCGTTCTGGCTGGACACGGCGGCCAACTACTTCAACCACGTGTACACGGTCAACCCCGCCCTGGTGAACTTCGGTTCGTGGAACAACTTCATGCCCTTCTGGGGGTCGCCCAACGCTGAGCACATCGCCGAGTCGTTCGTGCTATTCATCCCGATGTACGGCTTCGGGATCGTGTTGCCAGCGGTGGGATTGTGCGCCCTCATGCGTTACATCCGCGGCCGCCGACCCGGGATCGGCAATCTGCGGCTGGTCGGGGTAATCTTCGCGATCGCGTTCGGGGCGATGTTCATCCTCGACGGCATCATCTACGTACGGACTGGGATGTATGCGATGGTCGGCACGATCCCGTCGCTGACCTTGTTTCAGGGCGAGTACTACCAGTACCCGGTGTATCACGCGATCATCTGCGCCGCACTCTACTGGGTTGTCCCGGCCTCGATCTACTTCTTCCGTAATGACCGCGGGGAGACGCTGATTGAGCGGGGCCTGACGTCGATGCGGGTGTCGCCGCGTCAGAGTCAGTGGCTACGGTTCCTCGCTCTGGCGGGAATGTTCAACCTCGTCCAAGGCGTCTACATGCTCACCATGGTGATCATCAGCGTCATGCCGACGTTCGCCTGGGCTGACGACATCGTGGACAACCGCTCGTACCTTCGCAACGAACTGTGTGGCGACGGAACCAGTTACGCCTGCCCGAGTGCTGATATCCCGATCCCCCGGATCGACGGAGCGCACGTCAACCCCGACGGCCAACTCGTCATCCCGGGCGGAGCCCAAGTCCCCTAGTGTTGTCCGGCCCCTGCGTCGTAGAAGAAGTATTGGCGCGCCTCCACTCCTTACTAGGAGCCCGATGAGCGAGAACAACCCGACCGGCCGCCTCAAGACCGGCATCTCGGTGTGGGGCGACCGCCACTTCCCGGCGCAGAACATTGCCGACTCCTGTCGGGCGCTTGTTGGGGCCGGCGTGGATGCTGCGTTAATCCCGGATCAGATCACCAACTTCATTCCGCGGCAACTGTGGACCCCCGAAAACGCGCCAATGGCCGCGTTCATCCCGGATGTGGACTCGCACTCCGACGCGCTCATGATGGCCGGGTACGCCGCAGCTTCAACTTCCGGTCTTGAGATCCACGTATCGACGGACGCCGTGCGCCGGCCACCGGTCGAAACAGTGCAAGCCATGCTGACGCTGGCGAACATGACGGAGGGCCGTGCAGTCTTTCAGGTGGGCGCCGGAGAGATCAAGCAAAGCAAGCCTTTTGGGCATCCGACGAATCAGGGCATCTCGCGCATGGACGACTTGTTCCAGATCTACCGACGTTTTGTGGAGTCCAGCCAGCCGATCACCTTCAAGGGCCGTCGATGGGAGTTGGATCGCGCATCGATCGGCTCGGCGCGGACTCATCCTGCCCAGCTGTGGGCACTCGGCGGTGGACCAATGCTCTCCGACTACGCGACGTCGTATGCCGACGGCATCATTCTCGCCGTACGGGCGAACGCTGCTACGCCCGAGTCGACCGCAGCCCGCGTCGAGGATCTGCGCGCCCAGGTAGCAGCCAAGGGGCGTGACCCGCAATCGTTCAAGATCGGGGTCTGGGCGGGAGTGATGTTGCATGAGGACAGCGGCTACATCGACCGGGCCTTCGAAAACCCGATCCTCAAGTACATGACCGGAACACTCGGCCGCATCGAGCCATCCGCATGGCAAGCGGAGTCCCTACCCGTCCCTGTGCCGGAGAACTGGGCGTACTACAAGGATCTGCTGCCGTATGAAATGACCGATGATCACGTTAAGTCAGTCGTCGCAACGGTTACCCGAGACCATTGCGATCGCGCCTGGTTTCACGGCTCATCGATCTCAGTAGCCCAACAGATCCAGCCATTCCTTGAGAACGGTGTGGACTGGGTCGTACCCATCGACTACCTCGGAATGGTCGGCGGACCCGAGGAGGCGCAGGCGTCGTTCGCCCGCAGTATCGAAGTCTGCACGGAACTCAAGCGGCTCGCGGGAGCGACTGCCGGATAGTCGTCGTCCCCAGGTAGCGCAGACTGCGGCTTTCAGTCGGATGAACTGCTGAGTCGATCGTGGCGCGGCAACTCCCTGGCGATCCGCTCAACCACCAACCGGGCTGACTGCACACAACCGCTCTGCCCTCCTGAGCCCCACTCGCGGGCTCCGTCCCCGACGTTGAAGAGGTTTGCGATCGGGGTCGTCTGGGGGAGGTCTCGGCCGGCAATGGCACGCTGCGCAGGCCACTCTTCGCCAGCGCAGACCTGAACCGACAGGATCCGAGCGGATTCGAAACCGGGAAACTTCTCAGTGAGATCGGCTTTCAGCAGACCGACCTCCGTGTCGACATCGAAGGCGCCGACAGCCGGGTGCGGCGTGCTGGTGCCGGCATACAGGTACCAGCCCGGAGGTGCCATCTCTGGACACGTCGCGGTCAGATGGGCGGCGTAGGCGAGTCGCCGAGTCGGTCCGAAGAACACGACGCCGGTGGCCCTCGTCAAAAGCTGTTCACTCGCGAAGTTCACGGTGATCAGAGCGCTCGGGGCAGACTGCGACCGAACCCACTGCGCGTAACCGGCGGGCAAGTGTTCGTCGCCGCAGAGGTTGACCGTCGCCACCGGGCCTGCGTTGCTCACGACGACGCGTGTCGAGATCTCCATTTCCTCACCATTGCGTTGGACCACGGCGCCATTCACGCGCCCGTCTGAATCGAAAGTCAGCCGGGTGACGGGACTGTTCAGCCAGAGCGCGCCGCCGGTGTGCTCGAAACGATCGGCGAGCGCTCGCCATGGGCCGATACTGCCGTCGGGGTGCAATCCGAAGGTGTCGAGGGCTTTGGGTTTGGTGAAGTAGTCGAAAACCACGGCAGCGTCCACGTCGGAGGGTTCGGCGGCGAAGACGGCGCTGGTGATGTTGCGCGACAATCCGCGCAGGTATGGGCCTCGGCCTTCAAGCTTTCGTCCGAGACTCTCCCCAGGTTTCGGGCGGAGTCTGATGAAACGTCGAGCAGCGAGTCCGGCAAGCGCGATCAACGGCATTCCGAGAGTGCCGATCACGCCGCTCAGCAGGGGCACGTCCCGTTTACCCACCCGGAGTGCCAGCGGTTGTGACGGCACCCGGGTACCCATGGATACCCCCACGTCCGCGAACAGCCTGCCGTTCTCGCCGCCGGTTTCGATGATGAGAGCGCCCGTGTTAACGAGGAACCCGTCCTGCTCAACTGTTGATGCGCGGCCACCCACGCGATCACGCGCCTCGACCAGCAGGGTGCGGAACCCGGCCTTGTTCAGCCTCGCGGCAGCGGCCATTCCGCCAGCGCCCGCACCGATAACCAAAGCGTCAAACGAATTGTCGCGTTCTTCGGCTGCCTGAGCCATCTAGTGTCCTTAGTCTGTCGGGCGGTGGAGCTTGTAGTGGACGGGGAGGTGTTTGAGGCCGCTGACAGAGATTGCCTTGATGTACTCGGGTGTGCCGTTGATGTCAATGGTGTCGAGGCGTGGGATGAGTTCGGTTAGCAGGGCGCGGATTTGGATGCGCGCGAGTTCTGCGCCGAGGCAGTGGTGAGCGCCGAAGCCGAACGCGAGGTGGGTACCGGCGTTTGTCCTTGTGATGTCGAAAGTGTCAGGGTTGTCGAAGACTCGTTCGTCGCGGTTGGCAGCGGCGTAGGACATGAAGACCCGGTCGCCGGCGTGGAATTCGTGGTCACCGATTGTGTAGTCGCCGGCGGAGTATCGGCAGAAGTGTTTGAGTGGGGTCACCCAACGCAGGATTTCATCGGTGGCGGCGCGGATGTTGGCGGGTGTGGGGTCGTTCTTGAGGAGCTGGAGTTGTTCGGGGTGTTGTGCGAGGGCCAGGATTCCACCTGACATGGACGAGGCGGTGGTTTCATGGCCGGCCGTGGCAAAGATGGTGTAGTAGCCGATTCTGTCGATGAGGGGCATTTCTCCGATGCCGGGCAGCTCGGCGTTGGCGATGACCGAGGCGAGGTCTTCGGTCGGGTTGGCTTGGCGCTCCTCGGTGATCCTGCTGAAGTACATGAACAGTTCGCCGATGAGCGCGCCGTATTCGTCGCTGCCGGGGTTGAGTCGGTCCTCTTCGGGGCCGGAGCCCAGGACGCGGCGGCTGATGTCGAGCATCAGAGGGTAGTCGGCTTCGGGTAGCCCGAGAAGCGACATGATCGTCTCGAAGGGGAAGTGCATGGCGATGTCTTGGGCGAAATCGCAGTGGTCTCCGGCCTCGTCCATTCGATCGACGGCGCGTTTGGCCAGTACGGTGATTCTATCGCTGAGCCGGTTGAGGTTTCGGGTGGTGAACCACTTCTGGGTGATGCCTCGGTAGGCGCGGTGTTCGTCGCCGTCGTAGTCGATGAGTACGCGGACGTCAGGAACCTCGCCGCGTTCGATGCGTTCGATCTCATGTTTGGTTTGCAGGAAAGGACGGCCGCCCTGGAGCCAATCCTTTTGGTGTGCCTCGATTTCCATGACGTCGGCGTGGCGCGTGACTACCCACACGGGGTTGTAGTCGGGGTGCTCGACGTAGTGGATCGGTGACTGGTCGCGCAGCAGCCGCGCGGCGTCGTTGATCGTCTCGCTGCCGTCGTAGGCCTCGGGACTCAGTAGCGCTCTGGCGGCCAGGTCGAGCGCGTCATCGGCATGTTCGGCCGTCGTCATATGTGTGTCCTTTCAATCGGGTCCGAGCCTGTGGGCCCTGCGGCAGTCACCTGCGGCCAGTGAAGTGGACCCGGGTTCGGTGAGATCAGACAAGCCGCGGTTCAGCCTCCCGGAACGGGCCGATCCGACCGGCATAGCAACGCGCGAGGAGGTCAATACAGCGGAACAGGATCTGGACAGACACGCGGACTCAGCACCACCCTGACCCGAACCGGGACCGGACGGTTAGTGCGCCTCGCCAGAGGCCCCGTGCCACACCCGGGAGGGAGAAACTACGTTGTCCACGGACGCATCGCGGCAGGCCCCGCTCGTCGAAGTCGATATAGGCTTCCAATCCCAGAAGTTGAAACCGGTCAAGTGGTTCGCAGCCGTCGGTGTCATCTGCCTGTTGGTACAGGTGTATCCGTACTCGCGGTGGATCCTGTCGGGACCCCGGCCCACCGAGGCGGGGCCGGATCCCATTCCGGGATGGATGACGCTAACGGCGAACCTTATGCAGGGAATCGGACCCTTCCTGATGATCGCGACCGGTTACTTCCTCGTGTGGCGGCCGTGGCGCCGGGATGGCCGGATGAGCCTGTACGGGATGGCATTCTTCGCCGTCCTCACGTCCTACTGGGTCGACACGGCGGCCAACTACTTCAACCACGTGTACACGATCAACCCCGTCCTGGTGAACTTCGGTTCGTGGAACAACTACCTGCCCTTCTGGGGGTCGCCCAACGCTGAGCACCTCGCCGAGCCCTTCTTGCTATTCATCCCGATCTACTGCTTCGGGATCGTGTTGCCAGCGGTGGGATTCTGCGCCCTCATGCGTTACATCCGCGGCCGCCGACCAGGGATCGGCAATCTGCGGCTGGTCGGCGTAATCTACGCGATCGCGGTTGGCGCGATGTTCATCCTCGACGGCATCATCTACGTACGGACTGGGATGTACGTTTTCGCCGGCACCCTGCCGTCGCTAACTATCTTTCAGGGCGAGTTCTACCAGTACCCGCTCTACCAGCCGTTTATCTGCGCGTTCCTCTACTGGGTAGCACCCGCTACGATCTACTTCTTCCGCAACGACCGTGGGGAGACGCTGATCGAGCGGGGCCTGACGTCAATGAGGGTGTCATCGCGGCAGGGTCAATGGCTGCGCTTCCTGGCTGTAGCGGGAATGTTCAACCTCATCCAGATCACCTACTCCGTGTTCATGGCCCTGGTCAGTGTCATGCCGACGTTCGCCTGGGCTGACGACATCGTGGACAACCGCTCGTACCTTCGCAACGAACTGTGTGGTGACGGAACCAGTTACGCCTGCCCTGCTGGCGACATCCCCATCCCTCGCATCGGCGGTGCTCACGTCAACCCCGATGGCAAACTTGTCATCCCCGACGGAGCCCAAGTCCCCTAACCCACCCACATGGTTTGCCGGACGGCCGATGAAGAGCAACACGGACGTCCGGCAAACCCATTTCCGCCACTAGCGCGACGGGATCACGCCGATCGAAAACTAACCGATGCCAAGGCCAGATCCGCCGTCTATCTGACAGTCTCGTGGCCGCCGCAAAGGGAAGTGCCGTGGTGGATCGGTCTGCAGGCAGTTTGCCGGCGGAGGTGGTGAACTCGGCCTGATAAGCGCCGCGTCCGCCGACTTTCACCCCGCCGCCTTCACCGCTGGATACTGGAGTCCCGTCCGGCAACGTTACCGCCGTGCGGTGGTTATTCCATCCAATTACTAAGGTGCCCTGCGCAGTTCCATAATGGAAGCAGCGTGCCAGCAAGGCAGCTTCCGCGGTCCTGGTATCAAATCTATCCCCGAAAATCGGACGGCCACTCGCCGCATTCGCTAGCCACGAAGCCAGTCCCGAGCAGTCGGTTCCCGCTGGAGAATCCCCGCCATAGATGTATGGCGTCCCTGAGAACTGATGGATCAGTGTCGTGAGCGCTACCTCTTTGGGAGTGTCGTAAGCAAACTCAGGGGCTGGAAGGTCCGCGCCGTCAAGCTGGACCAGCCAGGGCGCTGGGGGGAACGCTGTCGGCGCCAAGACTGGGTCGGACGGCGGCGAGGCGACGTTGTTGACTCCGGGGTTGTTGAGCGGCGAATGGACGGGTTCGGGATCCGTCGAAGGGACGTTGCGGGGGCGTGGCGCCCGAAAGGGACCGACCGCAGACGGGCCAGGCGCCACGGCCTTGGTGCGCGAGCACCCGCTCAGCGACGGCGATCTGCTGCTCTTTGGTGGCCAGCTGGGCCTGAGACGCGTACTCGCCGCCGCCGTAGGCATTCCAGGCGCCGGGTGCGAACTGCAATCCGCCTTGGTATCCATTCTCGGTGTTGATGGCCCAGTTGCCGCCGGACTCGCAGCGGGCGACCTGGTCCCATTCGCTGTCGGTGGCCGCGTTGACTTGGCTGATCAGCACGAGGCTGCTGCCACCGAAGACCGCGCCGGTTACGGCGATCTTGGCCAGGGTAGCCGTAGGCGTAGATGAATTGGGCTTGCGATGTCGACCAGCCATGAGCGCGTCTAGTCCTGTATCCCGATGCAGCCGCGCTCACGCCGGCCATCGCATCGGACGGGTACGGGATTGCATTGCCGTGACGTCCAACTGAACGCGAACGGACGGAATGAGCCCACGCAATTCTGGTCGATTCGTGGGTGAGGTGTGAACTTCCGACGCCGAGCGGCCACCCCAACATCGCGGGCCGACTGAGTCGCTTGTGGGGCGTGAATCGAGAAACTTGCGCATTTCAGTTCGTCGACTTGGTTGTCGGCCAGCAGGAGGCAAGTCGATGAACTACACCACGACCAGACGTGCGTTTGGCCACTGGGCTCAATGTCCTACAGGGGTGTGCGAGCTGAACGCGAGACAAGCTTGGGCGTTACTAGCTTCTGACGCGCGCCGCGATTGCCGCCGTGGCACTTCATCTTGGCAACGTAGTACCGACACCGTACGACGTTGTCTCACTTGGGTTCCAGGCGATCAGACGAACTTCTCGGTACTGGGCGCGGCACGGGCTCCGGTCATCGCGTCGTCGCGTCTTGGCGCTCAGCGGGGCTACTCAACTGCAGCATTGGATCGGGTTTCCAATGCTGGGCCGATGCCGCCGGATGCTGTTTGACGGGTAGTGCGGTCCCGCATGGGCATTGGGAAATTCAGTGATCGATCTCTTCAGTAGACATAGGTCACGGTCCACGCGGCACCGAAGAAATACGTACTGAACTACGTAGATTGAGATTGTTTGGGTATGTGCCTGGCGGCGGATCAGTGCCGTCCATGCGCACCTATGCCGAGAGATGAGCACGCAACATGAGCGGCTGGCAGCACGAAAACAGGACGCGTCCAACACCCGATCGACGACGCGCCCGTGGGTGGCCGGGGCCACCGGGAGAGGGATTGCCAAGACTCATGGATCGGGCTCGATCCGGCGGACGTGGAGCTAGTCATAGATGACTGCGAGTCCCTGGCGCTTGAGGTCAACCAAGCCGTGCCGCCTGGTTTGACGGTGTTCGGGTGAATGCCCGCCCAGTCGGTGATCTCCGCCTACTTGGACGGACTTACGAGCCTACGGGCTCGCAGTTGGGGCCGGAGCGGGTCGGTTTTCGGGGAAACGTTTGTCGGTCACGATCGGGTCGCTCCAGTGCCGCCTTCCGGTGGGGTTGTCACAGATGGGGCGGAATGGAAGTTGGCGCCGCGCGTTGACCGCTACAAATCAGCACTTGACAATCGCATCAAAATGTAAGATCTTACAAATACATCGAGTTGTAAGGCGGCTGTGTAGCCGGTGGCCCGTCAGCTCACCTGAGAAGGGAACGACATGGTCGTCGCAGAGTCGCGTACGGTTCCGGAAACCCTGGTAAAGCAGTCACCGCCCGATGAGGCCGACAGCTGTGGTTCATCGGTGTCGAAGGCGGTGGCCGTCCTAAACACCCTGGCCACAAGTGCTGACGGCGTCCTCGGAGTCACGGAGATCGCCCGACGGATCGGGATGCCCAAGAGCACCACTCATCGCCTGCTTCAGATCCTTCAGGATGGCGGGTTGGCCGAACGTGACGGCCGGCAGTATCGGCTCGGGTCGCAGATCGTCGAGCTGTCGTCTGCCGCCCTGCGAACTCGTTACCGGGAGTTGCATGAGATCGCGCTGCCGGTCATGGATGAGCTGTTCGAGTCGGTGCACGAGACGATTCACCTCGGAATGCTTGTCGAGGGCAAGGTGGTCTATCTCGAGAAGATCACCGCTCCAGGGGGGACCAGGATTCCGTCGCGCGTGGGCGGTCGGGTTCCGTGGAGCTGTACGTCGATGGGCAAGGCGATCATGGCCTTCAGCCCACCGGAGCTCATGGATCGCGGCTTCAGCCGTCCGCTAGAGCGTCTGACGCCGCACTCCGTGGTCCTGCCCCGCCTGCTGCACACTCAGCTGATGGAGGTTCGGGAACGTGGTGTGGCCTTCAACATCGAGGAGAGTCAGCTCGGACTCACCTGCGTTGGGGCGCCCATTCTCAATAGTGCCGGTGTGGCCATCGCCGCGCTGTCCGTCGCCGGACAGACGACCCGGTTCAACCCTCGCAATGCGGTTCAGCCGCTCAGGGAAGCAGCGGCGAAGATGCGCGCGAGGCTCGGTGCTGGGTTCCCTGTTCCCTCCCGGCTGGCCGGCTGAACCCGGTTTCGACCAGCGACATTGTCAGTCAAAGATGAACTCCCACAAGGGAAAATGATAGCCGCGCAGCGTCAGTGACGGGATTGGCCGACAGCGAGTTCCTTGAGGGCACCGAGGAACAGGGCATCCATGCGGGGGCTGAGTTCGGCGAGGGTGCGGGCGCTGGCATGGCTGGCAGCGCCGAAGACGCGGGAGAGAGTCTCCGAAGCGGTCGTGGCTCCGATCGAGAGGCACAGGCACGCCACCCCGTCGTTGCGAAGTTCCTGCAGGGACCTGTGGGTGTCAGCCTCCGCATAGCGCGATTCGTAGCCGTCGTCGTATGGAAAGCCGTCGGAGAGCACGAGAAGGAGCCTATTGGGTGTACCGGCATCGGACTTAAGAAGCTCGCCGGCGTGCCGAATGGCGGCACCCATCCGTGTGAATCCCGCCGGCTCGAGCTGATTCAGCTGAACTCGGCCGTTGGTGCCGAACCGCTGCCCGAATGGCTTGATGGCGAGTAGTTGAACGGCCGAGCGTCCGCGCGAGCGAAAGCCGTAAACACCGACGCGGTCGCCGAGTTCCTCCAGGGTGGTCGCCAGTGTGGCGGCCGCCCGACGCTGATGCTCATGAACTGAGACGCCGGTATGCGTGGTCTCCGTTGCGGACCCGGACGCATCAAGGAGAATCAGGACCCCGAGATTACGAGCCAGCTTCTGGCGCTCCAGATAGATGTGCTCGGCGGGGGACTGGCCTGTCCTCAGGTCGACGGCCAGCTCGATGAGCGCGTCTACGTCGAGGTCGTCTCCATCGGGTCTGCGGCGAACAACCTTTGGCCCCAGGCCAAGCCGAGCGAGTCGGCGGCGGAGGATTTCGTCGTGCTCGACCTTGCTGGCGCCGACATCGTGGACGACCGCCAGCGGGTAGGTGACGACTCGACACCATTCCGATCGGTAGCGGTTTCCGTGGACATCCCATTCCGGGTAGAGCCCCCCTCCGACACCGTTTGCGCGACCTGGCGTGTCGTCCGAGACGAACCGGAGCGGAACGGGCAGGGGCCGGGCGTTCGGCCCGGGCTGCTTGTGACTGCGGGTCGATCGAACCATCATCTCGCCGCCTGCCCCTTCGCCCTTCTCGGGGGTCGCCGAAAGGCCGAGCATGTTGGAGAGGAAGTTGGTGAGCGTGCTGGAGGTGGCGAGAGGATTCTGAAACAGCTTCCCCCTGAGGCGCTCCTCCTGGTCCCCTTCCGCGTCGTCCTCTTCGGCCAGCGGAACTTCGCTTTCCACGAACTCGAGGCGGAGATCTTGAGCTGTCGGACTCATGCCGGGTGCCGCTTCTGTGGCCGCGAGCAGCTGGGAAGGGCGGACGACGCCGAACCATATCGGCGGATCGGCAACCCTGCGCCGCCCCAGTGCGATCTCGAGTGACTCCGCGGTGTCGGACGTCAGCGGTGCCGTGTCCAGCTCGAAGCTGGCGACGACAGGCAGTGTGCGTCCGATCTGGTTCAGGACTCTGTGTCCCTCGAGGGCGAGGTATCGACGTGCTGCCCTGGATCGTCCCCGTAACGCTTTCACGACAGCAGGATCAAAGCTGCCTGCGCCGAGAAGCGCTGCCTGAATCACGACCGCCCGGCGCTGCTCTGACAGCGATCCGCTAGGCGAGACGTATACGAAAATCCCGTCCGTATAGGTTCTTTCGCCCGGCCGGCCTTCGACCACACCCATGGGACGCCGGGCAAGATAGTTTGCGAGGAGGTTGAACCGCTCCGCGACGTTCGGCTCGATCACGGCCGGGTAAGAAACGCATCGGCCAGCTCGGCAAGTGAGCGGGACAGCTCGGCATCGTCGGTGAGGATCTCCACGATGCCCGCCCGCACCGCTCGGCGAGGTTCCAAGCCCTCGGCGATCAGCCTGGCCGTGAGAATCAGTGCGCGTGTGGAAACGACCTCGCGTAAGGGCGTGCCTTCGAGGCTTCGGACCGCGTGGCCCACCTTCACCAGCATCTGTGCGACTTCGACGTCAACACCGGCCTCGAAGGCGACGACCTCGGTCTCGACGGCGGGCGAGGGAAAGTCCAGTGAAATTGCCACGAACCTCTGCCGCGTCGAATCCTTGAGGTCCTTCAGCACGCTCTGATAGCCGGGATTGTAGGAGACGACCAGCTGAAATCCCGGCGCGGCGTCCAAGGTGATTCCGAGGCGGTCGATCGGCAACTGGCGCCGGTGATCAGTTACGGGATGGATGACCACAGTGGTGTCCTGACGGGCCTCCACCACCTCGTCGAGGTAGCAGATCGCCCCTTCTCGCACCGCACGGGTGAGGGGGCCGTCGACCCAGACTGTCTCGCCACCTTTGAGAAGGAATCGCCCGACCAGATCGGCTGAGGTTAGGTCCTCATGACCCGCCACGGTCACAAGGTCGCGGCCCGACTCGTGCGCCATTGCCTCGACGAACCGGGTCTTCCCACAACCTGTCGGCCCCTTAATGAGAATCGGCAAGCCGCGACGGGCCGCGGCCCGGAACACTTCGACCTCGTCCCCCACTGCCCGGTAGAACGGCAGGTCGGATCCCAATGGCATTTCTCCTCCAGCGTGCTTCCGTTTGCGGCTCTGCCCGTGACTTATGAAGTGCTGCGGGCACACTGAATGTCTACTGATCGAGGGAGAACGGTCACAACAGGTTGTGCTGCTCAGCTGAACGACGAGTTGCGCAGGCCCACCAGCACAGGGCTAATCTCCGAGCGAAGAAGACGTTGGCCGGGCTGGAGCTACCTCGTTCGCCGAGCAAGCCAGCGGTCACGCCACGTCGCATCGGACCGAATCGGAGGCAAGTATGCCCGAACAGTTGGCTTGCAAGGTAGATGATCTCGCTGATGGCGAGTCGAAAACCATTGACACGGAACCAGCAATTGCCATTCATCGAGTGGACGGTGAGTTCTTCGCCACCGATGACACGTGCACGCACGAAGACTGGTCTCTCGGCGATGACGGTCTGCTCGATGGTCATCAACTCGAGTGCTGTCTTCATCAGGGCCGCTTCGATGTCCGAACCGGTGAGGCAACTCAGTTCCCGGCTACGGATCCATTGTGTACCTACCCCGTTCGCGTCGCGGACGGTGAGGTCTGGGTTGAGCTGCCCTAACAGCCTCCACGCGTCTTGGAAGGAATGTCGGTGACCGAACGACTCGTCATCATTGGAGCCTCCCTTGGAGGACTACGCGCAGCGGAAGCTGCCCGCAAGACTGGGTACACCGGCACCATCACGCTCGTCGGTGGTGAACCCCACGTCCCGTACGACAGGCCGCCGCTGTCCAAGGCATATCTCGAGAGCGACGAGCCCGAAAGCCCGGCCTTCCGGTCGGAAGATCAGCTGCGCGGCGAACTGGCACTGGACTTGCGCCTCAGCACGTGGGCGACGAGCCTCGACACCGACCGCAAGGCCGTGACGCTGAGGTCAGGCGAAGCGACGGGCGAACTCGACTACGACGCGATGATCATCGCGACTGGTGCTACTGCACGCATGCTGCCGAACATAGGCGATCTCGCGGGCGTGCACACACTACGGACGTTGGACGACGCGATCGCGATTCGTCGCGCCTTGGACACCGGGTCGCGCGCTGTAGTCGTCGGCGCCGGCTTCATCGGGTCGGAGGTAGCGTCCAGTGCGCGTAAGCGCGGGCTCGATGTCACCGTACTGGAGGCACTTCCGGTGCCACTTGTGCGTTCGGTGGGCGAGGAGATGGGTAAGGCCTGTGCGGACCTGCACCGCCGAAACGGCACCAATCTGCGGTGCGGTGTGAAGGTCGTCGGGCTGGAGAGCTCGTACGGCCGTGTAACGGGAGTCGCCTTGGACGACGGCACGGTTGTGCCCGCCGATGTCGTGGTCGTGGGTGCGGGGGCGGTACCGGCGACCGAATGGTTGTGTGAATCCGGTGTCGCGCTTCACGAGCGGGACGGGGGTATCGTGTGCGATGCGTATCTGCGCACCAGCGCCGACAGCGTCTACGCGATAGGCGACGTCGCGCATTTCCCGAATCCGCTGTTCGACGACATCGTGATGCGTCTCGAGCATTGGAGTAACGCGTCCGAACACGGTGTGCTCGCAGCGACGAACGCGCTGGCCCCTGAGGACGCCAAGCCGGCGATGACAGTGCCGTACTTCTGGTCGGATTGGTACTCCAACAAGATTCAATTCGTGGGTATCCCGCAAGCCGACGAAATTCGAGTCGTCTCAAAAGAACTCGGTGAAGACAACTTCCTCGCGCTATATCGACGCGGCGATCGCATCACAGGCTGCATCAGCATCGACCGTCCACGTCAGATCATGAAGTTTCGCCGCCTGATCGCGCAGTCGAAGTCATGGTCGGACGGACTCGAGTTGGCAGGGGTGTCCTGAGCGCAGTTTTAGTGGCGCTGCGCGGTTGCTACCATCTCGTCGATAGTCACGAGCTTCCTTCTAGGCCGGCCGGCCGACTCGCCGGCACGCTGCTCCGAACGGTCGATACGTGACCAGCCCGACATCCCGATGTGCTCGGGTTGGCGTTCGATGATCAGATCGGTGATGTCGGAGGTCTCGGGTGCGGTCAGCAGACCGGCTTCGTAGTCCTCGAGTATGGCCCCTACGGTCTCGCGGGCGCACGTCTTGTTACTACCGATAACGCCGCTGGAACCCCGTTTGATCCAGCCAGTGACGTAGTGGCCCGGCAACGCTATGTCGGTGTCGGGTTCGATTACTCGTCCGCGCCTGTTCGGAACCACGGCGTTGGCGGCATCGAACGGCAGTCCCTGCAGTGGTCGTCCGCGGTAGCCCACCGATCGGAATACCATCCCAGCCGACAGCGTCCGGCTCTCGGTGGTGGCGTGTGCGACGACCGCCCCTCCTGGTTCGATGTCGAGTTCGTTGGTCACTAGCCGAACGGCTTCGACTTGCTCCGCGCCCACTATCTCCACAGGGGACGAGAGGAACTGAAACACAAGCCGTCGATCGCTACGTGAAGACTCCGACGCTCTCAACAGATCGGACATCGCCTTGGCTTTCAGGAAGCTCGCATACGTTTGGGCGTGGGCCGCCTGCGGTACTTCGAGCAGATCGCGGTCGACATTCGTGTGTACTGTCGCATTGAGGTCTGCGAGGGCGATCAATTCGGTTGCCGTGTAGCTTGCCTGGTTCGGTCCGCGACGGCCGACGATAACCACTTCCCTGATCGCGGATGTAGCGAGTGCCTCGAGGGCGTGGTCGGCGATGTCGGTGCGGCCGAATGAATCTGCTCCTAGCAACAAGATGCGCGCGACATCGAGCGCGACATTTCCGTTGCCGATCACAACCGCGCGATGGCCGCTGAAGTCGAACACGTTGGCGGTGTGATCGGGGTGACCGTTGTACCAGCCAACGAAATCCGCCGCGGCGTACACCCCTCGAAGGTTCTCGCCCGGTATCCCAAGTCGCCGGTCGTCGGAGGCGCCGTGAGCGTATACGGCTGCGTGGTAGTGCTGGCTCAACTCGGTGACCGAGATGTGCTTGCCGACCTCGACATTGCCGTAGTAGTGAAAGCGTCCAGTTGCCAATGCCATTCGCAGGTACACGGCTGTCAACTTGCGGCGGTCGTAGTGATCCGGTGCTACCCCGTATCGAACGAGGCCGCCGGGGGACGGCAGGCGATCGTAGAGATCCACCGTGGCGTGGGGGTAACTGTTCAGGATCTCGACAGTCGCGTAAATGCCGGATGGCCCTGCCCCGACCACCGCCGTGCGCATGGGACTGCTATTCATTGCGGTGGTTGAAATAGCCGGCGTTCACCGCGGTGTAGACGTGCAGGCTCGCAGGGAACTCGCGCTCGGGCGTGATGGCTTCGATCGGGCAGGCTTCGCGGCAGGCGTTGCAGTTGACGCAAGCGACGGGGTCGATGTAGAGCATTTCCGCTGACCGGAAGTCCGCATCGTCGGGGCGTGGGCGAATGCAGTCCACGGGGCACGCGTCGACACACGCCGTGTCGAGGACACACGAGCCGAGTATCACGTAGGTCATCGAGCGGCCCCGATCGATGACTCCGGCGGTGCAGGCTCGCCGTGCGCTATCCTCTCGATCCGGACGTGAGTGGTGTTGAAGGTCGGTGTTTGTGACAGCCGATCCAGAGAAGTGCTGCTGACGAGGAGGTTTCGGTTCGTTCCATACGTAGTCGGAGCGTCGCCGAGCGGGTCGAAGGCGCGTGACCCCCATCCATGAGCCACGGCGATCATTCCCCGTCGACCACCTGTGGTGATACGCACGGGGATGTCGACCGTGCCGCTGTCGGAGACCAGGCGCACCACTTCGCCGTCAGTCAGGCCGAGTGCCTCCGCGTCTGCACGATCGATCTCGGCGTAGTTTCGACGTTCATTCACGTGAACGCCCGGAACGTCGTTGATCCACGAGTTCATCGACTCGCGAATGCGCCTGTTGATCAAGGTGAACGGGTAGGTCCGATTGGAGTCTGCCTTGCTGGAGAGCAGGCGGCGACACTCTTCGACGAGCACCTTTGGAGCAGCCTGCACTTTCCCGTCGGGGGTCATCAGAGCCTGCGCGAGGTCGCCGTAACGCTTTTCGCCGAACTGCAGGCCGTGCGGGCTGCCGGCGATGTCGCGGTATCGAACTCGGCGGCCGGCAGCGACCATGCCGCGGGTGATCCACTCTCCGTTCAGACCCAACTGCGGGCGGCCGGTGCGTTGTGCGAGCAGGCGGCTGAGTTTGGCGAAGGTATTGACTCCGCGGCGCCCGAAGAGCGGCCGCTTGAGATGCAATGCGAGTTCGAGAAAGAACTCCCATTCTTCCCATACCGAATCGGGTTTGGGCAGTACCTGGCGCGACATCTGCACGAACGGCGAGTTCGCAATGCCGGAAAATCCCGGATTCAGCTCACCGCGCTCCAGCCAGTGTGTCCCTGGAATCAACCAGTCGGCGTGTTGGTGACTCTCGCGTTGCACAATATCCACCGCGACGAGGAGATCGAGTTGACTGAGGGCGGCGTCCAACGCCGCACTGTCTGGTCCGCTGACGACAGGGTTGCCTGATGCGATCACCATGGCGCGAATCTGGCCTTGTCCGGGTACGCGGATCTCGTCGGCCAGCTCGGCAAGAGCGTGGAACCCGGCAATCGTCGGAAGACCGCGTAGCCGTGTGAGGTGCTCTGACGGTGGCGCCATCATCTCGAATGCCTTGGCGAGGTCGACGATGCCGCGTTCGAACCGCTTCCCGCCCGGAGTGTCTATACGATTGGTGATCAGGTTGACGACGTGGCCGAGCCATTCCCCGACGGTCCCACCCTCATTGTGTGCCACCCCCGTATGCGTGACGCACATCGCGGTACGGGCGGTGGCGAAATCACGTGCGATGTAGGTGATCGTTTCGAGCGGAACTCCGCATCGCTGCGCCAGCTCGTTGAGGTTCGCATCGGCGACGAGCCCGCGTAGTGTGTCCATTCCGGTCATGGCGACTGCGACCGGCGTGACGTCGAGTGACTCGTCCAAGATAACCTTGACGATCGCCAGCAGGAGCGCCCAGTCGGTCCCCGGCTCGATCGGTACGTGTAGGTCAGCGCGATCCGCGCTGTCCGAACGTCGGGGATCGACCAGTACCAACGTGGCGCCGCGGTCGCGTCGCTGAAGGACACGGTTCCAGCCGTTGGGAACGCTCTCGATCCAGCCGAACTTGCTCACCGAGGGATCCATGCCCAGGAGCAGGAAGTAGTCGCACTCATCGATGTCGCCTGAGAGTCCGAGTAGGTCTGAGCCGTACATGTTCTTCTGCACGACGTGAGCTGCATTCTGGTCAACCGAACCCACCCAGAACCGATTGCGTGTTCCTATCGCGTCCAATAGCCCGGTGAAGAAGATGGTGTTGTGGAACGCGAAACCCATGGGATTTCCGTGGTACGACCCGACTGCATCGGCGCCGTGTTTGTCGATGATCTTGTTGAGTCGTCGAGAGATGTCCTCAAGCGCTTCGGCATAGGTTGCGGGTTCGTACCGATCTCCTACTCGACGCATCGGCGACGTCAATCGATAGGGGTGGTTGCGGACCTCACCGGCTGTCAAGCCCTTACGGCAGAAGTCAGCCCAGCTATACGGATTGGAACGGTCGGGCTTGATCGACTCGATTTTCTCGCGGGATTCGTCGAGCGATATCTCGATACCGCACAACGACAAACAGTAACAACAATGGGTGTACACCGGCGATGGCTTCGTTGGGTGCATTGTCGTGATCCTCGTGGCTAGATTCGGTCTCGAGTCGAGCACGGCCAGTCAACAATGTCAGGAGTAGTCACTACTCTCGCCCGTCGCGACGGATACCGGTGCGGTGCGCCGAATCTCATCGGGTAACGAAAGCGACAACCGCGTCTGAGAATGCGTCATTATCGTCACTGGCGGCGGTGTGGGCGGCGCCGGACAGCTCGACAAACTCGGCTGCGGGAACCTTCTCCAGAAAGTCCTGCACCCCATTGGGGCTCACCACATCGGAGAGCTTGCCCCGAATGAGCAGGATCGGGATGCGCAGACTACTTGCTGCATGCTCCAACCGCTCGGTCCGCTCAGCCCGTCCGTCCTTCGGACGGGCTAGGAAGGCGGGGTCCCAATGCCAGTACCACCGACCGTCACGCAAGCGGAGGTTCTTCGTCAATCCCTCTGGGCTTCGGGGCTTCCTTCGGTGGGGGAGGTAGGCGGAAACGGCTTCAGCGGCCTCTTCCAACGACCCGAAGCCGTCAAGGTGATTCGACATGAAGTCACGGACGCGTGCGCTGCCGGACCGCTCGAATCGAGGTACTACATCGACGAGAATCAACTTGGTCACCACATCTTGGCCCGCCTTGTGCGCGGCCATGATTCCCGTCAGACCACCCATGCTCGCACCGATCAAGATGACGGGACGCCCGATTTGGTCGATCACTGCAAGCACATCCTCGACCATCACCTCAGCCGAGTAGTCCGCGTCGGGTGCACGGTCACTATCGCCGTGACCGCGAGCATCCAGCGTGATCACATGAGCGCCCTCGCGAGCGAGGACCTGGCCGGTATTCCGCCAGGACAGACGGGTCTGGCCGCCGCCGTGGAGAAGGACCACTGTGGGCTGTCCAACCGACGACGGTGACAATCGGTTCCACTCGTCGCCGATCAGGCCGATGTGACCAACTCCGCGGAAGGCGACCGTACGCGGTTCGATGTGCTCGGAACTCTGAGTAACCAAGGGGCACTCCTCTCGGGTGTTCGTGCACATTTCGTGTAACGCGCAGCCGAGCAGAACATGGTTGAACCGAGGAATCATGAGTAGCCGCTACTCTCCTGGCACGGTTGGTAGACGACAGCGTTCCGCAGGATTGAAAGAGTATCGACTACTCCTGACAGCGGTCCGATGTGCGAGCACCCTGTTTTAGGTCTGGATTGACCGGAACACGGACTAGGAGTGGACATGGTGACGGTACTCGCGCATCTTCGGGCGAAACAGGGTGCAGGTGATGCTGTCGAGGAGTTCTTGACCGAAATCGTTCCAGCAGCGCGTATTTGCGACGGCTGCATTGAGATCCGGGTCGTTCGGGAACTGGAGGACCCCGACCAGTTGGTGGTCATCGAGAAGTGGAGCGATCGGGCGAGCTTCGAGAAGTCGATTGCCTTGCGTGCCAAGTCTGAACTCGGCACGGACTTGGCGAGGAATCTTCAGAAGGAGCCGGTGATCCGCTTCTTCGCAGAGGCGAACGTCTGATCTGACGGGTCCGTGATCGTGCCATACCGAACGTGCGAGTACAACGTTGCTTGGGACCTTGCCCAAGCCGCGAAGCCCCACTTGGATAGGATTGATCGCGGGAGAGTCTTCGTGGCGATAGGTTCCGGCGATACGTTCGAGGTGGTTCGTGATCTCCTTACTCTGCTTGTCTCGCTGAAGGTTTCGATAGATCAAGACCTGCTACAGGAGTGCAGAGCGTGGCTCACCGGCTACGCGGGGTGTGAGGATGTGCTCTGTCTCCAGGTCTGTGTCGATAGTCTTGTGCCACTCGAGGTGCCGGAATCAACTTCCGCAGCGCCGACCGATCGGTTCTCGAACGACTCGCACTACCGGGTGTTTCCGAGCCTCCAGGCGGTGACTGTGCCATCTTGATTCGGGCCCGGTGTGACGGCTCGAATTCAGGACCACCTCAACGTCAGTTTCACAAGTATTGGAACAAGTTGGGTGGCGGCCCGATGGGACTGCAAGTGCCGGATGAGCCGCTGCACTGTGAGGCAGGCGTTGGCCAGTCCGGTCTGGCTGCCGCACAAGATTCCAGTGTGCAAGTCGCCGCGAAAGATCGCCACCGGCTCAGGAGCAGTGAGAACACGCCTGTGCTTGCGGTCGAGAATGACGCCGCGGCGATGCTGGCAGTCAAGTCAGAAGAAGGCCGATGTGATGGTGGCATCCTCGGGTCTGGGCATCGCCTTCGCTTCCACCTGCGCCGAAGCGCGTGCTGACTTGGTGCTGACGGCTCGTCGCGAAGATCGACTTCGCCCCGACTACGTCAATTCGGTGGCCTCACGGATCGTCGCCGGCAGGATGGGAGACCCGGAGGCACTGGCGGCCACACTAGTTTGGCTGATATCCGACGCTGGCGGCTACGTCATCGGCCAGACCGTAGTAGTTGACGGTGGTGTGACGATCACGTGAAGCCATGCGCTGTTTCAAAGCGTGACTCGAGTGTGCGAGATCTGAGCGTCATCCCGCGCGGTCAGACCCATCGTCGCCACCGCAGCCGCCAACGACAGCGGCGCGGCGTTGTGCGTTCCCGCGTGACGGACCGTACCTGTACGGGCCGAACCCACCGCCTCGCGGCTGCCTGCGTCGACGTCGGCCGACCATGACGCTCCTGATGGGTTTGTCATGGTCTGCTGAGGGTGCGTCAGTTCAATGTGCATCTGACTAGGAGGCAGGCTTGCTAGCGGAACGAGGTAGAGGCGTTGCTGTACCTAGAATCCAGGAGGACGCTGGAATCCGCCGATAACTTCTGCGAGACACCGCACGAAATGCACTGCCGTGCGATCGTGCAGATATGGGGCGATCACCTGGATGCCGACCGGATGCCCGTGCCGTGTCATCCCCACAGGCGCGACCGCTGCCGGAAGGTGGTTGAGTGATGACGATGCAATCCATGTGAGCATGTCGCTATATGGTCGGTCGGCACCGTCTACCTGTAGCGTTCGGACCGACCAACCGGGATCTGGTCGCTGGTCGTGGGGAAACGCAGCCGTAGGGCTTACTGGGCAGAGAAGTACGTCGACGTCGCGGAAGAAATTGGCCCAGCGCCGACGTGAGTGTTGCCGGCGCTCGTCGAGCGTGTGCCAGTCGCGGAATCGGATTGTCAGCTCGGATGCGGCGACGCCCTCTGGCCCTTCCGCGGCGCCCAACCCCACGAGCTGAGCATACGAATCGTCCGACTCGATCAGACCGCTCTGCGCCATCAGCAACGGCCGGTACAGGTTCATCGTTTCCTCGAGACCGACCGGTCCTTTGCGCTCGATGACCGTTGCCCCCTCGGCCTGGATGGCCGCCAGTGCCGTCTTCATGATCGTGACCAACTCGCTGTCGACTGGGCAGAACGGATCGTTGAGCCATGCCGCGACGCGGAACTCCCGCAGTGATCTTGGTATCGGAGAAGGTAGACCCAGCCGCCAGGCCGGGGCGTGGTCGCGGTCAGCTCCTGCTAGGACGTCGAGGCCGAGGGCGAGGTCGTCGGCATGTCTTCCCAGCGGGCCGAGTACCGCCATGTCGAAGTTCGCCAGAGTTCCTGGAGCATGGCCGGATACGCTGCCGTGTCTCGGCACGATTCCGTACGAAGGGCGCAGTCCATAGATGCCGCAATGGTGTGCGGGTATCCGAATCGAGCCTGCTGTGTCACCGCCGAGCTCCAAGCCGGTCAGCCCGGCTGCGAGTGCTGCGGCGGAGCCACCGGACGAACCGCCAGGTCCGCGAGTGAGGTCCCACGGATTGTTCGTCGTCCCGTAGATCTCGTTGTAGGTCTGCCAGTCCCGAGCGTCGGCCGGCAGATTGGACTTGCTGAATACTATCGCTCCCGAGTTCTTAAGTGACGCAACTGAATCAGCGTCAGCTGTCGAGACATGTTGGCCCCAGCGGGTGGAGCCGCCAGTGGTCCGCATGCCCGCGACCTCGAGACTGTCCTTGACGGTCACCGGGACACCGTGCAGGCGGCCGAGCGGCTCGCCCCGGGAGACTGCGAGGTCGGCCGCCAGAGCAGCGGATCTCGCGCCCGCCTCGTCCCGGGCAACGATGGCGTTCACCTGCGGATCGAGGCGTTCCACCCGGGCGAGGTAGTAGTCGAGTAATTCGACGCTCGACACCTCTTTTGTCGCGATGGCGGTCGCAAGCTCCCGTGCGGAGCGAAATGCTAGGTCGGTCATACGTACCTCCTCGAGAGCCTTGGCTTGGATGGATATCGCCAATGGCTTGATAGCGGCCAAGGGTGCCGAGGGATCGTACCGGCCTGCACCGCAGTGGATTTCGCCGGAACCACACTCGGCGGCCGGCAACCACCGTACCCGCTCCCGGGCGTCGGACCGGTTGGCACTCGAGGGAATTTGTCGAGCGGACGACACCTCCACGCCATCCGAAATTCAGATGGCAATCAGATGGACTAGCTATTGGACATATGGGTTTCTTGGGCGCAAAGTGGACGTGTGGGACAGGTCCGCCGGATCGCGGCGGCCGGGTCCAGATTCGGAACATCATCGGATGCAAGGGGTTAAGCGACATGGCGGTCTTCCGGGACTTGCGGCACTACATCGACACGCTCACTGAGAAGCTCGGCGATGACGAGGTGCGGACCATCAGGGGCGCCAATTGGGATCTCGAAATCGGTTGCATCACCGAGCTGTCAGCCGAGAAGGAGGGTCCGGCGCTGCTCTTCGAAGACATTCCCGGATATCCGTCGGGTTATCGGGTCTTCACCAACTTCATGGGGACGGTGCCACGGTGCGCGGTGGCGTTGGGCTTGCCCGCCGATACCGCGGCCATGGACATCGTCCGAGCTTGGAAGGACATCGGGAAACGTATCGAACCGATTGCACCCGTGGAGGTCTCGACGGGTTCTGTGCTGGAGAACGTGCTCGAGGGCGACGACGTCGATCTGACGATGTTCCCGACGCCGCGCTGGCACGACGGTGACGGCGGCCGCTACATCGGGACCGCATGCATGGTCATCACCCGCGACCCCGACACCGGCTGGGTGAACGTCGGCACGTACCGGGGCTGCGTTCAGGGTAAGGATCGGCTGTCGCTGTGGATGCTGGGCAATCGTCACGCCCTCGCGATCGCGAGGAAGTATTGGGATCGCGGTGTGGCCTGTCCCATCGCGGTGGTGGTGGGGTGCGACCCCATCCTGACCACCGCCGCGGCCATCGCCGCGCCGTCGGGGGTGTGCGAATACGACGTCGCCGGTGGGCTGCGCGGGGTCGGAGTTGAAGTCATCGCCGCGCCGGGCACCGGGCTGCCGATTCCGGCCCATGCCGAGATCGTCTTCGAGGGTGAGATGCCGCCGGTGGAGGAGGAATCGGTACCTGAAGGCCCGTTCGGGGAGTGGACGGGTTATTTCACGCATGCCGGAGATGAGACCGTCGTGCGGGTGCAGCGCATCCTGCATCGCGATTCACCCATCATTCTCGGTGCGCCGCCGATGATCCCGACCGTTCCGGCAGGCGATCAGGCAGTGCCGCTGTACTCCGCATCTGTCACCTGGGATCATCTGGAGGCTTCTGGAGTGCAGAACATCAAGGGCGTCTGGGCGTACGCGCGCCAGCTCATGATGGTGATCTCGATCGAACAGTCCGGAGCGGGTGACGCGATGCACGCCCTGCTGGCGGCGGCCGGCCGCAAACGCACCGGAGGCGTGGACCGCTATTTCGTGGTGGTCGACGACGACATCGACATCACCGACATCAACCACGTGCTTTGGGCGCTGTTCACCCGTGTCGATCCCGCAGAGTCGATCCAGGTGCTGCGCACTCCGACAACGGCGATCGACCCGCGGCTGTCGCCGGCGAAGCGGGAAGCCGGTGACATGTCGATGGGGATCGTTTTGATCGACGCGTGTAAGCCGTTCGCGTGGAAGGACTCCTACCCCCGGGCGAACCGATTCGACGAACCGTACCGGGCCGAGATTCGGCACCGCTGGAAGGAGACATTGCCGCTTTGACGCCGGGAGAAACGATTCGAGAGGAGGCAACGGTGTTGACGATGCCCGGTGAGGTGGCCGAGTTGCTGCGCGGTTTCCCCGATGTGGATGCACAGGAGCAGGCGTTCGTGTTCCTGACTGTCGACACCGGCGGGTATCCGCACAGTGCACTGCTGTCGCGTTCGGAGCTCGAGCCCAGCGCGAATGGTCAGACATTGTTCGCCGTGGTTGCCAGCCCGCGGACCCGTGCCAACCTCCGGCGCACCGGTACCGCCGGTCTGATCGCGGTCAACGGCACCACCTGCCATCACCTGAAGCTGCGCGTGGTTGCCTCGCTGGACGGGCGGGGCATTCTCGGCTGTGAATTCAGCGTCCTGGAGCACAAGCGCGACGACATCGGAATACCGATTCAGCCCTTGTCATTTCGAACCTCGGCCGAGCTCTCCACGCGGGAGGACTGGCCCAGGAGTGCCGCGATGTTCGAACGGCTCACGGCACTGCGCAAAGAAGACAAGGACCGTCATGACTGATACACAAACCCGCATCATCGTGGGGATCAGCGGAGCCAGCGGCGCGCCGTTCGCGGTGCGCCTACTAGAGACGCTGCGCGAAATGGCGACGGTTGAAACTCATTTGGTGATGAGCACATGGGCCCGGTCGAATATCGAGGTGGAGACGCCCTACACCGTCCGTGAGGTCGCCGCCCTGGCCGATGTCACCTACAAGCTGGGTGAACAGGGTGCGGCCATCTCGTCGGGATCCTTCCGGACGGCGGGGATGATCGTGGTGCCCTGCAGTATGCGGACGTTGTCGGCCATTCGTTACGGGGTGGCCGACAACCTGATCTGCCGCGCCGCGGACGTGGTGCTCAAGGAGGGGCGGCGGTTGATTCTCGTGCCACGCGAGACGCCGCTGAACACCATCCACCTGGAGAACATGCTTGCGCTGAGTCGGATGGGGGCTCGCATCGTGCCACCGATGCCCGCCTTCTACAACCATCCCCAGTCGATCGCCGACATCGTCGATCACGTCGTTGTCCGCATTCTCGACCAGGTGGGTCTCGACGCCCCTCAAGCGAGACGCTGGCGCGGCATGGACGCCGCGCGTAAGGAGCGGGTGGCGCGTCTCGGGTAGCTCAACGTTCCCAGAGGGCTCAGGACTTCTTTTGTTGTCCAACATGTTTGGCGTACATGGACGTAGCGTGTTCGACGAAGGCGGTGGCGGCGGCACTTGCCGGCCGGCCGTCGCGCCATACCACGCCGAGTCGGCCAGAAGGCAGGTCGGACACCTGCACCCCGACAAGTTCATCACCCTGCGTCAGCGCAGATTCGGGCACCAAACCGACGCCGAGCCCCTCCTTGACCAGAGCCACGAGAACACCGGGGTCGCTGGCCTCGAAAGCAATCCGAGCGCGGACCGAGGCCCGCCGCAGGGCGCGATCGAGCTGCCAGCGCAGCCCCGAGCCCTCCGGCAGCGCGATCAACGTGTGCCCGGCGAGTTCGCTCAACGAGACCTCGTCGTCGCGCGGGGGAACCGCCGACGGCGGGAAGATCGCGATCACCGTCTCCCGATGCAGTTCGCGGACGTGCATTCCGCGTGCGGTTTCTTCGGTAAGGCTGGTGAATGCCACGTCCAGAAGTCCGTCGGAGATCCGTTGCGTCAGCATCGCAGCGGTGTCCTCCACCAGGGACAGGTCCACGCCGGGATGCTTGCGGTGAAACGATGCGAGCAGATCGGGAAGGTCGATGCTGCGCGGTGAGATGGAGGTGATCGTCCCGATCGCCACGTGGCCGTGTAGCAGGCCGGTGAGCCCGTCGATCGAGGCGCGGCCGGCGGCGAGAGCGTCCATCGCCGCGCGCACGTGCGGCAGCAACGCGTAGCCGGCCGCGGTCAGCTTTACTGCGCGGGGATGACGCTCGAACAGTTGCTGCCCGACCTCACGCTCCAGCGCCTTGACGTGCGCGCTGACGCCGGACTGCGCGAGATGTAGCCGCAGCCCGGCCGCGGTGAAGGTGCCCTCCTCAGCTACGGCGATGAAGCACTGCAGTTGATGTAGTTCCATCGTCAGGCAAATGTAGCGTCACACTCGGACCCCGGGCCGCTACGGCATCCGGACAACAGATCCCAAGCCCCGAGGCCGAGCCACTGAATCAGATCCCGACGCGCTGACGACGCGTGCCTAGTTCTCAGCGTCATAGGGCCGGGGATCATGCAGTGCTCCAAAGTGGTTCGACGCAGGTCTGATGAGAAGTTTGGTGTGTCGAACGAGACTGCGCAGCATCGGCCCGTCGGACGTGCCAGGCGGCCGTCAACTTGTACTGTTTCAGCAATGAGTGGCGGTAGCGGCGCGTGATGGGCGCGCGTGATTGGCGGCGCGGGGGCGATCATTACTACTGGCTGACCGCCTACCTGGCGTCGCACGACCTGCAGCGCCGTACCAGTCGAGCGATTGCCGGCAGCATCTTCGGACTCGGCGTGATCAGCGTGATTCTGTCGTTCGGAGTCTTGGGTCCACACAGTGTGGGTGGCCGCGTCGCCCAGATCGTCGTGGCGGCCTGCTGTGTCGTGATGGCATGGGTGTGGCTGCGACCCAAATGGCCGAGTCGTCGCGTCTCACAGGCAACCGCGGTTGTGGGGACCGTGTGTATCGCGGTGTCATGCGTCATGGTGTCGTCGCCTGTGGTGGGCATATTGGGGGCCACGGCGTACGCGGCGCTCGGGTCGTTGGTCGCCCTCCTCCATTCGATGAGGCTGCTGGCGTTCATCTGGGCCGTCGGCGCCGGGGTCATCGTGTACCTGGCGGTGCAGTTGGCCGAGGACGACGTGTCGGTGGCACTGGCGACGGCTCTGCTGGTCGTGCTCGTCAACGGTTTTGCCGTGTTCGCGAGCCGGTTGGTCATCCGCCTCATCGCCAACGACACCATCCACGGCGACCTGGAACCGGTCACCGGACTGTTCACTCGCGACGGTTTCTACGAGCAGGTCGCCACTCTCATCGGTGCCCGAAGTCGCAACGATGACCGGCGTCTGGTCGTGGTCGTCGTCAACCTCGACAACCACGCGCTGTTGGCCGATATGCACGGTGCGGCCCGAGCTATCCGTGTGCGGGTGGCGATCGCCCGGTCCCTGCGCGAGACGGCTCGCCGCGGCGCTGTCATAGCCCATCCCAGCGATTCCGAGTTCTGGGTTGCCGATCTGTTCACCCAGGCCGACCCTCACCCACTGGCAGAGCGCATCCGTGGGGGAGTCGCCGGCGCGCACACGGGTGTCACAGCCAGCGTCGGGGTGGTGTGTACGCCACTGGCTCCGCTGGCCGCCCTGCCCTCCCATGACGTCATGGAGGAACTCCTCACCGTTGCGCAGACGGCCATGTTCGAAGCGCGTCGCGCCGGTGGCAATCAGACGCGTACGGCCATCGACCCAGCGCTTACCGTCCTCGAGGAGCCCAGCAGTGAACCCGGGTGGGAAACCGGCTGATCACTCCAGGACGAACACCGGAATCAACCGCGTGGTCTTCACCTGATAGTCGGCGTATGGCGGATAGGCCGCGACCGCCAGCTCCCACCAGTGCTCGCGCTCGGCGCCCTCGAGTTCACGGGCGGTGAGCGTGGCCACCTTGTCGCCGTCCTGCACCGTCACAGAGGGATGCGCCTGCACGTTGTGGTACCAGGACGGATGCGCCGGATCGCCACCCTTGGACGCGACCATGGCATAGCGGCCGTCCTCCTCGACACGCATGAGGGGTACGTAGCGCTTCTTCCCGGACTTCGCGCCGGTCGTGGTGAACAGGACGATCGGGCGGTCTAGAACCTCGACCCCGTCGGTGGTGCCTTGGGCCAGGATGCGTTCGGTCTGCTCGCGGACCCAGTCGGTGGGGCTCAGTTCGGTTGGCTCAGTCATCTACCCCGCAACAGCGCGCGGCACCGCGCTATTTCCGCGACTAGGTATTCGGTATCGCCAGCAAACACAAGTCTCAGTGAACGAGACTGCCGCTTGTTTGCGGGCTCCTGTGAGTTCACTGTCAGCTGTCCGCCCGAACGAACAGGAAGTGTTCAATGAACGATCCTTCTCACCCCGACGCAACAGCGGGTCCGCCGGCTCGATCGAGAGCCCTCGACGTCGGCCTGCGGCGTCGATCCGCGGTGTGGAAATTCTTCGGTATCGCCCTGGCCTCGTGTGCGCTCCTCTTCGGGGCCGCCATCCCCGCCACCGCAGCCGAGCTGATGAGGGTGACGTTCGTGCGGCACGGCGAGTCAGCCGGCAACGCCTCGGGCCTGATCGACACGACGACACCCGGTCCGGTGCTGACCGCGCTGGGCCAGCAGCAGGCACGGGATATCGCCGCCAAGCTGGGCGATAACAACTACGACGGCATCTACGCGTCGACGATGGTGCGGACGCAGCTCACGGCCACGCCGATGTCGCAGTACCTGGGCCTGCCCATCAATGTGATCGACGGCCTGCAGGAGATTCCGGCCGGTGTCTTCGAGGGCACCCCGGAGGCCAACGCCCAGGGCGGGTACGGCCTGTACCCGATCGGATGGACGTTCCCGGGCGTCATCCCCCAGATCCCGGTCGACATGTTCAACAAGGGCACGTTCATGCCCGGCACCACCGAGAACGGGTACTCGTTCGACGCCAGGGTCGACGGTGCGCTGCAGACCATCTACGACAACGGCGACCGGAACGCCGTCGTCTTCGCGCACGGCGGGACCATCATGTTCTGGACGATGATGAACGTTAAGAACCTCACCGTGATGGAGAAGCTCCAGCTGCTGCAGACGGCTCAGTTGGGCAACACCGATTACGTCGTCATCGAGGGCAACAACGAGGACGGTTGGACCCTGGTGAACTGGAACGGCAAGGAGTTCGCCCCCGAGCCCACACTCGGCAACGAGGTGCAGCTTCAGGTGCGCACGTTGACCCGACAGCTCGCCGCGACCGCGCAGAAGATCTCCGCCGCCTTCGCCACGAGGGACTTCGCAACGATTGCGACGGCGATCAATCGGGGTGTCGCCGAGGCGAAGTTCTCGATGATCAAGTTCCAGCGCGCGGTGACCGCCAAGGTCATCCACGAGGTGGACCAGGTGATCAAGCGGGTCTTCCCCGCACCGGCTCCCGCACCCGCGCCGGCAGCAGTCGATGCTCTGACGGCCAAGTCGGCCGCCGAGTCCGCGGCGCCGCTGAAGGTTGCGGCAGACCCCGAGCCGAGCACCGCTCGGAAGTCGAACGCAGTCGCCGAGCCCGAGGTAACGCCGGTCAAGGTCAAGACCGAGGACGTCAAGACCGAGGTTGTCGAGCCCGAGGCTGGGGTGTCCAACGGCGCGACCGATCTGAGCAACGGCAACAAGGTCGTACCGGGTGTGCCCGCGACGGGCTCCGATGCCCCCGGCCAGGGTGCGCAGGACGGTGTGACGGATGTCAGCGACCCGGTCGCGACCTCGGTCAAGAAGCTCCAGGAGGCGGCCAAGAAGTTCGTCGCCAAGGCCAAGGCCGGCAACACCGGCACCTCGGGCGGCGCGGGGTCGTCTGACGCCGCCGCCGGCGGAGCGGATAGCGGCAGCCAGAGCGACGCCGCGTGATGTAGCGACACGCTGCCAGCCGCACGAGCACAGTCGGCCCCTTCCATCAGATGGAAGGGGCCGATTGCTCACGTCTCTGTGATTCAACGTGTTCGATTCTGTCTTTTTGCTTGGGCGAGGTGGAGTCCAGGCGCAATGACGCACGGCCCAAGCTAGGCCGGGTCTTGTCGGACTCGTCTGCGACGGTGGTGGTCGTGGAGCATCGCGAACGGTGGCTCGCTTCGGGGTTGAGTGCCTGGGCGCGGCGTGGGCGGGCAGGCACTCGGGTGCTGGTAGTCGATCCCGATGAGGGCACTGAGGATCTGGTGCGGGCCATGATCGGGGTGCTGACTTCACTGTACGCAGGACTATGCGGTCGTCAGGCCGCTCGCAACCGCGCGATCGCGGCGACCCGGCAGGAGCGTGGCGATGGCTAGGTTCGAGGTGCGTGATGGGTCGGTGGTGCAGGCATATCGCTTCGCGTTGGATCCGACACCATCGCAGGCGCGAGCATTGGCGTCACACGCCGGCGGCGCCCGGTTCGCACGCAATCACATGCTGGCCCTGGTGAAAGCCGTGATGGACCAGCGTCGCGCCGAACGCAGCTACGGCATCGACGAGCCAGAGCTGACACCGGTCCTGGGATGGTCGCTACCGGCGCTACGCAAAGTGTGGAATCAGCGCAAGAACGCATGTGCTCCGTGGTGGGGTGAGAACTCCAAGGAGGCCTACAACACCGGTCTGGACAGCCTGGCCCGGGCCCTGGACGCTTGGTCGAAATCCCGTACGGGGCAACGCGCGGGAAAGCCCATCGGGTTTCCCCGCTTCAAGACTGCCCGGTCCGGCCGGTCGGTGCGGTTCACTACCGGCACCATCCGCGTCGAGCCCGATCGCCACCATGTGACCCTGCCCCGGCTCGCAACGATCCGGACACATGAGTCGACACGCAAGCTGGCCCGCCGCCTCGAGGCCGGCTCAGCGCGGATCCTGTCGGCCACCGTGACCCAGGACAGCGCCGGCCGCTGGTATTGCTCGTTTCACACCCTGGTGGCATCTAAGTCGCGACCTGCGCACGCGGCGCGCTCACCGCACCCGGTGGTCGGTGTCGACGTCGGGGTGACCTGTTGCCTCACGTCAAGATGCGCGCGTAGGGCTAGTCGTTGCCTCACGTAATCGTGCGCGCTTGTTGACGTGGGGTTGGTCGGTGGGGCTGGCCTTGGCGGTGGTGATGGTGAACAGTTCGGCGGTCAGTGCGTGTACCTGGCGTTGGGTGGCTGCGGGGTTGATCCGCGAGTAGGTCCGGGTGAGTGCCACGATGCGTGCGACAGGTGTGTCTGGGTGGTCGATCGCCCGGTGGAACGGGGTTCTCGCTTTGTCGTGTTTCTTGGTGATCTTGGCGCCTTTGCGGACCTTGGAGATCAGTTTCTGTTGCGGGTAGAAGTAGTTGGTCAGCTGGGATTGCAGCTTCCAGATCTCGTTGAGTAACAACAGTTCTGTGGCGGTGTCGTAACGGTAGTAGCCCACCAGTATGCGCACCACTGACCAGTTCTTCTGCTCCACGTGGCAGCCATCATTCTTGTTGCCCGGTCGCGCCCGCGTGAAGGTGATCTGACGTCCCTGACACCAGTTGAACAGGTCGTCGTTGATGAACTCCGACCCGTTGTCAGAATCCACACCCAAGATCGGAAACGGCATCGCACGGGCGATCTCGTTGAGCGCGGCAAGCACGCATTTGGCGGTCCTGTCGGGCACGGAGCGGTTCTCGGTCCAACCGGTGGCGATATCGGTGACGGTGAGGGTGAACGCATGGCCTCCGCCCCGGACGCCGCCGTCGTGGAAGACCAGATCGATCTCCACGAAGCCCGGCACCGCATCGTCCCATTCGGCCCACGTGCGCACCGGGATCTGACTTTTGAGCAGCGATCCCGGCTTGGTACCGACACGTCCCCGAAGCCGGTTCTTCGCCCGTTCAGGGGCCAGCCGGCGATCGATGGTGGCCGCCGACATCGACACCAGCAGTCCGGCGGTGTCCTCATCGATCGTCAGCTCCCGAAAATGGCGCAAGACCCCGACCAGCTCACCGAGCATCGGCGCCAGCCGTTTACCGGCCGGCATCCCCAGCACTGTCCAGCACAGCACCAGCGCGGCGATGACATCCTCGTCGTAGGTCACCGGCCGCGGACTGCGTGGGGCGACGATCTTGGGCGCTAACGCCGTTTTCAGCGCCTTACGAGCATGGTTGCGATGCCATCCCGTCGTGGCGCACAGCTCGTCCAGAATCCGACCCTTATCGCGCTTGCTCGCCAAGATGTAACGGACAGCGATCGTCTCCGCCACCGCCCTGCGCTCAGTCAATGTCAACCCCATCAATTGGGCCTACGCGCGCATTTTCAATGAGGCAACGAATCACCCGTTCGCGCGCATTTCTGATGAGTCAACGCGGTGAAGGCCGACAGCCTGTTGGTGGTGGCCACCCCGGGTGGCATCGAGGTCAGCCGTGTCGCGGCACCGAAGTCGTTGACCGCGGCGCAGGCTCGGCTGCGCTTACTGCAACGCCGTGCGGCCCGCCAGCACGGACCCTATGACCCGGCGACGCGGACCAAGCAGGCGCCCTCGAAGCGGTGGCGACGCACGCAGGCCCGGATCGGCCGCACCCACGCCCACGCCGCCGCGGTG
Source organism: Mycolicibacterium sp. YH-1 (assembly GCF_022557175.1). The sequence goes on along the minus strand of NZ_CP092915.1, from coordinate 6,410,210 downwards.
CGCCGTGATGTGCTGCACAAGGCCACCACCGCGCTGGCCCAGCAGCACCAGGTGGTCGTGGTGGAGACGCTCAGCTGCTCTGGGATGCGGTCCAAAGGTGGTGCCCGCAAACACGGCCTCAACCGGGCGTTGGCCGATGCCGCCCTTGCTGAGATCCGCCGGATGCTGGCCTACAAGACCCGTTGGTACGGCGGTCATTTGGTGGCCGCTGACCGGTTCTACCCGTCATCGAAGACCTGCTCGGCGTGTGGGAGGCGAAAGCCAAACCTCACTCTCGCCGAGCGGATCTTCGAATGCGACGGGTGCGGCACACGGATCGATCGTGATCTGGGCGCCGCGATCAACCTCGCCCGACTCGGCGAACCCCTCTGGGGTGAAAACAGTCCCACCGGGAGTGGCCCGGTGGCGGGACGTGGAGCCACGCGTGAGACCGAACCCGCGCCAGCGGGCGAGGCAGCAGGCGACGAAACGTCAACCCCGCACCACCACCCTGTGGATCAGTCGGGGACCGCCTCACCGCAAGGCGAGGCTGCCCAGTGGGCGAGCGCACTCACATTCGCTCCATGAAAGGCAACGGCCGATTGTGTAGCCGGTCACGTGGTGAGATCGTTTCGGTGGAGTCGACATCTACTGTGGAGGCGGTCTTGCAGCGGTCCTCGAACGGCAGCGCATCAGACGCGGCGACGTCGATGGTGGCTCGGGTCGCGCTGATCATGAACTCGTTCGACGATCCCGGTCAGCTGCTCCGACTGGACCAGGTCGTCATTCGCACCGGGCTGCCCCGCTCGTCGGTCCATCGCATCCTCACCCAGTTGCATGCGTCCGGGCTGCTGCAGCACCGCGCGGACGGATACCGCCTCGCGGCCCCGTCGCTGCCGGTGACCCGCATGGTGGACCATTCACAGTTGCGTGGCGTGGCGTCCCGCGTGCTCGACCGACTCCAGGCCGACACCGGGCTCGTGGTTCACCTAGGCGTGCTCCTCGGGGCCGATGTCGTCTACCTCGACAAGGTGTCCGGGGGCAGTGGCACCGTGGTGCCGACACGCGTCGCCGGGCACACGCCGGCACACGCCAGCGCGTTGGGCAAGGCGATGCTGGCGCTGCTTGCCGCCGAGGAGGTGGACACGATAGTCGGTGACCCGCTTCGCAAGTGCACTCCGGCAACGATCGCCGACCTGCCCACATTGCATCAGGAGCTGGCACGGATCAGATCCCGGCACGGACTCGCCTACGACGACCAGGAACTCGCCGTCGGCCTGTCCAGCGTCGCGGCCCCGATCGCAATGGCGGACGGTGAGTTGGCGGGCCTCTCGCTCACCGGCGCGGTACCCATCCACCGTCTACAACGAATGGCGCCGTTCCTCACGCGCGCCGCGAGGGGCATATCGGAGCGCATCGGCAGCACCGAATTCGCCTTGGCACGCAATCAGGCCGACTCCGTGACAGTCACCGACGACATGTTGTCCCGGGTGCTTCGCACGTTGTCCTCCGACGACTGGGTGTAGCCGGACGCTCACCAGATGAGATCGTCGACCGTGAGGCCGAAGGCGAACCGGCCCACCACTGACAGCACCTGCTCAACATTGCTCGAGACGTGCATGCGGGCCGTCGCCACATCGCGCCACACACGTTCCATCAGTACCTCGTCGGCCTCGTGGCCCGGACTCTGCATGACCGCGCTGATGGCCCGCACGGCACGATCAGAGGCCATCACCTGGTCCCGACGCGTTCGCAGCATCAGCTCGGCGTCCGGATAGCCGCCTCCGCGAGCGCAGTCCATGAGATCGCCCACGTTGCGCCGGATCTGCTGCAACGACAGCTCGACATCGGTGTGGGCCATGGCCAGCGCGCTCAGCGGCGTCGATGCTGCCGGCAGTCGAGCCGCCAGCATCCGTTGCGCCGCGCCGAGCAGCGGCATAGTCCCGGCCAGCGTGTACAGCGTCGGTTGCGGAAGTCGGTCCAGTGCAGGCACGTGGGCGTCCAGGGTCAGGTTGAGCCAGCTGAACGTGCGGTGTTCGGGCACAAAGGCTCCGGAGACGACGACGTCGTCGGCACCGATTCCACGCAGCCCCAGTCCATTCCAGATCGGTTCGACGACATAGTCGGTGCGCGGCACGAGGACCGCCATGAAGTCCTGGGCGGCGCCGTCTGGTCCGACGCGCAATGCTGCCGCGCTCATCCACGAGGCGTGGTTGGCGCCTGTGCAGCGACTCCACCGACCGGACAGCCAGTAACCACGGTCCGTGCGCTCGAGTCGTCCGGTCGGTGCGTAGGACGAACACAGCAGAGCCCGGGGGTCTGCACCCCAGATCTCCTCCAGCGCGCGCTGATCACGCACGGACAGGCCCCAACTGTTCACCCCGAGCCATCCGGCCAACCAGCCGGTGGACATGCAGGCTGCCGACAGTTCGCGGGTAGCCGTCAAATAGTCCTCGGGCTCAGCCTCCAGACCGCCGAACGGCTTGGGCTGCAGCATCGCGAAGTAACCCGCGTCGTGCAGTCTCGCGATAACCTGCGGATCGACGGCGCCGTGGCGATCGACATCGGCCGCGGCAGCGGCGATCGAGGGCAGCAGTGAGCGAACCGCGGCCAGCACGGATTGCGACATAGTCTCCGTCATAGCTGCCTATCCCGTGTCACGATCATGGATATCATCCGTTGCCGGCCCGAGGAGGCGTTTATGGCCGAGCCGAATGGCGCGGTACGCGAGATTCTCGACTCGGTGACAGCTGAATCTATTGGCGCACTCCATGGTTCGGCGGTGGGTAGGGTACTGCAACCGGCTCGGTACGGCGGCTTCGCGCTGGGCACCGAGGAGTTCGTCTCGGTGGTTCTCGAGTGCGCGGCACTCGACGGATCGCTCGGCTGGCTTGCCGCTGTGTTCAATGTCGCTGCCCACGAGGTGGCGGCTCTGCCGGAGCATGTGGCCGACGAGGTGTGGAACCCGGACCCTCTTGCGGTGATCACCACCAGCCATCGAGCCGCGGAGGGTTGTCTTGACGATAGAAGGCTGACGGGTCGATGGACATCGGTCATCGGTGCTGAACAGGCTGATTGGCTGTTGCTGACCGCTGAGAACTATCGGGTGCTGCTGCCGCGTGCCGCGGCCCGAGTAGATCCGGTGATCAGCCAGACGGGTCTGAACGCGGCGGGTATCTGTGACGTGACCGTCACCGATCTGCCCATTGACGATCGACACGTCTTCACGTGTCATCGCGACGTCGTGTCGGTGGTGGCGGGAGCGGGTGCGGCGGCCGCTGTCGTGGGATCGGCCGATGGCGTGTGGCGCCAGCACGTCGACCAGGTGCGCGCGCGACTCGCCGCGTCCTACGGCGGTGACGAGATGACCAATGAGGCTGCCACGCAGGTGGCCCGGGCGGCGTCCGACATCGATGCCGCCAAAATTCAGGTCGCCACGTCGCTGCACATGCTGGGCGATGCTGCGCTGTGGGCCCATCGGCAAGCCGTCGCCCGAGCGTGTGGCGCGGCCGATCGGCTTCTGGGGAGCAGCCGACATGCGCTGGATGCGTCGGACCCGGCCACCCGCATGTGGAAGGACGTTTACGCCGGCTCCCGCCTGGCTGCGGCGGTGTAGGGCCCCAGGCCCCGCAGCAGCACGGCGAGGCCGAACTCGAAGGCGTCGTCGGCGCGGTCGGCCCTGGCGGACCCGGTGGCCAGCGCGGCGGTGAGCTCAGGCCCCACGTCGGGTCCGGACGCCCAGGGGGCCTCCGGGGCGGCCACGTCGAGCGCCGAGCCGAGCACGAAGCAGTCGATCATGGTGATGATGCGCAGCGTGTCGTCAGCACCGAACCCGGCCCGGGCCAGCGTGACGGCCAGCGCGTTGTACATGGCGACGGCTTGGTGGCTGTTGACCGGATAGGCGGTGAGCAGCGGAATCAGCCGCGGAAAACGGGCGTAGCTGCGCCGGTAAGAGCGCATGATCTCGGCGACGACATCGGCCCAGGGCCGGTCGGATTCGGTGTCGGGGAGCGCGACGTCACTCATGGCCCTCTCGCGCAGCAGCTCGATGATCTGCTCGCGTCCGGAAACGTGGTTGTACAGCGACGACGGGCTGACCTTGAGCTTGCGGGCCAGCTCCGGAATGGTGAACCCGCCGCCGGAGTTCACGAGATCCATTGCCGCGCAAGTGATCCGGTCCGTGGACAGGATCGGCACCGATGGGCGTCCCATGCGAGTTCTCCCCAAGCTCTTTACAACGGCGTGTCCTCCATCACACAATAAACGAAATAGATTCGTTTTAGGAGTACCGACATGCTCATGTTGTCTGCCACGGCCGCCGAACCGCTGTCCCGCTCGACGGTGTCTCAGCGGCCCCCGCTGCGGGTCGGGCTGGTGCAGCACCGCTGGCGCGACGATGCCGCCGAGCTGGCCCGGGTCCTGCGCGAAGGCATCGACCGGGCCGCCGGTGCAGGTGCACGCGCGGTGTTCCTGCCGGAGATCACCCTGCTGCGCTATCCGGCGGACACTCCGGCCGGGCCGAACCCGGGGGATCACGCCGAGGACCTGACCGGTGGTCCGACGTTCGCGCTCGCGGCCGAGGCGGCCCGGGCCAACGGCGTCTTCGTGCACGCATCGCTGTACGAGAAGGCGCCGGCAGCCGACGGCCTGGGCTACAACACCGCGATCCTGGTGTCCCCGGCCGGTGACCTGGTGGCCCGAACCCGCAAGATGCACATCCCGATCTCGGCCGGCTATTACGAGGACACCTACTTCCGGGCCGGTCCCGCGGACGGCGATCCCTACCCCGTGTACAAACCAGACGGCCTGGACGCCCGGATTGGCATGCCGACCTGCTGGGATGAATGGTTCCCCGAGGTGGCCCGCAACTACTCGCTGGGCGGTGCCGAGATCGTGGTCTATCCGACGGCGATCGGGTCCGAGCCGGTGTTCCCCGCCTTCGACACCCAGCCGCTGTGGCAGCAGGTGATCGTCGCCAACGGCATCAACAGCGGATTGTTCATGGTCGTGCCCAACCGCACCGGCGACGAGGGCGCGCTGTCGTTCTACGGTTCGTCGTTCATCTCCGACCCGTACGGCCGGGTGCTGGTGCAGGCGCCGCGCGACGAGGAGGCCGTGCTGGTCGCCGACCTCGACCTGGACCAGCGCCGCGACTGGCTGGAGCTGTTCCCGTTCCTGCTGACCCGCAGGCCCGACAGTTACGGTGCGCTGCACGCACCGGTGGACGCGACCCGGCCCTACGGCGAAGGCCACGACGCCACGGCGGTCGTCAAGTGACGCGGTACCTCATGCCCGCCGAGGGCGCCCCGCAGGACCGAGTGTGGATGGCCTTTCCCAGTGCGGGCTACTCGCTCGGAGATACCGAAGAGGCCCGACATCAGGCACGGTCCACCTGGGCAGCGGTGGCCCACGCCATCGCACAGTTCGAGCCGGTGACCATGCTCGTCGACCCGGACGAGATCGGTGCCGCGAAACGCTATGTGTCCCAAGACATCGAGATAGTCGAGGCACCGCTGAATGACGCCTGGATGCGGGATATCGGGCCGACGTTCGTGCACGCTGACGACGGGTCGGTGGCCGCGGTCGACTGGGTGTTCAACGGCTGGGGCGCCCAGGACTGGGCGCGCTGGGACCGCGACGCCAAGATAGGCGCAACGGTGGCCGAGCTCGCCGGCGTCCCGGTGGTGGATTCGCCACTTGTCAACGAGGGCGGTGGTATTCAGGTCGACGGAGAGGGCACCGTGCTGGTCACCGAGACCGTCCAACTGGACCCCGGCCGCAATCCCGGCCTGTCCAGAGCCGATGTCGAGGCCGAATTGGCCCGCACCGTTGGCGCCGCAAAGGTGGTCTGGTTGCCGCGCGGGCTGACCCGTGACTCGCAGCGCTTCGGCACCCGCGGCCATGTCGACATCGTCGCGGCGATCACAGCTCCCGGGCGGCTGCTGCTTCACACCCAAACCGCTGATGAACACCCGGACACCTTGGTTTGCAAGGAGATTCGTTCAACACTGGAAGGCGCGTACGGTTTCGATATTGTGGAGATGCCTGCCCCGACCATCCTCGCCGACGGCGACGGATACGTCGACTACAGCTACATCAACCACCTGGTGGTCAACGGCGGGGTGATCGCCTGCAGCTTCGATGATCCGCGGGACGCCGATGCCGCGGCGATCCTCGCCGAGCAGTACCCGGGCCGCTCCGTGGTATCGGTCGACGCCCGGCCGCTGTTCGAACGTGGTGGCGGAATCCACTGCATAACACAGCAGCAACCATCGCCGATAAACCGCGCGGAGCGCGTGTGACCGCGCGTAGTGTCCCGACCGTGGCGACGTTGTTTCATGGCGGCGTGATCTGGACCGGCACCGAGACCACCGATGCGCTGCTGATTGCCGACGGCGTGGTCCTCGCGGTGGGGGAGCAGGCCCACGCGCAGCCCTGCGATGCGCAGGTCGACCTGGCCGGTGGTTTTCTGATGCCGTCCTTCGGTGACGGCCATGCCCACCCGCTCTACGGCGGGCTGGAATCCGCCGGGCCGGCGGTGCGGGCATGTTCGTCGGTGGACGAAATCGTGGCGGCAGTTGGGGAATTCGCCGCCGCCAATCCTCACGAGGAATGGATAGTCGGCGCGTCCTACGACGGCAGCCTGGTTCCCGCCGGCCTGTTCGACGCACGCTGGCTCGATGCTGCGGTACCAGACCGGCCCGTGGTGCTGCGGGCCTGGGACTACCACACCTTCTGGGTCAATTCCGTTGCGCTGCAACGAGCGGGGATCACTGCCGACACCCCCGACCCGGTGCTCGGCGAGATCCCGCGGCGGTCGGACGGATCGGTGCTCGGCACGCTGCGGGAATGGGGTGCCACCGACCTGGTCGCCGCCGTCATGCCCCCGCGTGACGAGGCAGTGCGCATCGCGGCGCTATCGGCCGCGGCCGACTACTTCCTGGCCCGCGGCGTCACCTGGGTGCAGGACGCCTGGGTTGAGCCGGCCGATGTCGACACCTACCTCGCGGCAGCCGCTCAGGGCGCATTGCGGATGCGCTTCAACCTCGCGTTCTACGCCGACCCGCGCCATTTCGACACCCAGATTACGCAGTTCGCCTCGGCCAGCGATCGCGTCGAGGCGACGAAGTCGCCCCTGCTGACAGCGAACACCGTGAAGTTCTTCGCCGACGGAGTGGTGGAGAATGAGACCGGAGCACTGCTGGCACCGTATTGCTCGGGTCTGCACAGCCACGGAATGACGCTGTGGGAGGGCGACTCGCTGGCCGAGGCCGCACGCCGCGTCGATGACCTCGGTCTCCAGATCCACATCCACGCCATCGGCGACGCCGCGGTGCGCCAGGCCCTCGACGCCATCGAGTACGTCGTTCGGCAGAACGGACCCCGTGACCGGCGCCCGGTGATCGCCCACGCTCAGCTCGTCGACGACGCCGACATCGGCCGGTTCGCCGAACTCGGTGTCATCCCGAACCTGCAGCCGCTGTGGGCTCAGATGGACGCGTTGATGACGGTGCTAACCATTCCGCGGCTCGGTGCCGAACGCGCCGACAAGCAGTACCGGATTCGGTCACTGGAATCCTCCGGTGCGGCACTGGCATTCGGCTCGGACTGGCCGGTGTCATCGGGCGCGCCGCTGGACGGAATCGCGGTCGCGGTGTCCCGGCAGACCGCCGAGGGTGCCCCGGAGGGCGGCTGGACACCCGAGGAGATCATCCCGATCGAGCAGGCGCTGTCCTCGTACACGGCCGGGGTGGCATACCAGGCATTCGCCGAATCCGACTGGGGCCGCCTGGTGCCCGGCGCCAGTGCCGACCTGGTCTGGCTCGAGGGTGATCCCACTCGGACTGCCGCGCTGGACCTTCCGGCGCTGCGGATCCGCACAACGTATCTGCAGGGCCAGCCGGTGTACTCGGCCGAACAGTGAAAGGCGATGCCATGACCGTTACCTCCGCCGCGACGGAAGGCCACCTGCGCCGCGTTCTCGGGCTCCCGTCCCTGGTGCTGTTCGGTCTCGTCTACATGGTGCCGCTCACGGTGTTCACCACCTACGGCATCGTCACCGAAGTGACCGGTGGGAGACTGCCGTTCGCGTATGTGGTGACGTTGGTCGCCATGGTTTTCACCGCCCGGTCCTACGCCCGGATGGCCGGGGCGTTCCCGGTGGCGGGGTCGGCCTATACCTACACGCAGAAGACCTTCGGTGCCCCGATCGGCTTCCTGGCCGGGTGGTCGCTGCTGCTGGACTACCTGTTCCTGCCGATGATCAACTACTTGGTCATCGGAATTTACCTGGAGGCCGCGTTCCCGGCGATCCCGGCCTGGATCATCATCGTGGTGACGATCGCCATCGTCACCGTGCTCAACATCATCGGCATCGTGTCGGTGGCCCGCGCCAACTTCCTCATCATCGCGATCCAGGCCATCTTCATTGTGACGTTCGTGGTGCTGTCGTGCGTGACGTTGTTCGGCAGCGGCTCGGTGGATCCGGCAGCTCCATTCAGCGGTGACGGTACGACGTCGGGCCTGGCCCCGGTGTTCGCCGGTGCGGCGATCCTGTGTCTGTCATTCCTGGGCTTCGACGCGGTGTCCACCCTGTCGGAGGAGGCGAAAGACCCTAAACGTACTGTGCCGCAGGCAATCATGATCGCAACGCTGGTATCCGGATTGATCTTCATCGGGCTGTCCTACCTGTCGCAGGTGGTGTTCCCGTCGAACGAGTTCACCGATGTCGACTCGGGTGCGCTGGACGTGATGGCCGCCGTCGGCGGCGATTTCGCCAAGACGTTCTTCACTGCCGCCTACGTTGCCGGCGCGCTCGGATCGGCCATCACCTCGCAGGCCTCGGTGGCCCGCATCCTCTTCGCCATGGGCCGCGACGGGATTCTGCCGCGGCGGGTGTTCGGTCGGTTGTCGGCCAGATACGCCACCCCGGTGTACGCGATCCTGGTGGTGTCGGTGGTGTCACTGCTGGCTGTGGTCATTGACCTGGCGACGTTGGCATCACTAATCAGCTTCGGTGCGCTGGTGGCATTCTCGGTGGTCAATCTGTCGGTGATCAAGCACTACTTCGTGGACCTGCGGCAGCGCTCGGGTGGCCAGATCGTGAACAGCCTGGTGTTGCCGTTCATCGGTTTCGCGTTGACGGTCTGGTTGTGGACCAGTTTGTCGTCGGAGACGCTGATCGTCGGGTTGTGCTGGCTGGCAGTCGGTTTCATCTGGCTGCTGGGTGTGACGCGCGGATTCTCCCGCCCGACGCCCACACTGGACCTCAAGGAGTAGCCGCCGATGGCTTCGCCTACGCCTTCGGCGTGACGACCGACGTGTACATCCTCAGGGCGGTCTGAAATAGGTCGACGTCATCGAGTTCACCGGCGAGCATGATGCCGTCGCTTGTGGCGATGAGAGCTTGCGCGAATTCCCTTGCCGGGACGGACAAGGTCAGGCCGAGCCGTTGTGAGCCGCTGATGACGAATTCCGTGAGTGCGTCGACGACCTCACGGCGCTTGTCGGCGACGCGCTCGCGAGCGTCGGGGTTGCGCAGCAGGTAGAGGGTGAACTCGTAGCCCAGGGCCGCATGTCGTGCACCGCCGCTGCGGGTGAGCTGGATCCAGCGTTGCGCGATCTCGCTCAGCTCGTCGTCGCCGATCTCGTCCACAGCGGCGAGCACCTCGGCGAAGTTGTCGAAGTAGCGACGCCAGTAGCGGTCGCTGACGGCGAAGAACAGGTCTTCCTTGGCCTTGAAGTGCACATAGATCGCCCCGCGGGTGTAGCCGGCGGCGGCGGCGATGTCATCGAGAGTCGCTGCGCTGAACCCCTTGTTGGCGAAGACCTCCTCGGCCGCGTCGACCAGCAGATTGCGTGTGTGCTCGAGCCGCCGCTCCTTGGTAAAGCGCTCCACCATTGGGCACATACTGCCAAAAGGATGTGCGCATACGCTTCCGTATCGCACATACGGACAGGTATGTTGAGGCCATGAGCGCGGGTGCGACCAGTGAGATCTCGTTCGATCCCTACGACGCCGACCTCGTCGTCGACCCGTATCCGATGTTCCGTCGGCTACGGGACGAGATGCCGCTGTACTACAACGAGCAGTTCGACTTCTACGCGCTGAGTCGATTCGCCGACGTGAACGCGGCGGCGGTCGACCACCAGACCTTCAGCTCCGCCCGCGGCAACATCCTGGAGTTGATCAAGGCCAATATGGACGTCCCGTCGGGGCTGCTCGTGATGGAGGATCCGCCGCGTCACGACATCCACCGCAAGTTGTTGTCGCGGATGTTCACACCCCGCAAGATCAGCGAACTCGAGGACACCATTCGCCAGTACTGTGCGCGCAGCCTCGACCCGCTGGTCGGTTCCGCGGGTTTCGACTTCATCGCCGATCTGGGCGCGCAGATGCCGATGCGCGTGATCAGCAAGCTGCTAGGGATTCCGGAGGAGAACCAGGAGGCTATCCGCGATCACTCGAACTCGCACATGGTCACCGACGCCGGGGAGCCGATGGAGATTGCGTCCGACGGATTCGATGACGGCTCGATATTCGTCGACTACATCGAGTGGCGTTCCAAGAATCCCTCGGATGACATCGTGACCGAACTGCTCAACGTCGAGTTCACCGACGAGGACGGTGTGGTTCGGCGGCTGCATCGCGATGAGCTGCTGATGTATGTCAGCGTGGTCGCGGCCGCGGGCAACGAGACCACCACGCGGCTGATCGGCTGGGCGGCCAAAGTGCTTGCCGAGCATCCCGATCAGCGTCGCGAGCTAGTGGCCGATCCATCGTTGATCCCCAAGGCGGTCGAGGAGCTGTTGCGCTTCGAGCCGCCCGCCCCGCACTTCGCCCGATACGTCACCCGCGATGTCGAGTACTACGGACAGTCTGTGCCCGAGGGCAGCGCGATGATCCTGCTCGCCGGTGCCGCCAATCGCGATGAGCGTCAGTTCCCCGATCCTGATGTCTTCGACATTCACCGCGACGTCCGTTCGCATCTTGCCCTGGGTGTCGGGACGCACTACTGCATCGGCTCCGCGCTGGCGCGCCTGGAGGGGCGGGTTGCGATCGAGGAGATCCTCATACGTTTCCCCGAGTGGGACATCGACCTACCCAACGCCAAGATGTCATCCACCTCAACCGTGCGGGGCTGGGAGACCATGCCCGCGATCGTCGGCTGAGTTTGGGCAGTCAGGCGCCCTTGTGGGCGCTGAGCAGGAATCCCGGCATCTTCAGGTGATCCCCGTCGACGAAACGCGCCATGTTCGGTGCGTCCGTTCCCTCGGGGACAGCGGTGGCGTTGCCGTACAGGACGGCGGGACGCACGTCGTCCACCACCCAGTACGCGCCCACGGCCTCGCGGAACTCGTCCTCGGAGACGCCGCGGGGGCCGCGTTGCTGTCCATCACCGCCGACCTCGGAGTTGAAGGACAAGATGTAGAGCGCTGCGCCTGGAGCGGCGGCCCGCGCTATGCACCGCAGGTAGTCCGCTCGTCGCTCGACCGGCAGCGAATGGAGCAGCCCGCTGTCGATGACGGTGGAGAACCTGTCGTCATATCCGCCAAAGTCGGCGATGTCGGCTTGCGCGAAGCGCGCCGAGGTAAGGCCGCGCTCGGCGGCGGCCGCCGCGGCCGCCGCCACCGCGGTTGGGCTGAAGTCCAGCCCGACCACCTGATAGCCCTGCCTGGCCAGTTCCAGTGAGAGTTCGGCGTGTCCGCAGCCGGCGTCGAGAACCTCGCTGCGCACCCTGCCGTCGGCGATGAGCGCGGCCAGCTCGGGCTGGGGCTGGCCGATGCTCCACGGTGGCGGCGCGTCCTGCTGATAGGCGCTCTCCCAATCCATGTGGGGCTGTGTCATCGACCCTCTCCCTCATCCGGTTCCTCTCACACGGTAGCGCGCATTCCCGTCACCGAGGACGACGCGTGAGGGCCATCCGTCGGATGCAGCCAGTCCGCGATGTTGCCGACGTAGTCCTTGAAGACGTCGAGGTGGATCGGGTCGTCCTGGATCTGCGTGCCCGGCGGTTCGGTGACGAACGAGGGGGCACCGGAGCGCAGATCCCAGTTGTAGTCGGCAAAGTGGTGAAACGTCGATGCGGCGAGCGCGCGGCCCATCGGTCTGCCATCCGATCCGGTTTCCCCTTCCAGCAGCACCGCGAGGTTGAAGTGCCGGCCGGTGGCGGTGCTTCGGCCCTGGGCGAGGGCCGTGGCGAATGGGCCATCCGGCGATACCAGCCCCTCGTGCGGATGTGCCGGGAACCACTCGATTCGTCCGCTCGGCGTCCGGGTGGTCCGCAGGAGTGGGTGGGCCGACCCGCTGATCAGCACCGGTTGGTAGTCGCCGTTGGCCCCCGAGTGGTAGTTCGGCCAGGAGATCTCCGGGGTGTCCTGGTCATCGCACATGGTCGCCGGATCCACACTCTCGTCGTGGAACTGGTTGACCATGCCCAATGAGCCAAGCCTGACCAGGCAGCTGCCCAGATCTTGGTGATCGCGCGCGGTCAGCACGCCGCCGCCGCTCTCGCGGAACCTCATGATGGCGTCGGCCTCGGCGGCGGTGAGCCCGTCACCACCGTCGACGGCCATCAACCACAGCTGATCGAAGTCGAGTTCGTCGATGCGAATCAAGATCGGATCCTGGTCGGCGTCCTCCCGGTTGCGGGCGGTCACATCGTGGCCCCTGGACCGCAGCTCGTCTGCAAGCAGGGCGAAGCGGCTGATATCCCAATCCTCGGGGCTCTTGTGAATCGTGCTCTGCAACAGAATCTTCGACATCGCCACGTTCCTCGACTATTGGGCGTTCGGTGCTGGCACGCGACGGTCTCGACGTGCCTCGAGTTCGTCGTCGTCGACAAGCGTGAGCATGGGTTGCCCCGGAACGCAGAACATCGTCACGGTGAACCGGCTCTTGACGTCGTCCCGATTGTTGCCGTCCTGGTAGTGGATGACGTCGCCCCCGGGTTCCCAGAAGGTCTCGCCGGCGCGAATGACGCGCGGAGCCTCACCCTCGAGTTCGAAGAGCATCTCGCCCTCCAGCACGTAGCCGAAGGCTGGTCCCGAGTGCCGGTGCGGCGGGGTGCCGGGATCGCCGGGGGGAAACTCCACCACGACCGTCATGGCGTGCGACCCCTCGGGAATCGCGGGCGGCATGGCCTCCTGAAGGACGGTGACGGCGGTCTGCCAGGCGTCACTGTGTGGCCTGGGTGCTGCCTTCTCGTCGGGCATGTCGGCTCCTTCGGTGCGGGCTATCGCTATTCGCGCTGGTCTCATCAGTTAGGACAAGGCTGACCAGCGGTCTGTGACACCTGCGATCAATTCCGCTGGGATTGTCACGAATTGGGGTTGTGTTCGGTCCTTGCTAGTGACTGGACGGCCACGCAGGCCGTGTGGCGCAATCATTGAGGGGTTGGATGTGAAGATCGTCGTCATCGGAGGAACGGGTCTAGTGGGATCCAAGCTGGTGGCACTTCTTGATGAGCACGGACACGAGGCCATCGCGGCAGCGCCGAACACCGGTGTGAACACCCTGACCGGCGAGGGGCTCGCCGAGGCCCTGACCAACGCCGCGGTGGTGGTCGATGTCTCGAATTCGCCGTCGCTGGAAGGTGATGCGGCGCTGCAGTTCTTCCAGACCTCGACGTCCAACCTGCTCGCCGCGGAGGCCGCAGCCGGGGTCGGACACCACGTCGCGCTGTCAGTCGTGGGCACCGGGGAACTCGCTGCGGCTGGAAGCGGCTACTTCCGCGCGAAGCTGGCCCAGGAGACGCTGATCGCGAAGGCACACGTCCCGTACTCGATTGTTCACGCGACGCAGTTCTTCGAGTTCCTGAGGGGCATCACCGACGAGGCCACAGATGGTGACACCGTGCGGCTGGCACCGGTCTACATCCAGCCGATGGCGGCGGCCGACGTCGCCGAGGCCGCGGCGATCACGGCGGTCAACACCCCGCTGAATCGCATCACCGAGGTCGCCGGGCCCCAGCGGTTCCGTCTCGATGAACTGGTCCGCACGACCCTGGCATCGCGCGACGACCCCCGGACGGTGCTGGCGGACCCGAGCGCCCGGTACTTCGGCGCCGAGATCAGCGAGCACAGCCTCACGCCACGTGAGGACGCGACGATCTTCGACACCCGGCTCGAGGACTGGGATTCGACGGTCGCTCAGGCGTGACCGCCCGCGAAGCAGCTGCGGTACTCGGTGGGTGTGGTCTTGCACCTGCGGACGAAGTGATGTCGATACGTCACCGGGGACTCGAAGCCGACTCGGGTGGCGATCTGCTCGATCGACAGCGACGAGGACTCGAGAAGCTCCATGCTGGCCTGGATGCGTTGCCCGATAAGCCATTTGATCGGCGTGGTTCCGGTGGCATCGGCGAACTGCCGTAGATAGGTGCGCCGGGACATCAGTGACTTCCTGGCCATGTCGTCGAGAGTGATCGGTGCGTCGAGGTTCGCCAGCGCCCACTCCATGCCTGCCGCGATCGCGCCGTCCGTCGTGGGCTCGGGTACTGGTGTCTCGATGTACTGGGCCTGTCCACCGGCGCGGTGCGGCGAGATCACCAGCCTCCGTGCCACGTCGTTCGCGATACGCGCGCCATGGTCGGTGCGCACGATGTGCAGGCACAGATCCAGACCCGCGGCGCATCCCGCGCTGGTGAGCACGTCTCCGCCATCGATGTAGAGCGGGGTGGGATCGACGTTGACGTCGGGATGGCGCGCTTGGAGCAGATCCACGTAGACCCAGTGCGTCGTGGCGGACCGACCGTCGAGAAGTCCGGCGGCGGCCAGCGCGAACGCCCCCGAGCAGATGGACACCAGCCGCGACTCTCGCGCGTGCGCGGTCCGAATCGCCTCGATGAGTCCCGGCGATGTCGGCTCGTTGACATCGCGCACGCTCGGGATGATCACCGTATCGGCTTCCGATAGATCAGCCAGCCCGTAGGCGGTGTGCACGGTCGCGCCACCCAGCATCCGAACCTCGGGTGTCTCGGCGCACAGCTTGACCGAGTACCAGGGGCGCGAGATGCCTGCGGAGAACATCGGGGAGAGTTCGGTGATCCCGAAGATCTCCGCAGCCAGGCCGGACTCGAATCCGGACATCCCGTCATAGGCGAGGATCGCCACCGAGTGCATGTCACTATCTTATCGAAGAGTGTCACTGGTGCCACTCCCGCTTTTGTCGCTTCCCGGCCACGATCGAGAGATGCTGTATCAACGACCATCGATCTGGGCGCGGGCGCGCCGCCACCCCGCGCTTCGCCAACTGATATCCCTCGCCGCGGGATTGCACGCGGCCAACGGTCTGGCACACGGCATTACGCCGCCACCGGCCTCAGCTGCGCGCGCGGTGCAGTGCGATGTCCAAGGCGCGCGACATGGCCGCTTGCACTTGTTCGGGGCCATCGCCCTGGGCCAGGCTGGTCGCGGCTGCAGCACTGACCGCGCCGGTGACGGCGCCGACGCGGGCGGCGGCGCCGAGTAGGTCCAGTTCGTCGGGGTACGCCCGCTGTAGGGCTTGAGCCAGCTCGGATTGGGCTGCCAGCAGCCTGTGCAACTGCCGGGCCAGCAAGCTTGGCGTTGACATCACCAACCGCGCGCGGAGCGCCGCCAGTCCGGTGGTCAAGTCGCCGGCGAAGGTGTTGGCCATCATGTCGGCCATGCTGCGGGCCAGCACATCGGAGATCGACTCGCCGGGGCTGCGGTCGGCGATGGCCTTAAGGCCGATGTCGACCCGGACCTCGGCGTTGGCGAACAGCACATCCTCCTTGGCGGGAAAGTGCAGAAAGAACGTCCGAGTGGTGACATCGGCGGCTGCGGCGATCTGCGCGACGGTGGTCTGCTCGTACCCGTTCCTCTCGAACAGTCGGACAGCTGCGGCGATCAGCGCATCCCGGGTGCGCTGCTTCTTGCGTTCGCGCAGCCCTGTTTCATCGGCCATGGGCGACATATTACTACATTGCATGTAGCAGTACATCAAGTGAAACGCTACATTAGATGTAGTCATTTCAATGGGAATCTGCGTTGGGAGTTCTTGATGGGAAGCCTTACTGGACGTGTCGCGTTGATTACCGGAGCCGGTCGAGGCATTGGGCGTCACGAAGCCGTGTTCTTCGCCGCCCAAGGCGCCCGAGTCGTCGTCAACGATGCGGGCGTGGATCTCGACGGCACGGGCGGTGACCGCGATGTTGCCGCTGCCGTCGTCGACGAGATTCGCGCCAACGGCGGTGAGGCAGTCGCGAACACCGACTCCGTCACCGAACCGTCGGGCGCCCAGCGCATGGTCGACACCGCTGTGCAGACCTTCGGCGACCTGCACATCGTGGTGAATAATGCTGCGATTGAACGCAACCGAGCGATATATTTCATGACCTCCGAAGACTTCGACACCGTGTGCGACGTCAAGCTGAAGGGAACTTTCAACGTCAGTGCCGCGGCGGCCCGATACTGGCGCCACCAACAGTGCCGTGACACGCAAGTCGATCGAGCGATCGTGAACACGGTGTCTGGGTCGGGGTTGTTCAACCCGCTGCCAGGCCAATCGAACTACGCCGCGGCCAATGCCGGGGTCGCGGCGATGACTATCGTGCAGGCGCTGGAATTGGGATCCTTGGGTGTTCGGGTGAATTGCCTTGCACCGTCGATGATTCGGACGCGGATGACGCTGCCGGTGCCGGGTATTCAGGATCTCCCGCCGCTCGGGGAATACGACCCCTACTCGCCCGCTGTGGTCGCACCTGTGGCCGCATACCTGGCCAGCACGCGCTGCGCGCTCACTGGTCAGGTCCTGGCCGTGCGCGGCCCTGCGGTGACTGTCGGCCACGGGTGGTCACGTGGGGGCAGTGTGACCAAGGACGCCGAGCAGTGGACAGTCGACGAACTTGCCGATCGGATCGCGGGGCTGTCATATCCCGACACCTTCGAGATCCTCGCCGATGCGCTTGGCGGGGCCCTCGGTCCGGTCGGCCGCGAGCAGATGCAGGACATGATCGACGCCGGCCTGCAAGAAACAGTCCGATCCCTACCGGCGTCGGGCGACGATCGCGAAGTTCAGCGGGATGCTCGGTGAACCGGGCGGCAGTGTCCATCCCTGTGCACACGAGACCAACTCGGGGAAGGCGCGCCAGTCCATGTAGGGCAGTTCCCGCAGCGCCACGATCTCGAGACCGGCGTGCAGGAGTGCACCGACGACCTCGCCCAGATCATGGCGCCACTCGTGATTGGCGGTGTGCACAATCTGTCCGGCCGAGTTGTCGGTGTAGCTGCCCGAGTCCTCGTAGCTGTGGACGCCACCACCGCTGAGGTAGTCATCGGTGATATCCCACGGTTCGAAATCCATCGCGCCGAGGATGGGGTGATCGTCGCGGATCATGAACAGCCCACCTGGCTCCAGGAGATCGTGGATCGACTGAGCCCAATCGCCGAGTTCCGGTAGCCACACGATGGTTCCGGCGCTGGTGACGACGATGTCGAAGTGGCGATCGATCAGCGTCGAGGCGAACCGGGCATCGCCCTCGACCCAGGTGATGTCGCGCGAGTCGGCATTGGCGATGCGGGCCGCGTGGTGCAGGGAGTTGGGCGACAAATCGAGTCCGTGTACATCGACGGCTCCGAGTCGGGCCCAGGAGACGGTGTCGGTGCCGATGTGGCACTGCAGGTGCAGCAGCGAGCGATCGCGGACACCGGCCTCCGGCAGATGAGGAGCTAGGACCGATAGGTCGTTCTGCACCACTGTGGAGATATCTGCGGGATCGGCCAAAAATCCTGCGACGTCATACATCTCGGAACGCGCGTGAACATCGGCGCGGTCGTCCCAGTTGGCCCGGTTGGCGGCAATTGCCTCCGCCTCATGCATGTTCATACCGTTCGATCGGAGTCGGGTGGTGAGTAGTCACAATGTGTAGCACAAAGCCCGGTTCGTGGGCTCGTCAATTTTCGACCGGCTCGATCCCGCGAAGCCGGCCTCAGAAGAACTCGTCGAGCAGGCGGTAGAAAGCTATGAGGTCGACGTCGAGATGGTCGAGCCCATAGCGCTGGAGGAACGGCACCACCCATTCCTCGCCCAGCTCTGCTGCGATGTCACGGGTGGCCAACGCCAAATCCTGATACCGGTCAGCCGTTCCCAGTCGGCCACAGTCAATGAAGCCGGTGAACCGACCGTGTTCCACCATGATGTTGGGCAGGCAGGCATCGCCGTGCGTGACCACCAGGTCCTCGTGCATCGGTTGGCCGGCCCGCAGCTTGGCGAAAAGCTGGCCGAGTTCGGTTCCCTGATGTTCGTCATCGAGGTCCTCTAGGTCGACGAGGCCAGCCTTCATCCGTGCGTGTGCGCGGTCGATACGTAACGCGGCTCTGTGGTCGAAAGGGCAAGTGGCGGGGTCGAGGCTGTGCAGTTGGCGCAGCGCATCACCCATGATCGCCGCCTTGTCTGGAGAATCGAGAGGGGCCGCTAGCAGGTCGTCGCCCGGCACGGCTGTCAGTAGAAGCCAGTTCTGCTGTGCTTCGTACTTCTCGTCAAGGACTTGTGGGCATCCGATTCCGGTCGTGCTCAGCCAACGCAGTCGTGCCGCCTCTTCCCGTAGCTCGCCCAAGGGATGGGCCGGCTCGGACTTGACGAAGAGAGTCGGCATGCTCTGCGCGTGGAGGCGGGACACAGCAGCCTCCGAACAGCCGATCGTCTGTTGAGTCCACTTGTAGCCCTGCAATCTGTCTCGCCATGTCGCAGGAGTCATCTCGCACGACGGATTGTTTTCCAGCACGATTCGTCGGTTCCCTTCAAAGGGCGTGATTGTCGTGGGTATGCGCCCGCGAGCGCAAGTCTAGGAATCGGCAATGGCGCGGCATCGCGTGTGTCGATGGGAGAACGAATCGGTCGAATTTCGGTGTCGACGGTCGCGTAAATAGGCCTGACGTGATCAGCTGTCTTTGATGCCTTCCTTCGGACTGTCCCCTCGCCTGTGTGCTTCGGTTGCGGCGTGCGCGGCGCTTCTGACAATCGGGGTGCCGTCGGCCGCGGCCGCACCAGCCACCGACGAACTGGGTTACGTCGACTCCACCGCACGGTGCGCCGAGCCGAACACCGTGGTGGAGTTCGGTAGCACCGCCGACTCGCGCGTCGCAGTCTGCAAGTCCTCCGAAGGTGAGTACCAGTACCGGGGCGTGCGGCTCCGTGACGGCGCCAAGCTGATTCTGTCTGCCACCCGATCCGACGATGGCGCGTTCATCGCCGAGAACAACGGTGTCGAGTACACCGTTGCGGCGAAGTCGTTGATCATCAGCGCTGGCGAGAAGGTGATCCGGGAGGAACCGTGGATCGACTTCCACGGGGGAGGCGCGGCGAGTGCGCCGTCGACCAAGGCCGCGCCGACCACACCGTTGCCGCCGCCGCTACCCGCAGAGGAGGGCGGGGGCTCGTAGTCACACATCTGCCGTTGCCTGACCATGGCTGGCCAGGCAACGGCAGATGAGGACTGCAATCGAGTGGGTCCCTACCCGGTGTGCGCCACACTCTCACCGTGCCGAGGAGCGGGATCGGTGGTGCCGTTGTTGAGGATGTTGTTGAGATTGCGCTTCGAGGTCTCCGGCGCGAAGTACACGGCGATCAGCGTCAGCACCGATGACGCCGAGATGTATATCGCCACCGAGGTCACCGAGCCGGTGGCGTCCAGCAGCGCCGAGGCGATCAACGGCGCGAACCCTCCACCGATGACACCGATGAGCATGTAGCCCAGCGAGACGCCGGTGTAGCGGTAGCTGGTATCGAACAGCTCGGCGATGAAGGCCGCGAGAACGCCGTACATCGCGCCCTGGAACACCATCGCGACCGATACCGAGAGCGCCATGAGTGCGAAGTTGCCGGTGCCCATCAGCGGATACACCGCGAATGCCCACACCGCCATCCCGACGCCGCCGATGAGGAATGGAATACGCCGCCCCACCCGATCGCTGAGTCGTCCGAAGTACAGAATCGACAAGAGCTGCGCGACGGCGCCGACGGCGACGGCGTTGAGCACCGTTGCCTTCGAGATATCGGTGTGCTGTGTCACGTAGGACAACGAGAACACGTTGATCACGAAGTACGCGACCTGTTGGCCAAGCCCGAGAAACACGACCAGCAGGATCATCTTCGGTGCGTGCCGCAGCACCTGAAGGATCGGGGCCTTGGTGTCCTTCTCCTTGAGTTTCTCTTGATTTCGAGTGAAGACGGTGGATTCGATGATCTTCACGCGAATCAGTAGGCCTACCAACACCAGTGGCGCACTGAGCAGGAACGGAATGCGCCAGCCCCAGGCCAAGAACTGTTCGTCGGTCATGAGCCCGCTCACTGCCGCCAGGGTGGCGGTGGCCAGGAGGAAGCCCATTGGTGAGGCGGACTGCATCCAGCTGCCGGCACGTCCCCGACTGTCCGAGGATTCGTCCTGCTCCACCACCATCAGCACGGCACCGCCCCATTCACCGCCCAGGCCGATGCCTTGAAACAGGCGACACACCACCAGCAGGATGGGTGCCAGGATGCCGATGGAGTCGTAAGTGGGCAGCAGTCCAATGGCCACTGTTGCGAGACCCATCATCATGATGGTCGCGATCAGGGCTGCCTTGCGCCCAACCCGGTCACCGATGTGCCCGAAGATGATTCCACCAATGGGGCGGGCAGCGAACCCGACTCCGAATGTGGCGAGCGCCAACAGTGTTCCTGCCGCCGGGTCCACGTCGGGAAAGAAGATCTTGCTGAACACCAGGGCGGCGACTGCGCCGTAGATGTTGAAGTCGTACCACTCGATGGTGGTGCCGACCATGCTCGCGACGATCGTTCTCCGACGACGCGATTTCGCGCTCGCAGTGTCAGTGGCTGCGGCAGGAACTGATTGGCTCATGTAGTCCTCTGATAGTTGCCGGTCATAGCGAAAATGCTAGAGCCGCGATGTGGCTGTACCCATAGTCCTGGTGCAACGTGATCCAGCTCGCACAGTGTGCGCCTGCACAATCGAGGCAGGTTCGGTCCGTGCGAGCGACCAAACTCATGGCCGCAGCAGACACAGTTGCACCATGGCGTGCGACCGAGGTGTCCGGAGGCTGATCCCGGTGGCATCCTCGAACTTCCGGAGGCGATTGAGCACTGTGTTGCGGTGGCAGTACAGCTTGGCGGCCGTGGTCGAGACCGACCCGCTCTCGGCGAATGCCAGTATCGTCTCGACGACGAGGACGCGATCGTTCATCGCGGCCAGAGGTGCATCCACGTAACTGCGAAGGTCGTCGATCACCGTGCACAGTTGTGAAATCGACAACTTCGACCAAGAACGGCGAAGAGTCGTCGCCTCGACACCCAGCTGGGTGAGCATCCGCACGGTCGATGCTGATCGGAAGACGTTCTGTAGCTGAACAGTTCGTGGAGCCACTGCTCCGATAAGTCCAGACAGCAGGTCGGCTGCCAACGTCTCGTCATCAGGCCAGCGGCGGTGTGCGGGCAGCAGGATCAGCGTGACTCCCGTACTCGTGTGATGCAACGCCGCAACGTCGACGCCAACGAGTCGTGGGATCGCTGCAGCGGGGACTCCCTCTGCGGCGAGCCCCACGACCCAGTAGGAGGCCGTCTCGTCGAGACCCAGGACCTCGGCCGCGCGACGCACCGTGGTGGGGCTCGGCTCGTCGGACAGCAAGTCAGACAGGCTCTGCTGCTGTTCGATGATGTTGTTGCGCGCGATTTGCAGTCGCTGATCCAGGTAGCCCTGTTGGACCGCGCCGGCGAAGTCGTCGACCACTTTCCAGAGTTGACCCACGTGCATGGCGAGTACGCGCATATCGGTGTCATCGGCCATGCGTAACAACGCCGACCACGCGACCAGGAAGTCGCTGCGGACCGCGGCGCTCAGATTCTCCAACGCTATGCCCTGACGCGCGCGTAGCGCCCCGACCGCTGTCGGGAACGCGATGAGCTCGTCCGAAAGGGGCCTCTTCAGCAGGCGTCCGAGAAGGTATCGAAATGCGTCTCGGGCACTGTCTTTCAGGTCGTTCGGATCGGGCACGCTGTCGTAGTAGCGTGCGCCACCCTCGATGCGCTCGAGATACTCGGCCGCGAGCTGTTCGTCAATGACGGCGAGTTTCTCAAGAAGGATCTGCCACCGCCGGTGGGCTTCGTCAAGTTCCGGCAAGTGCTGCACTGGTCAACCCAACGGCCCCGCAAGATGAGACCCCCATCGGGGGTTCAAGGGATCGGCTCCCACCGCCGCTAGGCACGCCGCGAGGGTCACCGCCACCGAATCAAGCACGGGCAGCATGATTTCGGCTTCGGCTGTCTCGACGGCGTTGGCGCCGTGCAGATTGGTGCACACATAGGCGATCGCGTCAGGCTTGCTGTGTGCGACTTCCCGGGTGGGCGCCAGCAGCTCCTCGGGTCGGATCCGGGCGATATCGGTGGTCTCGGTGAGACCGAAGCCGTGTGCTGCGGTCACCGTGATGCCCTCGTCGCCGTAGCACTCGCCGATCTTGGCGTTCATATCGTCGGGGTAGGGGGTGACAATGCCGAGGCGGCGCACGCCCAGCGCGCCGAACACCGCCATGTAGGCCTGGGTGCTGGTGAGAGCCCGCACGCCGGTCGCAGCGGTGATGGCGTCGGTGATCGCGCGGTCATGCGCCGTGCCCAGCCACGAACCCGCGGTACCGTTCCATGCGATCACATCGACGTCGGCGGTGGCCAGCAGGGCCGCGGCCGACTCCATTCCGGCCGTGTCGAACTGGGCATCCGAGGCGCCGTCGAGCCCAACCCGGCCGACCTGGACGCGGGTGAAGTGGACGCTCACGTCGGCCCGGCCGTCCAGCATCTGGTACGTGGTGGGCTCCAGGCAGGTATTCGACGACGGCACGATCATTCCGATGCGGGACACCCGCGGCCCAGCGGCGTGCGAATGCTCAGACGGCACGGGTGATTCCGCCGTCATTGGTGATGGTGGTTCCGTTGAGGTAGGCGGCCCGCGGCGAGGCCAAGAACACAACCGAGTAGGCGATATCGCGTGCGCTGGGGATGTAGGACAGCGGGAGGTTCTCCAGGTAGCGCTCTTCGGCCTCCTCGGGTGTGCAATCCCAGTCCTTGGCGTTGGCAGCGAACTGCTTGACCAGCCGCGCGGTCCGGACCGGGCCCGGGCACACCGTGTTGATCATGACGCCCTGAGCGCCGACCTGCAGCGACAGCGACTTGCTGAAGTTTAGGATCGCGGCGTTGGCGGCGGCTCCCGGCATGTGGTACTCCAACGCCTGCTTACCGGAGTTGCCCGCGACATTGACGATGCGCCCGCTGCCGTTCTTGAGCAGGTGCGGCAGTGCCGCCCGCGTCATGCGGATGAAACCGAACAGCTTGAGGTTGATGTCAGCGACCCACTGCTCGTCGGTGAGGTCACCGAAGCCGCCGAAGGATGACGCGCCGGCGTTGTTGATCAGGATGTCCAGGCCGCCGAGTTCGTCGACGACATTGGTGACCACCGAGTCGAAGACGGTCTTGTCGCTCAAGTCTGCGGCAACGGACACAGCTTTGACACCGGTCTTGGCCGAGATCGAGGCGCAGGCATCCTTCAACGCATCGCCGCGGCGGGCCACCAGGGCCACGTCGGCCCCCTCTTCAGCCAGCAACTCAGCGGTCGCCAGCCCGATGCCGTCGCTGGCGCCGGAGATCAGTGCCCGCATTCCCTGCAGTCCGAGGTCCATGGTTTTCTCCTGTCGAGATGTGAGGTTTGTTGAGGTTCGGTGGTATTCGTCGGATCAAGGGCGGTCGGCCATAGCCGAATCGAGCGCGCCATCGAGCATGCGGGCCAGCGTCTCGGTGAGAAGATCCACTCCGGTGCACAGATCCTCGTCCGCAGTGTATTCGGCCTCGGCGTGCGAGATTCCGTCCACGCTGGGGACGAACAACATCACCGAAGGGACGATCTCCTTCATGTTCGTCGAGTCGTGGCCGGCTCGGGTCTGCACCAGCATGCTCGACACGCCGAGGTCATCGGCAACGGTGCGCGCCAACTCCACGCCCTGCGGCTGATAGTGGTGGCCGGGCCAGACGTGGGCCTTCCGGTGCTCGACCTTGACCTTGGCGCGGATCTCGGCCTCGGCGATACGCTTTCGCAGCGCGGCGTCGGCGGCTGCAAGCAGTTCATCGTTGTCGGAACGCAGGTCCAGGTGCATGTGGACCTCGCGCGGTACGACCACCGGAGAGTTGGGCAGCACGGTCATCTGCCCACAGCTGGTGTGCAGTTCATCTCCGAACTCGTCGGCGATGTCGCGCAGCGCCACCACGATCAGCGACGCACCCAGCAGTGCATCCTGACGGTCGTCGATCGCTGTGGCTCCGGTGTGGCCCTGGGCTCCAATGACATTCAACTCGTACTTGTTGGCGGCCCACGTGCGGTCCACCAACCCGATGGTGACGTTGTCCTTTTCCAGCTCGCGACCCTGTTCGATATGGATCTCGGCATAGGCCGCCAGCCGCCGCGCGTCCTCGTCGGCTCCGAACACGTCTCGCTCGCCGATGCTGTCGATGGCGGTCAAAGCCTCACGGACGGTGACACCATCGTGGTCGGTGATGTTGAGCGTCTCCTCGAGATCTGCTGCGCCGGTGAACACCGCGCTGCCCATCAGGGACGGCTTGAACCGCGAGCCCTCCTCGTTGAACCAGTCCACTACGGCGATGTTGTAGCGCGGTGTCACACCGGATTCGGCGACTTGACGGCGAATCCGGTCAGCCGCGGCGGCGCCGGCCAGCACGCCGTAGGCGCCGTCGAATCGGCCGCCGCGGGGTTGACTGTCGAGGTGTGAGCCGACCAGAACGTATGGTGCGCCGGCTTGAAATTCCAGCAGTCCAAACAGGTTTCCCACCCTGTCGACTTCGACGGTGAATCCCCGTTCGCGCAGCCACTGCGAGAACCACTCACGCATCTGGCCGTCTTCGGCGGTGGCGGCTTGTCGCTCCACGCCGCCGGCCGGGGTCGCCCCGATGACCTCCAGTTCGGCCCACGAGTCCAGGAACTCGCGGTCGCGAGTCGAGTCGAGGGTGATGCGCAAATTGGCCTTGTTGGCTCGCGCGGTCATGACTTGCCTCCAGACATGATGGATTGCATGATCCCGCTCGGGATCAGGTTGTGCAGATGTGGTCGATCGGGGCTCAGATCAGATATTGCGAGAGTCCGCGTTTGAGGTAGGCGCCGTGGCCTTTTCGGCCGAGGTATTGACCACGATCGACAATGACGTTGCCGCGCGACAGCACGGTCTGCACGCCGCCGTCGATCTCGAAGCCCTCCCACGTGGAGTGATCGACATTCGAGTGGTGGGTCTTCTCGAAGCCGATCGAGGTGTGCGCTTTCGGGTCGTAGATCACGACGTCGGCATCGGCCCCCGGGGAGATGATGCCCTTGCGGGGATAGAGCCCGAACATGCGCGCAGGGGTGGTTGCGCAGACGTCGACCCACCGCTGCAGGCTGATGTTGCCGTTCACGACGCCCTGATACATCAGGTCGATGCGGTGTTCGACGCCGGCCATCCCGTTGGGGATCTTGGAGAAGTCGTCGAGCCCCATGTCCTTCTGCCCCTTGAAGCAGAACGGGCAGTGGTCGGTGGACACCGTCGCCACGTCCCCGGTGCGGATGTAGCGCCACAGCTCGTCCTGATGGTGCTCCTCGCGGGAGCGCAACGGTGTGGAACACACCCACTTGGCGCCTTCGAACCCCGCGGCGCCCAGCTGCTCCTCGAGCGACAGGTACAGATACTGCGGGCAGGTCTCGGCGAAGACATTGGCCCCGGTACCGCGGGCCGTGGCGATCTGTTCCATCGCTTGCTTGGCCGAAACGTGCACCACGTACAGCGGGGCACCGGTGACCCGCGCCAGCATGATGGCGCGGTGGGTGGCCTCCTCTTCCAGTTCCCACGGCCGTGACACACCGTGGAAGTACGGCGAGGTCTCACCACGGTCGATGTGCTGAGCCACCAGCTGATCGATGGCGATGCCGTTCTCTGCATGCATCATCGTCAAAGCGCCGTTGCTGGCGCACTGCTGCATGGCCCGCAGGATCTGTCCGTCGTCGGAGTAGTACACCCCCGGGTAAGCCATGAAGAGCTTGAAGCTCGTCACGCCCTCATCGACCAGTTCATCCATCGCTTTGAGCGCGTCGGAGTCCACGCCGCCCAGGATCTGATGAAAGCCGTAGTCGATCGCACAGTTGCCCGCGGCCTTCGAATGCCAGGCAGCCAACGTGTCCTGGACCCGCTCGCCTTGTCGCTGGATCGCGAAGTCGATGATCGTGGTGGTGCCGCCGTGTGCGGCCGCGCGGGTGCCGGTCTCGAAGGTGTCGGAGGCGACGGTGCCGCCGAACGGCATCTCCATGTGGGTGTGGGCGTCGACGCCGCCGGGGATGACGTACTTGCCGGAGGCGTCCAGAACGCGGTCGAACGTCTGCTGGGGATCACCGAAGGGCGCCAGCTCCGGATCGACCAGGGCGGCGATGCGCTCACCGTCGATGAGTACGTCGAGCGCCTGACAACCTGTGGGTGAGACGACGGTGCCGCCGCGGATGTACGTCGTGGTCATGGCAACTGATCGTATGGGCGGCAAGGTGATCGAACCCATAGCCACGGTGCAACTGGTTGACCCGTGCAAATTGTGCATGAGCACACCGGGGGGCGGTATGCGCCCGAGATTCGTGGCCCGAATTGGGCATCGGTGATCAGGTGTCGCCCAGGTCTGGTCCCGGTCGCACGCCCTACACACCGTTCAGGAGTGCAGTAGCCTGCCGGGTGATGCGCAATCTGTCCGGTCGCCGCGACGACACCCGGCTTCGCTGGCGGTGGCTGCTGCAGAAGCTCGACGACCTGGACGACGACCTCGCCGCCGAGTACCTGGTGCAGATCGACCGGGGTGCCAGGTTCTACGACAGCGTGCCCGCGGAAGATGATTTGCTCGAGGCGGCGCGACTGGCGTTCCGCTATCTTCTGGCGACGCTCCTGGACCGGCCGATGACCCCGGAACTGGCGGAGTTTCCCGCCGCGGTCGGAGCCTTGCGCGCCAGCCAGGGCATCGCGTTGGAGAACCTCACCGCGGCGGTGCGCACGGACTTCCTCGTAGCGTGGTCGGCGCTGCTGAGGCTCGCCGGTGACGATGACATGACGGTGCTGACGCTGCATGTCGACGTGCTCTGGAAGGCTGTCGACGACTTCGCGATCAGAGTGCAGCGAGGCTATGTGGACCAGCGGCTGGCGATGGCACGGACCAGCACGCTGGAACAGCAGCAAAGCCTGTCCGACGTGTTCTCCGGGGAGCCGACACCGACCAGCGTTCGTCGTGCCACCCAGATCCTGGGCCTAGATGAGGCGGCCACGTACTGGGTGATCGGAGTTGCCGGTGAGGACGCTGGACGCAGTGTCACACGGCGTCTGCTCAGTCGACACCACGCGGCGCTGGACTACGTCAACCGCGGTGTGACGCTCATCCTGGTGGCCGCGGACGGCCGCTGGACCGACGATGAGTCAGTGGTGGCGGACCTGCTACCCGGCCTCGAAGGAGCCGTCGCACCACGATCGGTCCCGCTGTCGGAGGTGCATCGTGCTGCGGCGACGGTCCGAATGCTTGTCGATCTGGACACCAAGGCGACCACACTGCGTCGCTCCTGGGCCCAGCTGTCGATAAACCAGCTCTCGGAGGTGATCGAGGACCTGCGCGGGTACGTTCTCGGTCCACTCCACGACCTGCACGACTGCGAGTTGATTATCGAGACGATCCAGGTGTTCGCCGACAGTGGTTCAGTCGCCGACACGGCGTCCGCGCTCTACTGTCACCGCAACACGGTCATGAACCGGATCCGCAGGTTCGAGGAGGCCACCGGGATCAGCCTGCGCAGCCCACGCTCGTTGGCGATGGTTCAGCTGTGCCTGCTGCCGGCCTAGCCGAAAACCCTTAGTGCGCGGCCTTCTTGCCGAACGGCAGGACACTCACGATGGCCACGACGATCGCTCCGACCACCAGACCGATCACCGCGGACGCGCCGGTGTTGACCAGCCAGGCCAGCACACCACCGACACCGTATTGGTCGGTGGCGTGGTGGACGTACTCCTCGCCGTGGTGGACCAGGGCGTACGGCCCGCGCCAGCCGAGAGTGTTCGTTCCGGTCAACAGGATGTGGCCGCCGACCCACAGCATCGCGACGGTGCCGATGGTTGACAGTGCCGCCAGCACCTTGGGCATTCCGGCGACCAGGCCCCGGCCCGTCTTCTGCGCGAACGTCGACGAGCGTTGCGCCAGGCTCAGGCCGACGTCGTCCATCTTCACGATCACGGCGACCACGCCG
This sequence comes from Mycolicibacterium sp. YH-1, assembly GCF_022557175.1. Next base: position 6,381,930 of record NZ_CP092915.1, on the reverse strand, counting down.
TAGACGGCGACCGTGATGACCAGGGCGACGACGATCAGGATGATGAGACGCGGCCAGAACGACTGGTCGGCCACCTCGTTGAGCGCGATCACCATGATCTCGGCCGACAGGATGAAGTCGGTGCGGATGGCGCCGGCCGTCATCTGCTTCTCGGCGTCCTCGCCGACGGCGGCGGTGGGTACGGCGTGGCTGTCGTGCCCGCGGATCCGGCCCCACACCTTCTCGGCGCCCTCGTAACACAGGTAGGTCGCGCCGAGCATGAGGATCGGAGTCAGCAGCCATGGCACGAACTGGCTGAGCAGCAACGCCGCGGGCAGGATGAACAGCAGCTTGTTGCGCAGCGATCCGATCGCGATGCGCTTGATCATCGGAAGCTCGCGGTCGGCGGTGATGCCGTGCACGTACTGCGGCGTGACGGCGGTGTCATCGATCACGACGCCCGCGGCCTTGGCCGTGGCCCGTCCCGCGGCCGCACCGATATCGTCGACCGAGGCCGCCGCGAGCCGCGCCAGCGCCGCGACGTCGTCGAGCAGTCCGAACAGTCCAGCACTCATCGGGTCGCCACCATGACACCGAAGGCTACCTGCAGGCTTGATGTCACACGCTGAGCCGCCGGTGTCGCTGAAGTCGTCGGATGCCGGCCGTCGGCGCGGAACCGTCGTGCGGCCGCAATGCGGCATCGACCAGGGCGCGAACGGCGTCGACGTCGAAGTCCGTGCCGATCGCGACGAGACTGTTGGCACGTGCCGCGGGTGGCGCGGGTGCGATGTGCACCGACGTGCCGACCACGTTGACGACGTAGGTGCGCGCCCGGGCGCGGTAATTGACGGCGACGGTGCCCTTGAGTCGGTACACCCCGGTGGGCGGCGCTTCGAGCAGGTCGAGCAGTGCGCCGGGGTCCACGCAGCCGTCGCTGGTCGCGGTGACGGCTGCGGCATGAACGTGCGCGTTATGGTGGTGATCGCCGTGGTCGGGGTGTGGGGTGTCGATCAGCAGTTCCCGGAATGACAGCTGGCCGGAGCCCTCCGCTGCGTCGGCCACGTCATAGAGCAGGGTGGGGTCGATCTTCGCCCCGATGGCCCCGACCACGTGGACATCCGGATTGCGTTCCCGCACACGGAGTTCGATGCGCTCGAGTGAGGCGGAGCGGTCGGCCTCGGGGATCTGGTCGAGTTTGTTGACCACGACCAGTGACGCCGCGCCGTACCGGGCGGGTGGATTGGTGCCGCGGTCGACGGTGTCGAAGTGTGTGGCGGCGTCGATGACTTCGACGACACCTCCGTGCCGGATGCGCTCGACCCCACTGAAGCGGATGATCCGGGAGATGGCGATGGGATCGGCCAACCCGCTGGCCTCGACGATGATGGCGTCGAGGTCCAGCTTGGGGTCGGCGAGCTTGGCCAGTGCCTCGTCCAGTCCGCCGTCGTCGGGTAGGCAGCAGATGCATCCGCCCGTGATCGACGCGGCCTCATCGACCTGCCCGGTCACCAGTGCGGCGTCCACGTTGAGTTCGCCGAAGTCGTTGATGACGACCCCGATCCGTGCCCCCGGTGCCCGCAGGACGTGGTTGAGCAGGCTCGTCTTGCCCGCGCCGAGGTACCCGGTTAGCGCGATGACCGGTATCGCTCCCATGATCGATGAGTCTAGGACGGTCACCGACCGGGAAGCCGCGTGGTCACTTCCTGGAGGATCCATCCGTTGCCGTCAGGATCGCTGAACGAGGCGAAGGATCCATAACTGGTGCGCTGCGCATCGGGGCCGGGGACACGCGCCGCGGTTCCGGCATGGTGGAACACCCCACCCGCGTCATGGAAGACCTCGCTCACGGCGACGCCACGGGAAGCGAGATCCGTTCGGGCCGCCTCGATGTCGGTCACCACCAGATGAAGGCCCTCCACCGAACCCGGCGCGGCGGCGCTGACGCCGGTGCCGAAGATGACCGAGGCGGGCGAGCCGGGCGGGGTGACCTGGATGACCCGGAAGTCCGGAGCGGTGCTGAAGTCGGCGTCCAGACGCCACCCCAGTGCCTCGTAGAACTCCTTCGCGCGGTCGACGTCGGAGACGGGTATCACGACGACCTCGAGCCTCATGTCCATGGCGGTTCCCTTCGTTGTGGCGCCGTCGACCGGCGGTCGTACGCGCTCCTGCGTCCAAACGCATTCGGATCATGACGTATTCACTCGGTTGGCACGGTGAATCGATATGTGCCGTCGTACGTTCTGTGTCTCATGATGAACAGAAGAGACCTCGCTCGAGTCGTCGGGCTGGCAGCGGCAGGTGCCACGGTCGGCGCGTGCACGCCCAAGCAGGAACCCGCACCGGTGCAGTCCATGGGGTACACCGGTTTCCCGAGCATCAAGCACATCAAGGCCGGCGACCTGGACATCGGCTATGCCGAGGACGGCCCTGCCGACGGTCGGCCGGTCATCCTGTTACATGGCTGGCCCTACGATATCCACAGCTACGTCGACGTCGCACCGTTGTTGGCGCAGCGCGGATTTCGCGTGATCGTCCCGTACCTTCGGGGCTTCGGCAGGACCTCCTTTCTCTCGGCGAGCACAGTCCGCAATGGCCAGCAGGCGGCGCTCGCCAGCGACGTCGTCGCGTTGATGGACGCGCTCGACATCCCCGACGCCGTCATCGGCGGTTTCGACTGGGGCGCCCGGTCGGCGTGTGCGGTCGCGGCGCTGTGGCCGCAGCGCTGCAAGGCGTTGGTGTCGGTGAGCGGCTACCTCATCGTGAACCTGGTCGCGAATCTCGAACCTCTCACTCCGCAGGCGGAGCACGGCTGGTGGTACCAGTACTACTTCGCGACCGATCGCGGCGCGAGAGGCTACGCGCAGAACACCCGTGACTTCAACAGGCTGATCTGGACCGAGGCGTCACCGTTGTGGGCGTTCGACGACGCCACCTACGACCGCAGCGCCGCGGCGTTCGCCAACCCCGACCACGTCGACATCGTGATCCACAACTACCGCTGGCGGCAGAGCCTGGCCCCTGGCGAGGCCCGCTACGACGAGCTGGAACGCCGGTTGGCGGCCAAGCCCGTCATCACCGTGCCAACGATCACGGTGTCCAGTGACTTCGACGGTCCGGCCAAGGACGGCAGCGGCTACCGCAAGCAGTTCACCGGGAAGTACTCCCACCGAGTGCTGGACGGTATCGGGCACGACGTGCCGCAGGAGGCGCCGCGCCAGTTCGCCGATGCGGTCATCGAGGTGGCCGGCTACTGACCGGCGGCCACCAGCATTGTCAGCGCGAGCATGGCTGCCGCGGCGGCCGTCGACGCGCTACGCCGCGACATCATGTGGACCGCATCCCTCATAGCCGCGTTCCCGCGCGATCTCGCACAGTTCGAGACGCAAACGGCGGCGTGCCCGGTGGACTCGAGACATGACCGTTCCCACCGGAATGCCCTCGGCTGCGGCGATCTCCTTGTAGGACAGCTGGCTGATATCGGCGTAGTAGACGACCGTCTGCAGGTTTTGAGGCAGCTTCCGCATCGCCCGCGCGATATCGTCGTTCGGCAGCCGCGTCAGTGCCTGGGACTCAGCCGACGACAGGGCGGGGGACCAGCGGTTCTCGGCGGCGAGCTGGGAATCGGTGAACGAGTCGGTGAGGGATTCCTGGGGGCGGCGCTCCGCCCTGCGGTGCGTGCTGATCCACGTGTTCACCATGATCCGAAACATCCACGCTCGCAGGTTGGTGCCCGCGTCGAACGAGGCGTAGGCAGCCCAGGCCTTGGCGTAGGTCTCCTGCACGAGGTCCTCGGCGTCCTGGGCATTCTTGGTGTATCCGCGCGCCGCCCGCGCCAACTGTGGGCGCAGTGGCAGTGCGTCGGCGATGAAGCGATCGCTGTGGTCCGGCATTGAAGATGTTGGGCGAGAGTCGGATTGGGTGAGATGGCTGAGCGTCATGGTGGCCCCTTCGGGGGTTCTGGCGGGTGGACTCATCCATCACATCAACGACCGATCATCGAGTCCAACGATCGTTTTTGATGAAACCCATCGATTTCAGCGATGACCTAGTCGAAGGGGCGGAGAATCCCTCGGCCGCGTCGCGCGTTCATGAAGCCATGAGGCCACTCGTGCGTGACGGTCATCGCAGCGAGCGATTGAACAGGCAGAACTGCATCTGTCCGACTGATAACTTCGTGAGGATGGAACTGCGCCAGCTCGAGTACTTCATAGCGGTCGCCGACGAATTGAGTTTCACCCGCGCCGCGCAAAGGGTGCACGTCGTGCAGTCGGCGTTGTCAACGTCGATCAAGAAGCTCGAAGATGAACTGGCCGTGCAGCTTTTCGACCGATCGAGACAACAGATCCGGCTGACGCCCGCCGGTGAGGCGCTGTGTGGCCACGCCCGTGAGCTCCTTCGCTCGGCCCGTATGGCGAAGGACTCGCTGAGCGACTACCGCGGGCATCTGACCGGAACGGTCGAGTTCGGCTCACTGGTCACATTCGGCGGCCTGGACGTCGCACGGGTGCTCGGGGACTTCCATGAGGCGCATCCGTTCGTGCGGCTCCGGTTGCGCCTGAGCCAGGCCGGTTCCTCGGCGTACATGACATCGGTCGCCGACGGCTCGTTGGATCTGGCGCTGGTGTCCGGGGCGGACCGTTTTCCACCGGCCATCGAGATGCACCTGCTGGCGGAGGAGTCGATGGTGTTCGCCTGCCGTACCGACCACCCCCTGGCCACGCGTAAGCGGCTGCGGCTGACTGAACTCGCGGATGAGGATTTCGTGGGCTTTCCAGCGGGTTTCGGCATCAGGCGACTGATCGACGACGCGTTCGCCGCCGAAGGCGTCACGGCGCGCACACAGTACGAGGTGCCCGCCGACTACACCGTCGCTGCGGGACTCATCCGCAACAACCTGGGGACCGCCTTCATGCCGGGCAGCGAACTGGTGCGATTCGACGATCTGGTCGGCATCGCGGTGACGGCACCCATCATCTGGCAGATCCATCTGGCCCGACCCAGGCCCCAGAACACCAGCCCAGCCGCCGAACGACTCGCGACGATGCTGCTCGGGGCGGCCCAACAGCAGATGTAACCGCGCTCTACGTACTGGGAGTCTTCGCTCCCTGGCGCCGCTGCCGCGCACGCATCTGGCTGGCGCTCACCTGAAAATCGCCCGAAATGGGTACGGGGGTTCGGTGAAGCTGCTGCGATTGGGAAGTGAGTGGGTACCAGGGAGTGAGAAGGACAGCGTTGGGACTACCCGAGGACATCCGTGCCTGCCTCTTCGACCTGGATGGTGTGCTCACCGATACCGCGAGCGTGCACCGCAAGGCGTGGAAGGCCATGTTCGACGACTACCTGGCCGCACGTGCGAAGAGCCGAGGCGAGCCCGCGCGCCCGTTCGACGCTGACCGCGACTACCGCGACTACGTCGATGGCAAGAAGCGTGAGGACGGGGTGCGGGCGTTCCTCGCGAGCCGCGACATCACCCTGCCCGACGGTGCGCCATCCGACGACCCCGGTGCGGACACGGTGTACGGCCTGGGCAATCGCAAGAACGCGCTGTTTCAAGAGGTGCTGCGCGGTGAGGGCGTCGATGTGTTCGAGGGATCCAGGAAGTATCTGCAGGCGGTGCACGACGCCGGGCTGTCGGTGGCGGTGGTCTCGTCGAGCGCCAACACCCGTGAGGTGCTGCGGATCACCGGACTGGAGAGCCTCGTCTCGCACCGTGTCGACGCGCTGACGATGCGCGACGAGAACATCGCGGGTAAGCCTGCACCCGACTCGTTCCTGCGGGCGGCGCAGCTGCTCGACGTGCCGCCGAAAGAGGCGGCGGTCTTCGAGGACGCGATCGCCGGTGTGCAGGCCGGGCGGGCGGGCCACTTCGGTGTGGTCGTCGGCGTCGACCGGGTCGGTCACGCAGAAGCGCTGCGGCGCAACGGCGCCGACGTCGTGGTATCCGATCTCGCCGAACTGATCGGGACCACGTGAACAGCCACGACGCATATCCCGTCGAGCCCTGGCACATTCGCGAGACGACCCTGAATCTCGACCTGCTCGCACAATCCGAATCGGTTTTCGCACTGTCGAACGGCCACATCGGGCTGCGGGGCAACCTCGACGAGGGGGAGCCGCACGGTCTGCCCGGCACCTATCTCAACTCGTTCTACGAGACCCGCCCACTGCCCTACGCCGAGGCGGGTTTCGGCTACCCCGAGGACGGCCAATCGCTTATCGACGTCACCAACGGGAAGATCGTGCGGCTGCTGGTCGACGACGAACCGTTCGACGTGCGGTACGGCGAGTTGATCGAACACGAGCGGGTGCTCGACATGCGGGCCGGCACGCTGGGCAGACGCTCCCGCTGGCGGTCACCGGCAGGCAAGGAGGTGCTGGTGACCTCCACTCGGCTGGTGTCTCTCACGCAACGCAGCGTCGCCGCCATCGAGTATGTGGTCGAGGCTATCGACCAGTTCACCCGGGTGACGGTGCAGTCCGAACTCGTCGCCAACGAGGATCAGCCCATCCCGTCAGGTGATCCGCGGGTCGCGGCGGTGCTCAAGGCACCGCTGGAGGCGGTGGCGCACGAAATCGCCGACCGCGGTGCGATGTTGATACATCGGACGCGGTCCAGCGGCCTCACGATGGCGGCTGCTGCGGACCACCTCGTGGAGGTGCCCGGGCGCGTGGAGGTCGACACCGACGTCGGCGAGGACTGGGCGCGCACGACCGTCATCTGCGGGCTGCGGCCGGGTCAGAAGCTGCGGATCGTGAAGTACCTCGCCTACGGGTGGTCGAGCCTGCGCTCGCGTCCTGCGCTGCGCGATCAGGTCGCGGGGGCCATCGCGGGAGCGCGCTACACGGGGTGGCAGGGACTGCTGGATGCGCAGCGTGCCTATCTCGACGACTTCTGGGACAGCGCTGACGTCGAGGTCGAGGGGGACCCCGACTGTCAGCAGGCGGTGCGGTTCGGGCTCTTCCACGTACTCCAGGCCAGCGCGCGGGCTGAGCGTCGCGCGATCCCGGGCAAGGGGCTGACCGGCACCGGCTACGACGGCCACGCCTTCTGGGACACTGAGGGATTCGTGCTGCCGCTGCTGACCTATACGGCACCTGACGCCGCCGCCGACGCGCTGCGGTGGCGGGCGTCCACCCTCGATCTGGCCCGCGCGCGTGCCGCAGAACTCGACCTGGTTGGTGCCGCCTTCCCGTGGCGGACCATCGCGGGGGAGGAGTGTTCGGCCTACTGGCCGGCGGGGACCGCGGCGTGGCACGTCAACGCCGATATCGCGATGGCCTTCGAGCGCTACCGCGTGGTGACGGGAGACGAGACCCTCGAGAGGGAGTGCGGCCTCTCCGTCCTGATCGAGACGGCCCGGCTGTGGATATCGCTCGGGCACCACGACCGCCACGGGGTGTGGCATCTGGACGGGGTGACCGGCCCGGACGAGTACACCGCGGTGGTGCGTGACAACGTGTTCACCAACCTGATGGCCGCGCACAACCTGCGCATCGCGGCAGAGGCCTGCGAGCGCCATCCGAACGAGGCGAGTGAACTCGGTGTCACGACCGAGGAGATGGCGACGTGGTGGGATGCCGCTGCGGCAGTGCACATCCCGTACGACGTGGAACTGGGCGTACACGAGCAGTGCAAGGGGTTCACGACACGGCGGGAATGGAACTTCAAGGACAACACCGTGTATCCGCTGCTGCTCCACGAGGCGTATGTGCGGCTGTACCCGGCTCAGGTGATCAAGCAGGCGGATCTGGTGTTGGCGATGCACTGGCAGGGCCACGCGTTCTCGCAGGAGCAGAAGGCGCGCAACGTCGACTACTACGAGCGACGCACCACCCGCGATTCCTCATTGTCGGCGTGCACGCAGGCGGTGTTGTGCGCCGAGGTCGGGCACCTGGAGCTGGCGCACGACTACGCCTACGAGGCCGCGTTGATCGATTTGCGGGATCTGCACCACAACACCGGTGACGGACTGCACATGGCGTCGCTCGCCGGAGCGTGGACCGCACTGGTGGCTGGCTTCGGTGGGATGCGCGACGACGAGGGTGAGCTGATGCTGAATCCGGCGTTGCCGGAGGGTATCGCGCGGCTACGGTTCAGGCTCCGCTGGCGCAACTTTCGACTGCTCATCGATGTCGACCACGATGAGGTGACCTATACCCTGCGGGATGGCCCCGAGGGCACGATGACGGTCAGGCACGGAAACCGTCACGTGGACTTGACTACCCACGCTCCGACGACCCTGCCGCTCATACCTCGTGTCGCGCTGTTGCCGCCACCACCGCAACCGCCGGGACGAGAGCCGTGGCACGGCCACTGAGGCCAACTCGCGGGTGTACCGGCGTCACATTCCGATCAGGGACTCGATGCCGCCGCGTGCGAAGTACACGACGAAGCCCACCGTGACGATCCACAGCAGCGGACTGATCTCGCGCACCTTGCCTGCCGCGGAACGCATTACGACCCACGCGATGAAGCCAACGCCGATACCGTTGGCGATCGAGTAGCTGAACGGCATCACCGCGACGGTCAGCACCACAGGCAGCGCCACGGAGAACTCGGAGATGTCGACGTGACGCAGATGAGCCACCATCATTGAGCCGACGATCACGAGTGCGGCCGCGGCGACCTCGGTCGGCACGATCGACGCGAGCGGTGAGATGAACATGGCGGCGAGGAATAGCGCTCCCGTCACCAGGTTGGCGAGACCAGTGCGGGCGCCCTCCTCGATGCCCGCGCCGGATTCGATGAACACGGTGTTCGACGACGACGATGTCGCGCCGCCGACCACCGCGCCCGCGCCCTCCACGATCAATGACGCGCGCAGCCGTGGGAAGTTTCCCTGTTCGTCGGAGAGCCCGGCCTCGCGGGACACGCCGGTGAATACGCCCATCGCGTCGAAGAAGTTCGCGAACACCAGCGTGAACACCAGCATGACCGCGGCGAGGATGCCGATCCGGCCGAAGCTGGCGAAGCTGAACTCGCCAACGAGTGACAAGTCGGGTACCGCGAAGGGCGACCCGGACAGCGTGGGCACCGACAGGCTCCAGCCGCCGGGACGCTCGGCCGCGGACCCGAGGTGCCAGATCGCCTCGATCACGACCGCGATGACGGTGCCTGCGACCAGTCCAATGAGGATGCCTCCGCGCACCTTGCGCACGACGAGGATGCCGGTCGCCAGCAGCGTGAAGACGAAGACCAGTGTCGGCACCGTGCTGATCGAGCCGACTCCGCCGGCGCCGAGGCCGACCGGTGGTGACGGCCGGCCGGTGGAGCTGATGAAGCCCGCGTCGACCAACCCGATGAACAGGAGGAACAGCCCGATACCCGCGGTGATAGCGAGCTTGAGTTGCATTGGCACTGCGTCGAATACGAGTCTGCGTAGCCCAGTGGCTGCGAGGATCACGATAATGAGGCCGTTGATGACGACGAGGCCCATCGCCTCGGGCCAGGTGAGTGAGCCGACCACCGTCGTGGCGAGGAACGAGTTGATGCCGAGCCCGGCGGCGAACGCGAACGGAAGCCGCGCGATAACACCGAACAGGATCGTCATCACGCCTGCCGCCAGCGACGTGACCGCCGAGACCTGTGTGAACTCCAGGCTGTTCCCGGCGACGTCCGGGGCGCTGGACAGGATGATCGGGTTCAACACGATGATGTAAGCCATCGCGATGAACGTGACCACACCGCCACGGAGTTCTGCGGCGACCGTCGACTGGCGCGCAGAGATCTCGAAGAAGCGATCCAGGCGGTTCATGCCTCGACCCTAAGTTCGGCGAACGATCCTTTCCTGTCTTTGCGTTCGGAGCCCCGTTCGGCCGCAGTGGCATGCTTGTGTGGTGGGGTTGTTGTTCCGACTGGCCGAGCTGTTGCTCATCCTGGTGCCCTTGGCCGGGGTGCTGTACGCCGGGTGGCGCACGTTTCGCCGCGTCGGAGGTGCCGAAGAGCCCGCCGGGCAGGCGGCCGACGGTGTCCCCGTCGCGCGGCGCTCCGCCGATCAGGCCACCCAGTGGCGCACCATCACCCGCACGGTCGAGCAGCATGACCGCACGGAGTCGCGCTGGCTGGACTATGAACTGGACGCGGCGAAGCTTCTCGACTTCCCGCTGATGACCGATCTGAGCGCGCCCCAGGTCATGGCCTTCCACAAGGCCAAGCTGCGGGCCGACCTGCTGCGCCCGGCCCGAGCGGAGGATCTGCTCGACGACCGGGAGTCGGCCGGCGATTACCTGGCGGCGGTGCAGGACTACGTGACGACCTTCAACGCGGCCGAGGCCGAGGCCATCCGGCTTCGGCGCAGCGACTTCACCCGGGAGGCGCAGCAGCGCATCGCCCGCGCGCAGAGCCTGCTTCGGGTGGCGGCGGACCCGTCGGCGACAGTGCAGGAACGCGCGCAGTCGCTGACCCTCGCCGACGTCGAACTCGACGGTCTCCTCGTGCTGCCGGAGACCACACGTGCGAGCCTCGAGCGCGGCATCGCGGGCGAACTCGGCGGGTAGATCGATACCGCGGCCAGCGCGTGCGCCTTGAATGCCCGGGCTGCTCCGTTGAGTCGATACGGCTGTCGCTCGACGCGAGCGTGGAGTTCGGTGGGTATGGTCGGCGAGGCGATAGTCCTCTATGTGAAGCCCGAAAAGAGATAGGGGCTACTTGTCAGCGGGATTGGTGTTCGACACGCACATGTCGCCCATTGTGTTGTCGCCCACTGTCTCTGCTTCCTCCACGGTGTCGTTCGAGAGACCTCGCAGAGGCCCTGTGGCCCGCGCGATAAGTGGGCTGACTGCGGCGAACACCGCGAGCACGACAGCGACGGCGATCGCCCCATCTGGGCCGTAGACGTCTGTCGCCACCCCCGCGATGGCCGTGCCGATGGCGCCACCGGCGAGGGCCGCACTGGTGAGCCATCCGAAAGCCTCGGACGCCGCGTGTTCGGCAATCTCGTGCGACACCATGATGTACAGGACCGACATCGCCGGGGCGAAACCCAATCCGGAGACGAACAGCGCGATGAATTGGAGCGCAAGATGTTCGACGACTCCGAACAACGCCACGCCGACACCAACCAGTGCGAGAGCCGCCACCACGCCGACCACGCCGATCCGCCGATGCCCGAAAGTGAGCCCACCGATCAGAGATCCGACGCTCGCCACGGCGATCGCGGCACCGGCCATGACACCGCTGCCGCCAAACGTAGCGACAATGCCGACCTCGAGGGCCATGAACGATGCGACTAGCGCCAAGCTGGCGACCATGGCGAGTAGAACTGCCCGGCTAGCCAGGACCCTGCCGAATGCCGACGTGCTGCGTCCGACTCGCGGTTTGAAACTCCTTGCGCTCCACAGGAACCAGCCCGTCCCGACTATCGTGACGCCGGCGGACAGGACCAACGGGGCGGCAGTGGACACCGCGGAGGCGAGAATCGTCGCCGCAACGGGGCCGACGACCCAGATCAGTTCCTGAGCTGTGGTGTCGAGTGCGAATAGCACCCGCACACCGTCGCGAGGCACCATCAGCGGATAGAGCGCGCGGCACACCGGTATCAGCGGCGGCACCGAGGCTCCGATGAGCACGCCCATTCCCATGAGGACTATCGGCGCTGGATCGGCGAATGCAAGCGCCAACATGCTGGCCCCATTGGCCACGGCTGCCACCAGCAGAATCGGTGTCATACCGAACCGCCCGGCCAGGCGAGCGGTGATCGGCATGGCGACGGCTTCCCCCACGCTGACGCAGGCCACCACCGCGCCAGCAACAGCGTAGGAGCCGGAACTAGACTGCACGTGCAGCAATATCGCGAGGTTGAGCATGCCCAAGGGCAGGCGGGCGAACAGTTGTGAGGCGGTCACATTCAACACGCCCGGTACTCGGACCAGGTCGCGATAGCCCGCCATCAAGCAAATCCTTCCGTCATCCGTCCTGACAGGAGCGCACGCGCGCCTTGATCTGACGGTACGACTGGACTGTACCGTCCAGACGGTACAGTATTGCTCTCCTGTCGTAGGCTGGGCAAATGACTTCTTCGCGGGAGCGAATTCTCGACGCGTACGAGGATGTGCTGGCCGCGGAGGGCGAGCGCTACACCACGGTGGAGGCTGTCGCAGCCAAGGCGGGTGTGTCGAAAGGGGGGGTGCTGTATCACTTCCCGTCGAAGGACCGATTGGCCGAGGCGCTATACGACCGAGTGCTGGCCCTGGCCGTCGAAGATGTCGACCAGATGCGCACCGCGCCCGACGGGCCCGCCCGCTACTACATCAGAACGTCGCGTTATGCGGGCACCCCGTTGGATCGCGCGCTGGTGGCGGTCGCCAGATTGCGCCAAGGTGGCGACACCCGAGCACGGGAAGTTCTCGAAGACGTATCGGGCACGTGGTTGCGTGTCCTGCACGAGGCGCTCGGTGACCTTGACGTCGCACGTGCAGTAAAACTGATCGGTGACGGCTTGTACTACACCGCCCTGCACAGCGCGCTCGACGATCGCACCGAGAGTGATGACGACGAGGCCGGGCTGCTAGCGGTGATCGACCGGATAGTGAGTGTGGACTCGCACTGACTGGGCGTAGCCCCGCTAATGTATTGGGTGCAGGATTAGGCTTCCTAATGTGGCGCTGGACAGTCAGCAGTTGGCGGCCCTGGCGGCCGTCGTCGAGACGGGATCGTTCGACGCGGCGGCCGCGACGCTGCACGTCACACCGTCTGCGGTGAGCCAGCGGGTCAAGGCGCTCGAGCAACGCGTGGGTCAGGTGCTGGTGCGACGCGAGCGGCCCTGCACGGTGACGGCGGCGGGTGTGCCCCTGCTGCGGCTCGCGGCACAATCGGCCCTGCTGGAGGCCGAGGCGCTCGCCGAACTCGGCGGCGGCGACGCCACCTCGGCCCGAATCGCGTTGGCTGTCAACGCCGATTCGATGGCGACGTGGTTCGCATCGGTGTTCGAGCGGCTGGACTCCGTGCTGTTCGACGTCCGGATCGAGGATCAGGATCACTCCGCGCGTCTGCTGCGCGAGGGCACCGTGATGGGTGCGGTGACCACGGAGCGCGCCGCGGTGCCGGGATGCCGCGTCCAGTCATTGGGCGTCATGCGCTACATCCCGGCGGCGGCCACGGCCTTCGTGCAGCGGTACCTGCCGGACGGATTCACCGCCCGGGCGGCCGCGCAGGCTCCGTCCATTGCCTGGAACCGTGACGACGCTCTGCAGGATATGTTTCTGCGCAAGCTGTTTCGCCGTCAGCTGACCCCGCCGACCCACTTCGTGCCGACGGCGGAGGGGTTCGGTGCGGCGGTTCGCTGCGGTCTCGGCTGGGGGATGTTTCCCGAACAGCTGGCGGATTCGACCAAGGATCTGGCCAGGATCTCCGAGCTGTACCTCGACGTGCCGCTGTACTGGCAGTGCTGGAAGCTCGACAGTCCGTTGGTCGCGAGCGTCACCGACGCGGTGCAGTCGGCGGCCGCTCTCGGCCTCAGTAGGCGTCCGGATTCTTCTGGACCGCCGTAGGCCCGGGATGCTGATAGAGCGCGACGCGTTCTCCCACGTCACCTTGCGGATGATGTCATCCGGCAGACCGCTGATCTGCTCGTGGATGGTCTTTTGATTGTGCGGCCAGGTCGAATCGCAGTGCGGATAATCGGCTTCGAGCATGATGTTGCCCGCGCCGATCCGCTCGTGCTGGATGAACGACGACTGGTCCTCCACCGCGCAGAACCAGAAGTTGCGGGTGAACACCTCCGCTGGCGTCAGCGATTCGCGGCGCGTTCGATCAGCGATGCCTGCATGCCCACCATGTCGCCTCGATTCATCGGCGACGGCGTCCGGCCGGTCAGCATCACGTCGTAGGCCAGCCGGCACACGCGCTCGATGGACGCCGCCCGGTAGACCGCCTCGGCCAGGTTGCGTCCGGTGATGATCGCGCCGTGGTTGGCCAGGATCGCCAGGTTGGCCGACCCGATCTGGCTGGCGAGTTCGACTGCGCGCCAGGGTGCGTCGATCTCGCCGTCGTACTTGTCGAGCAGGTACATGTCGTCGAGGAACAGCGAGCCGGTCTGATGGACCAGCTCGGGCAGCATTCCCAGCGCCGCGAGCAGGCTGACGTAGTAGGGGTGGTTGTGGATCACCACGCGGGCGTCTGGCCGCAGCCGATGCAGCTCGGTGTGGAGGTGAATGGCGGGCGTGACGTCCCAACGGCCGCGGACCACGTGGGCATCCTCGTCGACAACGCAGATATGGGACGCGGTCAACTCCTGCCACCACAATCCCCAGGGATTGACCAGCATGTCGGTCTGCCCGTCGAGTTCCACAGCCGACTTGCTGACGCCGTCGACGAATTGTGTGCTGGTTCGGTTGGTCCGAGAACGTGGCTGCCGCTGCGAGAGATGCGTGCATCTGCGCTGGCGCAGCTCGAGTCGAAGCGCTCGCTACTAGCGGATTCAGCATCGTCTTCACACCCGAGTCGACCAATGGTCCATTATTTGAAACGTTGGCCTTGCTTTTTCTTCCCTGCCTTGACCCCGCGTGAGTGGTGCATCACGATGCTTATCGAGACCGGAATTCCATATATCGGACCTATGAGGAAGAGGCCTGATGGCGACATCGCCGACCCTAGAGGCGCGTGGCCTCGTAAAACACTTTGGCGGGGTGCAGGCCTTGCGCGGCGCCGATTTTGATGTGTACGCCGGCGAGATCGTGGCTCTGATCGGGGATAACGGCGCCGGTAAGAGCACGTTGGTGAAGACGCTGTCTGGAGTGCACCGACCAGACGAGGGTGAAATCCGCATTGACGGGAAAGTGATGGACTTTCATTCGCCTCAAGATGCTCAGGGCGCCGGGGTGTACACCGTCTACCAGGATCTGGCATTGCCGCTGGACCTGGACGCCGCCAGTTGCCTGTACCTCGGTCGGGAAATCGTCCGCAAAGGTCCGCTGGGATGGTTTGGCGTCCTTGACAACAAAGCGATGAAGGCCAGCGCGGACGCCGAACTGATGCGGCTGGGCGTGAACTTGAAAGACAGTGCGGCGCCGTTGGCGTCGTTGTCGGGAGGGCAGCGTCAAAGTGTGGCCGCTGCCAGGGCATCGCTGTGGGGTCGCAAGGTGGTGTTCTTCGACGAACCAACTGCAGCGCTGGGCGTGGTGCAGACCGCCCGGGTGCTCGAACTCCTGCGTCGCATCAAAGACCAAGGTCTGGGCGTGGTGTTGATCAGTCACAGCATGCCCGATGTGTTGGCCGTGGCCGACCGCATCCACGTGCTGCGTCTTGGCCGAAATGTGCGCACCTACAACGGTGCGGAGACCACCACCGAGGAACTGGTCGGTGCTATGACCGGTGCGCTTGAAGATGCACCGGCGGAGAAGGAAGTCCGATGACGATCGACAGCAAGTCAGATGCACCGCCGAACGGTCACTCGGCGGAAGCGGCCCCGGCAAGCGCGAGAGGGTGGCTACGCGCAGTCACCGGCGCGAACACTTTCTGGATCCTGACAGCCTTATTGCTCATCATTGTGGCGTTCTCGATCGTTCGCCCGTATGGGTTCGCCACCCCCGACAACGCCCGCAACATCACACTGGACGCCGCGAGCTTGCTGATCCTCGCGTGTGGTCAGACCTACGTGATGATCACCGGTGGTATCGATTTGTCGGTGGGTTCGGTTCTGATTTTTTCCAGCGTCGTCAGCTCGCAGGTCATGCTCGCAATGGGCGGTGCTGAGGCGGGGTTCACGGCAATTCTGGTCGGCTTTGTCGTCGCACTGCTCGGCGGACTGGTGTGGGGACTACTGAACGGCGTGATGATCGCGTACGGCAACATCCCACCGCTTATCGCCACATTGGGCACATTGGGTATGGCCCTCGGAGCTGCGCAGTTGCTGACCAACGGTGTGGATGTGCGGGAGGTGCCGACTCTGCTCAACGACACGATCGGCAATGCGACGCTGTTCGGAATTCCCTGGATCGTCCTGATCGCGGCTGTGGTGGTGATCATCGCCGGCTTGATTCTGCGCTTCACCCGGATGGGCCGCTATACCTACGCCATCGGCTCCAACGAGGAGGGCGCTCGGCGTGCCGGCATCAGTGTTGGTGGTCACCTGCTCAAGGTGTACGGCGGGGCAGGGTTGCTGGCCGGACTGGCTGGTTTCATCAACGTTGCCCGGTTCGCCACCACCACGATCGCGGGCCACACCACCGATAACCTCAATGCGATCGCCGCCACCGTCATCGGCGGTACCAGCCCGTTCGGCGGAGTCGGCTCGATCCTGGGCACCGTCATAGGCGTGTTCATCCCGGCGGTGCTGCAGAACGGGTTCGTCATTGCCGGAGTGCAACCGTTCTGGCAGACCGTGGCGGTGGGCGCGGTGCTTGTCATCGCCGTGTATTTCGATCTCAGACGCCGCGCCAAAAACTCGCGATAACAGTCCGTTTCAGACTTCCAATACAGGAGACAGCAATGATCATCCAGAACTCCAGCAACGTGGTGAAGCTTGGGTTGAGTGTCGCGGTGGCGCTGGCTGCCACGGCATGTTCGGGACAGCAGCCCAGTGGCGACACCATCACCTTGGTGCAGGGGGTGAAGGGAAATCCGTTCTATGTCGCCATGGAATGTGGCGCGAAGGAACAGGCCGCCAAGCTAGGGGTAGATCTGGAGGTCACGGCACCGGATCAATTCGACGCCAGCCAGCAGACTCCGCTCGTCAACGCGGTGGCCGCCAAGAACCCAGCTGCAGTACTCATCGCACCCACCGACGCGGTAGCGATGCGCGCACCCATCAACAACCTGATCTCTCGTGGGGCCAAGGTGATCGAAGTCGATACGGCATTGGACGACACCACGATCAGCACCTCACACATCACCACAGACAACTTCGCGGCAGGCGAAGCTGCCGCCGACAAGTTCAACGAGATCCTCGGAGGTAAGGGCAAGATCCTCGCCCTCAGCTCGGCCCCCGGTATCAGCACCAATGATTCCCGCGTCGAAGGCCTGCAGGAAGGATTGAAAGCCTATCCGGGACTGGAGTTCGCCGGTGTGCAATACACCAAAGAGGACGCCACCACCGCAGCGTCGATAGTGTCGTCGTCGCTGTCGGCTGATCCCGGCATCAACGGGATCTTCTCGGTCAACAGCCCGTCGTCACAGGGTGCCGCTACCGCGCTGCGCAACAACAACGCCGCCGAACGGGTGAAACTCATCGGATTCGATGCTGGTCCCCAACAGATCGAACAACTCAAGAACGGTGCGGTGGTAGCGCTGGTTGCGCAGAGTCCGTATCAGATCGGTGCTGACGGCGTGCAGGTCGCTGTCGATGCGATCGCCGGCAAGGACGTACCCAGCGACACCACCACGCCGGTGATGGTTCTCGACACGGCCAATGTCGACACCCCTGAGGCCCAGAGGTTCATCTACAAGACCGAGTGCTAGAGCGGGACCAAGAAGCAAACAGTCTCTACCGCAACAGTTTTAGTCGTAGCCATCAGGACGTCAGTGCACCTGGTCCGACTACGGCGGTGTTGTTGCGCCTTCCGCTAGAAGAATTTCGATACCAGCATTTCGTTATACGGACCTTCATGTAAAGCGAAGTGCGAGAAGGAGAGTTCCATGACTCAAACCCACGACGCACCCCTGGTCACCGCTCCGCGCTCCGACGCGCTCTTCGAGCGCGGGAAGCAGGTCCTCATCGGTGGGGTCACTGCCGCCGGACGCTACAACCCGGTATTGGGGCGGCCCTACTACTTCGCCAAGGCCGACGGCTGCCGCCTCACCGATATCGACGGCAACGAGTACATCGATTTCAGCTCCTCCAACGGGGCAAGTATGTTGGGGTTCAACAACCCCGCGATCAATGCCGCGGTGCAGCAGGGGCTGAAGATGGGCACACTGTGCACCCAGGAGACCGAGCATCACGTGGCCCTGGCAGAGCGGCTGATCGAAATCCTGCCCGGAGCCGAGCGGCTGAGGTTCACCAACACCGGCACCGAAGCAACGATGGCGGCCTTGCGAGTAGCACGCGCGGCCACCGGCCGCGAGAAGATCATCAAGTTCGACGGCCACTTCCACGGCATGCACGACTACGTACTGTTCAATGCGCACACTCCGGACCGGCCCTATGAACAGGTGGTCCCGGCGTTCCCCGACAGTGCGGGCATCCCCTCCTCGGTCAATGATCTGATGATCACGGTGCCCTTCAACGATATCGACGCGTTGCGCGCGGCGTTGGATCGATACGACGGCGAAGTAGCGGCGATCATCCTCGAACCGGTCTCCTACAACCTGGGCTGTGTTCCTGCCGACAAAGACTGGCTGATTCAGGTACGAGAGGAAACCCGCAAACGTGGCGTGGTCCTGATCTTCGACGAGGTGCTCAGCGGATTCCGGATGACACTGGGCGGGGGGGCTGAATATTTCGGTGTCACACCCGATTTGGCTTGCTGGGCCAAGGCGCTTGCCGGAGGATGGCCACTGGCGGCTATCACCGGTACCGAGGAGGTGATGTCAGCGCTCAATCCGGTCGGCAAGACCGTTGTGAGCGGGACGTACACCGGGCAACTCTGCGCGGTTTTGGCGGCATCGGCGGCAGTGGAGCAGATGTCGCAACCAGATTTCTACCCCAGAATTCGGGCTGTGGCCGACAAGCTCTACCAAGGGTTCGACAACCTGTTCGCCAGCTACGGCATAACCGGACACATACAAGGGCTGGGTGCACGCTTCGGCATGTATTTCGGGATGACGGAGACGGCAACCGATTACCGCACCGCCGCGAAGTTCGACGCCGAACAGAACAACCGCTTCCTGCGCGGATGTGTCCGACAGGGTCTGCACTTCCACGATTTCGGAACGAAAGCGGCACCGATGCACTATGGCATCACGTCTGCTCACACCGAAGCCGATATCGCGGAGGCCCTCGAGAAGCTCAATACGGTGTTCGCCGAACTTCCGCAGACCCGCTGACCCATTCTTCAACACCCAGCCAACCGAAGGACCCACCAGTGAACACGCTGACTCGATACGCCGCCGCAGCCACCAATGGTGACGACGCGGACACCCTGATTGACCGCGCGAAGCAACACGGCCTCGACGCAGTCGAATTACGCTGGAAATCCATCGATCCCCGCAATCTGTCGGTACTGACGGGTGCGCGTTCGAGTGGCGTGAACGTCGCGGCGATCGATCTGGGCGTCGTCGATGCCGATCATGATCCCCGCGCCGACTTGCCGAACCTGCTGAGTGCGGCGAATGCAACGTCGTGCCGTCGCCTGCTGCTTACCCAGCGCCGCGCAGCAGGCGGTGCTGACGCGGAGGCCCGAGCTTGGTTTGTGACGATGCTGCGTCAGCTCGCCGAGCAGTGTGAGGCTCCCGGCCTCTCTTTGGTTGTCCGGGTTGCGCGATCAGGAGAGACTGAGTCCGGGCTGACCAGCACGGCAGATCTGCGGGAGGTGCTCGCCGCCGTCAACCGTGGAAATGTCGCCGCAGAAACGGATTTGAGTGCGATGCTCACCGGTGGTGAGGACGCGCAACGTTCCACTGACAGCCTGGTCGGCCGCGTCGGCTATGCCAGGCTCGGGGACCGGGCCGCCGAACTCGACACCGATGTGATCGGCGCGTTCCTGGCCGACCTGCAGGTCTACGGCTATGGCGATGTCGTAGCGGTGCCCGCGGATGCAAAATTGGGGGAACTGCTCGACTCGATCGGTACCAGTGTCACCTTCGACGCCGACCGATTGGCGAAGTTCCAACAGACCTTGGTCGAAAACAACCTCGACGGCGCGGTGATGTTGAGCGCGGAGAACGTCGTCTCGGTCAGTGGGTACTGGCCGATGAACGGCACCTGTGTAGCCGTGGTGCCACGCTGCGGGGAACCGCATCTGCTGGTGCCTGCCGGCGAGGAGTTCTGGGCGGCGCGTAGCGGATGGGCCAACCTGCACATGTATCAAGCCGGCCGTATCGGGGACCCTTCGCTGGCGGACACTGTGGCCTCGCAGCTTCGCCGGCTGCGCGACACCGGGGTGATCAGCGGTCGCCGAATTGGTGTGGAGGGGCCGTTCCGTGCCCAGGTACCCCCACACATGGCCCATGAGGTGTCCGGGCGCCACGAAATCATCCGGCCCGTGGTGGCCAGTGCGCTGGACGCCGAGACGGTGTTCTTCGACGCGGCGTTGTGCCGGTCGCGCGCTGCCAAGACCACGGCCGAGCTGGCCGCGTTGCGGCGTACCGCGGCGATCGCCGACATCGGGCTGCAGACGTTCCGCGACGGGCTGCGCGACGGTGTCCGCGATATCGATCTGGCGACCGAGGTCGAGCGCGCCATCGAAACCCAGGGCGTCGGACACCTGGGGGCTTCCCGAGTCCGCGGCTATGCGTTTGTGATGAGTGGGCCACAGACCTCGCAATGCCACCTGGACTACGAGTTCTCCTCGACTCGGCGGATGCGCGACGGCGAGTGGATCCTGATGGAGCTGGCGGTTGTCGCCGACGGGTACTGGCAGGACCTCTCCCGGGTGTTCGTGCTCGGTGATCCCACCGACCAGCAGCGCGAGATCGCCGAAACCGCCGAGACGGCGTTTGTGGCGGCGGCCAGAGCAGCTGTTCCGGGCGCGACCGGCGCCGAGGTCGATGACGCCGCCCGCCGGGCCATCGATGCCGCCGGGATGGGGGAGGCCTATCCACACCAAACCGGGCATGGAGTGGGAATCGCCTTCCACGAGCAGTATCCGCTGCTGAAGCCAGGTTCCACGCATGTGCTGGAAGAGGGCAACGTCATCGCCATCGAACCTGGCGTCTACGTCCCCGGGGTGGGCGGCGTGCGCAACGAAGATGACCTCGTCGTCGGGTCCGCAGACGGTGCGACGACGCTGCAGAGCGTCCCGCACGCCGTCAGTGTGAGTGGGTCCCGGCGATGAAGATCACTGATGCCCGGGTGATCGTGAGCAGTCCGGGACGCAACTTCGTCACCCTCAAAGTCGTCACCGACGACGGAACCTCGGGTGTTGGGGACGCCACGCTGAACGGTCGGGAATTGGCCGTCGCCAGTTATCTCAGCGACCACATCGCTCCGCTGTTGATCGGACGCGACCCCCGTCAGATCGAGGACATCTATCAGTACCTCTACCAAGGCGCCTACTGGCGTCGCGGACCGGTCACCATGTCCGCGATCGCGGCAGTGGACATGGCGCTGTGGGACATTCGCGGTAAGTCGCTGGGCGTTCCGGTCCACGAGTTGCTCGGTGGTGCCAGCCGCACCGGCGTCATGGTCTACGGCCACGCCAACGGCAGCGACATCGACGACACCGTTGCTGCTGTGAAGCGTTACGTCGACATGGGTTACCGCGCAGTGCGAGCTCAGACCGGAGTGCCCGGCCTTTCCGGCGTCTACGGCGTGGGCCGCGGCGAGCTGTTCTACGAGCCCGCGGCCAAAGGGTGGCCCAAGGAAGAATCCTGGTCGACCGAGAGATATCTGGAAGTGGTACCCGAACTGTTCAAGCGGGTGCGCGCCGAGGTGGGACCCGAGATCCACCTCCTGCACGACGGACACCACCGGATGACTCCGATTCAAGCGGCGTGGTTGGGCAGGCGACTTGAAGACGCTCGGATGTTCTGGCTCGAAGACGCCACGCCGGCTGAAAATCAACAAGCGTTCCGGCACCTACGCGCGCACACCACCACACCCCTGGCGGTCGGCGAGATCTTCAACAGCGTCCACGACGCGACCACATTGATCAGCGAACAGTTGATCGACTACATCCGTACACCGCCGGTGCGCTGCGGCGGGATCACCGGAGCGCGCAAGCTGGCCGCTTTCGCCGAGGTGTACGGCGTCAAGACGGGTTTCCACGGAGCAACCGACCTGTCCCCGGTGGCGATGGCGGCGGCGTTGGCCGTCGATATCACCATCCCGAACTTCGGAATCCAGGAGTACATGCGCCACACCCCGGAAACCGACGAGGTGTTCCCGCACGCGTACACCTTCGCCGACGGTTACCTGCATCCTGGATCGGCACCGGGACTGGGCGTGGACATCGACGAGACTCTGGCCGCGGAGTACCCCTACGAACGGGCGTACCTGCCAGTCAACCGGTTGCTCGACGGAAGCATCCATCCATGGTGATGGCGTACCCCCCCAGGCGACTGTCAGCGGGCGCACTGGCTGATCTGCCTGCGACCGTGACCCCGCCCGGCTATGACCTCGGTGGGGTCACGGTCGGACAGGTTCACCTGGGCCTGGGCGGATTTCACCGCGCCCACCAGGCCTGGTGTGCCGACGCAGCCCTGAACCTGGACCCCCGGTGGGCGATCAGCGCGTACACATGGCGCAACACGACGCTGCCGAGGATTCTGGCCGATCAGGACGGGCTCTACACCGTGACTGCCGCGGACGCCAACAGCGAGTCGGTCTCCGTGCTCGGCGCCATCCGGTTTGCGCGCTGCGCCGGAATCGATGCGGCCGCATTCCGCACTGACGTGGCCCGGCCCGAGGTCGGGGTGCTGACCCTGACCGTCACCGAGAAGGCCTACCCTCGCGACCGCGATGGCAACCTCGACCTCACCGATCCAGCCATTGCAGCCGATCTCGACGATCCGCAACCCGGACGGTCGGTGGTGGGCCTGGTCGCGGGAGCGCTGGCCGAACGGGCCCGTGCCGGGAGCGGGCCCATCGCGGTGATCTCCTGTGACAACCTGCGCGGAAACGGGGAGGTACTGGCTCGGCTGGTGGGTGATTTTGTTGACACCCATCCGACGTTGGCTGCGGGTGGATCGCGTAGCTGGATCGATGATCACGTCAGCTTCCCATCGACGGTTGTCGACCGCATTGTTCCTGATCCGGACGAGGAGGCCCGCCGACACGTTGCGCAGCTTGCCGGGATCGATGATCAGGCTGCTGTGCTTACCGAGCCGTTTCTGCAGTGGGTGATCCAGGATGACTTCCGGGGGCCTCGTCCACCGTGGGAGGAGGTCGGGGCCATCGTCGTCGATGACGTTGCGCCGTTCGAGGATCTCAAACTGAGGGTGCTCAACGGCGCCCACAGCGCCTGCGCATATCGGGGATTGTTGGCCGGTCACGGCGATGTCCGTGCTGCGCTCACCGACCCAGCCATCAGTAGTTTCGTCTCGGATCTGTTGACCGGTGAGGTGTTGCCGGCCCTGCCACCGGTGCCTACCGATGTGGCGAGTTACGCGCGCACGGTGCTACAGCGGTTCGTCAACCCCAAACTGCACTACTCGTTGGACAAACTGGCTGCCGACGGCACCCAGAAATTGCAGCAGCGACTCGCGCCCACGGCGCTCGCCCTGATCGCCGGTGGCCGGCCGGCGACTCGCGTCGCAGCTGTGTGGGCCGACTGGGTGAGGTGGGTGCTGTGGTGCGCAGGTAATGACCCCCAACGGTTGTCGGATCCGCGCGCCGAGCAGTTGTTGCATGTTGCGCACCGGGCCGTGCACTCCGACGTGATCGCAGACATCGCCGGAGATCTGTTGAATGTGGCCGCGCCGTCGGCGTTGACCGCTGACCGGCAGTTCCGCGCCGAAGTGGTCGCCCAAGCGATGGTCGGCAGCCGGTGACCACGCCAGTGCGGGTTCTCAGCGTCGGTGAGTGCATGATCGAGGTGCGTTTCCGCGACGCGGCCGCGGCGACCGTGAGCTTCGGTGGGGACACCGCCAACGTCGCGATCTACCTGAGCCATTACGGCGCGCCCCGCGGTATCGACGTCAGCTACCTCACCTCAGTCGGTGACGACCTGCACAGTCAGCGGATGGTGTTGTGGCTCAAGCAGAAGCGTGTCTCGACGCGAACAGTTCAGGTACGTCTGGGCGGCAAGGTCGGTCTCTACCTGATCGACAACACCGCCGATGGGGAGCGCATATTCACCTACTACCGGGGTGATTCCGCGGCACGGCAACTGTTCACCGGGGCAGCAGCCACGGCGGCAGCTGTCGAGGCGATTCACGACGCCGACTGGGTCTACTTGTCAGGAATCAGCGTGGCTATCCTCACTCCCGACGCCCGAGTGGTACTTCTGCAGGCCCTCGATGCGGTACGCGAGCGCGGAGTTCGGGTGGTGTTCGACAGCAACTACAGACCCGCGTTGTGGCGGGACACCGAGACCGCTCGGACCGTGACCACGGAGTTCCTCCGGCGCACCGATGTGGCGTTGCCGACCGCCGTCGATGATCGTGATCTGTTCGGAGACCTCGACGAACAGGCCACCGCGAACCGCCTACATCAACTCGGCGTGCCCGAAGTGGTGGTCAAGCTCGGCCCGCAGGGTTGTCTCGTCAGCTCCGGGGGGCAGCGTCGCCACCTTCCGATCTCCGGGTCGGGTCACGCGGTGGACACCACCGCGGCGGGGGATTCTTTCAACGCCGGGTACCTGTTCGGCCGTATCCGTGGCGCGGGCCCAGCGGAGGCTGCCGGCATCGCAGCGCGTCTCGCCGCAGCGGTGGTGTCACATCCCGGTGCCGTGATCGATCCTGGCCACCTACCCGAAATCGATGCCGAAGAGGCCATTTCATGACTATGACCGCTCTTCTTGCTGGTGGACTGCCCCTCATCCCGGTACTCACCTGCAATGAACCCGATGCGTTGCGCACCCGCCTCGACGAGATCGGTGAGGCGGGCATCCTGGCCGTCGAAGTCACTCTGCGGACGCCGCGCGCGCTTGATGTCATCGCCGCGTGCAGCGGTCACGACACGGTCACCGTGGGAGCCGGCACAGTACTGACGCCCCGCCAACTGGACGACGTTCGCCAAGCGGGGGCGGCGTTTGCGGTGAGCCCCGGCTATGACAGTGAGCTGGTCGAACGAGCGCGTCATCATAAACTGCCGTATCTGCCTGGGGTCGCCACCAGCACCGAGGTGTTGCGCGCCTGCCGCGACGGTGTCGCCGAGGTCAAGTTCTTTCCTGCTGAAGTATCGGGAGGTCCCGGATTTTGCGCCGCGATGGCCGAGGTCTATCCGGGCGTGCGGTTCGTTCCCACCGGCGGTATCACCCTCGCGGGCGTCGCCGCTTACCTTGGCCTGCCCAACGTGTTGGCATGCGGCGGTAGCTGGTTGACGCGCCCGCTCATCGGCCCGCAAGCCGCTCTGAGCGATACGTTGGACGACATCCGCCGGGCAATGACCGTCTTCACGTGAGGTTCGATGCGAGACCTTGAGGTGGGGTAGCGCCGACGAACATCTCGCCGATCTGCTGCGCAGCATGTACCAACGCTGGCGCGTATCCCCGTGCTTGAGCGAGGCTCATTCGGAACGACGGCGCAACGATACTGACGCCGCCGGCTGGGGTGCCGCTGTCGTCGCAGAAGGCCGCTCCGATGGCACGCAATCCCTCCTCGTCCTCCTCGTCGTCGATGGCGTAGCCAGCAGCATGAATGGCAGGTAGCTCACTCAGCAGGCGAACCGGATCCACGATCGTCAATTCGGTGACGGGACGCAACGCTTCCTGCCCGAGTAGTACCTCGGCTCGTTCAGCCGGTATTTCTGCGAGGATCGCCTTTCCGATCGCCGAAGAATGCAGGCACTGAGCCATTCCCACCCGCGAAGACATCTGGTACGGATGTGGCGCATCCAGCTTCTCCACATACATCAACTGCCCGTGCCGGAACGACGAGACGTGAACGGTTTCCGGTGCCGTCCGCTGCAACTCCACCATCACCGCCCGGGCTCCTGGTGGCGGAGCCCATCTGGCGTAGACGGCACCGGCCATCCGGTACACCTGCGGGCCGATGCTGTAGCGCCCAGCGGTGTCGTAGCGAACGAGCCCACGATCAACCATGGTGCGCAGCAAGCGGTACAGCGTCGCCTTCGGAAGAAGGGTCGCCTTCTGCAAGGTTCCCAACGGCACCCGCGGACCCAACTCGGCCAACGTCTCGAGCACCAGGAAAGACTTGTCGAGAGTGGTCATCGCGCAATCACCCCCGTCGTCGCGCTGTCGGGTCGTGCACCCTCGGGCCGAGGCCCGGGGTTGTGGCCGGGACCGCCCAGCGCGGCACTGATCTCGTCGGCGGTACGGATCAGTTCGGGGCTTTCCCTACGGAGCACCGCCACAGACACCTGTGAGGCAGCCACTGACATCGACACCGCCGCCACCGGATGGCCCAGGTAGTTCCTCACCACCGCCGCGATGCAACGTACTCCGCGCTGTGACTCCTCGTCATTTATTGCGTAGCCACGGCTGGCCACCTCGCGCAGTTCCAGGCGCAGCTTCTCGACATCGGTTGTCGTGGTTGAGGTGTACGCCGGCAGTACGTCGGCAGTCAGCAAGACTTCGACATCCGGACGTGGCAGGTGCGCCAAGATCGCTTTCCCGGACGCCGTTGCGTGCAGCCCGACGGCCGAGACACTGCGGCCCGCCACCCGGTACCCACTGTGAGAGGTCAGCGTGGCCACCGTTGCCAAGCGGTGGTCTCCATAGACGTTGAGCGCCAAGGTGGCCGGAACACGGACTCTCATACTGGCCAGCACATCAGTGAATTCGTCTGCGAAATCGATACGCGTCATGGCCCTAGCTGCCAGATCCAGGCTCTTTGCTCCCGGTAGATATTGTTTCGCGTCGTTCTGGCGGACGTATCCCAAGTCTGACAACAACACCAACAGTCGCCGGACGGTCGGTTTGGTCAGGCCCGACGACCTCACCAGATCTGACAATCCGCGCGGCTCCGAGCTGCCCACGATCATGTCGAGCAACGTAAAGGCGCGATCAGTAGCGCTCACGTGATCAGGGTAAACAACACCGGCCGCGAAGTCCACTATTCGGAACACTCGAACCAGTTATCGCTACTTTCGGCCGCGTCTACGCTCTTGGTGGTGATGGGACGGGGAGCTGGCGTCGTCGGTGCCGATATTCCTGGTCGGTGTCGGGATTGCCGGCATCGGGCAAGGCGTGCACCGCGGCGTCGACTACGCACTCATCAGCGCTCTTCCCCCAGCGACTGGCTTCGACCGTAGATCGGGTTGCGGTTGACCACGGTCTTGGGTGGGGTGTTTCCCTGGTCGGGATCTCCGCCGAACTGCACTAGAGCCTCACTGCCCCCGCGCGAGCTGCTCCAAAAGCGGGCGGGTGCGGTACGCAACGACCTCGTGCATCGCCACCGACATCGTCGTGCGCTGCACCCCGGGGACCGCGAGGACCAGACCGGCCAGGCGGTACAGGTCGTCGGCGTCGGTGGCCGCCACCGCGATCAACAGGTCGGCCGCCCCGGAGAGCCCGGTGACCTGGGTGACCTGAGCGATGGTCTGCAGCGCGGCGAGCACGTCCTCAAGCTGGTGCTGGTCGACAACCGCGGTGATGAACGCCTTGAGCGGATACCCCAGATCGCGCGGTGACACGCAGCGGTCGATGGGCGCAAGGACCTTGTCCTGATCCCACCGCGCCAGCCGCGACTGCACGGTGTTGCGCGCCAGATTCAGCATCGAGGCCAGCTGCACCCCGGTTGCGCGGGGCGCGTCACACAGCGCCAGGAGTATTCGGGCATCGGTGCGGTCCAGCCTCGTCATGTCGCACAGTATCGCACGTCACACTTGGTCAAATATGGGCAACATGCTCAAGCGCATCGGGGTCAGTGGCGCACTCTGTATATCGCTGCCACCATTGAAGTAGCAATACGCCCATTGCGCATAGAGATGGTGAGCCCGAAGTATGACCGATCTCGACATCCGCCGGCCCGATCGGCAGCCCTACGAGCTGGGCGATCGCTACCGTCCCGGATCCGGCCCGGTGGTGCTCACCGGTGTGCAGGCGATCGCGCGTGCACTGATCGAACAGCACGTCCGTGACGAGCGTGCGGGCCTTCGCGTGGCGACGTTCGTGTCGGGATACCAGGGCAGTCCGCTCGGTGGGGTGGACCGGATGCTGGCCGGAATGCCCGAGGTACTGCAGGCGCACGACATCACCTTCATTCCCGGCCTCAACGAGGAACTGGCGGCCACCTCGGTATGGGGCAGTCAGGCCGACCTCCCCATGGGATCGCCGACCCACGACGGGGTCGTGGGTGTCTGGTACGGCAAGGGGCCAGGGCTTGATCGGGCGACGGACGCGCTCCGGCACGCCAACATGTTCGGCGCCAATCCGCGCGGCGGCATGCTGCTGCTCGTCGGTGATGACCCGGCGTCGAAGTCCTCCACGGTGCCCGCGGTCAGCGAGCGGTCGTTGGCCGCGCTCGGTATTCCCGTGCTGTTCCCGCGCAACGCACGTGAGGTCGTCACGATGGCCATGCACGGCGTGGCGCTCTCACGCGCATCGGGATGCGTTGTGGCGCTGAAGATCGTCGCCGACGTCGCCGACGGCGCCTGGTCTGTGGACGCCGGTGACGTGGCCGTCGACATCGTCGTCCCGCAGGTGCAGTTCGACGGCCGACCCTTCGTCTACCGTCAGCGGCCGATGGCCGCCCCCGCCGACAGTCTGCTCGCCGAGGCCGACCTCTACGGCCCCCGCGCTGAGGTCGTGCGCGCGTATGGCGCCGTCAACGGCCTCGACGTGCTCGAGGTCGACCCGCCGAACGCAACTATCGGCATCGCGGCCACGGGAACGACATTCGACTCGGTGCGCCAGGCGCTGCACGATCTCGGGGCCGACGACGTCGCGCTGCATCGTGCCGGCATCAGGCTGCTACGCATCGGGATGCCCACCCCTCTCGGTCCCGACATCGTGAACACCTTCGCAGACGGTCTCGAGGAGATCCTCGTCGTCGAGGACAAGACCGCCTTCGTTGAGACCCAGGTGCGCGAGATCCTCTACGGTGCAACCGGAGCCCCGCGAATCATCGGAAAGAGGGACTCGACGGGGCTGCCGCTGGTCCCCAACGGCGGCGAACTCACCGCCGGGCGCCTGCTGACACCACTGCGACGCGTCCTGAGCCATCGACTAGACCTCAAGAAGGCGCCGCCACCGGCACTGTCGCTCGAGGTGCTGCCCGCCAAGCGTGCCGCCTACTTCTGCAGCGGGTGCCCACACAATCGGTCAACCGCGGTTCCCGAGGGATCCCTGGCTGGCGGCGGCATCGGATGCCACATCATGGTGACGATGTCCGGCCGCGAGGACAGCGCCGTCGCCGGAATCACCCAAATGGGCGGCGAGGGCACCCAGTGGATCGGCCAGGCACCCTTCACCGACGTGCCGCACCTGTTCCAGAACATCGGCGACGGAACCTTCTTCCACTCCGGTCAACTCGCGGTGCAGGCCTGCGTCGCGGCGGGGGTGAACATCACCTACAAGCTGCTCTACAACGAAGTGGTCGCCATGACCGGCGCGCAGGACGCCGAGGGTGCGCTCCCCGTAGAGAAACTCACACACAAGCTGATGGCCGAGGGCGTCAAGCAGATCATCGTCTGCGCCGACGAGCCGCACCGGCACAACAAGCGAGCGTTGGCCAAGGGCACCATCCTCTGGCACCGCGACCGCCTCGATGAGGCACAGAAACGGCTGCGCGACGTCAAGGGCGTCACGGTCCTGATCTATGACCAGCACTGCGCGGCCGACGCGCGTCGGAAACGCAAGCGCGGCACCCTGCCCACTCGCACCACCCGTGTGCTGATCAACGAGGCGGTCTGTGAGGGTTGCGGCGACTGCGGAGTGAAGTCCAACTGTCTGTCGGTACAACCGGTGGACACCGAGTTCGGCCGTAAGACGCGGATCGATCAGACGTCCTGCAACACCGATTACAGCTGTCTTGACGGCGACTGTCCGTCGTTCGTCACCGTCGAGGTGGGTTCTGCCAAGAAGTCGCGCGCCCGGAAGGCCCCGAAACCGCCGCGTCTGCCCGACGTCGCGGCAGAACCGATCACGAATACCCACAACGTCTTCCTCGCGGGCATCGGCGGCACCGGCATCGTCACGGTCAACCAGGTCCTGGCCACCGCGGCGCTGCGCGCTGGCTACGACGTCGAGAGCCTCGACCAAACGGGTCTCAGCCAGAAGGCCGGTCCCGTCGTATCGCACCTGCGGTTCGCCGCGGGCACGCTCGATCCCGCCAACCGGCTCACCCCGGGCAGCGCGGACTGCATCGTGGCCTTCGACCTGTTGACCGCGACCGACACCAAGAACCTGGAGTACGGCGACGCCGGTAGGACGGTCTCCGTCGCATCGACCAGCAAGACACCGACCGGCGACATGGTCTACGACAAGTCGGTCGCCTACCCGGAGACGTCGTACTTGCTGCATCGGTTGGGACACGTGTCGCACCAGGTGCACTCGTTCGACGCGCTGGCCGCCGCGCAGAGCTTGTTCGGCAACACCGCCGCGGCCAACTTCCTGCTCATCGGTGCCGCCTATCAGGCTGGTGCGCTGCGACTTCCGGCCGGATCAATCGAGGAGGCCATCGAGATCAACGGCGTGGCGGTGCAGGCCAACGTCGCCGCGTTCCGATGGGGACGCCTCGCGGTCGCCGACCCGGCCCGCTTCGACGACGTCGTCTCACCCGCGCGCGTCGGGCAGCCGTCCCCGCCTGCGCACCTGCTGGACGACACCACGTTCACCGGGCAGGTCGGTGATCTCATCGCGAGCCGCGCGGCCCACCTGGTCGGCTTCCAGAACGCGAAGGTCGCGCGTCGATACGTGACTGTGCTGCAGTCGATCTGGACGTCTGAGCGGGCGGTGTCCGATCGAACCGACTTCACCGAGGCGGTTGCCCGGAACCTCTACAAGCTCACCGCATACAAGGACGAGTACGAGGTGGCGCGCTTGCTGACCGACCCGCAGTTCGTCGCCCACGTGCAGACCGAACTGCCCGGTGGCGAGAACCTCACCTACAAGCTGCACCCGCCCACGCTGCGCGCCATGGGGCGCAAGAAGAAGATCGGGCTGGGCCCGCGCAGCCACGGTGCGCTGCGTCTGCTCGCGAAGGGGAAACGGCTGCGCGGCACCAAGTTCGACCCGTTCGGCTACGCACACGTCCGCAGGGTCGAGCGTGCGCTGCTTGCCGAGTACACCGATATCGTCACCCGCCTGGCCGCCGATCTCGACGAGACCAACTTCGACCACGCGGTGGAGGTGGCTGGGCTGCCGGACATGGTGCGTGGCTACGAGGGCATCAAGCTCGCCAACGTCGCGGCCTACCACGACCGGTTGCGCGAACTGGGGATCACGCCCTAGCCGCAGTTGCCCCCGTTTGTGAATCTGGCGACGCCGCACCCGCATTTTGCGTCGCCATTTTCACATTCGGCGCCGAACAGGTCTTGCCGCGGCTTAACGTCTTGGCCATATGAACCAGAGCCCGACGATCGAACCGCTGGCGCCACCGCAGGTCGACGACCAGGAGAAGCCGGGGCGCGAACTGGGCGGCTGGACCGGTCACCTGGTTGCCATCGCCGCGTTCGCCGTTGCGGTCCTGACCATCTGGCAGGTGTTCCGGCCGCTGTCCCAGGGCAGCCAGTACTACCTGATCGTGTTCCTCGCCGGGTCGCTGCCGCTGGTCTACCTGGTCTACAGATCCGGGTTGGGTCAGCTCGACCCCGACGAGCGGCCGGGCGTTCTCGACTGGACGCTGGCCGTGCTCACCCTCGTCGTCTGCCTCTATCCGATCCTGCCGTGGCACATCGGATCAGGGGGCGGCGGTTACAACGCGTTCCTGGATCGCCAGGGTCTGCTCGAACCTATCGACGTGGTCATGGGCGCGCTGCTGCTCGTCCTCATCCTCGAGGCGTGCCGGCGGACCACGGGGTGGGCGCTGCCCATCGTGTGCGGGGCGTTCCTCGCCTACGGCTACTACGGCGGTCTGCTTCCGCAGGGCTGGGCGATCGCGCACGCCGGGCTGGACTTCGATCAGATCGTCGACGCCCTGTACAACTCGGGCAGTGGCTTCTTCGGCACGCCACTCGACGTCGCGGCCACCTATATCGTGCTGTTCACCATCTACGGTGCCGTGCTCGAACTCTCCGGCGGCGCCAAGTTCTTCGTTGACCTCTCGGTCGCCACGTTCCGGCGCTCGCGCAGCGCGGCGGGCCGTACGGCGGTGGCGTCGGGATTCCTGCTCGGCACCGTCTCGGGGTCCGGCACGGCGACGGCGGTCAGCGTCGGCGCCGTCACCTGGCCGATCATGCGTCAAGGCGGCTACACCCCCGAACGGGCCGGCGGCGTGCTGGCGGCGGCCGGAGTCGGCGCCCTGCTGTCCCCGCCGACGCTCGGGGCCGCGGCGTTCATCGTCGCCGAGTACCTCGAGGTCTCGTACCTCACTGTGCTCGGCTGGGCGATGATTCCGACGGTTCTCTACTACCTGGGCATCCTGCTGGCCGTGGAGATCGACGCCCGACGGTTCGGCATGCGCGCCGCACACCTCGACACGGAATCGCCGTGGAAACTGCTGGGCCGCTTCGGGTATCACTTCTCATCATTGATCGCGATCGTCGTTCTGCTCGCGGTCGGGATGTCGGCCACTCGGGCCGTGGTCTATGCCACGGCGCTGGCCTTCCTGCTCTCCTTCCTGGACCGCCGCTTCCGGCTCACACCGCGGCGGCTGTTCGACGCGCTGAGCGCCGGTGTCCGCGGGGTCCTGCCCGTCGTCGCCGTCTGCGCCGCCGCCGGGGTGATCACCGCGATGACCACCAAGACCGGGCTCGGCGCCCAGTTCTCGTCGGTACTGGTCGGCGGTGTCGACGCGATCACCGATAACCGCACGGCCATGCTGGCCCTGACGGCGGTCTTCGCCGCGGTCGCACTGGCGCTTCTCGGTCTGGCGATACCCGTGACGGCATCGTTCGTCATCGGCTGGGTGATCATCGGTCCGGCACTGCTGGCGCTCGACGTTCCCGCACCGGCCGCTGCCATGTTCGTCTTCTACTACTCGGTGCTCTCGGAGGTCACCCCGCCCACCGCACTGGCCGCCGTCGGCGCCTCAGCGGTCACCGGCGGCCGGGCGATCCCGACTATGTGGCAGGCACTGCGCTACGCCGCGCCGGCCTTCCTGGTCCCGATCGCCTTCGTCCTGACCGAACCCGGTGAGTACCTGCTGGCGCGGGGGCCGGTGATCGGCGTGCTGTGGGCCGCCGCCGCCGCGTGCGCCGGCATCGTCGCGCTGTCGTTCGCCATCGGCGGATGGGTGCTTGGTGTCGGGGCCGCGAGTCTGGTTCCGCGGCTGCTCGCCGGGGCTGCCGCCCTGCTGTTGCTGTTCCTTGACCCCGCCACCATCGTGGCGGGATCGGCGTGTCTGCTCATCGCGGTCGCGTACACCATCATCGAGAAGAGGAGTCGGACATGACCAGAGGACGGGGCGCGGTCAGCGTTCTTGCGGCGCTTGCGCTGACGGGAGCGGCGGTCACGGGCTGCGGCGGCAGGCAGGACGCCCCCAACGCCGACTCGGGCGGCGAGGTGACGTGCGAGGTCGGCGCTGACACCCGGGTGAGCATTGCGACGGGGAACTCGACGGGGGTGTACTTCTCGCTGGGAAACGCCTACGCCGAACAGATCTCGGCCGCCACCGAGGGAAAGGTGAAGGCGACTGCCGCCGAGACGGGTGCCTCGGTGCAGAACGTCCAGCAGCTCGTCGGCGGCACGTACCAGGTGGCGTTCTCGCTCGCCGACACCGCTGCCGACGCGGTGGAGGGCAAGGGCAGCTTCGACGGGAAGAAGCAACCCGTACAGGCCCTTTCGCGTATCTACCCCAACTACACCCAGGTGATCGCCCGCAAGGGCAGCGGTATCGCCACGATTGCCGACATGCGCGGCAAGCGGGTGTCGACCGGTTCACCGGGATCGGGCACCGAGGTCATCGCCCATCGGCTGCTGGAGTCGGCGGGGCTGAACCCGGCAACCGATGTCTCCGCGCAGCGATTGGATCTCACCAAGACCGTCGACGGGATGAAGGACGGGTCGATCGACGCGCTGTTCTGGTCGGGCGGGCTGCCGACACCTGGCATCACTGACTTGATGACCACGGCGCGCAATGACGTTGCGTTCGTGGACATCATGCCGCAGCTGGACAAGATGGCCGAGCTGAGCCCGGTCTATGAGGAGGGCGTGATCCCAGCGGCAACCTACGGGCTGCCCGCCGACACCAAGACCATCGTGGTGCCGAACCTGCTGCTGGTCCGCGACGATCTGGACGCGAACCTGGCCTGCGTGCTGACCAAGGTCCTGTTCGACCGTCAGCCAGAGCTCGCGCAGGTGGTCGGTGCGGCCAAGGGCATCAAGCTCGACCAGGCACGCGATACCGACCCGGTGCCACTCAACCGTGGTGCCGACTACGCACTCAAGACGCTGACGCCGTCGCAGTAGCCGGCAGGGACGGGGTGACGTGGCGCATGGCGTGCGCCACGTACTCGTCCTTCTCGCCGACCGGCGCGACGTAGTGCAGCGCGCTCACGGCCGCCTCCGTGCTCACCAGGCGGGCGATCAGCCAGGCAGCCAGGTAGTGCGATGCCAGGCAGCCGCCCGCGGTGGCGACGTTGTCCTTGGCGAAGAACGGCTGATTGAGGACCTCGACGCCCGCCTCCAGCACCCAGGGCTTCGTCGTGAGATCCGTGCAGGCGGGGATGCCGTCCAGTAGTCCGAGTTTGGCGAGTATCAGAGCCCCCGAGCACTGCCCGGCGAGCAGCTGTCGCGAGGGGTCGAGCTGTAGCCGAGCCATGAGCCTTCGGTCGGCGACGACGTCGCGGGTCTGCATGCCGCTGCCGACGATGACGGCATCGGCGGCGCTGGCCTCCTCAAGGGTGGCCATCGACTCGATCACCACACCGTTCATGGAGCGCACTCGTGGTGTCGGGCTGGCGATCGATACGCGCCAGTCGGCCGACTTGACCCGGTTGAGCACGCCGAGCGCGATCAGGGAGTCGAGTTCGTTGTAGCCCTCGAAGGTGAGGATCGCTATGTGCATGAGATTCCAATCCGTGTCGTCGTCCCGACCGTAGGCACGGTGTTCAATACATTCAAGAAATTGTCATGCATACAATGCGAGTCGTGGCGGTCGCGCGGTACAAGTCGGTGGTGGACGCCTTCGCGGCAGACATCCGGGCGGGCCGCCTGACATCGGGAACTCGGCTTCCAACGCATCGCGAACTCGCGGCCCGGGAGGGGATCGCGTTGGTGACCGCGTCCCGTGTCTACGCGGAGTTGGAGGCCATGGGCCTGGTCAGCGGGGAACCGGGACGTGGCACGTTCGTTCGAGAACTCGCGTTGCCGCCCGGCCACGGCATCGATCAGCAGCCGGCCTCGAGCGATACCGTCGACCTCAGTTTCAACTACCCAACACTGCCCGGCCAGGCCGACATGTTGCGCGTCGCCCTGCGACAGCTCGCGTCGTCGGGCGATCTCGAAGCGCTCCTGCGCTATCAGCCCCATCGCGGTCGCCCACGCGAGCGGGCCACGATTGCCAGGCACCTCGCGCAGCGCGGCCTGCACACCGGCGCCGACCGGGTCCTGATTGTCAACGGTGCGCAGCACGGCCTCGCGACGACGATGCTCGCGACGTTGCAGGCAGGCGACGTCGTGGCGGTCGACGCGCTCACCTACCCGGGGTTCACGGTGCTGGCCCAGATGCTCCGGCTTGAGCTGGCGCCGCTGCCGGTGACGCCACAGGGTTCCGATCTGGACGCCTTCGAGCGGTTGTGCGCCACGCGACCGGTGCGCGCCGTCTATGTCATGCCGACGATGCACAACCCGCTGGGCTGGGTCATGGACGCCGCTGCCCGGACACGCCTGGTGGAGATCGCCCGGCGCCACGGGGTACTCGTCATCGAGGACGCGTCCTACGCGTACCTCGTGGAGCGGCCACCGCCGCCGCTCGCGGCACTCGCTCCGGATATCACGGTCTACGTGTCAGGGCTCTCGAAGAGCGTGGCCACCGGGCTGCGGGTCGGTTTCGTCTCGGCGCCAAAGCCTTTGGTGTCGTCGATCGAGCGTGCGATCCGGGCGACCACGTGGAACACCCCAGCGGTGGTGTCGGCTATTGCGTGCCGATGGATCGAGGACGGCACCGTTAGCCGCCTGGAGGCCGACAAACGTGCAGACGCGATCGCACGGCAGGCCATCGCCCGCGAGGTCCTGGCCGGTATGCCGCTGCGTGGTCACCCCTCGTCCTACTTCATCTGGCTGCCGCTGGCCGAAGACGCCCGGGCAGACCGGATCGCCGCAGCGCTCGAGCGTGAGCACATCTCGGTGTCTACGGCGGCACCCTACGCGACATCATCGCAAGTGCCACAGGCAATTCGGCTCGCGTTGGGGTCGTCTGACGTCGCCACCCTGCGCGAGGCGCTGAGCACGGTGCGGGACGTGGTCGAGGCCGACGCCTACCGCTGACCGCCGGGCGTTTAAGCCCTTCTGGTCTCGGCTGCGATGTCGTAGCGCTCAATGTACTCGGCGAATCGCTCCCGGATGCCTCCCGTCTGGAGGCCGTATTCCTCGAGCCGGTAGCCGTGGGCGCCGAAGCGGCCTTTGGGATTCGCCTCGACGTACGCCGACATTTCGGCGCGCGCCCGGTTGCCGAACTCCCGATCGGATGCGGCGTAGATGGTCTCAACCGTGCCCAGCGGGTCTCGGACGAGATCGGCGTACTGCACGTCGATGATCTCGTGATCCGGGTGCGCCGCCCGGAAGGTCTCGGTCCGGTTCACGGACTCCGCCAGCATCTGCGTCCAGTGCTCGGCGATGTAGGCGGTGTGGTCGCCGTCGCTGAAGGTACCGGTCAGGGTGGAAATCAGACTGCACGCCGACGCGCACAGCACCGTCGGGTCACGATGCAGCAGAACGAGTCTGGCGTCCGGGTACACCGAGTGCAGCGATTCCATGGCGATCGCGTGATTGGGACTCTTCAACGTCCACGTGCCGCGCCTTCCCCCGCTCTGCAGAATCTGGAGCACCGTGCGGTGGTACTCGTAGGCGGATCGGTGGTCGGCCTTCATCAGCCAATCGCTGTAGGCGGGCACGTTGGCCATCGCCTCCCAGGTCAGGCTCTTGAAGTCCTGACCCAGCAGGGTTATGCACTCGGTCGGTCCCTCGGCGTCCTCGTGGTGGACGATCCGCATCCGCGGATTGAGCGACTCGAGCATGTCGATGGCAGCGTTGGCGGCGTCGACGCGAGGCCCGGATCGGTGGGTGGCCGGCGACGGTGGCGGCACGCTGTCGGCGGCCTCCCATCGCAGCAGAGCGCGATTGTCGGCGTCCCGGTCGAGGAGCTGGCTCAGGAACGTTGTGCCCGCCCGAAACATGCCGATGACGATCAGGGGTGCGTCGATCCGCTCCTGTGAGATCTCGGGCTTCTGCCGGACCCAGTCGTGGACCCGCAGCCGATTCACCAGACTGCCGGTCACGTTCTGCTCCAACGCGAAATGTCCCAGATCGGTCAACCGAGCGTCCTCGAGTGAGCCACACAGGACGGTGAGGCCCTCCATGAAGTCATCGGGCCCGAAGTCGTCGGATCCCGCCTGCTGGACCGCGGCCGACATCACCTGATCGACGTTCATCGGACCGAGACGACCGTACGACCCGTGGTCCTGCGCTGCTCGTGGTCACGTAGCGCGCCGGCCACCTCGTCCATCGCGATCCGACGTCCGATGACGGGATGCACAGTCCCCGCTGCCAGCAGATCGAGGAGCGCGCCATGGACCTGACGGCCAACCTCCGCGGGAAACATGTTGAGCCCGAACCTGCGGAAGTCGACCGGCAGTTCGCCGTATCCCAGAATCACCCCGAGCACCGATATGTTGCCCATCGAGACCTTGCGCAGCGGCCGGCCCGTCAGGCCCGATTGCGGATCGTCGTTGAAGCCGACGGGCAGGTAGCGCCCCTCCCGTGCCAGACACGTCCAGATGACCTCGGTCTGCTCACCGCCCACGAGGTCGACGGCCACGTCCGCGCCGCGCCCGTCGGTGCGGGCGTTCACCTCGTCGAAGAGATCGGCGCAGGTGTGGTCGATGGCCGAGGCGCCGAGTTGCTCACACAGGCGCGCCTTCTCGGGGCCACCGGCGATCGCGATGACGTTGGCGCCCGCGGCGACACCGAGTTGAATGACGGCAGTGCCAACAGCACTCGCGCCGCCCACTACCAACAGAGTCTCGCCTGCGGCCAGCTTGGCTCGTGTGTGCAGGGCTAGGTAGCCCACGTGGAATGGCAGCGTGAATGCGGCGGCCGCGGCATCGTCCAGCTCAGGCGGTGCGTCGAACGTTCCGGTCACCGGCGCGATCGCGAACTCACCCAGGCCGCCCAGGGATTGCTTGGTCATCGCGACCACTCGGCGACCCACCCATTCGGAGGCGCCCTCGCCTGCCTCGTCGACGACACCGCAGACGTCCATGCCGAGAGTGAAGGGCACCTGACCCATGACACTGGCCACCGTTCCGCGGCAGCGGGCGATGTCACCGAAGTTGAGGGACGCCGCGGAGACGGCTATCCGCACCTCGCCCGGTCCCACGTCGGGAATTGGAACATCTTGAACCTCAAGGGCTTCCGTTGGATCCCCATGACGAACGACGCGAACAGCCCTCATTCGCATCACAGTAATAAGCAGGGGTGCTTATGTCAACGGGTCGGGCGCGCCCATCGCGGCTGCGGCCATGGCGACCAGGTTGGCGACGAACGGTTCGTGCTCGAGCTGCGGGCGGCCGTGTCCCGTCTGACGCTCCAGTACGTCGGCACGATCGGCTATGGCCCGCAATATGAACATAACCACCAGCGAGAAGCGCTCGGTACGAAGGGAATCCGTGAGGTTGGGGGTTCGCTCGGTGAGTAGCGCGAACACCTCGTTACCGCCGGTGCGTGCGAGAACCTCTTGTAGCTCCCGGCTGTACTGGCTTCGGTCCTCACCGGTCAGTTCGGCAATGATCAGCAGGCAGCAACGGCCCCGCCAGTCGCTGTCCGCAAGCTCCGCGGCGGGACGCACGAGGGCCTCGATGACCGGTTCAAGTCCCGCCGCGCCCTTGGCGACGAGGAGCAGTTCACCCTCCCGGCTTGCGAGAAACGGGGCGTGGCGGTCGATGACGGCACACAGGATGCCATCGCGCGAACCGAAGTGATAACTGAGTGCGGCCCGGTTGCGCTGGCCGGCCTGACGCGTGATCTCGATCAGGGAGGCATTGAAGACCCCGTCGCGCGCGAAGGCTCGGGCCGCGCTGTCGAGCAGCTTGGCCCTGGTGTTCGACGCGTCCGGCGGCACGCGTGGGAGCCTACTGCTCGCCCAGGCCCATCATCTCGGTGATGTGGTGATCGCGTCCTGCGGTGTAGCCGCCGTCCACCGCGATCGCCTGGCCGCTCACGAAACTCGCGTCGGGCGAGAGCAGGAACACCGCGACGGCGGCCACCTCGTCGGGCAGGCCGAAACGCCGAAGCTTGTGCTCGTGGCGGAGACCCTCGCGGGCGTGCTCCATCCCCGGCAGCCCCACGACCGAGTCGAGCAGCGGCGTCTCGATGAATCCGGGGCAGATGGCGTTGGCTCGGATCCCGCTCGGCCCGTAGTCGATGGCGGCGTTCTTGGTGAGCAGCACGACGCCACCCTTGGAGGCGTTGTACGAACTACCGCCCGCGGTGCCCTCCAGGCCCTCGATGCTGGATAGGTTGACGATGGCGCCCCGCTCACCGGCGACCCGGTCCTGCTGCATCATCTGGCTCAACGCCGCACGGTTGACGATGAACGTGCCCTTGAGGTTGATGCCGATCACTCTGTCCCACTCGGTGTCTGGCAACAGGTGCATGGGGCCACCGCCAGCCACGCCCGCGGAGTGCACGACACCGTCGAGCCGACCGGCGAGCGTAACCACGGCGGCCACTGCGGCGCCGACACCGTCGCTGTCGAGTACATCAACACGCCGGTAGGTGAACCGTTCGTCCGCGCCTGTGTCGGGTGCGTCGGATGCGAGATCGATGCCCACCACTGTCGCGCCCTCGGCCAGTAACCGTCGCGCCGTGGACAGGCCGATACCCGATGCGGCCCCGGTGACGAGTACGCCCTTGCCGTCGAAACCGTTCATCGGCTGCTAGTCCCGTTCCTGGACGTGTTTGGTGATCCACTGGGCGGCGAGCTTCACCAGACCGGACTCCTCATAGGAGGTGTGCGCGTCGAAATCGCGTCCCAGCGAGCAGATCGGGTCGTTGGTGTTGCACAGGTCCGCGGTACGCGCACCGAAGTCGGGGCTCAGCGTCGTCAACGGCCTGCCGAGCCGTGCCGAGGGGTTGCCGAAGACAGCGACGGCGGCGACGTGCGGGATGACCTTCGCGGGCAGCGGTGAGGTGTATCCGAGTCCCGCGATCGGGGATGTGGTGACGACGTCCATGACGGCGGCGCCCTGCGAGTAGCCGCCGAGGACGATCTTGGTGTCGGGGCATTTGGCGACCGTGGACTGAATGCGCTTGCTCGCGTCGTTGGCGCCAACGGCGGCCTGAAGGAAGTCCCACGTCGCCGGGTACTTCACCGCGTACGTGCCGACCGACATGCCCTTCACCATCGGGCGCAGCGTGTCGACCAGGGCTTGGCCGACCACACCGATACCCGCGGGCTCATCGGTGCCGCGGGCGAATATCACCTCGATATCGGTGCACTTCGGGGCGGCGGACGCCGGGGGCGCTCCGAGTGTGGTCGTGGTGCTGAGGACGGCGATCACCGACGCGACGACGGCCGCGACCTGGCGCGCGCGCCGGCGTGTGGGTGGCACGGTCTCTCCCTCGACCTGGAGACATCTGCTGAGTGGACTGGGCCACTGCGTACCCAATTGTCTCAGAATTCACTCCAGTAACAAAGGGCTGGTCGAGGTCGCCCGATACAGTGCGTCTAGGTTTCAGTCCCATCGAGTGGGAGGGGCGGTCGTGGCGCTGTCGGGTTCTGATGCCTTCGAGCGGCTGGTCGGACACCTCGATTACCCGATGTTCGTCGTGACGACGCAGACGCAGGGGAACCGTGCCGGCTGTCTGGTCGGCTTCGCGAGCCAGACCAGCATCCGGCCGCCCCGATTCCTGATCGGACTGTCCAAGCGCAACCACACCTACCGCGTTGCGCGCGACGCGGATCATCTCGCGGTGCACGTGCTCTCGCGTCAGCACGTCGAACTAGCACGGTTGTTCGGCAGTCAGACCGGTGACGAGGTCGACAAGTTCGGTCGCTGCGCATGGCATGTCGGACCGCACGACATGCCGATCCTCGATGATGCGGTCGCCTGGTTCGTCGGTAGGGTTCTCACCCGCTTCGACGCAGGCGATCACGTCGGCCATCTACTGGAACCGATCACCGGTGATGCCCCGGAGTCCTTCGGGGGCCTGGTGACCTTCGTCGATGTCGCTGATGTCGATCCCGGGCACGAGGCGTGACCCGGGCACTCCCTATCCCGCGGCTTATCCCGCGACTGTGAGATCCGACGCGATGACGTGCGGCGGGCACGGCGTCGAGAACGTCTCCGTCGGCTCGACCGCCTCGGCGAGACCAGCCGCGATGAGCGCCTGGGCCTTGAAGACCTGGGCAGCGCGGCTGAGGCGATAGCTCACCACCGAGCTGTCATTGTCGACGGGCAGCGCCGCCCCCCACACCGTGACCTCGGCGGACTCCGCCGTCAGCGCCGCCGGTCCGTCGCGTGAATCGGCCGGGCGTGAGCTGGCCGGGAGTGGATCGTCCGTCGGTTGGTCGACCTCGGCACCGAGAACTCGCAGGGCTCGGGTGTCCTGGTCCTCGGATACCGAGACAGTCACCCGCCACCCCAGCCTGGCCCGGTCGAACATCAACCCGCCCGCTGATCGGACCGCGTCGGCGACGTTAGGCGCTGTCACCCGCAGGAAGGGTGCTCGTACCGCGTCCTCGTTGTTCATCGGCCCGAAACCCTCCGTCGAATCCGCTAACGGTCAGCCCAACGGTAAGCCATACGACACGTCCGTACAACGGCGCATCCGGAACAGGGCAATCGGGTGGGGCGTTGGTCGAGTAGCCCCGTCAACAGTCTGTGAGCCCGCCATGACCGTCCTCTCCTCGCCGATTCCCCGGTTTCACCTG
The DNA here is from genome assembly GCF_022557175.1 of Mycolicibacterium sp. YH-1. The sequence continues at coordinate 6,340,097 of NZ_CP092915.1, read as the reverse complement.
GCCATGCCCGTCGACGACCTGTCGGACGCGATGCGGTTCTACGGCGATGTCCTCGGCCTCGAGCAGGGCCGCAGCGCCGAGACGTGGGTGGACTGGAATCTGCACGGCCACCAGCTCGTCACGCACCTCGCGCCTGGGCGTGCTGTCCCGATTCACAACCCGGTCGACGGACACGACGTGCCGGTACCGCACTTCGGGCTCATCCTGACCGTGCCGAGGTTTCACGAGCTCGCCGACCGGCTACGCACCGCTGGTATCGAGTTCGTCATCGAGCCCTACGTGCGTTTCGAGGGCCAGCCGGGAGAGCAGTGGACCATGTTCCTTCACGACCCTGCGGGAAATGCATTGGAATTCAAGGCATTCGCCGATGACGACCAGGTGTTCGCGTCATGAGTAGGCGCATCGTCATCGCAGGCGGGCACGGAAAGATCGCGTTGCTCCTCGAACGCCTCCTCGCCGACCGCGGCGACTCCGTGGTCGGCCTTGTCCGAAACCCGGCGCACGTTGCCGACCTCGAGGCGGCGGGTGCCGAGGCCGCCGTGGTCGACCTGGAGAACTCGTCGGTCGCCGATGTGACAGAGCATCTGCGGGGTGCCGACGCCGTGGTGTTCGCGGCTGGGGCCGGACCAGGCAGTGGCGCGGCGCGCAAGGAGACCGTCGACCGCGATGCCGCGATCCTGCTCGCTGACGCGGCGGTCGCCGCAGGAGTGCCCCGCTACGTCATGATCTCCGCGATGGGCGCGGACTCACGCGCCGACGAGACACGCGCCGATGAGAGCGGGGCGGATCCCGTCTTCGCGGCGTACCTGCGGGCCAAGGCCGATGCGGATAACGCCGTGCGGGCGCGCGGCGAACTCGCCACGACGATCGTCCGACCAGGCCTGCTCACCGATGAGGCGGGAACGGGCCTGGTCACCATCGCTGAGGCCACAGGGCGGGGCAGCATTCCCCGTCAGGACGTGGCGGCAGTGCTGGTAGAGGTCCTGGACACGCCGGATACGGCGGGGCGGACCTTTGAACTGATCGGCGGACAGACCGCCATACCGGCCGCGGTGGCGGCCGCCGTCACTTAGGGCGTCACGTGCCTGCGGCGGTTACGCAGCAGGTGTGCAAGCCAACGGATGTCGAGCAACATGTGTTCAATCCTCTCGGCTAGGCGGACTTGGTGAGCAGGGGTAGGAGGCGCCGGCGTTCAAAGGCGACTTCCGAGAAATGCTGCAGTGCTTCGGGAATCGACTCGGCAATCGGCAGGCGGGGATCCTCGGCATGCACGCGCAGCGCATCGGAGATGGGCTCGTGGGCGACCAGCGACCACTCGACACCCGCGTCGGAGCAGGCCTGATCGATGGCATCCAACAGAGCGATTCCTTGACTGGCGAACGATGTCACGCCACTGAGATCGAGGACGAAAGCCTTCTCCGGAATGACGCAGTGCCGTGCACGCTCACTCAGGCAATCGACGTTGAACCCATCGACGTCACCCGTGATCGACATGATGGAGGCGAGCTGCCTGCACAGCGTGTGCACTTCGGCGCCCGCACAGTCGATCGATGGATTGCCGTACCGGAACGGTGATTTCGAAGCCGACACGTGGGTTGTGGTTCCCATGTTCAGTCTCCCTTCGATGCCTTGTCAAAGGTGGCTGCTGTCTTCGACGTACTGCCCAAGTTATTGAGCGAAGTTAAGGTACTGGGGAGTTAGCCCTAAACAGTTGCTAAGAAGTCGCGCCGAGCGGCAGCAAATCCTCAGGGGATACTCAGGGTCGTCCCTGCGTGCCCGAGTAGTTCTCCCACGGCGAGTAGTCGGCGATGAGGTCCTCCTGCGGCGGGCGCAGTCCCTCGGGCACGTGCTGCAGGTTGATCCGGATGCGGTACCAGATGGAACTCGGCCCGCGCATACCGTCGACGAGAACGTCGATCGCCTCGAGGTGTTCGGCGGCATCGGGGAACTTGGACTTCCACACCCCCAGCGCGGACATCGCCTCGTCCTTGGTCTTCGTCCGGGCGATCTCGATGAGCGGCATCGTCGATTCTCGGCGGCCGTCCTTCGACCGCCGGGCTCCCTTGGGCGCCTTGTCGGCCGGGCCCAGTTCCGCGGCGCGCTCCAGAAGGGCGTCGAGTCCACCGGGCGCGTCGTCCATGCCCTCCCACGGATCGCCCATCTCCGCGAAGCGGGCAGGCACCGTCGCGACCGTGAACGCCTCGGGACGGCAATCGGGCACCTCGTCCCACAGCAGGGGAGTGGACACCCTGGCGTCGGGCCGTGAACGCACCGAGTACGCCGAGGCGACCGTGCGGTCCTTGGCGTTCTGGTTGAAGTCGACGAACACGCCCTCGCGCTCCTCCTTCCACCAGCGGCTGGTGGCCAGGTGGGGTGCGCGCAGTTCGACCTCGCGGGCGATGGTCTCGGCGGCCAGCCTCACCTGTTTGTACGGCCACTGCGGGTGGATGCGCGCGTAGATGTGGAAACCCCGCGACCCTGACGTCTTGGGCCAGGCGGTCAGCCCGTAGTCGGCGAGCACGTCACGCACCACCAGGGCGACCTCGACTATCTGCGGCCACTCGACGCCCGGCATCGGATCGAGGTCGACGCGCAGCTCATCGGGATGGTCGAGGTCCTCGGCCTGCACCGGGTGCGGATTGAGGTCGACGCAGCCCAGGTTGACCGCCCACACCAGCCCGGCGGTCTCGCGGATCACGGCCTCCTTGGCCGAGGTGCCCGAGGCGTACTTCAGCTCGGCGACCTCGATCCAGTCGGGCCGCTTCTCCGGAGCGCGCTTCTGGAAGATGGCCTCCTCGGAGATGCCCTTGACGAACCGCTTGAGAATCATCGGCCGACCCGTCACGCCGCGCAGCGCACCGTCGGCCACCGACAGGTAGTACTCGACGAGATCGCGCTTGGTGACCCCCGCGTCTGGAAAGACCACCTTGTCCGGGTTGGTGACCGAAAGCGTGCGTCCGCCCACCTCCAGGGAGAGTGGCGCGGGCATGTCGCCATCGTAGGCGCGAGCGCCGTGCAGTTCTGGACCTAGTGCGATGTGCGTCACATAGGGTGGTTGCATGGTGAACCTCTCTGACCTGCCGGCGAAGGTGCAGCAGTACGCGGAGCGCGGTGCTGCTGAACTGCACTACGCCCGCAAGATGTTCGAGGCCGGCGCACTGAAGCTGGAAGCTCCGCAGAACATCGCCGCGATGCTGGCCGATATCCGCAGGTGGGGCGAGATCGGCATGATTCCCGCACTCAACGCTCGTCGCACGCCGAACCGGGCCGCCGTCATCGACGACGACGGTGAGATGACATTCAAGGAACTCGACGACGCCGCCAACGCCGTTGCCAACGGACTTCTGGCGATGGGCGTGCGGGGTGGTGACGGGGTCGCGATGCTGATCCGCAACCACCGGTGGTTCCTGGTCGCGCTCTACGGCGCCGCCAAGGTCGGTGCCCGGCTGATCCTGCTCAACAGCGAGTTCTCCGGCCCGCAGATCAAGGAGGTCTCCGAGCGCGAGGGAGCCAAGCTGATCATCTTCGACGACGAGTACACCAGCGCCGTCGCATCGGCCGACCCGCCGCTTGGCAGGCTGCGGGCGTTGCCGACCAACCCCGATAAGGACGCACCGTCGGAGAGCACCGACGAGACGCTGGCCGACCTGATCGCGCGGAGCAAGAGTGCTACCCCGCCGAAGGCCAGCCGCCACTCCAAGATCATCATCCTCACCAGCGGCACTACCGGTACTCCCAAGGGCGCCAACCGCAGTGCCCCGCCGTCGCTGGCCCCAATCGGTGGCGTGCTGTCGCACGTGCCGTTCAAGGCCGGTGAGGTCACCTCGCTGCCGGCACCGATGTTCCACGCACTCGGTTTCCTGCACGCCACCATCGCGATGATGCTGGGCAGCACGCTGGTCCTGCGCCGGCGGTTCAGGCCGGCCGACGTCCTCGCCGACATCGAGAAGAACCGCGTGACGGCGATGGTCGTGGTGCCGGTGATGTTGTCACGCATCCTCGATGAGCTGGACAAGACCAGTCCCAAGCCCAACCTGTCGAGCCTGCGCATCGTCTTCGTCTCCGGATCGCAGCTGGGCGGTGAGCTGGCCACTCGCGCGCTGCGGGATCTCGGGCCGGTCATCTACAACCTGTACGGGTCGACCGAGATCGCGTTCGTCACCATCGCGCGGCCGAAGGATCTGTCGATCAACCCGTCAACCGTCGGCCCGGTGATCAAGGGTGTGAAGGTCAAGCTCTTCGACGACAACGGCAACGAGGTCCCCCGGGGCGAGGTGGGCCGCATCTTCGTCGGCAACACATTCCCGTTCGAGGGTTACACCGGAGGCGGCCACAAGGCGATCATCGATGGGCTCATGTCATCCGGTGACGTCGGCTACTTCGACGAGCACGACCTGCTCTACGTCAGCGGCCGCGACGACGAGATGATCGTCTCCGGTGGGGAGAACGTCTTCCCGGCCGAGGTCGAGGATCTGATCAGCGGGCACCCCGACGTCATCGAGGCGACCGCGCTCGGTGTCGAGGACAAGGAGTGGGGCCACCGGCTGCGGGCCTTCGTGGTCAAGGTCGAGGGCGCGACCGTCGACGAGGACGCCATCAAGGCCTACGTCAAGGACAACCTGGCCCGGTACAAGGTGCCGCGCGAGGTGATCTTCCTCGCCGAGCTGCCGCGCAACCCGACGGGCAAGATCCTCAAGCGTGAACTCGCCAAGCACGGCGAGGACAGCTCGGAGTAGTTCGGCACTCGTTCGACCCAACCCTGATCCACGGCCGCGCCGCTGTGCGCGTCGACGACTCACGAGCCAATCGCCGTGCAGGCGCACATGGTGACCCACGTCACGAACGCGTTGGCTGTTCTGTAGGTGAGAGCCCAGCCGGTTTCGCTCTCGCAGAACGATCAGGAAGCGGTGGTCATGGGAATCCCTTGGGTCAAGCGCCGAGCCAGCACTCTGCTCTCGCTATGTCTGGCAAGCACTTTGGTCGTCGCCGTGGGGTGTGGCGGCGGATCCAGTCAGAATGCGGCGGCCGCGGACACCCTGGTCATTGACCAGGTGTCGAACATCAGCACGCTCGACCCGGCGCAGGCCTTCGACGTCACCGCCGCCAACGCGCTGCTGCACACCTACGACACACTGGTCTCCTTCAAAGGCGAAACGCTCACCGAGGTAGTGCCCCGGCTGGCCGAGAGCTTTGAGGGTTCACCGGACGCCAAGACCTACACCTTCCGCCTCAAGCCCGACGTCACGTTCTCCGACGGCACGCCGATGACGTCGCAGGACGTGGTGTTCTCGTTCAACCGGTTGAAGAACCTCAAGGCGAGTCCGTCGTATCTGATGGATGGCCTGGCGGTTTCGGCTCCCGACGATGCAACGGTGGTGGTGACGTCCGAGACACCGCGCCCGGAACTTCCGGTGATGCTGACGTCCGGCAACTTCAGCGTCATCAATGCGGCCGAGGCCAAGAAACTCGGCGCGAGCGATGGAGCGGATGCGTCTAGCGCGGACAAGGCCGGCCCAGAGTTCGACAAGCTGTCGATGGGCACTGGCCAGTACGTTCTGGAGAGCTACGAACCGAACTCCCGCTTGGTGTTGAAGGCCAACGACAAGTACTGGGGCGAGCAGCCGACCTTCACCCGCCTGATCTTTCGCAGTACCTCCAGCCCTCAGCAGCAGTCGCTCAACGTGCAGAACGGCGATGCCGACGTAGCGCTCAACCTGCCGTCGCCGATGGCGGCCGACGTCGACAAGAGCAAGGTGCAGGTGCACTCCGGCTTGCCACCGGAGGTGGTCTACATCGCCCTCACCAACCTCGCGGACTCACCGACGGCGAACGCGGACTTTCGCAGGGCGGTCGCACTCGGCATCGACTACGACGGGCTGCTGCAACTCGCGGGCCCGGGCTCGGTGCAGGGCACCGGTCTAATCCCGCGCAGCGTAACCGCGTCTCTACCTGAAGAATTCGCCACCAAACGCGACGTCGAGAAGGCGAAGGCCGCGCTGGCGGCCAGCGGCCAACACGACGCCGAGATCGTGCTGGAGTACGGCAGCGACTACAAGGTCGGCGGGCTGGACATGGGCACGTTCGCCCAGCGCATCGCCTCCAGCCTCGCCGAGGTCGGCGTCAAGGTCACGCTCAAGCCTGGTCCGACGGCGGTAACGCGCACCCGCTACCAGGAGGGCAAGACCCAGGCCGCGATGTACCCCTACCCGCCGGACTATCCCGATCCGAGCCAGTTCCTCATCTACAACCCCGGCGGAGTGCTCGGCAAGCGCATTCACTGGTTGCCCGAACAGGACCCCCAGATGCTGGAAATGGCGAAGCGGGCCACGAACTCGACGGATGACGCGCACCGGGTGCCTGCGTTCCAGGAATGGGACCAAGCGCTCAAGGCCACCAACCACTTCATCCCCGTGCTCAGTGTCGCGGCGAACGTCGTCGCCGACAAGAATCTGACCGGTGTGAACTACAACCCGGCGCTCGGTACGAACTTCGGTGAGATCGGTCGAGGCTGACGGGGCACACCATGGTCATCGACAGCCCCGTTGCGCCAAAGGCGCCCCCGGCACCCAGACGGCGAAGGCCGCTGGTCCGCTTTGTCCTGCGGCGTCTCGGTCTGACTGCCGTTCTCGCCGTGGGCATCACGGTGATCAGCTTCCTGCTGACCAACGTGGTACCGATCAACGCTGCCGCCGCCAACCTCGGTGACCGCGCCGCGAGCGATCCCGAGATCGTGGCCGCCTACGAGGCGCGCTACGGCCTGGATCGGCCGGCGGTCGTGCAGTACTTCTACTACGTGAAGAACCTGCTGCACGGAGATCTCGGCATCTCCCAACAGACCAAGCGGCCGGTCGTGGAGGACCTCAGCGCCTTTGCGCCCGCGACGCTGGAACTGGTGTTCGCTGCCGTGGTGTTCGTGGTGGTGGTGGGGGTCGCATTGGGAACCTGGGCAGCGTTGCGGCGTAACAGACTTCCTGACCACCTCGCGCGGATGGTGGCCATGCTCGGTGTCAGTACGCCAATCTTCTGGCTCGGCCTGGTCGCGTCGTTCGTCTTCTTCGCGAAGCTCGGCTGGTTGCCCAGCGGAGGACGTCTGGACTCGGTATACGTTGCGCCACCCGATATCACGGGATTCCTGATCATTGACAGCCTCCTGGCGGGTGACTGGCACGCGCTGTCGTCGGCGGCCGCGCACCTGGTGCTGCCCTCCGTGGTGCTGGGCGTGTATACCTTGGGGTTAATCATTCGGTTCACCCGCACATCGGTGCTCGAAGTCATCGGGCAGGACTACGTGCGCGCGGCAGAGGCCAAGGGGCTCAGTGGAATCGAGACGACATTTCGGTACATTCTGCGCGCGGCTGCGGGACCGATCGTGACTGTGACCGGTGTGGCCTTCGGCACCTTGCTGGCCGGCACAGTCCTCATCGAAACCGTGTTCAACTGGCCGGGTCTCGGAACGTACGCCTACCGCGCGGCGACCAGCGGTGACCTCGCTGCGATCATGGGAGTGAGCCTCTTTGTCTCGCTCGCCTACATCCTGATCAACCTGGTGGTTGACCTGCTCTACATGGCTCTGGACCCGCGAGTGAGGCTCACATGACCATGACCATTCCCGCGACACCCGACGCTGCGCCCGACGCCGTGGCCGGTCCGCGGACCACCCGCCGGTTCACGCTGGGGAAGTACCGCAGCACCGGCCTGCTCATCGGTGTGGGCGCATTGACGGTGTGGGCGGTGGCGATCCTCCTGGCGCCGTACATCGCCCCCTTTGATCCGTTGGCCCAGACGTTCGACCCGCTGACCGGCCCCTCTGCTCAAAACTGGTTCGGCACTGATGAACTCGGCCGTGACGTGTTCAGCCGAGTGCTCTACGGAAGTCGAATCTCGGTGGTGTACGGCATCATGCTGGTGGCGTGCTCGGCCGCGATCGGCACCGTGGTGGGTCTCGCTGCCGGTTTCTTCGGCGGCTGGGTCGACGAGGTCTTGATGCGGCTGGTGGACCTGGTGTTCGCCTTCCCTGTCATCATCCTGGCGATGGCAATCGCGGCCTCGCTCGGCGCCAACCTGCGCAACTCCGTGATCGCCGGGGTCATCGTGTCGTGGCCGATCTATGCACGCACGGTCCGTGGCCTGGTGGTCGGCCTGCGGGAATCGGACTTCGTATTGGCCAGCCGGCTGGCCGGCACGTCGTCGCTGCGGTCGATCCGCATCGACGTGATGCCCAGCGTGGCCGGCCCGGTCCTGGTGCTCGCCACCCAGGAGGTGGGCGGTGCGATCCTGCTGCTGGCGGGACTGTCGTTCCTCGGTTTGGGTGCGCAGCCGCCACTTGCGGAATGGGGATCGATGATCGCCGCAGGCGCGAATCACTTGTCCTCCTGGTGGATCGCCGTGTTCCCGGGTCTGGCAATCCTCACGGTTGCGTTGGCGTTCAACCTGATCGGCGACAGCCTGCGCGACATCCTCGACCCCCGCACCAAGCGACTCGCCGAAGCCAGGAGGGCATCGTGACACTCCTTCGCATCGACCATCTGAACGTCAGCCTGCCGGTCGCGGGCAGGTACCTGCCCGTCCTCGTCGACGTGAACCTGGCGCTGGAAGCGGGACAGATTCTCGGGGTGGCCGGCGAGAGCGGCAGCGGTAAGACGATGACAGGGCTCTCGGTGCTGCAACTGCTGCCGCCGGGGGCGCGGCGCCAGGGGGCCATCACGATGGAGGGCCGCAACCTGCTGGAACTGAGCCCGCGGCAGATGCGGGAGGTGCGGGGCCGCGACGTCGCGATGGTGTTCCAAGATCCGATGAGCAGCCTGCACCCCATGCTGCAGATCGGCCGCCAACTCACCGACCATCTGATCAAGCACCGCAAGGTGTCTCGCGCGGTCGCCAGGGCAAGGGCGGTCGAACTGCTCGAACAGGTTCGGCTGCCCAGCCCCGAGCGAACACTCAAGGCGTACCCGCACCAGCTCAGTGGTGGCATGCGGCAGCGAGTCGCCATCGCCATTGCTTTGGCGTGTGAGCCCAAGGTCCTGATCGCCGATGAGCCGACGACGGCGTTGGACGTCACCGTGCAGGCCGGCATCCTTGCGCTGTTGGACACGCTGCGCCGGGAGACCGGGGTCGGCATCCTGGTCATCACGCATGACCTCGGCGTGCTGTCCAGCATCGCCGACGATCTCGCGGTGTTCTACGCCGGGCGCGTCATCGAGCATGCGCCGGCCTCCGACGTGTTCCGGCGTCCCACGCACCCATACACGTCCGCACTGCTCGCGGCGCTGCCGCACGTGGCGGGTGCCGACGGCGGGCTCGCGCTGCGGCCGATGCGCGGTTCCCCACCCGGTATCGGGGAGTGGCCAACAGGCTGTGCCTTCGCCCCGCGTTGCGAGCACGCGGTCGACGAGTGCCAGACGGGGGTTCCCGGTCTGGACGAGGTGGCCGCCGGTCACGACGTCGCGTGCTTCGTCGCGGCCTCCGGCTACTCGGCCGAGCGGGTGGTCTCGTGACCGAGTCGGTGCTTTCGGTACAAGACGCGGTGGTGCACTACCGGCGCGCAGACAACACTGTGGTGCGCGCTGTCAACGGTGTCTCGCTGGAGTTGGCTCCCGGTGAGATCCTCGGCGTCGTCGGTGAGAGTGGCTGTGGCAAATCGACATTGGCGCGCGCGCTGGTGGGCTTGGCTCCATTGACGTCGGGCACCATCACCTATCGTGGGCATGACGTCGTGCCGCTGGGCCGACGCGCCAGGCCCGTGGAGCTCTGTCAGGTGCAGATGATCTTCCAGGACTCCGCGGCGTCGCTGAACCCGCGTCGGACCGTGGGAGACCAACTGGCCGAGTCGATCCGTTCCCGCACGCGGCGCGGTGGCACTGGGCCGCGAGTGGGTGATCTGTTGGATCGGGTGGGGCTGCCGGCCACCGCCGCCCGCAAGTTCTCACACGAGTTCTCGGGCGGGCAGCGGCAACGAATCGCGCTGGCGAGGGCCCTGGCGTCAGAGCCCGAGGTGATCGTCGCCGACGAGCCCATCTCGGCACTCGATGCCTCCGCGCAGGCCTACGCGGCCCAGCTGATCGTCGATATCTGTTCGCACGACGGTATTTCGCTGGTGTTCATCTCCCATGATCTCGCGGTAGTGCGTGCGATCGCGGACCGGGTGGCGGTGATGTACCTGGGGCAGGTTGCCGAGACGGGGCCCACCGCCGACGTCTGGCGTGCGCCGCGACACCCGTACGCGCGCGCGCTGATCGATGCCGTACCAGTGCCCGACGGGCAGAGCAGAAGGCCCCGGGTTCTCCCTGGCGACGTGCCCGACCCGGCGCACGCACCGTCGGGGTGCACATTTCACCCGAGATGTGCGATGGCGATCGACGTGTGTACCTCTGCCGCGCCACAGCTTCTGGAACTCGGCGAGGGGCGCAGCGCGGCTTGTCATCTCGCCGAGACGTCGGCCCTGTGCTGATGCACGATCTCACCCGACTAGGCCATGCGTGCGCACATATCGCGGAGCCGGGCGCGGACCTAATCTCGAAACAATCATCCCGATGTCGACTGGAGGCCAACCGATGAAGGAACGCATCGACGAGTTGATCGTCCGCGATCGAGGTCTCGTCAGCCGCGAGGTCTTCGTTGACGATGACGTCTTCAAACGCGAACTGACGCACATCTTCACGCGGGCGTGGCTGTTCGTCGCACACGAGGATCAGATTCGCGACAAGGGCGATTACGTGGTGTCGCGCATGGGAACCGATTCCGTGATCGTCACCAGGGACATGAACGAGGACGTTCACGTGTTGCTCAACACCTGCACGCATCGCGGAATGCGACTGTGCCGGTACGACATGGGCAACACCCGCAACTTCACCTGCCCCTACCACGGTTGGAGCTACTCCATCGATGGCCGCCTGGTGGAACGTCCGGGCGAGCTGGTGGGCGTGCCCGGCTTCGCCACGTACTACCACGGCGAACTGGACAAGAAGGCCTGGGGTTTGGTGCCGGTACCGCGAGTGGCCGTGTACAAGGGCACGGTATGGGCATCATGGGACCCCGAGGCGCCCGACCTCATGGACTACCTCGGTGACATGCGGCTCTACCTCGACTACGCGCTGGATGGGCGGGACGGCTCCGAGGGCAACAACGAGATGATCGGCGGCGTGCTGAAGTGGCGCGTGCCGTGCAACTGGAAGTTTGCACCGGAGAACTTCATTGGCGACAACTACCACGATGTCAGCCACCGGTCGGTGGACCTGGTCGGCATCGGACCCAGCGGTGGGCGGGGCCGGCGAGACGACGAACCGGAGAATGTCACCACACTTGGCTTCCCGGGGCTCGGGCACGGTGTGATCGGCGAGCCGCCGTACTACCAGGAACCCGAGTATCCCGGCGGCTGGGAGAACGACCCCGAGAGCGCCGAGTACTACCGCCGATGCCATGACCGGCGGGTCGCGAAGTTCGGTGACGGGCGGCGGGTCAGCATGACCGTCGGCACCATCTTCCCGAACATGTCCTTCCACGGCAGGCAGCCACGGACGATCGCGGTGTTTCATCCGGTGTCGGCCACGGAGATGGAGATGTGGCGCATCTTCCTCGTCGATCGGGACGCCCCACAACGGGTCAAGGATGCGGCGCGGCACTACTATCTGCGCTATTCCGGTCCGGGCGGGCTGACCGAGTCCGACGATATGGAGAACTGGACCCACGCCTCGGACTCCAGCCGCGGCACCGTGTCTCGCACGCTGTACTTCAACTATGAGATGGGTTTGGGTCACGCCAAACCGATCGAGACCCTCAACGGGGCGGTCGACAACGGAGAGTTCACCGAGGAGAACGCACGCATCTTCTACAACCGTTGGGCCGACTTCATGAAGGCCGACAGCTGGGACGATCTGGCGCCCGTCGCCGCCCTTGATGAGGAGGTGCTTCGCCGATGACGACGGTAGACACCATGTCACTGGCCGACCCGAAGTCGACCTTCGAGGTACAGCAGTTTCTGTTCGGCGAGGCCGATCTGCTCGACGACAGGGACTATGACCAGTGGCTGCGCCTGCTGCACCCCGACGTGCGCTACGTCGTACCCCTGGTGCGCAACGTACCGCGTACCGCCAAGACGGAGTACACCGTCGAACAACGTGATCTGTGCTGGATGGACGAGGGCCTGGAGACCATCACGCAGCGAGTCAAACAGATCCAGACCAACATCCACTGGGCCGAGGAACCACCGTCGCGGGTGTCGCATCTGGTGACCAACACCAGGCTCATTGACATCACCGCAGGTGACGATGGCCGCCACCTGACCGCCCGGTCACGAATCCTGGTGTACCAGAACCGCGGTGAGTCCGAGACGGCCATGTTCGTCGGCAAGCGCACCGATACGATGGTTGAGGGGGCAGACGGATTCCGGCTCCTCAAGCGGGTGGTTCACCTCGACCAGAACGTGCTGCAGGCGAAAGCCCTGACGGTATTCCTGTGAGCGATATCAAGGCAACGTTCATCCTGCCGTCCGGTGAGCGGGTGACCCTCGACGTGTACGACGGGTGGTCGCTCATGGAGGCGGCCCGCCAACAGGGCATTGAGGGCATCATCGCCGAATGCGGTGGCGGGGCGATCTGCGGTACCTGTCACGTGCGGGTGCGCAGTCCATGGGCCGACGGCCTCGAACCGCCCGGTCCGACTGAGCAGGCGCTACTGGGCGTGGTTCCCGAGTCGACCGACAGCAGCCGACTCAGCTGCCAGGTGATCGCCGTCGCCGAACTGGACGGCATCGAAGTCGAAGTGCCTGAACACCAACTGAATCTGTGACCGAGCTCGAGAACAAGAGAAGGACTGACACGATGACGACGATCTTCAACTCCACCGACATGCCAGACGACCTGAGGACGCAACTGGCTGCCGAGTTCGACGTGGTCGACGTGCCGCCGGGTACGACGACGGGCCTGGCCGACTACGGCACTCCGGCGGCGTGGCTGCTGGATGGGGACACCGTGGTCGACGCCAAGACGCTGGCCCAGCTGCCGTCGTTGCGATTGGTGTCCAACTACGGCGTCGGCTACGAGAACATCGACGTCGACGATGCCACCGCCGCCGGTGTTGTGGTGACCAATACTCCTGGGGTACTGGACAATGCGGTCGCCGAGCTGACTCTGGCGCTGATCCTGGGTATCGCGCGCGACGTCGTCTGGGCTGACCGGTGGATCCGGGCCGGCCATTGGGGACCCGAGTGGGCGCCGCTCACCAACGACGTGCACGGTACGACGCTGGGCATCGTGGGCATGGGCCGGATCGGACGCCGAGTCGCCGAACTGGTGGCACCGCTGGGCATTCGGGTGCTCTACCACAATCGAAACCGCAACGCGGAGATCGATGCCAGCGGTCTGGCTCAGTACGTCGAATGGGAACAGCTGCTGGGAGAGTCCGACTTCGTCACCCTGCACACGCCGTTGACAGAACGCACAAGGGGCTTCTTCACCGCCGAGGACTTCGCGCTGATGAAGCGTACGGCGTATCTGATCAACACCGCACGGGGCGCGGTCGTGGACCAGTCGGCGTTGCTGGACGCGCTGACCTCCAAGCGGATCGCAGGCGCGGCGCTCGATGTGTTCGTCGACGAGCCATTGAGTAAGGACAGCCCTCTTCTCGAACTGGACAACGTGGTGCTGACCCCGCATGTCGGCAGCGCCACCGTGCAGACGCGACGGGCGATGATCGAGCTCGCAGTCGCCAACGTCGTGGCCGGCGCGCGCGGTGAGCGTCCGCAGACACCTGTCAACGATCTCGCTGGCTGACGATGCGCTGAGTGGGCTATCTTGCAGGGCATTATGCAGATTGGTTCGGGCCCACTGAGCGGTGGTGTCGCAGGTATAGGTCCGGTCAGCCTGCGCACGCTGTTGGAGGCCGAGCAGTTCGGCATCCGGCCGCTCTACCTTCCCGAAGGGGCGGAGGACCGTGAGATCCGCTGGGTCACCGTCACCGAAATGGTGGATCCCGCACCGTATCTGCTCGGCGACGAGCTGATATTGACGCTGGGCATCTCTTGGCCCGAGCCGGACAGCCCAGAGATGACCATGTTCATGGAGCGGATCGCCTCGGCCGGCGTCAGCGCGGTGGGCACGAGCGTGGCGCCGGTACTGGCGCATCAAGAGATTCCGGCGGCGATGCTCGCCGCCGCGCGGCGACTGAACCTGCCGCTCATCGAGGTACCACTGCGCACGACATTTCGGTCGGTGGCCGAGTTCGTCGTCGACCGACAGGTCGCTGACCGGTACGCGGTGGCTCGCCGCACCCTCGAGGTGCACGAGGCGTTGACCGACGCTCTGCTGTCGCGGCAGGGTCTGGACGGGTTGATCGCTCGATTACGCACCATGCTGGACACACCGGTGGCGCTGATCGACTTCCACGGCAACGTACTGGCGGCCGCGCCACCCAGCGATGGGAGTTGGCCGGTAGCAGAGATTCGGGCGGCGCGCAGCCGCCTTCGATTCGGGTCGGTCATCGCCGGGGTGACCTGCTATCCGGTGAACGTGACAGGTCACAACGTTGCGTTCGTCTGCACCCGGGGCGGTGCCGAGGCCAGCGACGTGGTGCGGTTCGCGCTCGGCTTGGTCGCCTTGGAGTTCAACCGCTTGCAAGCCGAGCGCAACGGTCGGCGCGAACTCGTCGGCGAGGTCATCGAAGACCTGGTGCACGGCGATGTCACCGATACCGAGGGACGCCACCGGCTGGCCCGCTGGGGGGTGAACACCGACGTCGGCAACCGGATGGTGCTCGCCCGCGTGGCATGCCCGCCGGAGCGGTTGCACGACGTGCCCTGGAACAGCGACAGGTTCTTGCCGGGCAGCGTCGGGCAGTACATCGTCGCCCTGGTGGGGGACGTGATCGCCGTCGTGGTCCCGGCAACGGTCGACGTCGACCGCCTGGCCTGCGGGATGCGAGAGCACCTCGGCGGGCTTGGTCAGCTCACCATCGGTGTCGGCGGCGTACATCCGGGCGTCACCGGGCTGCGTATGTCGTGGTACGAGGCGCAAGAGGCGATGAGCCACGGTCCGGGTGTCAACCAACCCGCGCCGGTCAGCATGTCGCGGCTGCTGCTTGCCAACCTCAAGGTGCCGTTGGGGTCACTCGGCGAGGAGATGCTGCGCCCGCTACTTGAGTACGACCGGGAGCACGACTCCTGTCTGGTCGAGACACTGCGGGCGTTCGTCGAGCACGACTGCCAGGTGTCACCGGCCTCCGAGGCCATGTACGTCCACCGCAATACCTTTCGCTATCGCATGCAGCTGATCGAGAAACTGACCGACCGGGACCTCGCCTCATTCCCCGACCTGGTCAACCTCTACCTGGCAATTCTGGCGCTGGACATCGAGCACGATCGCAGGGGCGCTGCCGCCCGTTAGTGCACGGGGACAGGAGTCTGCTCGATCCTCGTACGTCTGCCCATCGGGACGGACCGCGTCCGCTCCTAGCATCGTAGGGGCACTAGGCGGTGTTCCGCCCCAGACCGAAAGGGGTTTCGGTGCAGACAGATTCACTGCGTCTTCTGGAGCAGGACTGGTGGCAGGCTTACGTCGGCGGCCAGTGGGTCGACGCCGCCGATGGCGCCACCACACCCGTGACGAACCCGGCCACCGGCGCGACGATCGCGCACGTGCCTGCGATGTCCGAGGTCGACGTGACGGCTGCGATCGCGGCTGCGCGCACCGCCCAGCAGGAATGGCGGGCCCGCCCGGCTCGCGAGCGGTGCCGCCTGCTGCGTGCGTGGTTCGACGAGGTCATCGCGCACACCGAGGAGCTGGCCGCCGTGTTGACCCGCGAGCAGGGCAAGCCGCTGCGGGAGGCACGCGCCGAGATAGGGCAGGCCGCATCGTATCTGGAGTGGTTCGCCGAGGAGGGGCGCCGCGCATACGGTGACACCATTCCCGCCAACACCGGTGACCGCCGGCTGCTGGTGCTACGTGAACCCGTCGGCGTCGTCGCGATCATCACGCCGTGGAATTTCCCGGCAGCGATGATCACCCGCAAGGCGGCGGCCGCGCTGGCCGCCGGTTGCACTGTGGTGGTCAAGCCCGCCGAGGAGACACCGCTCACCGCGCTCGCGCTCGCCGAACTCGGCGCCAAGGTCGGCATTCCGCCCGGTGTGTTCAATGTCGTCACCGGACCGGGCCCGCGCCTGGGCAAGGTGCTCACCGCAAGCGCGGATGTCAGAAAGATCTCGTTCACCGGATCCACCGAGGTCGGCAAACTGCTCGCCCGAGACTCGGCGCAAACACTCAAGCGCCTGTCGCTGGAACTCGGCGGCAATGCGCCTCTGATCGTCTTCGACGACGCCGATTTGGAACTCGCGGTGCGCGGCGCAATCGCGGGCAAATTCCGCAACTGTGGTCAGACGTGCGTGGCCGCCAACCGGATCTACGTCGCCCGCGCCGTGGCCGACGACTTCCTGCGCGCGTTCGCCGCGGCGGCCGCCGACTTGCGGGTGGGGCACGGCGACGACGAGTCGACCGATATCGGTCCACTGATCAACGACCAGGCGCTCAGCGCCATGGAACTGCTGGTCGAACAGGCCGAGGCCGACGGCGCGAAGCTGGTCCTCGGAGGGCACCGAAAGGGTGGACTGTTCTTCGAGCCCACGATCCTGACCGATGTCACGGACACCGCCACGATCACGCGCGGGGAGATCTTCGGCCCGATCGCTCCGGTGTCGATATTCGACACCGTCGATGAAGTCGTTGAGCGGGCCAACGCCACCCCGTATGGACTGGCGGCGTACTTCTACACCCGCGACCTCGCCCGGGCCATTGCCGTCAGCGAAGCACTTGAGTTCGGGATGGTCGGGATCAACGAGAGCCTGGTTGCCACCGAGGTGGCCCCGTTCGGCGGGATCAAGGACTCCGGGTACGGCCGCGAGGGATCCCATCTGGGCCTCGATGAGTATTTGTCGGTCAAGTACGTGTGTGTGGGCGGACTGGGGACGAGCTCGTGACCTTGCCGACGTCGCCCACGCCATCGGTCGACGTGTCGCGCGGCGCCGAGACCGTCACCGACGTCCTGGTGATCGGCGCGGGCCAGGCGGGTGCCGAGGTGGTGTCCGGCCTGCGCCGCGGTGGCCACGACGGAGCCATCAGGCTGGTGGGCGACGAGACGTTACCGCCCTACGAGCGCCCGCCGCTGTCCAAGGCTGCGCTGGCGACGGGACTGCAAATCGAGCGGTTGTCGCTGCGGGCGCCGCAGGTGTACGCCGATCTACGGGTCGACATCGACCATGGCCGCCGGGCCGTGCACCTGGACTCGTGTGGCCACCGCGTCACCTTCGACGACGGCAGCGTGGTGCGCTACACCAACTGCGTGCTGGCAACCGGCGCCCGAGCGGTGCCACCGCCGTGGCCGAGCAGGCACAGGATCCATGCCGTGCGCACCTTCGGGGATGCGCTGCGACTGCGCACCGCCGTGCACGCGGGGGCAAGATCCTGCCTGATCGTCGGCGGCGGATACCTCGGACTCGAGATCGCCAGCTCACTGCTCACACTTGGCCTTGACGTGACGGTGGTCGAGGCGGGTACCAGCCTGCTGCCCGGCAAGACGTCACCGTTCACCGCCAAGTGGCTTTTGGAAAGGCACCGCGGACGGGGACTGCGGGTGCACGTCAACTGCCTGGTGACCGAACTGACCGAGAATCCGGACGCTGTGGTGGTCGGCCTGCGGGATGGGTCGCGGCTGACCGTCGACATGGTGGTTTTCGCGACCGGCGCGGTGCCCAATGTCGAGCTCGCCGCCGCCGACGGTGCAGAGTGCGGCCGCGGCGTGTTCGTCGACCAGGCCGGACGCACATCGCTGACGGACGTCTACGCCGCAGGCGACGTCGCGTCGTTTCGTACCCCCGGCGGGCTCGAGGCGCGCATCGAATCGGTGCACAATGCCGTTAACCAGGCCAAGGCGGTAGTGACCAGCCTGCTCGGCCAACCCGAGGTGTCCACGTCCGTTCCGACGTTCTGGACCGAGCAGGCCGGCATCCGGCTGCAACAGGCCGGTTGGCTGCCCCCCGATCTGGAGACGCACGACGTCGTCGCGGCCACCGGCGAGGAGTTGACCGTCGAGCGCTACCTGGCCGGGGCGCTGGTGGCCGTCGAGACGGTCGGCCGGCCGGCGGACTTCCTGCGGCTGGCCAAGTCGCTCACCGACCTGCGCTTCATCGTCTAGGAGCGGGGACATGGGACTCAGTGACGGACTGACCGATTACGGCGACAAGGGATTTGCCCGATTCCTGCGCACGGCCTTCGCCTCGTCGATGGGCTACTCCGAGGCGATGCTCGACCGACCTATCGTCGGGATCACTTGGACGGCAAGCGACTTCAACAACTGCCACCGTCTGGCGCCGAGCCTGGTCGAGGCTGTGAAACGCGGTGTGCTCGCCAACGGTGCCTTGCCGATGGTGTTTCCGACGGCATCGCTCGGTGAATCGTTCCTCACCCCGACGTCGATGTACTTCCGCAACCTCGCCGCGATGGAGACCGAGGAGCTGGTGCGCGGGCAGCCGATGGATGCCGTCGTGCTGATCGGCGGGTGCGACAAGACGCTGCCTGCGCAGTTGATGGCCGCGCTGTCGGTGGACAAGCCGGCCATCGCGCTCCCAGTCGGGCCCATGAGCACGGGATCGTTCGAGGGAGAGGCACTCGGCGCGTGCACCGACTGCAGGCGCTACTGGGCTCAATACCGAGCCGGTGACGTCGACGAGGACCGCTTGACGTCAGTACGGCGAAACCTTGCTGCCACCGCAGGCACGTGCCCGGTAATGGGCACGGCGTCGACCATGGCGGCGCTCATCGAGACCATAGGGTTGAGCTTGCCCGGCGCCGCAACGGTGCCCGCCGTACACGCCGACCGACTCAGGATCGCCGAACTCACCGGCACAGTAGCGGCACGGCTGGCGGTCGACGGCACACCCCGGCCAACCGAATTGGTCACCGAACGCGCGCTCGACAACGCCGTTCGGATGCTGCTCGCGCTGGGCGGGTCGACGAATGCGGTGGTGCACCTCGCTGCCATCGCCGGTCGGGCCGGACTGCGGCTGGACATGCAGCGATTCAACGAACTCAGTGATGACACACCGGTGTTGGTGAACCTGAAGCCGTCTGGATCGCACTACATGCAGGATCTGCACGAGGCGGGCGGGATCGTGCAGGTGCTGCGTCAGCTCGACGGCCGCTGCGACCTGTCGGCGCCCACGGTGTGGGGCGGCACGCTGCGTGATGGAATCGACGCGGCAGGCGACTGGTGCAACGATGCCGTCATCGCCTCACCCGAGCGGCCTGTCGATCCGAACGGCGGTCTAGTGGCATTGTTCGGCAGTCTGGCGCCCGACGGCGCATTGCTCAAACGCTCGGCGGCTAGCCCCGAATTGTTCGAAAAGACCAGCCGCGCCGTGGTGTTCGACTCGCTTGCCGATATGGCGGCGCGCATCGATGACCCAGATCTCGACGTGACCGAGGATGACGCCCTGGTACTGCAGAACGCGGGACCCAAGGCCGCGGGCATGCCGGAAGCCGGGTACCTGCCGATCCCCGGCAAGCTGGCGCGGCGCGGGGTGACCGACATGTTGAGGATCTCCGATGCCCGGATGAGCGGTACCGCGTACGGCACCATCGTCTTGCACGTGGCCCCCGAAGCCGCTGTCGGTGGCCCGCTGGGATTGGTGCGAACCGGAGACCGGATCCGGATCTCGGTGCGTGACCGGACGCTCGACCTACTGGTGAGCCCGGCGGAGCTGGCTGAGCGCGAGAACGCGGCACGTGGCCGGACGCCCAACGAATTCCAGTCCCGACGCAGCGGATACGCCCAGCTGTACCAGTCGCATGTGACCCAGGCGCCGGAAGGCTGCGACTTCGACGTGTGTGCCGTCGAGCGGAGCTGACGTGCCTCGGCTGATCGTCGGAATCACGGGAGCATCGGGTAGCGCGCTTGGTATTCGTGCTCTGCAAATGGCCGCCGAGTGCGGTGGTCTGCACACCGACCTGATCGTCACACGGGCCGGCAGGGACTCCATTCATCAGGAGACCGACTGGTCGGTCCGCGACGTGCTCGCGTTGGCCGACACCGTGCACGACGATCATGACCTGGCCTCGACACTGGCGAGTGGCTCGTCGACTGCCGATGCGATGCTGATCGCCCCGTGCAGCATCAAGACGCTGTCTGCCGTGGCCAACTGCTACGACGCCACACTGTTGGTCCGGGCCGCCGACGTGATGCTCAAGGAGCGCCGGCCGCTGGTTCTCATGCTTCGCGAAACACCCTTGCACGTAGGACATCTGCGGCTCATGACGCAGGTGACCGAGGCGGGCGGGATCGTCATGCCGCCGGTGCCTGCGTTCTATCTGCGGCCCTCGACAGTCGACGAGATGATCGATCACATGGTGATGCGCGCCCTCGACGTGCTCGGCCTGACTCCGGCCGGGATGGCGCGCTGGCAGGGCCGCGTCGTGCGGCACGGAGGTGGCGGTGACTGATTCAGTGAAATGGCCTGCGGCAGCACATGACCTGCGAGCCGAGCTGCGGCTGCTGGAGAACGCTGGCCTACTGACGCGGGTTCGCCGTCGGGCCGACCCCAGGTTCCAGATCGCCGCACTGGCGCGCGCCTGTGACACCGGTCCGGCACTGCTGTTCGAGTCGGTGACGGATTCGCGGCACCCCGTGGTCATCAACACCCAGGCGTCGCGAGCGATGATCGCCGCGTCGTTCGGTGTTCACGTCGACCAGGTGGCACGGCGATACGCCCACGCACTGCGCAATCCGGTGGCACCGGTGTTGGTCGCCGACGGGCCCGTGCAGGAGGAGGTGCTGGCCGGGGACTCGCTCGATCTGGCGGCCGAGCTGCCGGTGCTGACCCATCACGAGGGTGACGCCGGCCCCTACCTCACCACGGGAGTGGTGATAGCCGAGGACCGCGAGTTGGGTGTGCGCAATCTGTCGTATCACCGGATGCAGCTGCGCGGCGGGAACGAGACGGGGATGGTGGTGGTGCAGCGCCACCTGCACAGGCTGCTGGACCGGGCCGAATCCGCCGGACGGGCGCTACCCGTGGCCGTGGTGCTCGGTCTCAGCGCCGCGGTGCGGCTGGCTGCCGCCACGTCAGGCAGTGCAACGCCATTCGGCTTCGACGAGCTGGGAATCACTGGGGCACTGCAGAATCGATCGCTACCACTGGTGCAGTGTCGGACCATACCGGTCTGCGTACCGGCCGACGCGGAGATCGTCCTGGAGGGCGAGATCGTGCCCGGTCGCTGGGAGGACGAGGGTCCCTTCGCCGAGTTCGACGGCGAGTATGAGAGCGAACCGGCACGGGTGTTCCGCGTCACCGCCCTGACCCGTCGCCGCGACGCGATGTACCAGGGCCTGACGTCGGGCGCTCGCGAGCAGCTCAACATCATGGGACTTCCCAACGAGGGAGTGCTTTTCGGTGCGATCCGGGCCGTGCTGCCGGGCCTGCGCGACGTCCGGGTGACACTCGGTGGGCTGCGCAAGTTCCACGCCATCGTCAGTATCGACAAACAGCACGACGGCGACGGTATGGATGCGATCGTGGCGGCGTTCGCTGGCCATCGGGACCTGAAACACGTCATCGTCGTGGACGGGGACGTGTCGCCGCACGACAGCGCAGCCGTCGAACGGGCCATCGCGACGCACATGCAGGCTTCTCGGGACATGGTGGTGATACCGGGTGGCCGTGGCAATCCCGTTGACCGCAGCCTGCGTTCCGGTGGCGTGACCGATCGGGTCGGCGTCGATGCGACTCGCCCGCTGGGCAGTTCGGACGATACGCCACGGGCCATGATTCCGGGCGCCGAGCACATGGTGCTGTCCGACTGGCTCTGATTCACAACGGTGACGCTGCCTCACAACGCGATGTCGGCGGTTACCTCGTCGTCGTGCAGGGACGTCCAGACACTCTTGACCCGGGTGTAGAGCTCGACGGATGACATGCCGCCTTCACGGCCGTATCCCGACCGGCCGATCCCGCCGAAGGGCACCAGATCAGAGATCACCTTGAAGGTGTTGATCCACACCGTTCCGGCGCGGAGGCGTGCGGCCATCCGGTGTGCGCGGGCCAGGTCGCGGGTCCAGACCCCAGCGGCAAGTCCGTAGTCGGTGGCGTTGGCCAGCCGCGCGGCGTCGGCGTCGTCAGCGAAGCGAGTCACCGACAGTACCGGCCCGAACACCTCTTCGCCGAAGATCTCCATGTCCGGGGTGACGCCGTCGAGCACGGTTGGCGCCACGTAGAAGCCGTTGGAGAGTCGTTCAGCCGCAGGAAGGTCCGCCTCGGCGAGAACGTGTGCGCCGTCGCGGACCGCGCGTTGCAGCATGGCGGTCGACTTGTCCCGCTGGGCGGCGGTGGCCTGCGGCCCGACCTGAACAGCGGGGTCAAATGGATCGCCGACGACCAACCCTCGGGTGCGTTCGGCCAACTCGCCGACCACGGAGTCGGCGATCGAATCCTGAACGAGTAAACGGGTTCCGGCCACGCAGGCCTGCCCGCAGTCACCGAACACGCCACTGAGGATGCCCTCAATGACCCGCCCACGCGGCGCGTCGTCGAACACGATCTGCGCGGACTTGCCGCCGAGTTCCAGGGCCACCGGCACCGGTCCCTCGGCGGCGGCGTGCGCGATCGCCCGACCAGTGGCGTCGTGACCGGTGAACACGATGAGGTTGACGCGCGAGTCGGCGGTCAGCGCCGCGCCGGTCTCGCCGCCTCCCGTCACGACCTGCGCGACGCCGTCGGGGATCCCGGCGTCGGACATCAGATCGGCGAGCAACAGCGCACTCAACGGTGTCTCGCGTGCCGGCTTGAGCACACACACGTTGCCCAGTGCGAGCGCTGGCGCCAGCTTCTTGGTGGCGAATATCAACGGAGCGTTCCACGGCACGATCGCCACAACGACACCGTGCGGTTCCCGCCGGGTGTAGGTCAGGAAGTCGCCGTCAACCGGTATGACGTCATCGCGCAGGGCGGTCGCCATCGAGGCGAAGTGTCGAAACGACCCCGCAGCGCGTCGCACCATGGCGCGGCAGTCGCGCTGTGGAGTACCAAGATTGCGGGTCTCGACGTGGGTCAGCTCGTCCTCGTGACGCAACATCGCGTCGGCCACGCGCTGCAGGACGGCGGCTCGCCGCACCGCAGGCCACGCACCCCATTCCTCCTTGGCGGCGTCGGCGCGATGCATCGCCGCGGCGACGGCTGCGGCGTCGAAGTCGGGAACCTCAGCGATGAACGTGCCGTCGATGGGCGAGACGATCTGGGTCATGGCGCCCATCCTGGCGGGCACGACCGCTCGCGCCTACGTGCACGAACACACGATTTCGGTACGAATCCCGTCAGCTTGTCCCACTTCGGAATAGTTCACGGCCTCTGGCGGTAGTACGAAATCGTGACCATCGACCTGACTGGTAAAACCGCACTCGTCACCGGCTCGACCCAGGGAATCGGCTGAACGCGAAATCGCCAAGCACGGGGAAGACAGCTCCGAGTAGTTCGGCACTCGTTGGAGGTAGGGCTTCTCAGCAGCGACGACGGCTGAAAGTATTGGTGCTCCTGGCATCTCGTCCGAGGCGGCCGACCACGGCTGCGGTGCTCGCGAAAATGGGATGCGCGTCGGCAATGCCGATGCGTAGCGTCTAGGAGCCATGACCAGCACCGAACTATGACGACTACGACTACGACTACGACTACGACAGCGCAGCCGGGCGCGACCACGTCAACAAAGTCTGTCGGCGATGCCGTCGAACTCGACCGCACCGTCGACTGGCGCCGGCTGTGGAGGCCGGGCACCAGCGTGGCGCTGGTCGCCATGGCGATCGCCGCGATCCTGCAATCGTTGGGCACGGTCGTCATCGGTCGGCTCGCCGCCAACCCGGTGTGGACCACTATCGCGGTTCTTGCCGGATGCCTGTTGGGTTATGCCTTGCTCGACACCGCGGGGCGCACCATCTGGGCAGCCATCGCCGACCGCGCCGAGGGCAAACTGCGGCGTGATCTGCTCACGGCCGCGTTGAACCAGCCGCTCGAGCAGTTGTCGGAGCAGGCCGTTGGCGAGGTGCTCGACCGCGTTGACGACGACACCCACGAAGTCGGCTCGCTCGTCCGGCTGCAGCTGTGGGACACGATGCGCACCGTCTTCTCCACCCTGCCGATGTGGATCGTCGCCGGCCTCACATGGTGGCCAGCCTGGTTCATCTTCCCCGTCGTCGGACCACTGACTCTGACAGTGATCCGGCCCCTGCTGCGCGAACTGAGTAAACGCAAGGTCATCGAGGAGGTCGCCTGGACCGACCACGCCGCGGCCATGGAAGAGGGCATTGCCGCCCGAGATGACATGCGCACGAGCCTTGGTCAGGCACATGTCCTGCGACGATGCGCCGAGCTGTCGGGCAACATCCAACGACGCTTTCGTGCCGTGGTGGCCGTGGAGTCGCGGATGACTCTCCGTGCCGGCGGGCTGCTGCATGCCCTTTTGGGCGGTGTGGTGATTGCGGGTGTCGCATTGGTCGCAGGCGGCGACCTCGACGTCGCTCAATTGATCACACTCTTCCTCGTCAGTGCCACCCTCGTCGGTGAGATAGCTCAGCTCGCCCGACAGCTACCCGAGCTGCAGGCGGGCATGGGTGCCATCATCCGACTTCGGCAGCTCCTCGCCAGCGAGTCCGAACCCCATGGCGGAGCAGCTATTTCAGACAGCTCCGTCGACATCGAGTTCAACGATCTGCACTTCTCCTACACCGAGGGCACCTTCGCCCTTCGCGGCATCGACCTGCACGTGAAGGAAGGCACGACCTGTGCACTCGTTGGTCGGAGCGGCTCCGGCAAGTCGACGCTCGCTTCGCTCGTGTCACGTGCCGTCGACCCCGAACGCGGCTCGCTGTTCGTCGGCGGGGTCGACGTCCTCGAGCTCGACCTGCAGCAGTTGCGGGCATCGATCGGGGTGGTCACCCAACGCACCGAGATCCTCGCCGGAACACTGGCCGAGAACATCGCGTTGTTCGGCGACCTGCCCCGGGAGCGTGTGCAGGACGCGGTCACCGAACTCGACCTGACGGATTGGGTCGAGAGCCTGCCTGACGGTCTCGACACGCTCCTCGGTCCTGGCGGCACGACGCTGTCGGCGGGGGAAGAACAACTCGTCGCCTTCGCCCGACTGCTGGTCCGCGCGGTCCGTGTCGTGATCCTCGACGAGGCGACTGCCCGCATGGATCCGGTCACGGAAGAGCTGGTAGTCCGCGCGGCGGATCGACTACTGGCCCATCGCACCGGAATCCTCATTGCGCACCGTCTTTCGACCGTCTCGCGCGCCGACCACGTAGCGGTCCTCGACCGTGGCCAAATCATCGACCAGGGGCCGCGCGCCGAACTCGAATCACGACCAGGCCCGTTCCGCGAACTCCTCGACGCCTCCGGTGCCGTTGAAGTCGGAACCGTTGAGGTGACGCCGGAACCGGCAGTCGAAGGCGTCAGCACGGCGATCGGTGGTGTCCGACGCCAGGGGACGCCTCCGCAGCAACCCGACGTCGATGGCGGACCGAGCCTGGCCCGCGGGATCGCCCACATGGTGCGGGTGTACCCCACCTGGGGGCTCCTCGGGGCGTTGCTGTTCCTGCTGACGGGTCTGCTCGGCGCGACCGGCGCCATCAGCGGGTTCGTTTGGGGCCAACTCGTCCAGAACCTGACGGAAGGCAGGACTCCGGTGCTGCTCACCGCCGTCGTCGTACTGAGCATCGTGGCGGAGCCCTTCGTCTTAGCCTGGGCGATGCGTCGGTTCATGCCGTGGTGGTCCGCGTGTTCGCTGCGCATTCGGATGACGGTGCTCGATGCTCAGACCCGACAGCACCGGCTGGCCCGGACCCCGCCGGGCGAGGTGGTGTCGCGAGTGCTCGACTCGGACCGATTCCTCCGATATGCCGATCGCTGGATCGACGTCGTCAGCGGGCTTGCCATCGTGGTCATTGCATCCTTCCTTGGTGGGACGGTGATCGCGGGAGCCATTCTCTTGGCCGTAATGGTTGCTGCGGCAGTGGCTTCGGTGGCCGGTCGCCCGATCGCGGGACGGTCGGCAGCAGCGGCCTCCGCGACCCGCGCGGACTTCGGCCGGTCGCTGGTCTCGGCGCTGGAGTGCATGCGCACCGTCAAGCTCGCCGCTGCCACCGGCGACGTGCGCGCACACCTCGACCGCGTCGACAGGGGCCGCGTCGGCGCCGCCGTACGTGAGCACCGAGTCCAGTCGGCACTCTTCGGAGTCCCTGTCGTGATGGTGCAGCTGGGTGTCGTCGCGGCGTGGATCGTCTATCTGCTCAACGGCTGGGATCTGGCGGTTGCGCTGCTCGTCTCGGGTGCGGTCGCTGGCTTCGACTACTTCGGTAGCGTCGCCGGAGCGGTGGTCACCGAGGCGCCGGGAACTCGCGCGTGGTTGCAGGCGACCAGCCGCTTCGCTGGCGGTGCCGACCTGATGGATATCCCGCCGGGCGTCGACGTCGTGGCTGGAAACGCACCGCGTCCGACACCGCAGCCGCGAACTCCGTTGCAACGCATCGAACTTCGCAATGTGACGGCGGTGCACGACGACGGTACTCGCGGCGTCGCCGGCGTCGATCTCATCGTCGACGCCGGCGAGCTGGTCCTACTGCTCGGCCAGGTCGGATCGGGAAAGTCGAGCCTGCTGTCGGTGCTGTGCGGTCTGGTGGGCCACACCGGCGAGATCCGCTGGAATGGCGACGAGGTCGCCGACGCGCAGACGTTCCTGCGGCCGGGCCAGGTTGCGCATGTCGCACAGGTCCCGCGGGTGCTGTCGGGGACGTTTGCCGACAACGTGCGCCTCGATCATGATCGCGAGATCGATCGGGCCGTCACCGATGCGCGCCTCGCGCCGGACATCGCGGCAGCGGGTGGCATCGACGCGATCGTCGGTCATCGCGGGGTCCGCCTGTCCGGTGGGCAGGTTCAGCGGCTGGCGCTCGCCAGGGCACTCGCGGTGGAGCCGGAACTGCTGCTCGCCGACGACATCTCCAGCGCTCTCGACGCGGCCACCGAGGTCGAGCTGTGGGCCGGACTTCGCGCCCGCGGCATCACGGTGCTGGGTGCTAGCTCCAAGCGAGCGGCACTGTCGCAGGCCGACCGCGTGGTCGTCCTCGTCGATGGTGAGATCGCCGCAATGGGACCCTGGACAGACCTCGCGCGGGCATGGGGTCACCTCGCGGCCTGAGAATTTGCGACGCCTCAGCGGACGCGTTCGACCCTCGATTCGTCCCATACCGGAGATTCGCTCTCGTACACGTTCCCGTCTGAACCGAAGACCAGGAACCTGTCGAACCCACGCGCGAACCAACGATCGTGGGTGACCGAGATGACTGCACCGGCAAACTGCGCGATCCCCTGCTCCAGCGCATCCGCCGAGTGGAGGTCGAGGTTGTCGGTCGGCTCGTCGAGCAACAGCAGCGTGGCGCCGGAGAGTTCCAGGAGCAGGATCTGCAGACGTGCCTGCTGACCACCGGACAGGTCGTCGTACTTTTGCTCCGAAGCTTGGGACAGTCCATAGCGATCGAGAGTGCGGCTCGCCGCTTCGCGTCCCATCCCGTCGCGGTGCTCGTCGCCCATGTGCAGAATCTCAAGCAGTGTGTTGCCGGTGAGGTCTGGCCGGGAATGCGTCTGGGCAAACAACCCAGGGCGGACGCGAGCGCCGAGCGTCGCGGTACCACCGTGCTCGACCGGTGCTATGTCGAGCGCCTCGACGGGTAGGTGCTCGGTCCCGGGATCACTTCCTCCGCCCGCCAAGAGGCGGAGGAAGTGAGACTTCCCTGACCCGTTGGAGCCCAGCACGGCAACTCGATCTCCGTACCAGATCTCGGTGTTGAACGGCTTCATCAACCCGGTCAACTCGAGTTCCTGGCATACCAAGGCGCGCTTGGCAGTTCGTCCACCGGTAAGTCGGACGGTCACCTTCTGCTGAAGCGGAATCGCCTCGGGTGGTCCGGCTTTCTCGAACTTCGCCAACCTGGTCTGTGAAGCGTGATATCGAGCGGCGAGGCCGTCGTTGAACTTCGCCTTCTCACGCAATCGCAGAACCAGGGCACGGAGTTTCGCGTGTTCTTCGTCCCAGCGGCGGCGCAGTTCTTCGAAGCGGGTGTTCCGATCCTCACGTGCCTGGTGGTAGCTAGCCAACCCGCCACCGTGTGTCCACGACGTCGCGCCGCTGATCCCCGGTTCCAGAGTGACGATGTGGGTGGCGGCGTTGGCGATCAGTTCGCGGTCGTGGCTGACGAACAGGACCACCTTCGTCGACTCCGAGATCGTCTTTTCCAACCATCTCTTACCCGGCACGTCGAGGTAGTTGTCCGGCTCGTCCAGAAGAAGAGCGTCGTCAGACCCGGCGAACAGCGCTTCGAGAACCAACCGTTTCTGCTCGCCGCCACTGAGTGAGTTGGCCTTTCGCCACTTCGCACGGTCGTACGCGACACCGAGAGCCGAGGTAGTGACCTTGTCCCAGAAGTCCTCGGCCTCGTAGCCACTCACGTCTGCCCAATCGGCCAGCGCGTGTGAATACTGCATCTGGGTTGATTCTTCGTCGCGCTCGATCATCGCGTTCTCTGCGTTGTCGAGCGCCTGCGCTGCGACGCGAATGGGGGCTGGGGACACGGACAACAGCAGATCGCGAACCGTGGAGTCGTCGCGAACCTGTCCGACGAATTGGCGCATGACGCCTAGCGTTCCGGATCGTGTGACAGCGCCCTCGTCTGCCGCCGCATCCCCGGCGATGATACGGAGCAGCGTCGTCTTGCCGGTCCCATTCGGGCCGATCAGTGCAGTTTTGGCACCACTGCCGACTCGAAAGTTCACACCGTTGAGCAACTGCCGACCATCGGGGAGGAAGTAGTCGACGTCGGCGATGTTGAGGTGGGCCACGCTCTGAAGCGAACCCTACCCACGGCGATCTGCCAAACCATTTCTGTGCCCACTGGTCTAAGTCCCACTGCAGCCGGGGGAGCGAGCCACCAGGCAGCCGGTGGCACGCGACCGGCAGGTCGCCTTCTCGGTTCAGCGCAGCATCACGTGCGCCGCTCTGATCGCTGATATCCCGGCGCGATGCATCGCCGCGGCGACGGCTGCGGCGTCGAAGTCGGGAACCTCAGCGATGAACGTGCATCACACGATTTCGGGACGAATCCCGTCAGCTTGTCCCACTCCGGAATAGTTCACGGCCTCCGGTGGTACTACGAGATCGTGAACATCGACCTGACTGGTAAGACCGCACTCGTCACCGGATCGACCCAGGGGATCGGCTACGCGATCGCTGAGGGGCTGGCCGCCAGTGGCGCCCGCGTCGTGGTGAACGGCCGATCGGCGGAGCGCGTCGATGCCGCCGCCGCGGATCTGCGCAGGGCGACCGGAGCCGACGTCATCGGCGTTGCGGCCGACGTCACCACCGACGACGGCGTCGCTGAATTGGTGCGTGCCCTGCCGACCGTCGACGTGCTGGTCAACAACCTCGGCATCTTCGGTGCTGTACCGGCCCGCGAGATCACCGACGAGCAATGGCGCACGTACTTCGACGTCAACGTGCTGACGGCCGTCCGGCTGATCCGGACGTACCTGCCGGCGATGACCGAGCGGGGCTGGGGGAGGGTCCTGCAGATCGCGAGTGACTCGGCGATCGTCATCCCCGCCGAGATGATCCACTATGGCGTCTCCAAGACCGCGCTGCTGGCGGTGTCGCGCGGATTCGCCAAGGACGCCGCGGGCACCGGCGTCACGGTGAACTCGGTGATCGTCGGACCCACCCACACCGGCGGCGTCGAGGACTTCGTCTACGAGCTGGTCGACAAGTCCCTCCCGTGGGACGAGGCGCAGCGCGAGTTCATGCGCAAACACCGGCCACAGTCGTTGCTACAGAGGCTGATCGAGCCTGCCGAGGTCGCCAACATGGTGACCTACCTGGCGTCCCCGCTGGCGTCGGCGACGACGGGAGCCGCGGTCCGGGTGGACGGCGGCTACGTCGACTCGATCCTGCCGTGACACAGGGCCTTTCACCCGCAGCGCACCGCTGATCAGCAGCGCCACCACGGTGAGCGCGGCGGGCATCACGCCGAGCCCGGCGAGACTCAAGTGGTCCACGGCCCAGCCGCCGACGAGTGCCCCAACGGCGATGCCGAGGTTGGCCGTCGAGATGTTCAAGGTCATGGCGAAGGCCGGCGCGGTGGCACCGGCCAACGTCACCCGAACCTGGCTGAGCGTGACACCCGCCGTGTGCATGACGCCCCAGACGGCCAGTGGAATGACGGCCGCAAGAATCGAGTCTCCGGTCCAGGCTGCCACGTTCACGGCGACGGTGAGTGCGACGGCAGTGAATACGGTCGCCGTCAGCGGGAACCGGTCGGCGATACGTTCTGCAATGAAATTGCCCGCGACTCCGACAGCGCCGAACACGAGAAACGCGAGCGCGAGCCGGCCGGCGTCGAGTCCCATGACGTCCTCGAACCACGCACCCAGATAGGTGTAGGCCGAGAACATGGCGGCGAAGATCGCGACCGACAGCGCGAGATGACCGAGGAACCGGGGCCTGCGCAGCAGGGCGAGGTCGTCGGCGATACGGGGTGAGGGCCGGTCGGGCACGTGGTGGTCGCGCGGGAACAGAAATGCCACCGCTGCCGCGACAGGCAGGGAGGCGATCGCGAGCACGACGAACGGCAGACGCCAGTCGCCACCTCGTGCCAGCGCGATACCCGCGGGCAGCGCGAGCAGCACGCCGAGCACAAAGCCGAGGTTGGCGCGGGCCAGCGCGCGGCCACGCGATTCCGCAGGCGCGTGCCGCAGGACCTCCGCCGTGCCGACACCGATGAGGGCCGGCAGAAACGCCCCCTGCACGCCCCGCACCGCCAGCACGAGGGTGAAGTCCGAGGCAACGGCGATGACGCCGTTGCCCACCCCGAACAACACGAGCGCCGCGGTGAGCAGCGTCTGCGGTGGCACACGGCTCACGGCGAGTGTGACGAGTGGTCCGAGCACCGCCGCGGCGATCGCGAACACCGCGGTCAGACCTCCGGCGGTCGAGAGCGGCACATCGAACTCGCTGGCGATCGGCGGCAGCAGACCGACGACGATGAACTCGGTCGCGACTGCCAGCATGATCGTGGGCGCGAGCAGCAGGTGCACCCGACGCAGGGCCCGGTCGGCGTCCGCGTCGACGGAGGTCACGCGTTGGCGCCGCCGTCCACGGTCAGGCCGGTTCCGTTGATCGAACCGGCCTCCGGGCCTGCCACGAATGCGACGAGCGCGGCCACATCCGCGGGCGAGCCGTAGCGCGGAATCGCCATGAGCGCCAGCTGATCCGCCGCATGTGGGCCGTCGGCCGGGTTCATATCGGTGTCGGTGGAACCCGGGTGTACGACGTTCACGGTGATTCCGCGGGGACCGAGATCGCGGGCCAGTCCCTGTGTCCACCCGATCAGCGCCGCCTTGCTCGCCGAGTACAGCGCCATGCCCGCCCCGGGCACGCGGGTCGCCAGGTTGCTGCCGGTGGAGATGATGCGACCGCCCTCCGGCAGGTGCGCCAGCGCGGCCTGCGATGCGAGCATCACCGCGCGCACGTTGACGTTCAACGTCGCGTCGACATCCTCCAGCGTCATCTCCTCGACTGGGCCATCGCGGTAGATGCCGGCGTTGTTCACCAGGATGTCCAGTCCGCCAAGGGCTTCGGCGGCCTCATTCACCGCCCGACGGACCGCCGCGGGATCGTCCGCTGACATCTGGACCGCAACGGCGCGCCCACCGCCGGCGGCGATGGCGTCGACCACGGCGCGTGCCGCGTCCACCGAATGCTCGTAGCCCACGGCCACGGCGGCCCCATCGTCGGCCAACCGATGGGCGATGGCCGCACCGATTCCCCGGCTGGCGCCGGTCACGAAGGCCCTCTTCCGGTCGAGCTTCTGCATCGCGTCTCCATTTCTGTAGTGATCGATGCAAATATATGGGCGGCCGGCCGCCCCGTCAAGGATTTCTGTATTATTCGGTGCAGAATTGTGAGAAGGGCGGTTCCGATGGCGACACGTGGACGACCGAGGGAGTTCGACAGGACGGCCGCGCTCGAACGCGCCATGGAGCTGTTCTGGGAGAAGGGTTTCGAGGGCACGTCGATGTCCGACCTCACGTCGGCCATGGGCATCGGGTCGACCAGTCTGTACGCGGCCTTCGGGTGCAAGGACGAACTGTTTCGCGAGGCGGTGGAGCATTACGGGCAGAGCGCGGGCGCGGAGATCTGGGCCGCGGTGACCGCGGCCGACAGCGCCTACGGTGCGGTCGAGAGCTTCCTGATGACGACGGCGCGCGCCTTCACGCGTGGCGATTGTCCAACGGGCTGCATGATCGTGCTGTCGGCGCTGCACGTCAACGGCGCGACGGAGGCGCTCCGGGCGGACCTCGTCGACAAGCGTGAGGCGAACACCGCCGAGCTGGCCGAAATCCTGTCACGCGGCATCGACACCGGCGAGATCCCGTCGACCGCAGATGTCTCCGCGATCGCCCGCTTCTACGTCACGGTGCAGCAGGGCATGTCGATCCAGGCGCGCGACGGCGCCGACCGGGCGACCCTGGAGACGATCGCGCGGTCGGCGCTGGCCGCGTGGCAGCCGCTGGTATCCGCGGTCTAGTACTCGATCGCCTCGATCAGCGGACCAGGCTCGTCCATGAGCGCCCAGAAGCGGTCGCGGATCGCGACGGTCATCGGACCAGGCTCGCCGTCGCCGATCGGCTCGCCATCGAGGGTGTTGATCGGGGTGACCCCGCCCGCGGTGGTGACGGCCATCAACTCGTCGGCGTCGTACAGCTCGTGGCTGGTGACGTCACGCAGGGTTGCCTCGATGCCCATGGTGTCGGCCAGCTCGAACACGGTCTTGCGGGTGATCCCGGGCAGGGCGTTTCGCGACGGGGACGCCAGCTTGCCGTCCTTGACGATGCAGACATTGAAACCGGGCCCCTCGGCCACGCAGTTGTCGGAGTCCAGCAGGATCGCCGTACGCGCCCCGCGGTCCTTGGCCTCGAAGCTCGCCGCGGTCAGATCGCCCCACTGGTAGTTCTTGATGGTGGGGTCGACGGTGTTGCGGCCGGCCCGACGGACATGGCGCGGCACGATCGCGGTGGTGCCGAAGATCTGTTCGGCGGGTGGGAAGGCCCACAGGTAGGGGATCGCATAGATGTAGACCTGGTGGGTGAGCTTGGTCAAGTCCTTCTCGCCCTTGCGCTTTCCGTATCCGCGCGTGACGGTCAGGTTGACGAAGGACTCGCGTAGCTGCGACATCGAGATGCACTTGCGGGTGATCTCGGCGAGTTCGTCCTTGCTCATGCCCGCATCCAGGCGGAGCTTGCTCGCCCCGTCCAGCAGGCGGTCCAGGTGATCGCCCAGGCGAAAGACGTTGCCGTGCCAGACGTGAGCCACGGTGTAGGTCAGGTCGGAGTGGCCGAAGCCGGTGTCGAAGATCGAGATCTTCGCCTCCTCGGCGGGCATGTACTCACCCTCGATCCAGGCCACGCCGCCCGCGAACGGGCTGGACGTGTCGAGCTCGTAGTCGCTGTACTGGATCACCGATCCGGGCGGGGTGTCCTCGCGGATGGCGCCGGGTTCGACGGCGACGAGGTTGCTGGTTCCCAATGTGGCGGTCATGAGATGTGTTGTCCCTTCTGGAGATTGAGTCTGGTTCAGACAGAGTGGGTCTTGACGTAGTTGACGCCGGCCTCGCCGCGGCGCAACCGGGCCTTCAGGCCGGTGGCCCACCAGAGCGCGGCGATGACGACGACGCCGAGGAACACCCATTTGTTGCTGGTGAACTGCGGCAGGAACAGCAGGGCCACCGCGACGCTGAGGAAGACCACCAGCGCCGTGATGTAGAGCGGCAGACGGAACCTGCCGAGGTCGAATGTGCCGGGTTCGGGCTCGGGAATGGTGCCCTTGCGGACGCCGACCAGCAGGCCGATGGTCTGCAGGATGTAGACGAAGAAGAACAGCAGCGACGCGATGCCGATGATGAAGTTGAACGCCTTCTCGTTGACCAGCGCCGAGAGCAGCAGCAGGGTCGAGAGGCAGCCAAGGCCGATGATCGAGTACGTCGGGGTCTTGCGGGTTGGGGAGACGTGCCGCCAGATGTGTGAGAACGGCAGCATGTTGTCGCGCGCCATCGAGTAGCTGAGCCGCGTGGCCACCAGGATGTTGGCCAGCAGGCACGCCAGGATGTTCGTCAGCGCGACGGCCACGACGATCTTCGTGACGAGGGGGCCGGCCTGTTGCGTGATGATCTCCTCAATCGGCGCAGCGGAATTGGCCTGGACGGCGGCAACGTCCTTGATGGCGAGCACGTAGACGATGTACATCAGCAGCTCGATGACGATCGAGGTGACCAGGGCGTAGAACATCGTCTTCGGGACGACGCGCCGCGCGTCCTTGGTCTCCTCGGCGACATCGGCACCGGACTCGACGCCGATCAGGCCGAAGAACGGTCCGAGCGCGGCGGCCAGCCAGGCCAGCATGTAGGAGTCCTTGTCGCCGGCCTCACCACCGGTGAACAGCACCGAGATCGGCTGGTGGTTCTCGGGTGCGGAGAACGCGATGATCGCGATCAGGGCAGTGGCGCCCACCGTGATGACGAGTTCCAGGCTGACACCGATGTTGTTGACCATGGTGGCGAAGCGGACACCGTAGATGTTGATCAGCACACACACCGCAACCACGCCGATGGCGAGCAGAATCTGGGCGCTCTGGCTCATGCTCCAGCCGAACAGTCCACCGAGGTAACCGGACAGGATGAACCCGACGCCGGTCATGCCGCAGACCCACCCCATGAGGGCGATGAACCCGGTGAACCAGGCGAGATCGGGTCCGTTGATGCGGCTGATCCACTGGTAGGAATAGCCGGCCAGCGGCAGCTTGGCGGTCAGGTCGGCGGCGATGAACGTCCACAGGGCGAACACCACGCCGGCCAGGAGCAGCGTCCACACGAACGGTGCGCCCGCGGTGAAATAACCGGCGCCGAAGCCTGTGAACACAGCCGTGGTCGCGCTGATGGTCGCGAAGCCGATCGCGAAGGACGCCAACGTTCCGACCGAGCGGTCGAGCTTCTGCTCGTAGCCGAGTTCGGCGAGCTTGGCGTCCTCGGTGTTGAGCGTGGACGGCGGTGAATCAGCGTGTCGTACGGGGGTATCGGTCACGGTCACTCCAGGTCATGCGTTGCCGGATAACGAGTGATGCCAGGAAAGCCGGATTGCGCGCACACCGGAAGTTCAATGTTTTGATCTACTCATAAGCTGCGTTTATCAGTCGTTGTCCACCGCCGTCAGAAGTAGGTCGCCGGTGCGTCCCGATGCTGCGCATCGCCGAAGTTCCAATGCTCCTGCACGTGCCTGACCAGCGCATCCGCCTGCGGACTCAGCCCCGCGGGGTTCCACGCCAGCGCCGTGTAGCTCGGCGGCCGATCTGTGATCGGCACGTAAACGATGCCGGGGCGGTCGTAGAACCGAGCCACCGACGAGGTGGTGAAGCTGATGCCGAGGCCGCGTGCGATGGACGTCGTCTCGGCCTCATATGTGGCGGCAACCGCGGCGATGGAAGGTGGGCGGTGCCCGCGCACGTCCATCGCCAACCAGTAGTCACGCCAGGTCCCCGCGGTCAGCGGTGCGCAGACGATCGGGTCGTCGAGCAGTTCGGTGATCGCGATCTCGGCGCGGTCGGCCAGCCTGTGGTCCCGCGGCAGGCATGCCATCCACGTCTCGGAGTCCAGGATCAACATGCGGTGGTCGGGGAGATCCACGGGCGGCCGAATGAGAGCGACGTCGGTGCTGCCGGTGGCCAGACCCGCCGTGGGATCGGCGAAGTCGAACTCGACGGGCGCAACGGTGATATCGGGGTATGCGGACTCGAAATGCCGCACCACCCGGAACAGGAGGTCGGCCCCGGTGCCGATGAGGTAGCCGAGGCGCAACCGACCCTGGCGCGTGCCGGAGAGGGTGACGAGGTTCTCGACGATGGCGTCCACTCCACCGAGGGCCTGCTGCACCTGGGGCAGCCAGGCGGCGCCGAGGTCGGTCAGCGCGACCTCGCGGGTGTTGCGGGTGAACAGCACGACGCCGAAGTGATTCTCCAGTGCCTTGATCGCCGTCGACAGCGCGGGCTGCGTGATGAACAGGCGCTCGGCGGCGCGTCGATAGTTGAGTTCCTCGCCGAGCACGGCGAAGTACCGCAACTGGCGCAGTGTCACCTCGGCGCTCGTGGGTCACCTCCCAGTGATTCCCCCGAATTCTGCACCACTGTAGCCATCTGGGTACAACTACGACGATGGTGCAGAACTCGACGGGGGAGGCGAGAGGCTACGGATCGCGCGGCAGGCCCAGCAGACGCTCGGCGATGATGTTGAGCTGCACCTCGGACGTGCCGCCGTAGATCGTCGTCGCACGGCCTGCCAGCAGGTACTCGGCCCACTTGCCGGAGGGCTGCTCCTTATCGCCGACCGCCGCGTCGGTGCCGAACGAGGACACCCCGAACTCGGCGTAGCCCTGGCCGGTCTTCATCGACAGCAGCTTGGAGATCGCGGCAGCGGGCATCGGGTCGCCACCGGCGAGCGTCAGCAGTGTCGAGCGCATGTTGAGCAGCTTGGCGGCATGGCCCTCGGCGATAAGCCGGCCCGCGTGGTTCTGCTCGATCTGGTCGAAGTGGCCCTCTTTGAGGAACTCGACGAACTGGTCGAGGCTGGCCAGGAACGGCGGCTCGCTGCTCCCGATCGACACCCTCTCGTTGGTCAGCGTGTTGCGGCTGACCTCCCATCCGCGGTCCACCTCGCCGAGCACCATGGAGTCGGGGACGAACACATCGTCGATGAAGACGGTGTTGAACATCGCGTTGCCGGTCAGCTCCCGCAGCGGCTTGACCTCGACGCCCTCGGCCTTCATATCGAGCAGGAAGTAGGTGATACCAGCGTGTTTCGGTGCGGACGGGTTGGTACGGGCCAGCAGCGCGCCCCACTGGCTGTACTGCGCGCCGGTGGTCCAGATCTTCTGTCCGGTGATGCGCCAGCCACCGTCGACCTTGGTCGCCTTGGTGGTCAGGCTGGCGAGGTCAGAGCCCGCGCCCGGCTCGGAGAACAGCTGGCACCAGATCATCTCGCCGCGGAATGTCGGCGGCAGGAAGCGCTGCTGCTGCTCGTCGGTGCCGTACGCCACGATCGACGGGATGATCCAGGCGGCGATGCCCATCTGCGGCCGCTTGACCCGCCCGCTGGAGAACTCCTGCGCGATGATGATCTGCTCTATCGGGGCGGCTGCCCGGCCCCACGGCTTGGGCAGGTGCGGCTGCACCCAGCCGCCCTCAGCGATCGCGGTGGTGCGCTCCTGGCTCGGAATCTCCTTCAGCGCAGCCACTTCCGCACGGATCTCGGCGCGAAGCTTCTCGGTGTCGGGATCCAGGTCGATGTCGATCGAACGCATGCCTGTGCTCGTCGCGACGTCGACGACCTGCTGGGGGTAGTCGGCGGCGCGGCCGAAGCTGGCGGCCAGCACGATCGCGCGCCGGTAGAAGACGTTGGTGTCGTGCTCCCAGGTGAAGCCGATGCCACCGTGCACCTGGATGCAGTCCTGGGTGCAGTGCTGGGCCGCGACGGGCGCCAGCGTGGCGGCGACGGCGGCGGCGAACTCGTAGGCGCTGTCGGCGTTGCCGCCACTGAATTCGTCGATGGCGCGCGCCGCATCCCACACCGCGGCGGTGGCGCGCTCGGTCTCGGCGATCATCCCGGCACACTTGTGCTTGATGGCCTGGAATTGGCCGATGGGGCGCCCGAACTGCTCGCGAATCTTGGCGTACTCGGCGGCGGTGTCGGTGGCCCACCGGGCGA
Source organism: Mycolicibacterium sp. YH-1 (assembly GCF_022557175.1). Next base: position 6,302,222 of record NZ_CP092915.1, on the reverse strand, counting down.
TGCCGACACATTCGGCCGACAGCAGCGTCGACATCAGGGCGCGCGCCTGGACGCGGCTGAGGTTGGACAGCACGCGGTCGTCGCCGACCTCAACGGCGTCGGCCTGCACGTGCGCGAGCGGGCGCAGCGGGTCGACGCTCTCAACGGGTTCGATGCCGACCTGGTCGGCGTCGAGCAGCAGCCACTCCTCGCCACCGTCGATCGCGACGGGCAGCACCAGCAGCGATGCCTGCGCGGCGGCGGGCACGGCCCGCACCTCGCCGCGGATGATCAGGCTCTCGCCCTGGCGGGTGGCGGTCAGGCCGGAGTCAATGGCGTAGGCGGCGATGACCTCGCCGGAGGCCAGCCCCTCGAGGCGCTTGTCTTGCGCGTCGTTGGCCGAGATCAGTGCGCTCGCGATGGCCGACGGCACGAACGGACCCGGGACGGCGCCGTAGCCGAACTCGGCGAGCACGATGGCGAGTTCGAGGATGCCGAAGCCCTGGCCGCCGACGGCCTCGGACAGGTGGACACCCTGCAGACCCTGCTCGGCGGCGGCGGACCAGAACGAGGGCGGATTGGCGATGGGCGTCTCCAACGCCTCGTGCAGCACCTCAGACGGTGCCACTCGTTCGATGAACGAACGTACCGATTCGGCCAGGTCAGTGTGCTCGGACAGGATTGCGATGGGCATTCATTGCCTCCTCTATTAACCGGTCGGTTGGGAACGAGGGTACTCGGGCGCTCAGGCGCGGCGGACAGGATGGTCGTTAACCAGGTTCACCAAGTCGCGGCCATCGCGCAGGCGGGCGCAGTTGTCGACCGCCTCGGCCAGGTAACGCCGCATCGTGTCGGCGGTGTACCAGGCGACGTGTGGCGTCGCCACCACGTTGGGCAGCGCGAGAAGCGGGTTGTCGGCGCAGACCGGTTCCTCGGTGAAGACATCGAGGCCCGCGGCGGCGATCCGATTGCAGGCAAGTGCGTCCAGCAGTGCCTGCTCATCAACGATCGGCCCGCGTGATGTGTTGACCAGCACGGCGTCTGACTTCATGGCGGCCAGCGCCTCCGCGCCGATCAGCCCCTCGGTCTGATCGGTCAGGGGCAGGTGCAGCGAGACGATGTCGCTTTCGGCGAGCAGCTCGCGAACCGGACGCCACCCGGGCTGCCCGTCATCGCGCGTGCTGGTGTGCAGGACGTCGGCGCCCATGGCCGTCACGATCGTCTCGACTCGTTTGGCGACGTTGCCGTAGCCGACGAGGCCGACGGTGCAGCTGCCGATATCGCGCACCGTCTCACCCAGCGTCGGGTCCGAGGGCCAGCCGCGGCCCTCGCGGGTGCGGCGGTCGAGCTCGGGTAGCCGACGCAGCGCCGCGAGCATGAGAAGCACGGCGCCCTCGGCGACCGACGGCGCGTTGGCGCCGGGCATGTTGGCCACCGCGATGCCGTTGCGCGTGGCGGTGTCGACGTCGATGGTGTTGACGCCCGCGCCCAGTTTGTGGATCAGCTTGCATCGCCCGGCGCGCTCGACGTCCGAGCCCGAGAGGGGGCGTAGGACGTGCCAGATCACCTCGGCCTCGGGTAGCTCGCGATTGAAGGTGTCGTCGTCGTCCTCGGCGCAGAACCGGACGTCGATCCAATCAGACTGCGGTGCAATGTACTCAAGCACCCGCTCACCCGGGGTGAAGTGGGCCAGTACTCTCAGTGCCACCGTTTTGCGATCCATTTGGCGATGAAGTCGGCCTGCTCGCTGCGTGCACCCGGTGTGGTGAAGTAGTGATCGGAGTCGATGGCGTGCAACGCCTTGTCCGTACTCGCCAGCGCGTCGTGAATGCGTTGTGCGTCGGAGGGGTACACGCCGGTGTCCTGTTCGGCGTTGATGACGAGCGCGGGGCTCTTGATGCGCGCGAGGTGCGGTTCGGCGCGCGTCTGGGCGTGTCGAAGGCTCCACATTCCCAGCCAGCCCCGCAGAGTGCAGGCCCCGGCGATACCGTGCGCCGAGCGGTTGGCCTTCGCGGGTTCTCCGGCGTAGCACGAATTGGGCGGACGCTTGGTGGGCTCGAGGGTGGGATCCACCATGCGGGGGTCGGCCCAGGTGCGGTGCACGGTGAAGGGGCGATCCGAGAAGCCAGCCGCACGTACGCGTTTGAGTTCGGTCTCGACCCAGTCGGTGATGGCGTGGTTGCGCGCGATCTGCGCGGTGCGGTAGCGGTCGACGAACTCGGCCGAGTAGGGGGGACCGTTGCGCTTGGCGAACAGGTCGAGTTCGGGATCGGTTGCGACCGGATCGGCCTCGTCGACGACGGCGCCGTCCATCCACGCCGTGAGGACCTCGGGTCTGCCCGGATGTGCCGCGCTCGCCACATAGCCGTCCGCGGGCAGGAGTTCAGTCAGTCCCGCGGCCGGACGCATACCGCTCAGCGGTACCACATGGGGGTCGACGGCCTGCGCCTGGTACGCGGCCATCAGGGAGCCGCCGCCAGAGTTGCCCAGAAGCACAACGGTTTCCACCCCGGCAACCTCGCGGAGCCAGCGCACGCCCACGCCGATGTCGACCAGCGCGTGGTCGAGCAGGAAGCTGCTCTCGAAGCCGCGGAACCGGGTGTTCCAGCCGAGGAAGCCGATCCCGCGGGTGGCCATGTAGTCCGCGAGATAGTGCTCGGAGAAGTCGATCTGATAGTGGGTGGCAATCATGGCCACCTTCGGCTTTCGGCCCACGCCGCGGTAGTAGATGCCCTGGCAGGGATGTCCACCCGAGCCGGCCCGGCGGGCCGACGGCGAGTCGACCCCGATGAAGTCCCGTGTGACGCCGGGCGTCACCCCCGATGTCTTTGTCATCTATCCATGTCCCCCTGGTAGTGGCTGATCCCCTTGTAGTGGCTGGTTCCCTTGTAATAGATAGTCCGGTAGAAGACGTTCGCCAGCGTGGTGATGCAGGCTTCGTCATCGACTTTGGCGGCGCCATCGCCACTGAGTTGTGTGTAGCAGAACTGGTTCAACATCGACACCAGAGCGACGGCTACGAGGTGGGCGTCGTCGTCGCGGCAGAAGCCCTGCTGCTGAGCGCTGTGCACCATCGAGGTGACGAGACTTATCGGCAGTTCGCAGATCTCGGCCCAGTACTGGGCGAAGTCGTCGCTGACCATCGCCAGTTGCGACACGCTGATGCTCTCGGCAAGGCGGTGCCGGTACGTGTGCCAGTGCGCGGCGGCCGCCCGGTGCGCCCGCTCCCGGTTGCTCAGGTCGGGCTCGGCGGCGGAGCGGGCGCGGTCGCGGGCCTCGTCGCGGAAGCGGACCGCCCATTCGCGGACCATCGCCTCCTTGGAGTCGTAGTAGTTGTAGAACGATGCCGTGGAGCGGCCCGCCTCGGTGGCGATGTCAGCGATGGTGGTGGCGAGGATCCCCTTGCGCGCGATGACTGTTCGCGCGGCCGCGTCGATCGCAGCCTGCGTCTGCCGCCCGCGGATCGTGGGCAGCTGTTCGCGGGGTGTGACGGTCAAGGGCGGCCTTCCCAAATCCATTGATCGCATCTGAATCTGATGTTAGATTCAGATTCTGATCTTGACCAGACCTCAGGGCCCATCGAGGAGGCGCGCGATGATCAAGCCGGCCAATCCCAACGCCGAGTTCGAGTTCGGCGGCATCAACCATGTGGCCATGGTGTGTGCCGATATGAGCAAGACCGTCGACTTCTACTCGGGCATCCTCGGTATGCCGCTGGTCAAGTCGCTCGATCTCCCGAACGGTATGGGACAGCACTTCTTCTTCGATGCGGGCAACGGCGACTGCGTCGCCTTCTTCTGGTTCGCCGAGGCGCCGGACGGGGTGCCGGGTGTGACCGCGCCCGCTGCCATCCCCGGTATCGGCGAGATCGTCAGCGCCGTTGGGTCGCTCAACCACCTCGCCTTCCACGTCCCGGCCGAGAAGTTCGACGAGTATCGGCAGCGGCTCAAGGACAAGGGCGTTCGGGTCGGCCCCATCCTCAACCACGATGAGAGCCCCATGCAGGTCTCGGCGACGCTGCACCCCGGTGTGTACGTGCGGTCGTTCTACTTCCAGGATCCGGACGGCATCACCCTCGAGTTCGCCTGCTGGACCAAGGAGTTCACCCCTGCGGACACCACGACGGTGCCGCGCACGCAGGCCGACCGCCGGCCACCTGTGGCCGCGAACTGAGACCTAGCCGTGCAGGCGCGGATCGGTGAACGCGTCGAGGATCGCGGCGAGCTGATCGATCAGCTCCTCGGGCTCCAGCGTGAAGTCACCCGCGAGCCAGGCGCTGATGGTCTGGCCCACACCGCCGACGGCAAAGTGCGCTGTCGCCATTCCCTTCTGGCTGGTCCGCTCCGCGCGGTTGATGTGCAGTGCGGTGCCGATCTCATGGCTGTAGAGCGTCGCCAGCAGCACGCCTGACTCCGCGCGCTTGGCCGCCACGACGGCGTTGGACAGCTGGGCACTAAACAGCAGTCGGCCGATCCGGGCGTCGGCGGCGATGGTGTGGACGATATTGGCCATACCGGCCCGGTTCTGTTCGGCGACCGGAGCGGCGGCGACGGCGGCCTGCGTCGTCGCCGCGAGTTCGGCGATCACGGTGTCGAACACCGCGCCGACGAATTGATCCTTGTCGGTGAAGGCCTCATAGAAGTAGCGCGTCGCGACACCGGCCTGCCTGCACGCCGCGCGCACCGTCAGCTCGGGGAGTGCGCCGTTCTCCGCCGGAGCGCCGAGCAGGTCGAGGCCGGCCTCGATGAACTGCCGTCGGCGGTCGGTGAGACGCTGTGCCGCCTCGACGCCCCGATAGGGCCGGACTTGAGCCATCGCTCCATCTTGACACCCGCCGACTCCGCGCTGCAATATCAGGAAACACGCGTTCTCACATTCAGGGTGAAGGAGTCGGCCAATGACGGTCAGCGATAGCCATGTCGAACGTGCGGTCAGCTCACCGGCCAGGACCCGCACTCCCCGTGCCCGGCGCCGCGGCGCGACATTCGAGGACGGCCTCATGGGAGTGGCACTGTTGGCCGGCCCGGCGAACGTCATCATGCAGCTGGCCAGGCCCGGTGTCGGCTACGGCGTGAAGGAGAGCCGCGTCGAGAGCGGTCGTGTCGACCGGCATCCGATCAAGCGGGCCCGCACGACGTTCACCTATCTCGCGGTGGCCGCCAAGGGCAACGATGCGCAGAAGGCCGCCTACCGCCGCGCGGTCAACAAGGCGCATGCGCAGGTGTACTCCACCGATGAGAGCCCGGTGAGCTACAACGCCTTCGACAAGGACCTGCAGATGTGGGTCGCCGCGTGTCTCTACAAGGGTGGTGTCGACGTCTACCGGCTCTTCATCGGCGAGTTCGATGAGCAGACGGCCGACCAGCACTACGTCGAGGGGATGAGCCTTGGCACGACGCTGCAGGTGCCGCCGGAGATGTGGCCGGCCGACAGGGCCGCGTTCGACGAGTACTGGCAGCGCTCGCTGGAGCAGGTGCACATCGACGATGCGGTGCGCGACTACCTGTACCCGATCGCCGCCAACCGCATGCGCGGCGTGAAACTGCCTGGCGCACTGCAGCGCAAGTCGGACGAGTTCGCGTTGCTCATCACCACGGGCTTCCTGCCGCAGCGGTTCCGTGACGAGATGCGGCTGCCCTGGGATGACGAGCGGCAGAGCCGGTTCGACCGTGTAATCAGGGTGCTGAGCACCGTGAACCACATGCTGCCCAGCTTTGTCCGTCAGTTCCCGTTCAACGTCTTGCTCAAGGACCTGGATCGCCGCGTACGACAGGGCAAACCGCTGGTCTGACGCTGTCAGGTTGCACGCGTAATCTCGCGGCCATGCGACCTGAGGAGAACGAACGCGACACCTGGGACATCACGACGAGCGTGGGGTCGACGGCTTTGTTCGTCGCCGCCGCACGGGCACTCGAGGCGCAGAAGGAGCGGCCACTCTCGCTCGACCCGTATGCCGAGGTCTTCTGTCGCGCCGTCGGTGGGGAGTGGGCCGACCTCCTCGACGGAAACGCGCCCGAGCACAAGCTGATGAGCGACTTCGGTGGGCACTTCGTGTCGTTCCAAGCGGCGCGCACCAAGTACTTCGACGAGTACTTCGACGCGGCATCGGAAGCGGGCGTGCGTCAGATCGTCCTGCTGGCTGCGGGCCTCGACTCACGCGCGTACCGCCTGCCGTGGCCCGACGGCACCGTGGTGTACGAACTGGACCAGCCGCAGGTGCTCGAGTTCAAGCGCAAAGCGCTGGATCGGCACGGCGATAGCCCGATGGCAGAACGTCGCGAGGTGGCCATCGATCTTCGCGACGACTGGCCTGGCGCGCTGCGGGCGGCCGGCTTCGACCCGTCCCGGCCGTCGGCCTGGATCGCGGAGGGGTTGCTCATCTACCTGCCCGCCAAGGCGCAGGAGCAACTGTTCAGCGGAATTGACGAACTGGCCGATTCGGGCAGCTGGGTTGCCGTGGAGGAGGGTGCCCCGATGCCTGCTGAGATATTCGCAGCAAAGCAGGCTGAGGAACGCGACGGCGGTGCGGAGGGGACGTTCTTCACCCTGGTCTACAACGAGCAGCACGCCCCCGCTGAGCGGTGGTTCGGCGACCGCGGCTGGACCGCCGAAGCGACGCCCCTACCTGCCTATCTCGAAGAAGTCGGCCGCCCCATCCCGCTGGATGATCAGGAGGCAGGCCCGATGGCGGGCTCGATCAGTCTGGTGCGCGCGACGAAGCGGTGAGCTGGGTCACCTGAGCAAAGAGGACCGTGCATCTCGACAGTTAAGTTATGCAATGCTAACTTCGCGGGGTTAGCTTAGGCATACATAAGGAGATGTCGGGGGCGTGTTGCTTCCGTGAGGCATATGGGTAGTGACACTCTTGCGGGAGCGCGGATAGACCGCGAAGTTCTGAGTCGATTCGCCACGGGTTGTCTGGCACTCGGTCTGACCGTTCACGAACGTCGGCGACCCGCCGATATCGCGGCGGCACACACCGGGTTCGTCGAGTTGACCCGCATCGCACACGAGCACTGCGACGCCTGGACCGGTCTTGCGGCCGCAGGTGACACCAGTGCCCGTGTCATCGAGTCGGTGTGGCGCACGGTCGGCACCGCCGGCATGCTGCAACGCCAACTCGAGATGGCGCCGGGCGACCTCGGATTCGACTACGACACAGGGCTCTATCTGCAGTTCCGCGCCACCACGTCCGACGACTTCCAGCTGTCCTACGCGGCAACGCTGTCCGCCGCCGGAGACCACGCCGAGGCCGACCTCCTGGTCGAGCAGCTGATCGGCCGTCGGCCCAGCTGGCTCAACGCCCGGTGGGTGCGGGTCGCGATGTGTTACCGCACCGAGCGGTGGCAGGACGTCGTGCGGCTACTGACCCCGGTGGTCAACGACCCGAAGCTCGACGAGACCTACGCCCACGCTGCGCGTATCGCGCTGGGTACCGCGCTGGCCCGGCTTGGCATGTTCGCTCCCGCGCTGTCCTACCTGGAGGAGTCCACCGGGCCGGTCAAGGTCGCCGTCGTTGACGGCACACTGGCCAAGGCTCTGTGCCTGCGCGCGCAGGGCGAGGATCTCGACGCCACCGACACCCTGGCCGAGCTCTACGCCGCAAACCCCGAGCACGAGCAGGTCGAGCAGGCCCTGTTGGACACGTCCTACGGCATCGTGCCCACCACCGCCGCCCGCATCGATGCGCGCACCGACCCGTGGGATCCCGAGACCGAGCCGGGCGAGACCGATTTCGTCGATCCCGGCGCCAAGGAGCGCAAGGCCCACCTGCTGATCGAGGCCGAGGCCGAACTCGCGGAGTTCATCGGCCTCGAAGAGGTCAAGTACCAGGTGGCCAGGCTGAAGTCCTCAGTGGCGATGGCCATCCGCCGCCAGGAACGCGGCCTGACCGTCGCGCAGCGGACCAACCACCTGGTGTTCGCCGGCCCACCGGGAACCGGCAAGACCACCATCGCGCGCGTCGTCGCGAAGATCTACTGCGGCCTGGGCATCCTCAAGAAGGAGACCGTCCGCGAGGTCCACCGTGCCGACCTCATCGGCCAGCACATCGGCGAGACCGAGGCCAAGACCAACGCCATCATCGACAGCGCACTGGACGGCGTGCTGTTCCTCGACGAGGCCTACGCCCTGGTGTCCACCGGAGCCAAGAACGACTTCGGCCTGGTTGCCATCGACACACTCCTGGCACGCATGGAGAACGACCGCAACCGGCTGGTCGTCATCGTGGCCGGTTACCGCGCCGACCTCGACAACTTCCTCGACACCAACGAAGGCCTGCGGTCCCGCTTCACCCGCAGTATCGACTTCCCGTCCTACTCGTCGCATGAACTGGTCGAGATCGCGATGAGGATGGCCGAGAAGCGCGACAGCGTCTTCGAGAAGGCAGCACTGACACACATGGAGAGCCTGTTCGGCCATCTCGCGACGGCGACCACGCCGGACGCAGCCGGGGTGGCCCGGCGCAGCCTGGACATCGCGGGCAACGGCCGTTTCGTTCGTAACCTCGTCGAACGCTCCGAGGAGGAGCGTGAGTACCGGCTCGATCACTCCGACGTCGAAGAGTTCACCGACGACGAGTTGATGACGATCATCGACCAGGACGTGAACAACTCCGCCATTCCGCTGCTGCGCGGCCTTGGCCTGGCGGTGCCCGAATGAGCACCCCGGAGAATCCGGACCGCCGGACGTTCACATCCCGCACACCGGCCAACGACAACCCCGAGCGGGTGGAGTACCGACGCGGCTTCGTCACGCGGCATCAGGTGTCGGGCTGGCGATTCATCATGCGGCGCATCGCATCTGGGGTCGCCCTGCACGACACCCGCATGCTCGTCGACCCGTTGCGCACCCAGTCGCGCTCGGTGCTCGTCGGCGCACTGGTGCTCATCACCGGTGTGATCGGATGCTTCATCTTCTCGCTGATCCGGCCCGCGGGCGTGGCAGGCGACAGCGCCATCCTCGCCGACCGCGAGACCTCGGCGCTCTACGTGCGTCTCGGTGAGCAGCTGCACCCCGTGCTGAACCTGACCTCTGCGCGCCTGATCGCCAACCGCGCCGAGAACCCGACCACCGTGAAGAGCAGCGAGCTGGACAAGTTCGCCCGCGGGAACCTGGTGGGCATCCCCGGGGCACCGGAACGCATGGTGCAGAACAGCGCTCGTAACGCCGACTGGACGGTGTGTGACGCCGCGTCCGGCGCGTCTGCCGGTGTCACGGTCATCGCGGGCCCGGTCGAGACTGGTGGCGAACGCGCATCGGTGCTTCCTGACTCCGGCGCCGTGCTGGTCCGCAATGACGCGGGCACCTGGCTGCTGTGGGACGGACGACGCAGCCTGGTCGACCTCAACGACCGCGCCGTCACCGGCGCGCTGGGGCTGAACTCCGAACTGCCGCAACCGCGTGCCGTCGCACCCGGTCTGTTCAACGCGGTGCCCGAGGGTCCCGCGCTCACGCCTCCGGTCATCGTCGGTGCGGGCGAGCAGCCGGCCTTCGATCTGCCGGTGTCCGCGCCGGTGGGATCGGTTGTCACGGCGTTCGACACCGATAACACGCTGCGGCACTATGCAGTCCTGATGGACGGCCTTCAGCCCGTCTCCCCGGTGGTGGCCGCAATCCTGCGCAACACCAACTCGTTTGGGCTGAGCCAGGCGCCGCAGATCGGCGCCGATGACGTGGCACGCCTGCCGGTGGCCCAGGCCATCGACGTCGACGCGTTCCCGAGTGAGCCGATCACCATCGTCGACGCCGGGTCCGCTCCGCTGACCTGCGCGCACTGGTCCCATCCCGTCGACGCCACCGGTGGCACGCTGCAACTGCTCTCGGGCGCAGCACTTCCGGTCGCCGACGGCCTGCGTGCCGTGCAACTCGTCGGCGGCGGCGCCGGTGTGACCGCCAACCGCGTGATCCTGGCGCCGGGCACCGGGTTCCTGGTGCAGACCGTTGGCCAGGATGTGCGTCAGCAGCCCGCGTCCCCGGCGGCGGGATCGCTGTTCTGGGTCAGCGACACCGGCGTGCGCTATGGCATCGACCAGGACGGCGATCAGAACACCGTTGCCGCACTTGGTCTCACACCGCCAGCCCTGCCCATCCCGTGGGCGATGCTGAGCCAGTTCGCCGCAGGGCCGACGCTGTCACGTGGTGACGCGCTGCTCGCGCACGACGGACTGGCCCCCGATCCCCGTCCCGCAGTTTTGAGAGAGGCGCCGTGACCAAGCGAGAAGCGGAGCGGTATCGCGCATGAGTAGGCTGATCTTCGAGGCCCGCCGCCGCATTCCGGTGCCGGCCACCCGCAAGGGCACCATTGCCATCGAGCCACCTCCGGAACTGCCGCGGGTGATTCCCCCGTCGCTGCTCCGGCGCGTGCTGCCGTACCTGATTGTCATCCTCATCGTTGGCATGATCGTCGCGCTCTTCGCGACGGGTATGCGCCTCATCTCGCCGACGATGCTGTTCTTCCCGTTCGTGCTGCTGCTCGCTGCCACCGCGATGTACCGCGGCACCGACGGCAAGGTGCGGACCGAGGAGGTCGACGCCGAGCGCGCCGACTACCTGCGCTACCTCACGGTGGTGCGGGACAACGTGCGCGCACACGCAGCCGAACAGCGGGCCGCACTCGAGTGGTCGCACCCCGACCCCGCACTGCTGGCCGAGGTGCCCGGAACCCGGCGGCAGTGGGAACGCGATCCCCACGACCCCGACTTCCTGGTGCTGCGCGCCGGCCTGCACGACGCGCCGCTGAGCGCGACGATGCGGGTGAAGGACGCTGCCGACGAGATCGACCTGGAGCCGGTGTCGCACACCGCATTACGCAGCCTTCTCGAGGTGCAGCGCACCGTCCGAGCCGTCCCCACCGGCATCGAACTGCCCAAGGTCTCCCGGATCACCGTGCTCGGTGACGCCGACGAGGTTCGCGGCGCGCTACGGGCGTGGGTCGCGCAGGCGGCCGCATGGCACGATCCTGCCGTGCTCGGCGTCGCGCTGGCGACCCCCGATCTCGAGGACGATGCCTGGTCATGGTTGAAGTGGTTGCCGCATAACGATGTCCCTGGACAGGTCGACGGCGTCGGCCCGGCCCGTTACCTGGCCGCCAGCGTCACCCGACTGAACGATGTGCTGGCGCCCGCACTGGACGACCGCGAGACCTTTGGGTCCGACGACGCGGCCTCGGCCAACAAGCACCTGCTGATCATCGTTGACGACCCGGATGCCGACCCTGAGATTCTGGTGCCCAGGTCGGGTCTGGCCGGTGTCACCATCGTGCACAGGACCACCGAGGAGCCGCACCGCGAGCAGTACGCGGACCCCGAGCGTCCCATCCTGCGGGTCAGCGGTGGACGCATCGAGCGCTGGCAGTCCGACGGATGGCAGACCTACGTCGAAGCCGCCGATCAGCTCGGCACGGCTGACGCACAGCATTTCGCGCGCCGGCTGTCTCGGTGGGACTCCAACCCCCGCCACGCCAGGAGTAATAGCGCGGGCCTCGCGACATTCACCACATTGCTCGGGATCCCTGATGCCGCAGCGCTGGACGTGGCTGACCTGTGGGCGCCGCGCAGCAGGCACGATGAGCTGCGGGTGCCGATCGGTGTCACGCCCTCGGGTGAACCGCTGATCTTCGACCTGAAGGACGAGGCCGAGGGCGGTATGGGTCCGCACGGCCTGATGATCGGTATGACCGGCTCGGGCAAGTCGCAGACGTTGATGTCGATTCTGTTGGCGCTGTTGACCACTCACTCGGCGGAACGCCTGATCGTCATCTACGCCGACTTCAAGGGCGAGGCGGGCGCGGACATCTTCCGCAACTTCCCGCAGGTCGTCGCCGTGATCTCCAACATGGCCGAGAAGAAGTCCCTGGCCGACCGGTTCGCCGACACGCTTCGTGGTGAGGTGGCTCGCCGCGAGCAGATCCTGATGGAGGCCGGCCGACGGGTGCAGGGCAGCGCCTTCAACTCCGTGCTGGAGTACGAGGCCGCGATCGACGCGGGGCATGACCTGCCGCCGATGCCGACGCTGCTGGTGGTGGCCGACGAGTTCTCGCTCATGCTGGCCGACCACCCCGAGTACGCCGAGCTGTTCGACTACGTTGCGCGCAAGGGGCGTTCGTTCCGCATCCACATCCTGTTCGCGTCCCAGACGCTGGATGTCGGGCGGATCAAGGACATCGACAAGAACACCTCCTACCGGATCGGTCTGAAGGTGGCCAGCCCCAGTATCAGCCGCCAGATCATCGGTGTGGAGGACGCCTTCCACCTTGAATCCGGGCCGGATCACAAGGGCGAGGGTTTCCTGGTGCCGACGCCGGGCGCCATGCCGCAGAAGTTCCGCAGCACCTACGTCGACGGCATCTACGATCCGCCGCGCACCCCCACATCCGTTGTGGTGTCCGCTGTTCCGACACCGCAGCCGTTCACCGCCGGCCATGCCGAGGCCGCCCCCGACACGATCGTGGTCACCGGTGGCGGAGACCACGACGCATTGCCGCCGCGCAAGCTCGTCGCGACCGTCGGCGATCAGCTGGCGCACTACGGCCCCAAGGCGCCGCCACTGTGGCTGCCGCCGCTCGATGAGCCCATCGCGCTCACCGAACTGCTGCACCGCGCCGGTGTGCCGGAACGTGAGTGGCGCTGGCCGCTCGGTGAGATCGACCGGCCGTTCCAGATGCGCCGTGACCCACTGGTGTTCGACGCCACGTCGGCGGGCGCCAATGTGCTGATCCACGGTGGACCCAAATCGGGCAAGACCACCGCGCTGCAGACGTTCATCCTGTCGGCGGCCGCGCTGCACTCGCCGCGTGACGTGACGTTCTACTGCCTGGACTACGGCGGCGGTCAGCTTCGTGAGATGGCCGATCTGGCGCATGTCGGAAGCGTGGCCTCACCGCTGGAACCCGAGCGCATCCGCAGGACGTTCGGCGAGCTGGAACAGCTGCTCCGCGCCCGCCAGGCCCGTGCCGTCAATGGCAATGGGGCTGGGGCCGGCAACGGCAATGACGGCGACGGCTACGGCGAGGTGTTCCTCGTCATCGACAACCTGTACGCGTTCAGCAGGGACAACACCGACACCTTCAACACGCGTAATCCGTTGTTGGCCAGGGTCACCGAGCTGGCCAACACGGGCCTGTCGTACGGCATCCACGTCGTCATCACCACGCCCAACTGGCTCGAGGTCCCGCTGGCCATGCGTGACGGCCTTGGGTTGCGGCTCGAGCTCAAGCTGTCGGACTCCCAGGACAGCAACGTCCGTGTCGTCGGGGCCCTGCGCCGAGCGGCCGACGGCGTGCCTGCCGACCAGCCGGGCCGGGGCCTCACCATGGCCGCCGAGCACTTCCTGTTCGCCAAGCCTGCGCTGGAGACCATCGGAATGGTCAACTCGCGCTACCCGGGCCTGTCCGCACCGCGGGTGCGGCTGCTACCCGCGGATCTCGCGCCGGAGACTCTCGGGCCGCTGTACTCGCCGCCGGAGCGGATCGTCATCGGCCAGCGCGAGCAGGACCTGGCGCCGGTGTCGGTCGACTTCGCGGAGAACCCGTTGCTGATGGTGTTCGGCGACTCCAAGTCCGGCAAGACGACGCTGCTGCGTCACCTGATTCGGACCATCCGGGTGAACTCCAGCCCGGACCGCGTCGCGTTCACGGTGATCGACCGCAGACTGCACCTCGTCGACGAACCGTTGTTCCCCGACAACGAGTACACGCCCAACATCGACCGCGTCACACCTGCGATGCTGGGGCTGGCCGCACTGCTCGAGAAGCGTCGGCCGCCGGGCGGACTCACTGCGGCGCAACTCAGCGGCTGGACGTATGAGGGGCACACGCATTACCTGATCATCGACGATCTCGATCAGATCCCCGACGCGCCAGCGGTCAGCGGTCCCTATGTGGGACAGCGTCCGTGGACGGGCCTCATCGGTCTGCTGTCTCAAGCCGCTGAACTCGGATTGCGCGTCATCGTCACCGCTCGCGCCACGGGTTCTGCTCACGCCATCATGACGGCACCTTTGCTGAGAAGGCTCAACGAACTGCAGGCGACAACGGTCATGCTGTCGGGCAGCCCGCAGGACAGCGGGAAGATCCGAGGGCACCGATTCGGTCGTCTGCCGGCAGGACGCGGGATTCTGCTCGACGATGGTGACGACGCAACGTTCGTTCAACTGGTGAATCCGTTCGCCAACGAGGCGGCACCCACTAACCGAGGAAGGGAGTTCAGCTGATGACTCTGCGCGTGGTTCCCGAAGGTCTCACCGCGGCAAGTGCCCAGGTGGAGGCGCTGACGGCAAAGCTCGCCGCCGCGCACGCGGCGGCGGCACCCCTGATCTCCGCGGTGCTGCCACCCGCGGCGGACCCGGTCTCGCTGCAGACGGCCGCGGCGTTCAGCGCCCACGGCAGTGCGCACAACGCCATCGCGGCCCAGGGCGCGGAAGAACTCGGCCGCGCGGGTATCGGCGTCGGCGAGTCCGGCACGAGTTACGCGACGGGTGATGCCATGGCTGCCTCGTCCTACCTCATCGCAGGTAGCTGACCGATCATGACCGCCCCCGTCTGGATGGCGCTACCGCCCGAGGTGCATTCGGGGCTGCTCAGCAGCGGCCCCGGCCCCGGGCCGTTGCTCGCTGCCGCGGGGGCATGGCAGGCCCTTAGCGTCGAGTACTCCACGGCGGCAGCCGAACTGACCGCGTTGCTGGCGGGGGTGCAGTCCGGCGCCTGGGAGGGACCCAGCGCCGAGCAGTACATCGCGTCCCACGCGCCCTATCTGGCGTGGCTGGCCCAGGCCAGTGCCAACAGTGCGGCCGCCGCGGTGCAGCACGAGACCGCGGCCGCCTCCTACACGACGGCCCTGGCCATGATGCCGACGCTGCCGGAGTTGGCGCTCAACCACGCCACGCACGGGGTGCTGCTGGCCACCAACTTCCTTGGCCTCAACACGATTCCGATCGCGTTGAATGAAGCCGACTACGTGCGGATGTGGATTCAGGCGGCCACCACCATGGCCACCTATCAGGCCGTGGCGGGGGCATCGGTGGCCGCGACGCCGACGATGGCGCCCGCCCCCATGCTGCTGGCCCCAGGGGTCGGTGAGGCCGGCTCGTCAGCGGCCAGCGCCCAGCAGGTCATGGCGCAGGCGCAGGGAGGAGATGCCGGTGCCGCGCTGAACAACTCGGACATCCTCTCGCAGCTGCTGAAGTTCATCCAGCAGATCCTTCAGACCTACACCGACTTCACCAACTCGCTGATGCAGCCGATTATCGAGTTCTTCCAGGATCCGATCGGCAACACCGTCAACCTGATCACCGGGCTGCTCACCAACCCGGGACCGACGCTCGTCCAGTACGGGCCGTTCCTGTTGGCTCTCGCCTACCAGGCGATTTCGTGGGTGGGCGCGCTATCGACCTACCCGCAACTTCTACTGCAGCCCCTGTTGGCGATAGGCCTGGGTATCGCGGTGCCCTACCTGCGGCAGATCATGGATCTGCTGAACTTCCCGCCGTACGTCCCCGCCGAGGCCGCCGTCCCCGCGCAGGCGCCGGCACCGAGAGTCGATGTGCAGAGCCAGATGCCGGTGGCGCCGGTTGCGCCGACCGTGCCTGGCCCGGCGCCGACCTCGGTGACCTCGGTGGCCGGCGGCACCGCCCCCGGTGTGGGATCTGCGGTGGCCGCCGCGGCACCTGCGGTGCCCTACATCGTTCCCGGTGGGGACCCCGGACCCGGTGCCTCGCCGACGCTTCGTGAGGGCACCGGTGCGAAGGCGCCGGCCTCGGACATAGCGGCGTCGGCTGTCGCGGCCGCCGCGGCGTCGTCGTTGGCAAAGCGCAAGGCACGCCGCAAGCGTGGGGCCTCGGTGAAGGAGCGCGGTTACGCCGATGCGTACATGGACTATGAACCCGAACCCGATGCGCCGGAGCCCGCACCCCGGCCCGAACCGCGTGTGTCCGCGTCATCGCGCGGTGCGGGGGCGATGGGGTTCGGGGGCACTCTCGGTACGCAGGACGCCGACCAGTCGGCGGCCGCGGGTCTGACCCAGCTGCCCGAGGACCCCTATGGCGGCGGCCCGGTCGACCCGATGCTTCCGGGCAACTGGGATCCGAAGGGGGGATCACGCAGCTGAACACAACCGCGCATCTGAACACAACAGGGCCACAACGCAACTGCACGTCACCTGAAACACAATCCACGATCCGAAAGGAACCAGCATGAGCCTCCTTGATGCTCACATCCCCCAACTCATCGCCTCGGAGGGCGCGTTCGCCGCGAAGGCCGGTCTGATGCGCAGCACCATCGCCCAGGCCGAGCAGGCGGCCCAGGCGTCGCAGGCCTTCCACATGGGTGAGTCGGCAGCCGCGTTCCAGGCCGCGCACGCACGCTTCATCGAGGTGTCGGCACGCGTGAACGCGCTGCTCGACGTCGCGCAGGCCAACATTGGTGACGCCGCCTCCACCTACGTCGCCGAGGATGCCGCCGCGTCCAGCAGCTACACCGCCATCTGAACCGCCGAGCAGAGCTGAAGGGAATATCTGATGTCTCAGATCATGTACAACTACCCGGCGATGATGGCACTGTCCGCCGAGATGAACTCCTACTCGGGTGCGCTGCACGCTGTGGGAGCCGATGTCGCGAGCGAGCAGGCGGCACTGTCCGCGGGCTGGCAGGGTGACACCGGGATGTCCTACCAGGCATGGCAGGCCCAGTGGAACACCTCGCTCGAGGAACTGGTCCGTGCCTACCGGGCGATGGCCAGCACCCACGAGATGAACACCATGTCGATGAGCGCACGTGACGCGGCCCAGGGCGCCAAGTGGGTCGGCGCCTGATGAGCAGTGGGCGTTAACGCGGTCGAGCTGACCGTCGAGCAGGCCTGGTTCATCGCGGAATCGGTTGGTGCCGGGAGCTTTCCGTGGGTGCTTGCCATCACGCCGCCGTATGCCGACCCGTCCGAGCGCGCAGTGTTCGAAGCGGATCGCCGTGCCGAGCTGAGCGAGCTGGGTGTGCTGGTCGGCGACGGCGTCATCCCGCCGGTCGCCCGGTGGGTCACGACGGCATGCCGTGCGCGGCGCTGGCTCGAGCTGCGATTTGTGTCCGCGCGCGGAGACGTGCTGCGCGGCTTGGTCGCTCGGCGTGACGGCCGCACGGTGGTGGCGCTGCGCAACGGTCAGCTGGTGACGTTCACCGAACTCGACGTCGACCACCCCGAGGCACTGGTGCCGGTCCTGACCGCCGGCCTGTCCGGACGTTCGCCGGCCCAGTTCGACCAGTTCACCATCCCGGTCCGGATCGGTGCCAAGGCGGACGCGCAGTTGCGCGACGGCGCCGCGCTGGCCGACGTCGTCGAGTTCCTGGGCATCCCGCCCGGGGCACGGCACGTGGTGGAGGCGGCGTATGCGCCCGACCGGACCTACGTGGAGATCGTGGCCGGTGACCACCGCGACGGTCATCGGGTCAGCACCGACGTCGGCGTCAGCGTCGTCGACACCTCCGCGGGGCGCGTAGTCGTGAGCCCCACAAAGGCATTCGACGGCGAATGGGTGTCGACATTCGCGTCGGGCACCCCGCTGGCCATCGCCGCCGCCGTCGAGCGACTCACCGCGACGCTGCCGGACGGGGAGTGGTTCCCCGAGGCCCACCTCATTAGAGACTTCGACCAGAGAACGGAAGATCAGCAATGTCCGACACCATCACACCGGGCGTGACCGCCCCCTCCGGATCGTCGGTGATGCCGATCGTCCGCGTCGCGGTGCTTGCCACCGGCGAGAGCGGCGGCCGCATCACCGATATGGCCCTGCCGACCGAGCTGCCGCTGCGCGAGATCCTGCCCGCGGTGCGTCGCATGGCGCACCAGGCCGAGGTCAACGACGACGACAGCGGCACGCCCGTCGTGCTGTCGCTGGCGCCGGTCGGCGGTGCGTCGTTCAGCCTCGACGCCACCCTGGACACCGTGGGCGTCGTCGACGGTGATCTGCTCGCACTGCAGCCCGTGCCCGTCGGAACCCCCGCGCCGCGCATCGTCGAGGACATCGCCGACGCCGCGGTGATCTTCTCCGCGGCGCGCGAGAGGCCATGGGGTGCTGCGCACATCGAGCGGGCCGCTGCCATCGCGGTGATCGGTGTGATCCTGCTGGCCACGGCCGTGGCCAGCGTGCATCGGGTTGTCACCGGTGAGTACGCCGGCCTGTTCACTGTCAGCGGTCTCGCCGCATTGACGGTGCTGGGTGCGCTCGTGACCCGCTCTCGTTCACCGCGCCTCGCGACGGCGCTGTCGGTGAGCGCCCTCGTGCCGGTTGCGGCGGCCTTCGCGCTCGCCGTGCCGGGAGAGTTCGGGGCTGCGCAGATCCTGCTCGCAGCCGCGGGCGTCACGGCGTGGTCCATCATCAGCATCACCATCGGGGAGCGGGCGATCGCGCTGTTCACCGCCGTCGTCGCCGTTGGTGGGGCCGCGGTCCTGACCGCGGGCGCTGCCGCCATCTGGGGCCTGAACTCCGTGGCGATCGCCGCGATCCTGATCGTGCTGGCCCTGATCGTCACCGTGCAGGCCGCCTCGCTGTCCGCGCTGTGGGCCCGCTTCCCGGCACCCGTCCTTCCCGCACCGGGTGACCCCGCGCCGTCGGCCCCCTCGCAGCGGCTTCTCGAGGACCTGCCGCGACGCGTCCGCGTCAGCGACTCACACCAGACCGGATTCATCGCCGCTGGCGTCCTGCTGTCCGTGGCCGGTTCGCTGACACTGGTCGTCCCCCAGGGTGTTTCGCCGTGGGCGTGGTACGTGCTCGGCGCCGCCGCGCTCGGTACCGCACTGCGGGCCAGGGTGTGGGACTCCGCCCCGTGCAAGGCGTGGCTGCTCAGCCAGCCCTACCTGGTCACCGTGGGACTGGTCGTGGTGTTCCTGCTCGACGAGCGCTACACGGCCGCGTGGTGGGCATTGATCGCGCTGGCGATCCTGGCCGTGGGGTGGGCGATCGCCGCGCTGAATCCGGTCGTCGCGTCGCCGGACACCTACTCGCTGCCGATGCGACGGCTCACCGGCTTCCTGGCCTCGGCTCTGGACGCCTCGCTGATCCCCGTCCTGGCCTACCTCGTCGGTCTGTTCGCCTGGGTGCTGAATCGGTGACTCGCACGCGACTGCGTACCGGCATCTCGGCGCTGGCGGTGTCTGTTGCCGTCGCGGTGACGAGTTGTCCTGCGGCAGGGGCCATCACGCCACCGACGGTTCCCCCCGACGTGGCGCCGCCACCAGGGACGGCGGGACCGGCTGCGCCGATGACGCAGCGCGGCGACTGCATCACCGCCGGCGTGTTCCCCGGTACGAACCCCGGTGCGGTGAACCCGAACACGTCGCTGCTGAACCTGAGCGGCGCCTGGGGTTACAGCCGCGGCGAGGGCCAGACGGTCGCGGTGATCGACACGGGCGTACGGCCCGGACCTCGGCTGCCCAACGTTGAGGCAGGCGGTGACTACGTCGAGAGCACCGACGGCCTCACCGACTGTGACGGCCACGGCACGCTGGTCGCGGGTCTCATCGCCGGCCAGCCGGGTGAGGATGGGTTCTCCGGTGTCGCACCCGCGGCCCGCCTCATCTCGATCCGCCAGACCTCGGCCCGGTTCGCCCCGCGCAATCCTGGCGAGGACCCAGTCGCAGCCCGGGCGGCGCTGGACATCGCAACGCTGGCCCGCGCCGTCGTGCGCGCGGCAGATCTGGGCGCCCGGGTCATCAACATCTCCGCCGTGACATGCCTGCCGGCCGACAAGATGGTCGACCAGGCGGAACTCGGTGCGGCGCTGCGCTATGCGTCGGTCGACAAGGACGTCGTCATCGTGGCCGCGGCGGGTAACAACCGCACCGGTCTGAACGCCGGGTCGGACTGCCCGTCCAACCCGCTGTCGGATCTCGCGCGCCCCGAAGACCCCCGCAACTGGTCGAGTGTGACGTCGGTGTCGATACCGTCGTGGTGGCAGCCGTACGTGCTGTCCGTCGGCTCGTTGACCCCCGACGGTCAACCGTCGGCGTTCACTACCGCGGGCCCGTGGGTTGGCGTCGCGGCGCCGGGCGAGAACGTCTCCTCGGTGAGCAACGCCGATGGTGGCGGACTGGCCAACGCGCTGCCCAACGATCAGGGCCAGCTGTTCGGCATCAGCGGAAGCAGTTACGCCTCGGCGTATGTCTCCGGGATCGCCGCGCTGGTCCGCAGCAGATTCCCCGAGCTCAGTGCTGCCGAGGTGGTCCATCGGATCACCGCGAGTTCACATGGTGCGGCCCGGTCACCGTCGAACCTGGTCGGCGCCGGTCTCGTGGATCCGGTGGCCGCTCTGACGTGGGACGTCGCCGAGTTGGGTGCCGCCGCACAGACACCAGCCACACCTGTGGCCGCGCCGGCAGAACCCAGCGTCACTGACACCACCCCCCGCACGATTGCGTTCATCGGCACCGGCGTCCTCATGCTGGTCGCCGTGGCCACCGCGGCCTATGCCACGCAACGTCGCAAGGACAACACGGCTGAGGCCGCAGATCGGAGGGAGGCCCGATGACGGCCCGAATCACCCTGGCACTGTTGGCCATCATCTCGGCCGCGATGTCCTACCCCTTCCAGACAACCTTCGAGCGCTGGGTACTCGGCGTCGCGGTTGTCGTCGTGCTCGTCGTGTTCGCCTGGTGGCGTGGAGAGTTCCTCACCACGATGCTCGGGCGGAGGCTGGCGGTGTGGCGCCGCAACCACGGCAGGTCCGCGCGGACGCCATCCGATGAGGTGGCGATGCTGCTGTCGGTCAAGGCGCCCGCGGGAGTCACGGCGCCGCTGGCGGCGGTCGCCGGCTACGTCGAGCGATACGGAATCCGCAGTGCCAAGGTCCGTCTCACCAACCTGGACGGCGCAGGCACGCGGCGCACCTGGATCAGCGTGACGCTGGCGGCCACCGACAACCTTGCCGCGCTGCAGGCGCGCTCACCGCAGCTGCCGCTGTATGACACCGCCGAGGTCGTCGGGCGGCGGCTGGCGGATCATCTCCGTGAACTCGGACTCGACGCGACGATCGTCGACACCGCCAATGCGCCGTGGACGCCGAAGGCCAAGGAGACGTGGCGCGGAATGCGCGACGAGCAGGGGTATCTGGCCGCCTACGCCATACCCGCCGACGCGGGACTGTCGGAGCGCCTGGTCGAGGTGTGGTCACAGGACCAGGGAGAGATCTGGACGGCCCTCGAGTTCACTGGCACCGCAGCGAATCCTCGCGTCGTCGCAGTGGCCGCGTTCCGCACCGCCGAAGCCCCCTCGGGCCCGCCGGTCACGGGACTGAAGTCTCAGAACGGCCGCCACAAGCCGCTTCTGAGCGCACTGGACCCGCGGTCGGTCGATCGCCTCGACATCGCCGCTGCCCCGTTGCGCGCCGATGCACTCGATCAGGTGACGTGGCCGGTCGGTTCGGACGGTTCGACGGTGGGCGCGCACGCGCGGTTGTAGCGGGGCCACGCCTAGCCGAACATGAACCCCCGCATGAAGCGGGTCATCCTGCGCAGGTAGTCGGGCTGGCTGACGTGCAGGATGTGATTGCCGGGGAACCAGTGAAACGCGCAGCGATCCCAGTGTTCCCAGAGCATTTCGGCTTGCTCGGGCGGTGCGAGACGATCACCGAGGCCGGTGATGATGAGACGGCGATCCCTCGGCACCAGCGGGGGGGTAGTTCAGCGGTGAGTGGTAGGCCGACGCGGCCGACATCAGGTCGCTGTCGGTTCCCGCCATTCGGTTGCCAAGCTTGACCAGCAGGCTCGCCGGGAACCAGTCGTCGAACGCGGCGTCCGGCGTCACCACCGGCACGTTGGGGATGACGGCCTGAACCCGGTCATCGACGCTTGCGATGAGTGCCGAGGTGTAGCCGCCCAAGGACATTCCCGTCAGGGCGATTCGGTCCACACCGGTGTGCTCGAGATAGTCCAGCACCGAGCGGAAGTCGTGCACGGCCTGCGACATCGCCTCGGCGAAGCCGCCCAGGCCGTCGGCGAAGTAGCCGTAACCGCTGAAGGGGGAGTGCTTCTCGGCACGCTGACCGTGGAAGGGCAGCGTGTAGAGCAGCACGTCGTAACCCGACCGGTAGAACCACGGCAGCGAGAAGAACAACCCGTTGAACAGATATGCCGATCCCATGAAACCGTGGATCAGACACAGCGTGGGACGAGGACCGTCGTCGTGGAGCCAGTGCTGTGCGTGGACGACGTTGTTACGCGTGTAGGCGCTGCGCCGCTCTCTCAGGGCTGGGTTGATCGCCCGATGGCTACTCGTGAAGCGGATGTTCTCCACCCGCCCGTGTGCGATCCACTCGGCGAACGGGTTCGCCGCGCGCGTCGAGACGCGCGGCATCTCGGTTGGCGCAGGAAACGACGTGACGGGATCGCGCGCCGCACCGAGTTCGGCGTAGAACTCGAGTGCGTCGTGTTCGGCTCTGGTCTGCGACGGGCGCAGTGTCGCCGCCGCGACGCGCGGCAACATGGCAGCACCGATCACCGACGCGATGGCCGTGCGCAGGCCCAGGTCGGCGACGGCCGAGGAGTCGACGATGAGCTTCTGATGCCAGCTCAGGTCGTCCCGACGCGGTAAGCCGCGGGCCGAGGCGTCGGCGCCCTCGACATCGGGAACCGGAATCGGCGGATCGATCGGGGCGACACTGGCCACACGTGATGCTATCCCGGCAAACTGTCCTGGCGGTCGAGGTCGAACAATCGGGCGCCGTTGTCGTACAGCACGCCGCGTCGCCAGTCATCGTCGAAATGGTCCAGCCGGGTCACCGCGGTGAGCGCGTCGGCGTAGCCGTACGGGATGTTGGGGAAGTCGCTACCGAACAGAATGCGATCGCCCAGGTCGCGCAGCCGTGGATATGCGTCGGCGGGGAAGGGCATGTTCTCCTCGACGAACGGGGTGAACGCCATGGTGGTGTCGAGGTGCACGCCGTCATACCTGTCGCAGATATCGAGGAAGTCGGTGTACTCGGGCATGCCCATGTGCGCCACGATCAGCCGCAGCCGCGGGTGGCGCGCGAGCAACGCCAGGATGGGCCCGGGCCCGGTGTGATCGCCGGGGGCCGGCCCCGAACCGCAGTGGATGACGACGGGGACGCCGGCGTCGGCAATCACGCCCCAGGCGTCGTCCAACAGGGGATCGCTGGGGTCGAACTGCCCGACCTGGACGTGGACCTTGAACACACGGGTGCCACGGTCGATCGCGTCGGTGACGTAACCGCTCACGCCGGGTTCTGGGAACAGCGTGGCGGTGGAAAGGCAGTCCGGGGTGTCCGCCGCGAACTGGGTGGCCCACTGATTCAGCCAGGCCGCCATCTGCGGTTTGTGCGGATAGACCAGGGATGTGAAGGACCGCACGCCGAAGCCGCGCAGCGTGGCCAGGCGGTTGGCCTCGTCGGTGCGGTAGGTGATCGGCCAGGGCCGCCCGACCAGCGGTCCCACGTCGTCGAAGTACTTCCACACCTTGTCCATCACCGGTTTCGGCATGAAGTGGGTGTGGACGTCGACGATGCCGGGCAACCCGAGCGATGTCCAGATCGAACGTACGGAGTCTGAGGCTTCCATCATCAGAGAGAATGTCACGGTGTGGAATCCCGACGTGTACCTGGCCTTCGCAGACGATCGTGGACGCCCGTTCTTCGACCTGCTGGCGCGGGTTGGAGCGACGAACCCGCGCCGCGTCGTCGACCTCGGGTGCGGGCCGGGCAACCTCACGCTCAGCCTGTCGAAGCGGTGGCCCGACGCCGCGATCGAGGCCGTCGACTCCTCACCGGAGATGGTGGCCGCTGCGCGTGATCGGGGCCTGGACGCCGTCGTCGGTGACCTCGAGACGTGGTCACCGCAACCCGACACCGACGTGGTCGTGTCGAACGCGGCGCTGCAGTGGGTACCCGGCCACACGGACCTGATGGTGCGGTGGGCGGGGGAGTTGGCGCCCGGGTCGTGGATCGCGATGCAGGTGCCGGGGAACTTCAATGCCCCCTCGCACGAGGCCGTCAAGGCGCTCGCGCGCACCGAACCGTTCGCCGAGCCCTTGCGGGACATGCCGTTCCGCGATGAGAAGGTGGTGAACACACCCACGGGCTACGCCGACATCCTGACCGAGGCGGGCTGCGCCGTCGATGCCTGGGAGACCACCTATGTCCATCAATTGACCGGCCAGACACCGGTTCTGGACTGGATCATGGGCACGGCGCTGACCCAGGTGCGGAGCCGGCTGCCCGAGGATCTGTGGCAGCAGTATCTGCGGGAGATCACCCCGATGCTGGCCGCGGCCTATCCGCAGCGTCCCGACGGCACCACGTTCTTCCCGTTCCGCCGTGTCTTCGTGGTCGCCCGGGTGGGCGGGTAGGCGTTCTTCCTAGGCGCTGCCACGCCGGGCCTCCAGCACCTTGAGCACCTGTGCCACCAGGTCATCGATATCGGCACCTGTGGTGTCGAGAACCAGATCGGGACTCTCGGGCGCCTCATACGGTCCGTCGATGCCGGTGAGCCCCTTCAGCTCGCCGGCCCGAGCCCGGGCGTAGAGCCCCTTCGGATCGCGCTTCTCGCACTCTGCCACCGACGTCGAGATGTGTACCTCGATGAACGGCAGCTTCGCCGCGTCGTTGAGGGCGCGCGCGATCTCCCGGTCCGACTTCAGCGGCGACACCAGTGAGGCCAGCGCGACCACGCCTGCGTCGGCGAACAAGCGCGTTAGATGTCCTACCCGCCTGATGTTCTCGGCGCGGTCACCGGCGGAGAAGCCGAGATCGTCGGACAGTCCGTGCCGGATGTTGTCACCATCGAGCAGGTAAGCGACCTCTCCCGCCTCAACCAGCGCGCGCTCCACGGCGACGGCCACCGTCGACTTGCCCGATGCGGGAAGGCCAGTGAACCAGATGGTGGCGCCGCGCTGGCCGGTCGACGTCCAGCGGTAGTCACGGTCCAGTGACGACGGGTGCCAGCGAATGTCATTGCGGGTCTGGGCTCCCGGCTTTACCTCGCGGGGTTGCACGATGGTGCCCGCACCGATGGTGTCGTTGGATGTCTCGTCGATCAGGATGAACGCGCCGCTGTCACGATTGTCGGTGTACGGGTCGGCTACCACGACGGAGCTGGTGCGCAACGTGATCGTGCCGATATCGTTGAGCGACAGCTCAACTGGATTGTCCAGCTCGTCGAGTGTTTCGGGATCCAGCCGGGTGTGCAGGGCCTGCACCGTGGCGCGCACCGTCTTTGAGGTCTGCTTCAGTGCGATTCGATCACCGGCGCGCAGTGGGGTCTCGGCGAACCAGCACACGGTCGCGTCGATTTCGCGGGCTAGCACCGGCAGTGTCGCGTTGTCGGTGCCGCTTACCAGCACGTCGCCGCGGCCCACATCGATGTCATCGGCCAGTTCGATCGAGATGGACAGTGGTGCAACGGCTGTCGTGCGGGAGTCATCGAGAGTGTCGACGGCGGTCACGGTGGAGCGGGTACCCGCGGGCAGAGAGACCACGGAGTCGCCCACACTCAGGGTTCCCGACGCCAGCCGGCCGGTGTAGCGCCTGCGCTGGTCTGTGCCCGGTCGGGACACCCACTGGATGGGAAAGCGCAGCTTGGCCGTTTCGGGCTGCGGCGCGGACAGTTCGATGCCCTCGAGATACTCCAGCAGTGTCGGTCCGGTGTACCAGGGAGTGTTGTCGGAGCGGTGCACCACATTGTCCCCGAGCTTGGCGGCGATGGGGATGACCGACAGTTCCGCGCCGCCGAGGCGGGCGGCCATCTGGGCGAGCTCAACCTCGACCTCGCTGAACCTGCCCGCGTCGAACTCGACGAGGTCGATCTTGTTGACGGCAGCCACAAAGTGTTGGATGCCAAGGAGTTTGGCGATGCGCGCGTGTCGGCGGGTCTGACGAAGCACGCCGGACCGGGCATCCACTAGCAGCACCGCGACGTGTGCGTTGGAGGCTCCGGTGAACATGTTGCGCGTGTACCGCTCGTGGCCGGGGGTGTCGGCCAGGATGTAGCTGCGATGCTCGGTCGAGAAGAACCGGTACGCGACGTCGATGGTGATGCCCTGTTCACGCTCGGCGCGCAATCCGTCGGAGAGCGCGGCCAGGTCGGCGACACCGGCCTCGTCAGTGACGGCATCGAGATGGTCGAGAGGCAGGCTGTCGGTATCGTGCATCAGCCGGCCGATCAGGGTGCTCTTGCCGTCGTCCACCGACCCCGCGGTGGCCATCCTGAGTAACTGCCTCGTCGGTGGCATCAGATTCCCCGTCGCTTCGCTCGCCCCATCAGAAGTAGCCCTCCCGCTTGCGGTCCTCCATCGCCGCAACTGAAGTCCGGTCGTCGGCTCGGGTCTCGCCACGCTCGGACACCGTTGCCGCCGAGATCTCCTCGATCACACCGGCGATAGCCGTGGCGTGGGACCTGACGGCGCCGGTGATCGTGAGGTCACCGACAGTGCGGTAGCGGACCCACTCGACGGCGGACGTCTCGCCGTCCCGCGGTGCGACGTACTCCGAAACCGCCAGCAGGATGCCGTCACGCTCGAGCACCTCGCGCTCGTGGGCGAAGTAGATCGACGGCAGTTCGAGGTTCTCCAGTTCGATGTAGCGCCACACGTCCAGCTCGGTCCAGTTGGACAGAGGGAACACTCGGACCTGCTCGCCCTTGCGGATCCGCCCGTTGTAGAGCGACCACGGTTCCGGCCGCTGTGCGCGCGGATCCCATTGGCCGAACTCGTCGCGGAAGCTCAGAATGCGTTCCTTGGCGCGGGCGCGCTCCTCGTCGCGGCGGGCGCCGCCGAATGCCGCGTCGAACCCGCCTGCCTCCAGCGCATCCAGCAGGGTGCGGGTCTGCTGCCGGTTGCGGGATGCGTCAGGACCGGGGTCGGGGACCCGGCCCGCGTCGATCGACTCCTGCACAGACCCGACGATCAGCCGGTGTCCGTGTTCTCCGAGCCTGCGGTCGCGAAACTCGATGACCTCGTCAAAGTTGTGGCCGGTGTCGATGTGAAGGACGGGAAAGGGCAGGGGGAAGGGCCGAAAGGCCTTCTCCGCCAGGCGAAGCAGGACTATCGAGTCCTTGCCTGCGGAGAACAGCAGCACCGGGCGCGCCAACTCTGCCACGACCTCGCGGATGATGTGGACTGCCTCCGCCTCCAGCAGGCGCAGCTCGTCGACGTGCGTGGTCTCGTCGGACACGGTCGTCACAGCGGTAGTCCCTCTCGTTGCGCGTCGACGCGGTAGCGGTCCACCCATTCGTCGGAGCGGCCGTCGGCCTGGCGTTCGAGCACCGGTTCCGGTGCCAGTCGGGGGTCGAGGCCGAGCGCTTCGAGAACGGTGCCGACGATCTCGGTGAGGTTGCGCCATAACACTGGGTAGGGCACCTCAATCGGCTCGACGTTCTCCTCGGCAAACCAGTTACGCCAGCCCACTTCCTGCGCCTGCAGCATCGTGATGACGTGTGCAATGGCGCCGGCGTGGTACTCGGCACGCGCATCGCGGACTGGGTCTGGCCGCCCTCGCCACACCCGGGTTTGCACCGCGCGCCAGAACGAGACCGCTTGGGAGACCACGTCGGGCCGGTATACGTGCACCAGCACGGGATCGGCCCCGACGACGTCGCGGATCGCTGACAGCAGACCGGTGCCTGAGCGGTCTGGAAGACCCTCGGCGCGCTGCAGCAGCAGCGGCGTCTGATTCCACATCAGCTTGCCGCCCCATACGCCGTTCGGGGTGCGGCCCACAGTGCGGATGTAGTCACGCCAGATCTCGGGTGGCGCGAGGTCGGGCTTTCCCTCGTCCAACGGGTCGAGCAGGCGCAGGATCGACTGATCCTCGACGCCGGTGAACCACTCGCGTGGCTGCGGTGACTGGCTGGTCTTCGGTAGGTATTGGAAGAACTCGCCGGGCTCACCGGCGACGCCGGTCGCGCGGAGCGACTCGACGAGCAGTGTGCTGCCACTGCGCTGTGAGGCGAGCACCAGATACGCAGGCGGAGCCGACATGCGCGTGAGCCTAACCCCATTGAAATGGCGGTGCATATCCGCCGGAAGAGTTGGCTTTTAATTCGTGGTGAGTCGAACTATTGCATTGTGTCGAGGCTGTCCTCGACGCCGCGTTCGGCCGCCATTGCGGAGCGACTGGGAAGAGTCAATCCATTTATGTGCATATACGTTTCGGTGTACCTGGCGGATATGCGGGAGCCAGCGAAATCGGAGGGGATGACGTCGTTCATCTTCTCCCGCCAGTCGTTGAGCAGCAGGGCCATCTCGCTGGCGATAGCCTCGGAATCCGGCGTTACGGTGCCGGTCAGCAGATTGTCTCGCTCGGTGGGGTCGGTGCGCAGATCATAGAGCTCGCGTGCCGGGCGCGGCGCGGTATTCAAGGGGCCCATCACCTTTCCCGGGGCGCTCTCCTCGATATCGAGGGGGAGTTCCAGAATGGGTCGATTCGCGTAATTCTCGATATAGCTGAATTCCTTGGTTCTGATCGCCCGAATGGGATCGAAGGAATCGTGATAGTTCTTCATCGTATAAATTGCGTCACGCACGGGCGTGGAATGCGTAATGGGCTCGAGTAGCGTCGCGGCGTGCGAGAGTCCCTCGACATCCTCGGGGACCGGCAGGCCCAGTATTTCGAGCAGCGTGGGCATCAGATCCACGCCACTGAACAGTTCGTCGTACACGCGGCCGGGTGCCCGATAGCGCGTCGGGGGCCGCACGATCATCGCGATGCCGGTGCCCGCGTCGTACAGTGTCGACTTCGCGCGCGGCAGGGCCGGCCCGTGATCGGTGAGGAACACCACCCAGGTCGAGCGGTCCAGTCCGGTCTCGGCGAGCGTGTCCAGGAGTCGACCGACGGCGGCATCGGCCACCGATATCGAACCGTAGAAGTCGGCCAGGTCCTGGCGCACGTCGGGCAGATCGGGCAGGTAGTCCGGCAGGGTGACGGCATCGGGATCGGCGGGTTCGTATCGCGCGGGGGGATAGGGGCGGTGGGTCTCGAAGAAGCCGGTGACGAGTAGGAACGGCTCCTCGGGCGCCTGTGTCAACCAGGTCGTCGCGTGCTCGACCACGTACTCGCAGTACGAGTTCGACACGTCGTAGGTGTCGAATCCCAGGGTTGGCGGGTAGGACGTCTCATGCTGCATGCCGAATAGTGCAGTGCGCCAACCTGATTCGGCCAGGCGGTGCGGCAGGGTGCGGACTCCCGAGCGGTACTCCCAGCCGTGGTGGGCGAGGCCGACGAGGCCGTTGCTCTGCGGGTACCGGCCGGTGAACAGCGACCCGCGCGACGGCGAGCACAGTGGGGCCGTCGCATGCGCCCTCGTGAACAGGATGCCCTCGGCAGCGAGCTGGTCAAGCCGGGGGCTGGAGACGTCGGTGTGACCGTAGGCCCCGAGGTGGCGGCCCAGGTCGTGCCAGTGCACCAACAGGACGTTGTCGGGTTCGGGTCCGCTCACCGGTCGTCTCTCATCGGGGGTCTACCCAACACGTCGGACGAGGGATCGGCAACCGTTGCGTTCAACGGGCGTGCTCGGGAGGCCGATCACGCGGTGAAACGGGGTGGCCGCCGGACAGAGCGACAAACCCGCATGCCTTCCTGGCGAGGGGCCCATCACCGCCAGCGCTACCGGCCGTCGCGGAGGCTTGCCGACTTCCTGTTGTGCCCCGACGGGCACATCTGACCCGTTTGTAACGTTTTGGACACGGACATCTATATGCCCTGGGTACGGGCGAGTCGGCGTGACCTTGGGGCATCCAGCCGGGGCAACGATCTCGCGCGATCCGTCGCGAGCGGGAAGGGGCTAGACAATGGTCGCCGGCAGGAGAGTTATGACGGGGGCGGCGCTGGGAGGTGTGTTCGTGGCGTGTGCGGCGCTGACCACAGCGCCTGCGCAGGCCGAGACCTCGGCCACGGTGAAGGTGCACACGCAGCGTATGGCGGATGCCAACCTGAACGTCGCGCAGAATGCCTGGTACGACCAGGGGGATCAGCTCACGCTGGTGTGTTCGCAGCGAGGGCAGTCCGTCACAGGGCACCTCAATCCGAGCGTCCCCACCGGCGGATGGAATGACTTGTGGTACAAGACCTCTGACGGCAGTTTCGTCCCCGAGGTGTACATCGATACCGGCGCACTCGGTGTCGTTGCACCCGACTGCGGCGACGGCCAACCAGCACTCGAATCGGAACCCGCATCGACCAATGGGCCAACGACAGGGCGGACGACCAACGTCAACCGTGCGACGCCCGGTCAATGTACCGACGGTGCGATGCAGAAATGGTTCCAGGCGGCAGGCAGCTATCCGGCCTTGAGCGGTAACGCCAAGGACTGGCCGGCATCCGCACAAGCCAGCGGGTGGACTGTTACCGACGATGCCCAACCCCGCTCGTTGGTCGTGTTCCAGCCAGGTGTGCAGGGTGCGGCCGACTATGGACACGTCGCGTGGGTGAACTCGACGAGCCAACGCCCCGACGGTCTCTACCTCAACATCACCGAGATGAACAACGCCCAATACGGCGGCGTCGGCGCTTGGCACACTCGCGATGTCAAGCACGTGCCGACCATGACCTACATCCTGCTCCCGTGACGTGAACTGCCCGTGCGGCAGCGGCGCCGGCTATGACGTCTGCTGCGAACCACTCCACGACGGTCGACGTGACGCGGCTACCGCCGAGGAGTTGATGAGGTCGCGATACGCGGCCTATGCACGTGGTGATGCCGACTACGTCTTCCGCACCTGGCACCCGCGTACGCGCCCGACGGACGTCAGCATCGACGCCGACATCGTCTGGCGCGGACTCGAGGTGACTGATACCGCGGCAGGCGGGGTTGACGACGATCGTGGGGAAGTGGAGTTCACCGCCCACTACGAGGTCGACGGCCGGGCGGCGGCGATGCACGAGCGCAGCCAGTTCGAACGTCGCGCCGGCCGGTGGTTCTACACCGACGGTGACGTCGACGCCTAGCCGCGCGGCACACCGCACATCGAGTAGACGAACTTGGGCGGTACGTCGAAGATGAACGACCGCTCCGGCAGGCGCAGCAGAACATCCTGCGGTAGCGGCGACTTGTAGTGCAGCGACACCGAACCAGTGAGGGTCGGGTCCACCGCCGAGAGATCGGGCAAATCCAGTGTCAACCCGCTCTCGTCGAGGGTGGCGTGCACCATCGAACCCTCCGCGTCGTTCCACTGGTGGTCGACGGAGCGGCCCGCCTTCTTCGGCACCGTCGACACAGTGCCGAGCACACGACGATTGGTGAGTGCCAGCGCGCCGACGTAGCTGCGAAGGTTGCCGCGGGCGGTCTTGCCGGGGATCCTCCCCGAGAACCGGAACGTCACCGGGACGAACTCGGCGAGGTGAATCAGACCCTCGGACTCGACCGCGGCGCGCATGTCGTCGGGCAGTTTGCCGATACCTAGTAGCCTGCGCAGAAATACGGCCATTCGCGCAGACTAACGCCGTCGCAGCGAGCAGAGGCGAAAACGTGCGGCTAGGAGGCGGCGAGTGACGAAGAGCAAGCCCGTGCTGCTGGGCCTCGCGGTGCTGGCCGCCGCGCTATACGTCGTGATGTGGATCGGATGGACAACGCCGTGGGCGTGGGTCGCCGATGTCGATGCGTCCGCACTTGCCGCCGCGCACCGGGCCGGCGTCGAGAACCACATGTGGGTGACGTTCTGGAACACCGTGTGCACGGTGTTCTCGCCGTTTGTGTTCCGGCTCGTCACAGTTGGCCTGATCGTGTACGCATTCATGCAACGGCAGCGCCGAATCGCGGTGTTCCTGATCCTCAGCATCGAGCTGTCGGGCGTGCTGACCGAGGCGGCGAAGTACCTGGCGGACCGACCCCGGCCCGCCACGGCGATGGTCCACGCACTGTCGACGTCCTTCCCGTCCGGCCACGCGCTCGGGGTGATGGTCAGCGTGCTTGCGCTCGCGGTGGTCCTCGCCCCGCACGTGCGACGGGGACTGTGGCCGTGGCTCGTCGTCGCGGGCGTGATCGTGGTCATCGCGGTCGGCGTGGGCCGTGTCGCCCTGAACGTGCACCACCCCTCCGACGTGGTGGCGGGATGGGCGCTCGGCTACCTGTGGTTCCTCGCCTGCCTGCCCGTGCTCTCCGGCGGGTTCAGGGCTGTCAAGGCAGAGGCCGAAACACCGGAAGCGCACGGTAGAGAACGCTGAAACTGGCCTCTTCCAAGGTCATTTCGACCTCCCCGTCGTGGGCGAGCGGGGTGGGGCCGTCGACGGCGGTGAAGCGGAACTCGGGGACTCGCATCTCGTGATAGAGCGGACTGCGCACCAGTCGGCCGAGAGCCAGAGACACCACGATGCGCAACGTGGCCAGGCGGCGGCCGGTCTCGAGGATGCGCACGTCGATAAGGCCGTCGTCCATTCGGGTGCGCCGTGACGGTGCGAACCCCGACGGGAGGTAGACGGAGTTCCCCAGGAAGAACAGTGAGGTCGTAAGGACCTTGTTGTCGTAGGCGATTCGCACGGGTGCCTCGCGGCGCAGGGTGTGGAAGATGGCGTACGCGCCGGCCAGCGGCTTGCCGATCCTGTGTTCGAGCTTCTCGCGCGTCCGGACGAACGCGGGGTAGGCGCCGATACTCGCCGTGTTGATGACAGTGTCGGTCTCGTTGAGACGCAGGACATCCACGCAACCGACGCTGCCCTCGCGGATCGCGGCGACGGTGCGGGCCACGGTGTCGCAGCCGACGTCCTTGGCGAAGTGGTTGAAGGTGCCGCCCGGGAACACCGCGAAGGGGACACCGGTCTCCAGCGCGATGCCGGCGGCGCAGGACACAGTTCCGTCGCCGCCACCGACCGCGAGCACCTCGGCGCGTTCTGCCGCGTCCCGCAGGACCGTCTGGATGTCGTCGTCACCGTCGAGTTCCACGATCTCGGCCCTCGGCAGCGCCTCGCGGACCTCTTCGACGACGCGCGCCCCGGTGCCGCTTCCGGAGGTGGGGTTGATGACAAGCACCACCCCGGCGCCATCGGGCCGCGGTGGGGTCTCGACCCGCAGTGGGTCGGCGGTGGGCAACCCGGCCTCGACGATCGGTGGCACGATTCGCGCCCCGACCACCGCGATCGCGGCTCCGAGCCCGAAACCCGCCAGCACGTCGCCGGGGTAGTGCGCGCCGGTGGCGACGCGGGACACCCCCACCATGCCTGCCAGCAGTGCGAGGCCGAGTCCCACGGGTGGGCTCTCGAGCCCCACTCCGACGGCGAACGCCGCTGCGCTGGCGGAGTGACCCGATGGCAGTGAGTTCGAGGTGGGCATCCGCCGAGAGCGCCGCACGACGGGCACGGTGGCCCAGTTCGGTCGCGGCCTCTTCCACACCCGTTTGGCGACCTGATTGGTCAGCAGACTCGTCACCGCGAGGCTGGCCACACCGCGGGCCGCGCCGCGTTTGGCCGATGTGCTGCCGACCGCGCCGATGGCCGCCGCGAGCACGAACCACAGCTTGGAGTGGTCGGCTGCCGAGGACAGTCGCGGCATCACCGCGTCCAGCAACGGGCTGGGTGACTCGGCGATCGCCTCGAAAACCTCGCGGTCGAGGGTGCCGAGGCCCTCCCCGATCTGCTGAATGCCTCGTCGGCGTCGCAGGAGTTCCATGGCACCCAACGTAGCCGGACATGCCACGGGCTAAACCGGCACCGGATCGTGTCCAATCCTTGTCTTGACCTGACGTCGGTCGTCTGCGAACGATGGAGGACGTGCGCCGACTGCTGACCGTCTTATGCGTGGCGGTGGTGTCTCTGGTGGCCGCGCCCGTGGCCCGTGCTGAACTCATCCCGTGGTTCGCCAGCCAGGTGGGGGGCGCCACCCAGGTGATTTCGGTTGTGGGCGTGGGTGGCTCGGACGCCAAGCTCGACGTGTACGAACGCACCGCGGCCGGCTGGCAAGCGATCGCCGCGGGGGTGCCTGCCAAGATCGGCTCCAAGGGCATGTCGCCCGACCACTACGACGGCTCGCTGTTGACGCCGATGGGTATCTACACCCTCGACTTCGCCTTTGGCACACAACCGAATCCAGGCGGGGGACTGCAGTACGTGCAGGTCGGACCCAACCACTGGTGGGACGGCGATATGAAGAGCCCGACCTACAACCTGATGCAGGTGTGCGAGAAGAGCAAGTGCCCGTTCAGCACATCGCTGAGCGATGGCACCGAGAACCTCGACATCCCCCAGTACGCGCACGCGGTCGTGATGGGCGTCAACAAGGAGCGCGTCCCCGGCAAGGGCGGCGCGTTCTTCCTACACACCACCGATGGCGGGGCGACGGCAGGCTGCGTGGCGATCGATGACGCGATGATGGTCAAGCTCATCAAGTGGCTGCGCCCCGGTGCGCTCATCGCCGTGTCCAAGTGATCAAGTCCGGACGGCGCGACCGGCTTTCACCTTGAAGTTCAAGGACTCCGTTGACAACGACGCGTCGTAGGTGCGGTCGTAGCCCGTTGCGCTGATCTTCCAGCCATCGGCGGTGCGCCGATAACGATCGTGGTAGAAACCCGCGCCCATCAACATGAAGTTGAACTTCGGCACGATGACCTTGTCCTGCAGGTACCAGATGCCGGTGGCCTCATCGCCGTCGACGGTGATCTCCGGGTGTGTCACGCGGTGCTCGGTGATGACGTCGGCCGGCATGGAGGTCGTCATGAACTCGAGCAGTGAAGTCCGATCGGTGAAGTGGTGCTCCTCGCCAAGAGACTCGCCGTAGTCGCCGATGACGTCCTCGGTGAGTGTCTCCGCGAAATCGTCCCAGTGCTTGGTGTCGAGCGCACGTAGGTAGCGGTACTTCACTTGCTGGATCTCGTCGATGTCACCCATCTCGACATTTCAACACACGTCCACGTGCTCGCATACGATTCCGGCGTGGGTTTTATTGACGGATACGTGAAATCGCCTCTCGCCGGCATCGCGCCGTGGGTGCTGCTGTCGATTCTGTCCGGACCCGGCAGGTTCGAGGAGGCCGCGTCCGCAGCCCTTGGCCTAACCCTGTTCACCCTGTGGGTGGGGTGGCGTCGCGGCGTGCCGATACACCTGCTCGAGGTGTTCGGCG
Source organism: Mycolicibacterium sp. YH-1 (assembly GCF_022557175.1). Next base: position 6,267,213 of record NZ_CP092915.1, on the reverse strand, counting down.
CGGCGTTCTTCGTTGTGATGGCAATCCTTGGACTTGTCGCCTCCGACGGCGTCATCACGTGGCTCGAGCAGTGGGCGGGTGAGGTCAGCAACATCGCCCTCGCGAGTTTCGCGATCGTGACACTTCTGATCCGGCGGCCGTTCACGATGTCCTACGCCAAGGACACCACGCCCGAGGAGTACTGGGAATCACCGCTGTTCATGCGGATCAACTGCGCCATCTCGGCGGTGTGGGCCGGTGCCTTCACGTTCTCGGCCATCATCGGGGCGCTTGGCGGCACTGTGCTGCGCACCGACAACGACTTCTGGATGGGCTGGATCCTGCCGCTCGCGGCGATTCTGTTCGCCGTGGAGTTCACCGAGTTCTATCCCGACTACGCTGGCGCCAAGTTCTCGCAGTCCATCGGTGAAGCCGCCGACCCGCCCGAGTCATTGGCCCGACTGCTGGACTGGTTACCGCCGTTCATCCTGGTGACAGGCATCGTGGGATGGGTCTCGGATGCGACCCCAGCCGCGCTGGGCATCGCGATGATCTTGGTCGGCATTGCCGGTTCAGCCCTGCTTCGTAAGACCCAGAAGGTCAAAACCTAGCTGCCAGAACGCTGTTCGAATAGTTTGCCACCGGAGTGTCTGAGCCACCGGCGGTGGTGTTGCGGTTATGGTGGGTCCGTTATGAGCGACCCGTTGGGGTTGTCGATCGGGACCACCAACATGGTTGCGGCTCGAGTCGGCAACCCACCCGTCACGCGGCGATCCGTGCTGACCGTTTCCGGCCAGGTACTCAGCGGTTTCGTCGAACGAGTCGGCGATCCGGTGCCCCTGGTCTCCGCGGACAGCACGAGACATCTGGCCGACAACCTCGTCGTCGAGGCACTCGACGCGATGATCGGCGACGGGGATGCATCGCAGGTCGCTGTCGCGGTGCCGGCGCACTGGAACGGTGCGACGCTGCGGGCGTTACGCGCCGCCATGCGGGCCAAACCAGCCCTCTCACCCAACGGCGTTCCCGCGCGACTGGTGTCCGACGCCGTCGCGGCACTGACGGCGCTGCACGCCAATCCCGGACTGCCCAGCAGTGGCGTCGTTGCGCTCATGGACTTCGGTGGCGGTGGCACCAGCATCACCCTGGCTGACGCCGCGTCGTCGTTCGAGCCCATCGAGACGCTGCGGGTCCCCGACTTCTCGGGTGAGCAGATCGACCAGGCTCTGCTGGCGCACGTGCTCGACGCGGTGGCCGACAGCGACGGCATCGACCCGGCGGGGACCGCATCCGTCGGATCGTTGACGGTATTGCGAGAGGAGTCCCGCCGGGCCAAGGAGTCGCTGTCCGACCTGGACGCGACCGAGGTGACGGTCGAACTGCCGGGCCATCGATCCGCCGTTCAGGTCACCCGGGAAGATCTCGAGACGCTGATGGCGGCGCCGTTGGACAAGGTCTTCTCCGAACTCGATGAATTATTGCTGCGCAACAGGATTGCGTGGGCTGACGTCTCGTCCGTGATCGCCGTCGGTGGGGGAGCGCGCATCCCGCTGGTGACTCGGCGGCTGGCCGAACACAGTCAGGCACCCGTGGTGACCACGCCGCAGCCGGCGCTCGACGCCGCGGTGGGGGCCGCCGTGTTCGCCGCATTCGCCGCCGACTCCGATGCTCAGACCGGGGTGGCGTCGGCAGCACTGGCCACGGGCACCATCGACCTGGGCGCCGTCGATGCCAGTGCCCCGGGATCGGCGACCTTCCGCGCACTGGCCTGGTCGCAGGACGATGACCTCGTCGCCGATCCGCTGCCGTACACCGGCAATCCCTACGAGAGCCCCTACACCGGACAGAGCCCGTACGCCGCCGCTGACACCGGCACGACACGTGCGGTGTCGCAATACGTTCCGGCCGCCGTCACCTATGACGATGAACCCCGAGCCTGGCAACGGTTGCCGCAGTTGGTCTTCGGGCTGGCCGCGGTCGTGGCTCTGGTCGCCGTCGGCGGTGTGGCGATCGTCTTGACGAGCGCGACCGACGACTCGACGCCCAAGCCCAGCACCGCCCCGGTCACCGCGACCTCCGCGCCTGAACTTCTGCCGCCGCCCCCATCGGAGCTGCCGCCTCCGCCTCCCGTTGAGCCACCGCCCCCTGTTGAGCCGCCGCCGAGCGTGGTGACCGTGACCAACGAGGCGCCACCTCCGCCGCCCCCGGAGACCGTCACGGTGGAGCGCCCCGCACCGACCACCACTACGACCACGACGTCGCCGACGACCACAACGACGACGACCACCACAACAACGACCACGACGACGCCGACCACGACGACCACCACAACGACGACCACGACGGCGCCGGCTATGACGACGAGCTACCTCACGGTGCCGTTCCTGCCGGTGCCCATCCCGATCCAGGTGCCGTCGAACCCGAATTCGCCGCCCTACCAGCAGCCTCCGCAGTACCAGCAGCCCCCGTACTACCCGCAACAGCCGCAGTTCGGCTACTAGCAACGTCACAGCGGGGATTCAGCTGTAGGGCCAGTGCACCCGGCAGGCTCCTGAGATGGACGTCAAACAGCAGCGGTTCGATCGCTCCACCGCGCGACTGCTCGCCGCCGTCGGCGCGTGCGCCATGGTTGCGCTGGGACTTCTCGGAATCCACTCGGCCGAAACCCACTCCGGCGCGGCCACAACGACCGCGAGACACAGTGTCAGCCGGGCAGTGACGCCTTGACCGACTCGAAAACCTGCCGGGCGAGTAACGGGGGAACCGAGTTGCCCAACTGGGCCTGCACGCTGGATCGGCTGCCGACGAGTTCGAAGTGATCGGGAAAGGTGAAGAGCCGCTTGATCTCTGCGGCGCGCAATCGCCGATTGTTCCAGTGGAAGGGCCCGACATTCGGCCCCGGTTGGGCCTGGATGGTCGGCGAGGGCTTACCGGGGTCGAGCTTCAACAGGAACGACCAGTACCGACTGCGCCACTCGAACTTCGGCCGCGGATGGCCGCGCTCGGTGGTGTAGTGCAGGTAGTTGCTGCCGGGCGGGATCTCGGCGAGCAGGGGGGCGTACTGACCGCGGAGCACCTCCTCGGGCTCGGGGTCGCAGACCAACCCCTCGAGTGCCTCACCCGAGGTGACGAAGGGGCGCTCGCCATTGCCGGTGGTGCGGCGCTCCCAACTTCCACCGTGTGTCGGTGTGGGGAGCACGGGAGTCGGCTTTCCCTTCGGCGCGCCGACGATGAAAAGTCGTGGGCGTGCTTGCGGCACACCAAAATTCGCCGCATGGAGGACTTCCATGTGGTAGGCGTAACCCGCCTCGTCGATCTCACGTAGCAGCCGTTGCAGTGCGGGACGGCTGGCGCGGTTGTCATAGGTCAGGGCGTAGACGTTCTCCAGGACGAACGCGCGGGGTCTGGCCTCGCGGAGCACCCGGGTGTACTCCTGCAGCAGCGACGCGTCCGGATCAAGCCCGGAGCGCTTCCACTCGAGCCAGAAGCCGCTCTTGCTGAATGGGGTGCACGGCGGCCCACCGAGGAGAAGGTCGGGGCGTTGCCCCTTGCGCAGCCCGGCGGCGCGCAGAATCTCGTCGGTGCTGGTCTCGAGGATGTCCTGCTGGATGACGGGTGAGGCGAGCGCAGGGAAGTTCTTCTCCATGGTGAGCGCGGCATCGCGGTTGCGCTCGACGGCTGCTCGGACGTCGAATCCGGCCGCCTCCGCGCCCAGATCCAGACCGCCTGCGCCAGAGAACAACGAGATCGCCACTCCCTTTGTGCTCGCCATGGCAAGAGCATCCCATGACCCACCCACAAAACGCCGACAGGCAACCGGCGTCGGAGGGGGCCTATTTGTCGAGTTGCTTGGCGAGCAGCAGTTCGACGGCCCTTGCCGTCTTGAACGGGAACTTGCGCCAGTACGCGTAGAACTCGGCCTCGGTGTCGAATTCGCCCTCACCGGCGCGCAGCTGATCGATCTTGTCGACAGCTCCGATGTACTCACGCGTCGTCGACGATCGATGCCTGCTCGCGATCTGCCATGGGTGCGCCACGATCAGCTCGAGGTCGGCCACCCGGCCCGGTGTGTTCTCGTCGAGCGTGTAGATCCCGAGCACGTCGAGGTGGGAGGCGTATTCGGCGAACGGCCGCATGACTCCGGGAAACAGGATCTTCGGGTGCCTGAAATAGGTGTTGCCGGTGTAGAGGGTGATTCGGCTCTGTGTTCGGCCCAAAGCGTTGCCGCGGGCACCGACTGCGCGCCGGGCCACTTTGATGTCGATGGCGTGAAATCCGCCACCGAACGCCTCACCGCCGAGTTCGACATCGGGGTAACCACGCTCGGTGCCCCGTGCGGCTATTGATCCGGAGAGGTCGGCGGCACGGTCGATCAGGAAGCTGACGATGCCGACCTCGAGGACGTTTGCCAGCGCCGCGGGCTCCTTGGGCAGCGGCAGGATGTGTCCGCCAGCCAGGAGTTGTGCCTCGAGGTCCTCGGGACCCGTCGCGACCAGCGGCCAGGCGTGATCGCCCCGGCTGCGGAACACACCGCCCAGACCCCACCCGTACTCCGCGCATTGCTCCCGCAGCCACTGCTCCACCGCCACCACGGTTGGCAGCTTGCCAGAGACGGGCGTGCGATTCGGACGGGCTGGGCTCTCGGGGCGCGTGTGTTGAGCGACGCGCCGAGGGGTCCACGTGACGTCTGTAACTATTTGCCCGCTTGTCAACGATGTGAAGGCGGATGGGTCGGTGCCGACGGGACCGGGGCTGCGGCAACGCAATTCATTGCTGTAATCATCGACGTAAGCGGAAGCACGAGGTTGTGACGTTTTGTAGCGTTACAATCCCATTGCCATTTGCGTCCCTATCCGCTGTCGGCGGACCGTCGGCAGCTATCTCTCGAGCACGATGGAGCACCGCCTAACATGACCGCGCCCTCCCTTGCCCCCACCCATGACGGACTGGCCACCTTCGGTGACTTCAGGCGCACCGCCTGCTGGGATCCGGTGGCCGAATGCACCATGACCATGGCGAGGCCGAGTGCCGAGCCCGACCTCTTCGCCCGGTATCACCGCGGCGCTGTCGCGAGTTACGCGCGTTTCGGAGTCTCAGACGCGCTGGACCCCGACGTGGACCGCTGCGCCGAGGACACCGCGCTGTTCTGGGTGCTGACTGACATCAGCGGCCAGGTGGTCGGTGGTGTGCGAGCAAAGGGTCCGCTGCGTGGGCCGGAGGACTCACATGCGGTCGTGGAGTGGGCTGGGCATCCCGGTGAGGACCAGGTGCATGCCGCGATCTCGGAGCGCGTCCCGCTGGGCATCCTCGAGATGAAGGCGGCGTGGCTGGACAAGGAGCCCGGGGGCGGTCGCCGTCGGGCCAAGATGATCGCTCGAAGCGGCTTCCACGCGATGGGGCTCTTCGACATCACCTACTGCATGGCCACCTCGGCGGCGCACATCCTGGATCAGTGGCGTTCGTCGGGCGGTGTCGTGGCCGACATCCCCGCCGCGCCGTACCCCAACGAGCACTACCAGACCCAGATGATGTGGTGGGACCGGCGCACGTTCGCCGCTCACGGGGACCCCGTCCAGGTCTCCGCCATCATCGGAGAGATCGCCCAAACCCGGCGCGGGGTCGTCACCGACCGCACCGCGGCGGCGCCGGTGTGGCGCGGCGCGCTCTCGCACGCCTAGCGCGAATACCGCCTGAAACCGGTCCAGAACGTTGCCCTTGCAACAAATTTATTTTTGGCCCGTCGGCGATTGCGCCGGTTTGGTCAGTTCCTTGCTGGGTAACGTTTTGGTCTCGGGCGGATATCGGATACGTCTCCGTGCTGAGTCGGCATGTCTGACCTGCGGAAATGCCCTAGACGTCGAGGTGGATCGGCCACGGATCGCACGCGTTCGGCCCGCGCGGCGGTGGTCGCTGCGCCGTCCGCCCAATTTCTTAGACGGATGCTCTCTCGCCCTTCGGTTCCTCGGGAGTTGCTGGACAACCTGCGTTTTGCTCGTATGGTGCTTCCCGTGGGTAGACATGCGTTGGCCCGCCCCCGTCGCAAACGATCGGTGGGCCTGGCCGCTCTGATCGCGCCGGCCGCCGTCTTCCTCGCCGCTGGCGGGAGTGCATACCCCACCGTGGTGACCGAGGAACCCACTCCTGTGGCCGCCGACGTTCCGGTGTGTTGCCTCGAGGTCGTGGCGTTGGCACCGGCCGTAGGGTCGGGGCCGTCCATCGGGCAGGTGAGCATGGCGGCGGCGCCGGACCGCACGGTCGCGGCGTCGAGGTGGCGGGTCGATGATCGGCCGCGTCTGCTGCCCGTCGGTGTCGCGCCGGAGCGCGGCCTTCAGGTCAAGACCATCCTGGCCGCACGCGCGGTAAGCGCGGCGTTCCCCGAGATCCACTCGATCGGCGGTGTGCGGGCGGATGCGCTGAGATGGCATCCCAACGGCCTGGCACTCGACGTGATGATCCCCAACCCCAGCTCCGCCGCGGGCATCGCGCTCGGCAACCAGATCGTCGCGTTCGCGTTCAAGAACGCAGAGCGGTTCGGGTTGCAGGATGCGATCTGGCGTGGCGTGTACTACACCCCCAAGGGCCCGCAGAGCGGTGGTTACGGGCACTACGACCACGTCCACCTCACCACCACAGGCGGCGGGTACCCCACCGGCGACGAGGCATACCTGCGCTGACGGAGCCGCGGTTCGGCCGGGGACTAGGCTTGATTGACTATGCCCCGGATCGATGCCGACACCGTCGAAGAGCACCGCGAGGCACTGCGCCGCAGGGTGTTCGCGGCGTTCGCCGACTTGATGGCAGAGCACAGTTTCGACGCGATCTCGATGGCGCAGATCGCGGCGCGGGCCGAGGTTGGCCGAACGGCGATCTACCATCACTTCCCCGACAAGGAAGCGGTGCTGGTGGCTTTCGCCACCCATGAGACCGGTCGCTACCTCGTCGCACTGCAGGAACAGCTGGTGGGCGCCGACAGTCCGGCAGACGCACTGCGCCTCTACATCCGCCACCACCTGGCCTCCGGCGAGCAATTCCACATGGGGCTGGGGCGTCAGATGTCCGGCGTTGTGTCCCCGGCGTCGCGTACCGCCATCAGAGAGCACGTGCTGGCGGTGGAGGCGGTGTTGCGCCAGATCATCGCGGATGGGGTGGCGCAGGGCGCATTTGTCGTCGATGACGTCGACACCACGCTGTTGCTCATTCACTCCTGCCTGAGTCCGCGGGATCTCGACCAGGCCACGGTGGAGAGGTTCCTGCTCCGGGCTGTGTCGCGCTAGGCGCCCTGAAAGGGAGGCCACACTTTCTGACTAGTTGTCAGTACGATGCTGACAATGTGTCATAAAGTTGGCACAGCCCCGCGTGCGTAACCCTTCAGGAGCCCCGATGACCCTTGTGTCCACCGCCGTTGAGCAGCCGTTATCGATCGCTATGCGGGAGGGCTCGCAGTCCGAGCACGACGCCGCCGAGAACGCGAACTTCATCGGTGAACTCCTCGCGGGACGGATCGCGCCTGCGGGCTATGTCGCCTATCTGCGGCAGTTGCACACTGTCTACGCCGCACTCGAGGCGGCCGTCCGCCGCCACCGCAACGACCCGATCGTGGCGGCGGTCTACGACCCGGCCCTCGAGCGTCTGGCGGCACTCGAAGCCGACCTCGATCACTGGGCGCCCGGGGCCACCTCGTATGCCACCGACAGCCCCGCCGCGGCGCGGTACGCCGAGCGTCTGACCAGCGCCGACTGGGGCGGCCTGCTTCTCGCGCACCACTACACCCGCTACCTCGGGGACCTGTCGGGTGGCCAGGCCATCGGCCGCATCCTCGACCGGACATTCGAACTCGACGGCGCGGGCCTGGCGTTCTACGACTTTCCCCAGATCAGCAAGCCGAAGATCTACAAGGACGCCTATCGCGATCGCCTCGACGCGCTCGCCCTCGACCACGACGATCAGCGGCGCGTGGTCGCCGAGGTCAAGGCGACATTCGGCCTGAACCACGGACTCTTCGATGAACTCGGACAGCGCCTCGGCGAGTTCGCTCGCTGATCCGCTCCGCCGGCTGCGTTCGGTGACGGTGAACCACTAGGCGATTGGACCCGTGTCAAAAGGGCACCCCTCAGACACGCCGCACGTGGGTCCGGCGCAGACAGGAGCCGTCATGATCCGTCACTTCCTCCGTCGCTGCAGGTCACTCGCCATCGGTGCGGTGGCCGCCGTGCTCATGTTGGCGCTGACGAGCCCCCCGGCGGCGCTCGCCGACGATCGCCTTGATTTCACCGGAACGACGCTGTCCGGCGCACCCTTCAACGGCGCCTCGCTGCAGGGCAAGCCCGCCGTGCTGTGGTTCTGGACACCGTGGTGCCCGTTCTGCAATGCCGAGGCGCCGTCGGTGAGCAGTGTCGCGGCCGCCAACCCCAAGGTGACGTTTGTGGGCGTTGCGGCTCGCTCCGACGTCGGGGCCAGGCAGAACTTCGTATCGAAGTACAACCTGAACTTCACGAACCTCGATGACGCCGACGGTTCCATCTGGGCGCGGTACAACGTGCCGTGGCAGCCCGCGTACGTGTTCTATCGGCCTGATGGCTCATCGACATTCGTGAACAACCCGACTGCGGCGATGCCGCAACAGGAACTGCAGGAGCGGGTTTCCGCGCTGAGCACGTAGTCGTCGCGCCGCGTGCAGCAAGATCTGGTCGGGCTGGCCTTCGCAGCAGGAATGGTCGCCGCACTCAATCCGTGTGGCTTCGCGATGCTGCCCGCCTACCTCGCGTTGGTGGTGCGGGGCAACGGAAACGGTGCTCCCACCGCGGTCGGACGCGCCGTGGCGGCGACCGCGGCGATGACGCTCGGATTCCTTGTGGTGTTCGCTGTCTTCGGGTTGCTGACGGTCTCGCTGGCGTCCACGGTGCAGCAGTACGTCCCGTATGTCACCGTGGTCATCGGCATTGTGCTTGTGGCGCTTGGTATCTGGTTGGTCAGTGGACGTGAGCTAGCCCTGCTGACGCCGGACCGGATGGCCCACGGCGTATCGGGGGCGCCGACATCGAGGCTCGGTTCGATGTTCGGCTACGGCGTGGCTTATGCGCTTGCCTCACTGTCCTGCACCGTGGGCCCGTTCCTGGCGGTGACCGGCGCCGGTCTCGGCGGTACGTCCGTCGCCAGCCGAGCGTGGATCTACCTGGCATACGCGGGCGGCTTCGAGTTGGTGGTCGGTGTGCTGGCGGTCGTCGTCGCACTCGCCGGTTCGGCGCTGACCGACCGAATCCGACGAATCCTGCCGTATGTCAACCGCATTGGCGGAGCAGTGTTGATTCTGGTCGGGCTCTATGTCGCCTACTACGGCTACTACGAGGTCCAGTTGTTCTCTGCGGGAGGCAATCCCGCGGATCCGGTGATCGCGGGAGCGGGGCGGGTGCAGGGCGCCATCGCCGGCTGGGTCCATCGGCATGGGGTCTGGCCGTGGATGATCGTGCTCGCCGCCACGATCGTGGGGGCGTCGGCCTGGGCCTGGCGCGTCAGACGGCCGCGCGCAGACCGGACCGGAGCGGAGCGCTGATGAGTACGATGCAAATCATTTGGAAGCGCGATAGAGACCTGGACCATGGCAGAGCCGACAATTCAATTCCGCCGTCTCGCCGAGCAGGTCGCCGACCAGTTACGGCGGCGGATCCTGCGCGGCGAACTGGCCGACGGCAGCATCCTGCCCAAGGAGGATGAGCTTCTCCTCGAGTTCCCGGTCAGCAAGCCATCCCTGCGCGAGGCGATGCGGATTCTCGAGGCCGAGGGGTTGCTGCGGGTGCGTCGCGGCAAGCTCGGGGGCGCGGTGGTGATTCGGCCCACCGCGGCGAACGTGGCCTACACGATCGGTCTGGTGCTCGGATCGCACGAGGTCGGCCTCTCGGATGTGGGTAGCGCGCTGCGTCAGGTCGAGCCGGCGTGCGCGGCGCTGTGCGCTGAGCGGGCTGACCGCAAGACCGCCGTCGTGCCTGCGCTGCGTCAACTGCACGCCGAGGCGCTGGACTCGGTCGACGACCTTCTGCGCGCGACGTCGGCGAGCCGGCGCTACCACGAGGCGCTTGTCTCGCTGTGTGGGAACCAGACCATGATCATCCTGGCGGGAGCGCTGGAAACGCTCTGGTCGGCGCACGAACAGGGTTGGTCGACGCAGGTGACCGATCACAGTGTCGTCCCGGTCAACGAGCGCCTTGCGGTCCTCGAGGATCATCTGCAGGTGATCGATGCCATCGATGACGGCGATGCGCGGCGCGCACACGACCTTGCCGCCGCGCACCTGGTCAATGCCCAGCACTACCCGGGTTCATCGGGCGTCGTCGATCCCTCGATGGTGCGTAATCGCGAGCAATCCGCCACAGACCGTTGACGGGGATCCTTATTTTCATATGATTTGGTGATGGCCGTCGACACCGCAGCCGTGACCAGTACCGAGGCTGCCGAGTACCGCGCCGCCGGCTGGTGGTCAGACACGACGCTGTCGGACTGCGTTCGGCACAACGCGGCGTCGTCGCCGGACAAAACGGCCTACGTCGATTTCTCGCTCGACTCCTCCGATCGTGTGCTGACCTGGTCGGAGTTCGACAGCGCCGCCACCACCCTGGCGGCGAAACTGCAGGCATTGGGTGTCGGGCCCGGCGATGGTGTGGCGGTGTGGCACCACGACGGCTCGGCGATTCACGTGCTTCTGGTCGCCATCGAACGCTGTGGCGCCGTGGCCGTGGGCCTGGGAGCCCGCGCGGGGGTCCGTGAGGTGGCCGCGATCCTGCGGACCGCGCAACCGTCGTTGCTCGTCAGCGATGTCGAGCGCCGTGGGCAGGCGGCTCAGGCGGCTGCCGATGCCATGGGGTCGTCCCTTCGTGCGGTGGTGCTCGGAGATGAGGCCGACGAGCTGTTCATCGACATCACCTCTCGGCCGGGCGCTGCCGACGGGCTGAGCCCCCTCGCGGCCGACGACGTCTTTCTGATCAACTCCACCTCGGGCACCACCGGTCTGCCCAAATGCGTTGTCCACACCCAGAATCGCTGGTACTACTTCCACCAGAAGGCGGTCGCCAACGGCGAACTCACGGCGGACGACATCTTCCTTCCCGTCATCCCCACGCCTTTTGGCTTCGGAATCTGGACCTCGCACACCACGCCAATCCACCTGGGCGCGACGGCGGTACGAATCGAGCGTTTCGATCCCGTCGCCACCTGCGCCGCGATCGAGCGGTACCGCGTGACGGTGCTCTGTTGTGTCAGTACGCAATTGGCGATGCTGCTGGCGAGCCCGGCGTCCCGCGAGTATGACCTCACCAGCCTGCGCGTCGTGTTCACCGGCGGTGAACCGCTCCCGTACACGCAGGCGGCGCAGTTCGAAGAGCTCACCGGGGTCACGATCCTGCAGTTCTACGGCTCCAACGAGACCGGCATGTTGAGCGCGACCACCACCGCGGACACACTGCACCGCCGCCTCCGCACCGCGGGGAGGATCGTGCCGGAGATGCAGGTGCGACTGTTCGACGGTGATCGCGACGTCACGGAATCCGGTCGCGGGCAACCGGCTTGCCGCGGCCCGGCGACCAGCCTGGGCTACCTGGGCGGCAGCGACCACGACAAGTTGTTCACTACAGACGGCTGGATGCGGATGGGTGATATCTGCGAGGTCGATGCCGCGGGCTATCTGAGCCTGACCGGCCGCACCTCCGACTTCATCCTGCGGGGTGGGAAGAACATCAGCGCCGTCGCCGTGGAGGAGGTCGTGGCGACACATCCTGCCGTGGCCGTTGCGGCCGCCGTGGCGATGCCTGACCCCATGTTCGGCGAGCGGGTGTGTGCGTATGTCGAGCTCAAGGACGGCGGGGTGCTCGACCTGCCCGCACTCATCGAACACCTGCTGCAGCAGGGTGTTTCCAAGGAACTGTTGCCCGAGAGACTCGAAGTGCTCGACGAGCTGCCGCGTTCCTCCGGCGGCAAGGTCGCGAAGGGCCAACTTCGCGAGGACATCCGATCAGCGCTCGAGGCGGGCCTCGAAATTCGGCAGGAGCAGCGGTCATGACCACAGATGAAGTGCGGCGGGGCGGTCTTGGAGTCTGGGCACCGTCGAAGGTGCCGCCCATCGGCGTCGACCTCACCAACGAACAGCAGTTGGCGGTGACATTCCGCCACCTCGCCGATATCGGCATCGCCGAGAACATGGCCGGGCACATCACCTGGCAGCTCGACGGGCAGACCGACATGCTGGTCAATCCGTGGGGACTGTGGTGGCAGGAGTTGACCGCGTCAGACATCTGCGTTGTCGACGAGGATGCCCACGTGGTCCGCGGCCGTTGGGACGTCACGCCCGCCATTCACCTCCACACCGAGCTGCATCGGCTGCGGCCAGACGCCCGCGTGGTGATCCACAACCACCCCTACTACGTCAGCCTGCTCGCGGCGCTGGGAATGCTGCCCGAGCTGGTCCATCAGACCGGCTCGCTGTTCCTCGACGACATGTACCTGCTCGACAAGTACGACGGCGAGATCGACGCACCCTGGCGCGCAGTCGAACTCGCCAGCCAGATCGGGTCGGCCAACCTGGCGATCCTGGCCAACCACGGCGCGATCATCACCGGACGCAACCTGGCCGAGGCGGTCTACCGGGCGGCGTCCATCGAGCGCGTGTGCCGGCTGGCCTACGACGTGATGCTGACCGGCCGGACGCCCTCGCCGATGAATCGAGGCGACATGGTGGGCATGCAGGCATCACTGATCGAGCGCGCCGCCGACGTGTACTGGGCTGGCGCAGCGCGCATGACCATCAAGGCCGACCGCAGCGTCCTTGACTGACTGAACCGACGACGAGAGAAGGAGATTGAGCCCATGGCTTCCATCGACGAGATGTCGGCGAATCTGAGCTTCACCACCGCCAAGACCGGTGCCGATCGCACCGTCACATTCCTGCCCGAACCCGAACGGGCGCAGCGGCGCTACACCGTCATCTCCGTCGACGACCACATAGTCGAGCCTCCGGACACCTTCGAGGGGCGCGTTCCGAAGAAGTTCGCCGATCGTGCCCCGCGGGTGGTCGACACCGATGACGGCGGCCAGACGTGGCTGTATGACGGTCAGGCGCTGCCCAACGTGGGTTTCAACGCGGTCGTCGGGAGGCCGGTGTCCGAGTACGGGTTCGAGCCGACCCGGTTCGACGAGATGCGCCGCGGCGCGTGGGACATTCACGCGCGCGTGGCGGACATGGATCTCAACGGTGTGTATGCGTCGCTGAACTTCCCGTCGTTCCTGCCGGGATTCGCCGGCCAGCGGCTTCAGCAGGTGACCAAGGACCGCGACCTGGCGATGGCGTCGGTGCGGGCGTGGAACGACTGGCACATCGATGCCTGGGCCGGTGCCTATCCCGACCGGATCATTCCGTGTCAGCTGCCGTGGCTGCTCGACCCGGAGGTCGGCGCGAAGATGATCCGCGAGAACGCCGAGCGCGGTTACCACGCCGTGACATTCAGCGAGAACCCGGCGATGCTGGGTTTCCCCACGATTCACTCCGGCTACTGGGAGCCGCTGATGGCGGCGTGCGCGGAGACCGGCACGGTGGTGAACCTGCACATCGGCTCGTCGGGGACATCGCCGTCGACCACCGAGGATGCCCCGCCGGATGTGCAGGGGGTGTTGTTCTTCGCCTACGCCATCAGCGCGGCGGTGGACTGGCTGTACTCGGGAGTCTGCACCAGGTACCCCGACCTGAAGATCTGCCTATCCGAGGGTGGGATCGGTTGGGTGGCAGGGCTTCTCGACCGTCTTGACCACATGCTGAGCTACCACGAGATGTACGGTACGTGGCGTGATCTCGGCGAATCGCTGACGCCAGCGGAGGTGTTCACCCGCAACTTCTGGTTCTGCGCAGTGGAGGATCAGTCGTCGTTCGTCCAGTACGAGCGCATCGGCCAGGACAACATTCTGCTCGAAGCCGACTACCCGCACTGCGACTCGACCTGGCCGCACACCCAGCAGAAGATCCACGAGCAGATCAGCGGGCTCCCCGATGACATCATCCGAAAGGTGACGTGGGAGAACGCATCGCGGCTCTACCAGCATCCCGTTCCCGTCGCGGTCCAGGAGGATCCGAACGCGTACTGAGGGTGGCTGGCCCTACTTCAAGATGACAACCACGGCATAGCCGTCATGATCGCCGGTGGTGGTGGTCGCGGTGTTGTACGAGTTGTTCAACGGGACCATGCCGCCGTACGTAGCCTGGCCACTGGCGATGAGCCGCATCGCGAGTGCGTTGCGGGCCAGGTTGGACGAGACATACGCGTGTCTGGGGAGCAGGTCGTAGATGACGAACTGTTCGGTGCTGAAGGCACCGCTCCAGACGTAACCGGTGCTGGTCTCCACCGGGTCGGGCCCGAAGATGCGGCCGTGATTGTTGGGGAACAGGAAGAAGTTGTCGGAGAACCCCATGAGCGGGCCGTTGGGCTGTTGCCCGTAGGTGATGTCGTCGATCGTGCCCTGGAAACCGGTGCTGTGGATGGGTTGGGCGGGGTAACCGGCCCAGAACATGGCGGTGTTGAGCTTGTGGGCGGATTCGGCGGCGGATGTCGATGTCGGGTCGACGATTATGACGTTGACGGACTCCAGGACGGTCTTGCCGCGATATGGCAGTCCGCCGTAGTTCGAGATCTGCCCGTTGGACTGCAGCATCCACTTACCGATGTCGCCGTACACCGTCGGAGCCTCGTCGGCGGGCATGGGGATACCGGGGGAGATCGACGGAACGGTGTTCCGCGGGAGCATGTTGAAGCGTTCGAGTTCCCGGTGGATCAGCTGCAGCACGGACTGCACGAACGGCATTGGCGCCGTCGGCGGATCGCCCGTGCTGCTCGACTGTGGTGAGATCCCGAGGGCGGACAGAACGTTGGTTACCGCCATCGCGATCGGGTTGGCCAGGGCTGGCCGTGTCTGAGTCGGCGTCGGCTGCGTCGGCAGCGTCGGTGTGACCTGGACTGAGGCAATGGTATTCACCGCGGGCGCGGCCGCGAGTGCGGGCGCTGGGGGCTGGACAGTGGCGCGTACCGCGGCGACGTTGGTCACACGGCTCGTGACTGGGGCCGGGTTCTCGACATCGTCCGCGGGCGGGCCGCTCTGTGTCGGATCGGCTTGATGACGCGGCACCGCGGTCGCGGTGTCGCTCGCGTGTGGCCGGATCCGGGCCCGAGGTGCGGCAGGCGCGTGAGCGTTCAGGGCCGTCGCGAGCTTCTGCGGGATGTTCGAGATCAACTCGGGTAGTGAGCCCGGGCGGCCGTTGCCCAATTGCATCTTCGGGACGTTCGTCGACCCCGGCGGGCGAGTCTTGACGTCGACTGACCCGGTACTGGTCGATCCGTCGTCAGACGGTGTCTCGGACGCGGTCTCAGCTGTCGAGGGGCCGGGAGAGGACTGGGCAGAATCGCCCGCAGCGTTGTCGGTGGGGCCCTCGGCGTAGGCAATCGCGGTACCGCCGGCAATGGCCGCTCCGATACCCAGGGCAAGCGCCAACGAACCGACGCGGCCCACAAACGATGCCGCACTCAGCGCCGTGGCGCCGGAAACCCGTTTCCGCGCTTCGACGTATGAGGCATTGTGCCGACCCACGGCCAATCCCCCTAGTCCCTCGCGGATAACCAGAGCTATCCGTGTCCTCCGTACTCGGCTGACAAAGTCTATACACACCAACGTCGCCTCCCGCAAACAAACGGAGTCACCCGGCCACTTGCGACGTCATGGGGCATCGACCGCGCGGATGTATGGCAAGAGCACGACGGAGGACAGGGCGCGACCTGATCGGGCTGCCGCCCGGAAAGGCGTCACATCGGCACCTGGGCAAAGTGTGTTTCGACTCCGGGTGGCGCCAACTCGGAGCACGCGCCGCACCGAAATGCGCAATATCCCCCGCCCGCCCTTTATCGTGTGGCTGTGCCTGAGATGGATCGCCGCAAAGTGATGTTCATGATGGGTCTGGGGGCGGCAGCGGCAGCGTTGCCTGCCGGGGTGGCCAGCGCCGAGCCTGTTGCGCCGGTGCCCGGAGTGCCGACACCGCCGGTGGCGGACGTGGCCCCGGCGTTTCTGTTCCAGGATGAGTTCAACGGTCCGGCTGGGTCGCCGCCGGATCCCGCGTGGTGGCACCTCGTGCCCGCGCGCGAGACCATCAAGAATCCGAACGAGTGGGACAAGCCGTTCAACATGGGGCGGTACGTGACCGATCAGGAACACGCGTTCCAGGACGGCAATGGCAACCTGGTCATCCGCGCGACGCGGGGGCCGGGCACCACGATCCAGGAGAAGTACGCCAGCGCCAAGGTCGTCGGACTGTGGCGGGGTGGCATCGGCACCACATGGGAAGCACGCGTCAAGCTCAACTGCCTGACCGATGGGGCCTGGCCGGCTTTCTGGCTCCTCAATGACGATCCGGTCCGCGGCGGCGAGGTTGACCTGGTGGAGTGGTATGGCAACCGCGACTGGCCATCGGGCACCACGGTGCACGCTCGGCTGGACGGCGAGTCATTCGCCACCGACCGGCATCCCATCGACAGCGCGTGGCACACCTGGCGGATGTCGTGGACGCCGCAGGGGATGTACTTCTGGAAGGACTACGCCCCCGGTATGGAACCGTTCTTCACGGTTCCGGCGAATTCGTTGCAGGACTGGCCATTCAATGATCCTGGCTACACGATGGTGCCGGTGTTCAACATCGCGGTAGGCGGCTCGGGTGGCCGCGAGCCCGCCGGGGGCAACTACCCGGCCGAGATGCTGATCGACTGGATCAGGGTCTTCCAGGGCTGATTGAGCCCTAGGCGGGAACCCACGGTCGATAGCTGCCGTGGGTATTTCCAATGTTCATCCGTGCTTCACGGTGAATGAAGTATTTCCTGACGCAAACGTCAAATGGCGGGTTAGCATTCGCCTGGGATTCGGCGGTGCAGGACTTTCCGTGTCAGTACGCATTCCATAAATGTCACTGCGTCGGGGAGTTCTGTCGATGGATCGCGTCAAGTACGTAGCCAAGGTGAGTGGGTTCGCGATCGCCGCGGGAGTCGGTGTCGCGATGGCTAGTGGCGCCGGCGTGGCAGCTGCTGACACCGGCGACTCCGATTCGGACGGTGGCGCATCATCGAGCGCCCCGAGTAACTCGGACTCCGGTTCGAACCCCAGCCCCGGCGACACCGACGCCAACATCTCGGCGGGACCCGCCGATCCCAAGAGCAACGACCACAGCCCGTCGAACAAGAGATCGCCGAAGCTGCCCCGAGTGTCGACCCAGGCCTCCGGTGCAAAGTCCGCGGCGTCGGCAAAGGCGGAGTCCACGGAATCCGAAAGCGCCGCCGGGCCCAGCCGGCGACCCGGATCGTCATCGGCCACCGACCGGTCGGAGGCCGACGCCGGTGACGACGCTGCGTCGGTCGCCGGGTCTGCCACTGAAAGCGCCCCAGCCCCCGCCGGCGTGGCCGACACAACTGTCGAACCCGCTGAGCCTGAAGCGGTTTCCGTCCCTCCCGTCGTGCCGAGTACGACCATCGTCGAGGTGATTGCGCCGCCGACTAAACCGAACTCTCCGACGAATCCGACCGGTATGGCGTCAGTCGTGGAGATGCTCGGCGCGGCCCGCCGCGACACTGATTCCACGGTGGAGGTGGTGCCAGCAGCGAAACCGTCACCCGCCGCGACCTCCCCGGCCGCCGAATTGCTTGCTGCCGCATCATCTGTCGCCGCATCACTCGCCGCCCCATCGACACCCGTCGTGACATCCGCGGCCGCATCGGTCCCCGTCGTGGTCGGGGTGACGGCAGCGCCATCAAGCACCGGCCAGCCCTACAAGGTGGGGGACACTGTCTACATCGACGTGGAGTTCGACCGAGAGGTCATCGTCGATGGCACCGTCTATCTGACCCTGGAGACCGGGATCACCGATCGCGTCGCCTCTGCCGTTTCAGTGGCGCCTAGCCGGACCATCCGGTTCTCGTACGTCGTGCAGGCGGGCGATAAAACCGTAGACCTCGATTACACGTCGACCGCAGCATTGGCCCTGTCCGGCAGCTCGATCCGCGACGCAACGACGAATGCCGATGCCGATCTGACCCTGCCAGCCCCCGGAACGTCGGGCTCGCTGGGCGCCAACTCGAATGTGGCAGTTAATGGTGTGTCGCCGACCGGGACGGTCAACGTGGCCGATAACGCACTGAAGGCCGGTGAGACGTCACTGGTGATCTTCACCTTCTCTGAAGCCGTGCATGGCTTCACCAACGCCGACGTCACGATTCCCAACGGGACGCTGTCAGCAGTGTCGAGCTCTGACGGCGGTATCACGTGGACGGCGATGTTCACCCCGGCGGCCAACATCACGGACTTCACGAACGTGATCGTCCTGGACAACTCCGGCGTCGCCAACTCGTTGGGCAACCCTGGTGTGGGTCCGTCGTATTCGAACAACTTCGGAATCGACACCCAGCGGCCCACGGCGACGATCGTGGTCAGCAATCCCTTTGTTCGCGCCGGTGAGAACTCGCTGGTGACCTTCACCTTCTCCGAGGCCGTGACCGGCTTCACCAACGCCGACCTGACCGTCTCCAACGGGACGCTGTCAGCGTTGTCGAGCAGCGATGGTGGCATCACGTGGACGGCAGTGTTCACCCCGGTGGCCGGGGTCGCGGACTTCACGAACCTGATCACCCTCAACAACACCGGCGTCAGCGACCTGGCGGGCAATGCTGGTGTGGGAGTGACGAGTTCGAACAACATCAGCATCGACACTCAACGTCCCACGGCGACGATCAGCGTGGCGGACACGGTGTTGCGGGACGGGCAGTCCACGACGGTGACGTTCACGTTCTCCGAGGCGGTGACAGGGTTCAACAACTCTGACATCTCGGTCACGAACGGGACGCTGTCGACGGTGTCCAGCATCGACGGCGGTGTGACATGGACGGCGACCTTCACCTCGACGACCAACGTCACCGATGCGACCAACGTGATCTCCGTGGCCATGACCGGGGTCACCGACGTAGCCGGTAATGCGGGCGTCGGCATCGTGGACTCGAACAACTACGCGGTCGAGGACACGAAGGCGCCCACGGCGACGATCACCATGGCGAACACGGCGCTGAAGAGGGGCCAGAGCACCACGGTGACGTTCACCTTCTCCGAGAGGGTGACCGGGTTCGACATCGGCGACGTGACCGTGGCCAACGGGAGGCTGTCGGGATTGTCGACCGCTGACGGCGGCCTCACCTACACCGCGACGTTCACCCCGAAGTCCTACGTCAGCGACTCGACCAACACGATCACCCTGAACAGCACCGGGGCCGGGATAAGCGACGCAGTCGGGAACGCCTACATCGGCACGACAGCCTCCGCCAACTACTCGGTCAAGACAGTGCCGGGCGGGATCAAGGGATTCGTCTGGCATATCTACGATTTCGTGGTCAATCAGGTGATCCGCCCGATCGGTGGGTTCTTCCACATGCTGTTCTTCGGCCCGCCCCCGCATCTGAACCATCAGCTGCCGGTGACGCCGTGGTCCATCGATAGCTGAGTATTGGGTTAGCCGAGCGGGTTAGCTCGCGCCTGCTGCGATCACCTGGTCCACCTCGAGGGCCCGGTCGGCCATCTCGGCGTGTGCCTTGTCCAGGTCCTCGGCCTGAGCCTCATCGGCCTTCATCAGTGCCTCGATGTCGAATCCGCCCATCTCGAGGACGCCCATGTCCGAGAACGCCTTCTGCACCTTGTCGCCCCACAATCCGATGTCCTTGACGATCGGCACGATGCGGCTGAACAAGTGCGAGCGGAACTGGATCATCAGCGGCGACGTGTCGACCCACTCGGCGCATTCCTTGACGTTGAGGCCGAGGGTCTCGAACACCTCCTCGCCGCGGAACCGGTCGCGCATCAGATAGCACGCGTCCACGACGAACTCCTCACGCTCGTCGCGCTCGGCGTCGGTGAGCGCAGAGTAGTAGTCCTTCAACGAGATCCGGCCGAAGGCGACGTGCCGAGCCTCGTCCTGCATGACGTAGGCCAGTAGTTGCTTGGCCAGCGACTCGGGCGGCGCCATGTCCCGCAGTACCCCGAAGGCGGCGAGTGCGAGGCCTTCGATGAGGACCTGCATGCCGAGGTAGGGCATGTCCCAGCGGGAGTCGCGCAGGGTGTCCTCCAGCAGCGCGGTCAGATGGGTGTTGATCGGGTAGACCAGCTCGACCTTCTCCTGCAGGAACCGTGAGAACGTCTCGACGTGCCGGGCTTCGTCCATGGTCTGGGTGGCCGCGTAGAACTTCGCGTCCAGGTCCGGGACGACCTCGACGATCTTGGCCGCGCACACCATCGCGCCCTGCTCGCCGTGCAGGAACTGCGAGAACTGCCAGGCCTGGAAGTGCTGGCGCATCTCGTCTCGACCCTTTTTGTCGGCTGCCTCCCACGCCGGGCTGCCGAACAGCGGGATGAACTCATCGGGCAGTCCGATCGGGTTCGTCGGGTCGACGTCTTGCGACCAGTCGATGCGCGACTGGGCATCCCACTGCTTGTCCTTTCCCTTTTGGTACAGGGAAAGGAGCCGGGCACGCCCCTCGTCGTACTCCCACGTGAAGCGCGCGTCGCCGGCGCTGGCGACCTCCCACGAGTACGGCTCGGGCACCGCGGTGTACTTGTCCTTGGTGGTCACGTGCTACCCCCTCAGGTGGGCATATGCCGACCAAATGATGGTTGCAGCGTTCGGCAAGGCCGTCAATGCTGACGGCCGGGTCAATTGATTGCGGGAGGATCGGTGCGACCCCAGGCCGCCGCAGCCCGCTTCGTCGCGAGGGACGGTCATGGCGCCTCGCGACGGGTGACTTCAAGGTAATCGTGGAGCCGATGACGGGAATCGAACCCGCGTATTCAGCTTGGGAAGCTGATGTTCTGCCATTGAACTACATCGGCGCTACCAGTGGTGCTGGTGAGCAGAAAGGCTAGCACCCGGGTGGTGGGGCACGCGGCCATGGGCTGGATCAGGACGGATAGGCCAAGGCGGAGAGCGGTGGAAGCGGTGCGGGGCCGGGGAGCGGGCCGGTCAACGGACCAGGCGGTGGGCCGATGGGCTGCAGCTGCGTTGGGGCCGGTCCGGAAGCGTCCGGCGCCGCTTCGGCTGCCTCGGCGGCCGCATCGGCAGCCCACATCGCCTGCAGACGCTGCGCCGCGAATGCCGCGCCCTGGTCCACCAGGCCGGCGTCGGCGTATTGGTTGTGCGCGGAGAGGCTCCTGCCGTGGGGGTCGCACACCAGGTCGTTGTCAACGCAGAACTCGATCGCCTTGGCTTCGTATCTGGGTCCGACAACGATGTCCGGATCGTTGATCGCACTCATGAAGCGGGTCGAGGGCTTGCCGAACAGCGTGACGGCAGCGACGTGGTCGGCTACCTCGGGCGGCATCGGCGCAGGCACGTCCGAGGCCGAAACACCTTCGGGGACAACGCCTGCCGTGACGAACCCCATCACCGCCGCGCCCTGGGAGAACCCGCCGAGCACCAGTTTGCTTTTGGGGCAGTTGGCGGCGGTGGCGAGGATGTGGGACCGCGCGTCAGCGATGCCCTGGACCGCGGTCGAAAAAGCCATGGTGGCGGGGTAGTCCACGGCGTACACCCCCACCGACTTTCCACCGACTCGAGTGCGCAGCGCGTCGACGAATGCCTCTCCGGTGGGACCGGGGCCCGGCAGTTCGGTGGTGCCACGGGCGAAGACGACCTCGGCATCGGGACACGGCGCTGCGCCTGACGTGGGCATTGCGATAAATTGCAACCCCGCCGTGGCTGCCACCGCGGAAGCCGCAATGGCCCCGATCCGTGCCAATCGCCCCATTGGCCGATGCTGTCACGCGATTTCACCGGGCGCCCGCCGAGCACGTGAATGCACAGAGATATGACAAGAACGAGCGGTATTCCTTAAGAACGGCTTTGATTCCGGTGCTCGGAATGGCTGAGCGCCACCGTCGAGCCGGTAGTTCCAGCGGTTAGTCTCGTCGGGTGCTGCTCTCCGATCGTGACATCAGGGCCGAAATCGCCTCCGGGCGGTTGGGGATCGACCCCTTCCAGGACGGCCTGATCCAGCCCTCCAGCGTCGACGTCCGCCTCGACACCCTGTTTCGGGTCTTCAACAACACCCGCTACACCCACATCGACCCCGCGAAGCGCCAGGACGACCTCACCACGCTGGTCGAGCCTAAGGAGGGGGAGCCATTCGTGCTGCACCCCGGCGAGTTCGTACTGGGCTCGACGCTGGAGCGGTGCTCGCTGCCCGACGACCTCGCGGGCCGACTCGAGGGCAAGTCGTCGCTGGGCCGGTTGGGTCTGCTGACGCACTCGACGGCGGGCTTCATCGACCCAGGCTTCTCTGGTCACATCACCCTCGAGCTGTCCAACGTCGCCAACCTGCCAATCACGTTGTGGCCGGGCATGAAGATCGGCCAGCTGTGCCTGCTGCGGCTCACCAGCCCCGCCGAACACCCATACGGCAGCAGCGCGGCGGGATCGAAGTACCAGGGTCAGCGCGGCCCGACACCGTCGCGCTCCTATCAGAACTTCATCCAGGCCTGAGCCAACACTCGGCGCACCTGACGAAACATTTCGGAAACACGTTCGCCGTGTGGGTGAAACGCGCGGCCGACATTCTCGCCTGATGCAAGAACTCGATCCCGCCGCCACCGCCTGGCTTCTGACGGCCACGGCGCTGGTCCTGCTCATGACGCCCGGGCTGGCCATCTTCTACGGCGGCATGGTCCGCACCACCGGCGTGCTCAACATGATCATGATGAGCTTCATCTCGATCCCGCTGGTCACGGTGGCCTGGCTGCTCTTCGGCTACACCTTGGCTTTCACCGGTGACGGTGCAGGCGGTCTGATCGGCACGCTCGAGCACATGGGCCTGGCGGGCCTCGCCCCGGACACGCTGCACGGCTCGGTGCCGGAGCTGCTGTTCGTGACGTTCCAGCTCACGTTCGCCATCATCACCGCCGCACTCATCAGCGGCGCCATCGCCGATCGGGCCAAGTTCGCGGCGTGGGTGGCGTTCGTACCGATCTGGACCGTCGCGGTCTACGCCGTCGTCGCACACTGGGTCTGGGCACCCGGCGGCTGGCTGTTCCGGCTGGGCGCACTCGACTACGCCGGCGGATTGGTCGTCGAAATCGTCTCCGGTGCATCGGCATTGGCGCTTGCCCTGGTGCTGGGCCCGCGCATCGGCTTCAAGACCGACGCGATGCGACCGCACAACCTGCCGTTCGTGCTCCTCGGCGTCGGCCTGCTGTGGTTCGGCTGGTTCGGCTTCAACGCCGGCTCGGCCCTGGCGGCCAACGGCACCGCCGCCGCGATATTCCTCAACACGCTCGTCGCGGGCTGTCTCGGCATGCTCGGCTGGCTGTCGGTCGAGCAGATCCGCGACGGCAGACCCACGACGTTCGGCGCCGCCTCGGGTGTGGTGGCCGGCCTGGTCGCGATCACGCCGTCGTGCGGAACGGTGAGCACGCTCGGCGCGGTGATCGTCGGGCTCGCCGCCGGCGTCGTCTGCTCGTTCGCCATCGGTCTGAAGTTCCGGTTCGGCTACGACGACTCGCTCGACGTGGTGGGCGTGCACTTCGTCGGCGGCGTCGTCGGTGTACTGCTGATCGGCCTGCTGGCCACCGAGGTCATGACGGGCGGTCCGCAGGGCCTGTTCTACGGCGGTGGATTCACCCAGCTGGGCAAGCAGGCCCTGGGCGCCGTCGTGGTCGCCGCCTACGCGTTCGGCGTCTCGTATCTGATTGCCAAGGCGATCGATCGCGTCATCGGCTTCCGGGTCAGCGCCGACGACGAGACCACCGGCGTGGATTTCACCCAGCACGCCGAGACCGCCTATGCCGAGGGCGTGCACGGGCACCTCGCATCGCGTCGGCCGGGACCGTTCGGCGACTTCGGACCCCGCCCGTCGCGCCCCGAAACTGCCCCTGAATCGGCCGACGAGAACTGAGTTGACCCACCCGCTGACGACGCGGGTAGGGTCGAAACCGAGCCGTCGGCGCGGGTTCATCAGCTAATGGCATCAGGTGTAACGACTGCGCTGGTCGCGCCGATGAAACATCTAGTCGGCGGTTCGCGTTGAACTGACAGGGCTAGACGACACATACGCTGCAGCAAAGGTTTTGGAGGAGTCTGTGGACATCGTACTTGGTGTGTCGTTGACACCAAAGACGGTCCGGATGGTGCTGGTCGAAGGCGAAAAGGGTGACGGGGCAATCGTCGACCACGACACCTTCGAAGTATCCGGTGGCGATGGCTCGGCAACCTCAACTGCGACCGATCAGCTGGTCTCCGCAGTGCTCGGAACCCAGGAGAGCGCCACCGAGGGTGGGCACGTTCTCAAGGCGATCGGCGTCACGTGGAATGACCGCACGGAGGCCGCGGCGCTGCGTGACGGACTGGCCGCCCGCGGCGTCACCGACGTCATGTTGGTCTCCGAACTGCACGCCGCCGGTGCGCTGGCCCAGGCCGCCGGCCGCGCGGTCGGCTATGAGCGCACCGCGCTGCTCTTCATCGACCGCGACACCGCCACGCTGTCGGTGGTGCGCAGCGACGACGGTTCGATCGTCAAGGTCCTGAGCCGCAGTCTGCACAGCACCGACGCGCTGGCCGTGCTGACCGACATGGTCTCGGCCGTCGAGGCCCAGGACGCGCCGCCACAGGGCATGTTCGTTGTCGGCGCGGGCGTGGACATCGCCTCGGTCAAGGCCCATCTGGCCGATCTCGTCTCGCTTCCCGTCAACGCCCCCGAGGAGTCCGGGCTGGCGCTCGCGCGTGGGGCCGCCCTCGCCGCGGCCAACGCCCCGATATTCGACGCCACCACCGCGGGCCTGGCGTACTCACTCGACCCCGACGGGACGACGGCAGGCAAGCCCGTCGCCCTGGCCAACGCCGCCACCCAGATGGCGCCGGTCGACGGTGCCGCGGCGGCAGCGATGGCCTACTCGGCATACGACGACGACTTCGACGGTGACCCCGACGTCGACGCGTACGAACCCGTCGACTCGCCGCGCGCCGAGGAGGGACGCAAGCCGTTCCTGCTCGTCGGCAGCGCGTTGACGTCGATCTTCGTGTTCGGTGTCGTCGCGCTGGTGATCACGCTGGCCGTCAACATTCGCCCCACCGTCGACCAGCGGCCCGACCCCGGCCAGGCCGCGATCATTCCGAGCGCGCTGCCGCCCGCCGCGCCTCCGGTCAAGGAGGCGGCACCGGCACCACTGCCGGCGCCGCCGCCCGCTCAGACCATCCAGGCGCCCGTGCCGGTGGTGCAGGAGGCGCCGGCCGCTCCGCCGCGCACCGTCTACGTCGAACAGCCGCAGGCACCCGCCCCGGTTCCCGCCGCTCCGCCGCCACCCGCGGCCCCACCGCCGCCCCCGCCGGCGGCACCCGTCATCCCGGCGCCCGTCATCATTCCGGCGCCGATCTGGCAGCCGCCGGTCTGGCAGCCGCCGAGGTGGCGTCCGCCATGGGAGCAGCCGCAGCGTCCGCCGTATGACGATGACGACGACTGGCCGCAGCGCCCGCCGTGGCAGCCCCCGTGGCAGCCGCCGAAGCAGACGCACGAGCCCGAGACGCCGCCGTGGCAACCGCCTTGGCAGCCGCCGCAGACCCAACAACCGCAGGAGCCGCAGTGGCCCGGTTCGGGTTCAGGTTCGGGTGGATGGCCCGGCTCGGGTTCGGGTTCGGGTGGTCACTCCGGTTCGGGATCGCGTGACTCGGGTGGATCCCGGGGCTCCGGTGGTTCGGGCGGCTCGGGTGGTTCGGGTGGCGGGAACTGCTTCCTGATCTTCTGCGGGTAGTGCGCTGGTCGCGGTGAGCGACCACGATTAGTCACCCACCGTTGGTCTGCTGCTCGGTGTCGCGTAGCAACTAGCTCATCGCGACGGCATATCCAGGGCATATGCGATGCACTGTGTTCGGTACGGGCTATCTCGGGGCGACACACGCGGCCGGGATGGCCGAGTTGGGTCATGAGGTCATCGGTGTGGACATCGACCCCGGCAAGATCGACAAGCTGGCTGCCGGCGACATTCCGTTCTATGAGCCCGGTCTGCGAAAGAT
Source organism: Mycolicibacterium sp. YH-1 (assembly GCF_022557175.1). The sequence continues at coordinate 6,241,142 of NZ_CP092915.1, read as the reverse complement.
GCTGCGGGACAACCTGGAAGCTGGTCGCCTGCACTTCACCACCGACTACGACGCCGCTGTCGAGTTCGCCGACGTGCACTTCCTTGGCGTTGGCACCCCCCAGAAGAAGGGGGAGTACGGCGCCGACCTACGGCACGTGCACGCCGTGATCGACACGCTGGTGCCGCGGCTGCGCCGCCCCGCGGTGATCGTCGGAAAGTCCACCGTGCCGGTTGGCACCGCCGCCGAACTGTCCACGCGCGCCCGCGACCTCGCCCCTGCGGGGGTCGACGTCGAGATCGCCTGGAACCCGGAGTTTCTCCGCGAGGGCTTCGCGGTGCACGACACCCTGCATCCCGACCGCATCGTGCTCGGCGTGCAGCGGGGTTCGGTGCGCGCTGAGGCCGCGATCCGCGACCTGTACGCGCGGCTGTTCGACGAGGACGTGCCGTTCCTGGTCACCGACCTGCAGACCGCGGAACTGGTGAAGGTGTCGGCGAACGCCTTCCTGGCCACCAAGATCTCGTTCATCAACGCGATATCGGAGGTCTGTGAGGCCGTCGACGCCGATGTCACCGTGCTCGCCGACGCACTCGGTCACGACCCACGGATCGGACGTCGATTTCTCAACGCTGGACTGGGATTCGGCGGCGGCTGCCTACCGAAGGACATCCGGGCGTTCATGGCCCGGGCCGGCGAACTCGGCGCCAACCACGCCCTGACCTTCCTGCGCGAGGTCGACAGCATCAACATGCGCCGACGCACCCATATGGTCGAACTGGCCACCAGGGCGTGTGGCGGGTCGCTGCTGGGCGCCAACATCGCCGTGCTCGGTGCGGCGTTCAAGCCGGAGTCCGACGATGTGCGCGACTCGCCTGCGCTGAATGTAGCCGGGCTGCTGCAGCTCAACGGGGCAGGCGTCAACGTCTACGACCCCCAGGCGATGGAGAATTCGCGCCGCCTGTTTCCGACACTGAACTACGCGACCTCGATCGATGAGGCGTGCGAGCGCGCCGACGCCGTACTGGTACTCACCGAGTGGCAGGAGTTCGTGGACCTCGATCCGCATCGACTGGCGGCCACTGTGCACGCGAAAGTGGTTGTCGACGGCCGAAACTGCCTGGACGTCGACATGTGGCAGGACGCGGGGTGGACGGTGCACGCGCTGGGGCGGCGTATTCCGGAGCGTTAAGTTCTGGAGCGTTAAGCTCGGGTCATGACGGTCAGGCAGCGCCTGCACTGGTTCGCCCTGCACGGGGTGATCCGCCGACTCGCGTCGTACGGCGCCAAGCGGGGCGACCCGCAGGGGCGGCTGATCGCTGACCCCGCCGTGCGCGCCGACCCCGGCGGTTTCGCCGATGAGCTCCGCGCCAGGGGACGGCTGGTCCGCGGCCGCGCGGCGTGGCTGACCACCGAACACGCAATCGCCCACCAACTGCTGCGTTCGGATGACTTCGCCGTCATGGCGATAGGCACGACACTGCCCAGGCCGCTGTACTGGCTTGAGCAGAAGACGGTGGTCAAGGGGCGACTGCACCCGCTGCTGCCGCCGTCGCTGCTGTCCGTCGAGCCCCCGGAGCACACCCGCTACCGCAAGACGGTGTCGTCGGTTTTCACCACCAGAGCCGTTGCCGCCCTGCGGGAACGGGTCGAGGAGGCCGCGAAGGGGCTGATCGACGGGCTGGACACCGCCGGCGGCACCGTCGACATCGTGGAGCGCTACTGCTCGCAGCTTCCCGTGACCGTGATCGGTGACATCATCGGCGTGCCCGACCACGACCGGCCGCGCATCCTCGAGTTCGGTGAGTTGGCGGCACCAAGCCTGGACATCGGGCTGGGCTGGGACCAGTACCGCCGGGTCGAGCGTGGACTGGACGGCTTCAACGTCTGGCTCGCCGACCACATCCGTCACCTGCGCGGCTCGCCGGGTGAGGACCTGATGAGCCAGCTCATCGACGCGGGCGAGGGCGGGACCCGCCTCAATGACGAGGAACTGCGCGCCACGGCAGGTCTGGTACTCGCCGCCGGATTCGAGACGACGGTCAACCTGCTGGGCAGTGGGATCCGGATTCTGCTGGAGCATCCCGAGCAACTCACGCTGCTGCTGGAGCAGCCCGATCTATGGCCCGGAGCCGTCGAGGAGATTCTGCGGCTCGAGTCGCCGGTGCAGATGAGCGCACGGATGGCCAAGGTCGACACCGAGGTGGCGGGCAAGACGATCAGGGCGGGCGAACCCGTCATCCTCTATCTCGCCGGCGCCAACCGCGATCCCGAGGTGTTTCCCGACCCGCACCGCTTCGACATCACCCGCGAGAACGCGGGGAGGCACCTGTCGTTCTCCGGGGGTAGGCACTTCTGCCTCGGCGCGGCACTGGCACGGGCGGAGGGCGAAGTCGGTTTGCGGACATTCTTCGAGCGCTACCCGGACGCCGCTCTGGCGGGTGCGGGAAGCCGGCGTGACACCCGGGTGCTGCGCGGATGGGCTTCCCTGCCGATCAACCTTGGACAGGCGCAGACGGCGGTACGTTCCTAGCATGGACGTCCGGGCAACGCTCATCACCGAGACCAAGGCATTCGGCGATCTCTATCGCGATGCCGACCCGACGACGCCGGTGTCGACATGCCCCGGCTGGACCCTGAACCAACTGTTCAAACACGTCGGCCGCGGCAACCGTTGGTGTGCACAGATCATCGACGACCGACGCCAGGAGCCGCTCGACCCGCGTGAGGTGCGCGACGGCAAGCCACCCGAGGACGTCGACGCCGCGATCGCCTGGCTGGAATCCGGCGCGCAGAAGGTCCTCGACGCCGTCGACCATGTCGGTGCTGACGCGCGGGTGTGGACGTTCAACGGGTCAAAGCCCGCGGGCTGGTGGATCCGGCGCCGCGTGCACGAGATGACAGTGCACCGCGCCGACGCCGCGTTGGCACTCGGATCAGAGTTCGAGCTGCCCGCCGCGCAGGCCGCCGACGCAGTCAGCGAGTGGATCGAGCTGATCATCAACGGTGCCGACCGACACGCGCCGCCGCTGGACCGGGGACGCACGCTGCACCTGCACGCCACCGACGACGGTTTGGGCCCGACGGGTGAGTGGACGATCGTCAACGACGAGGACGGCTTGAGCTGGTCGCATGACCACGCCAAGGGTGAGGTGGCGGTTCGCGGCAGGGCCGTCGACCTGTTACTGGGCATCACGCGGCGGCGGAGCGCCGCGGATGCCTCGCTCGAGGTGTTCGGCGATGCGGCGGTGTGGGACGGGTGGCTGGCCCGCTCGCCGTTCTAGGCTGACCGGATGCGAGGAATCATCCTGGCGGGCGGATCGGGCACGAGGCTGTACCCGATCACCATGGGCGTCAGCAAGCAGTTGCTTCCGGTGTATGACAAGCCGTTGATCTACTACCCGCTGTCGACGTTGATGATGGCGGGCATCCGCGACATCCAGGTGATCTCGACCGCCGGCGACGCGCCCGCGTTTCACCGGTTGCTCGGTGACGGCAGCGAATTCGGCGTTGACATCACCTACGCCACCCAGAGCCAACCCGACGGTCTGGCGCAGGCGTTCGTCATAGGCGCCGACCACATCGGAACGGACTCGGTCGCACTGGCGTTGGGGGACAACGTCTTCTACGGGCCGACGCTGGGCACCAGCCTGGGCAGGTTCCACGATGTCAAGGGCGGCGCGATATTCGCCTACTGGGTGGCCAACCCCACGGCCTACGGTGTGGTGGAGTTCGGCGACGACGGCACCGCACTGTCGCTGGAGGAGAAGCCCGCGAACCCCAAGTCGAACTACGCGATACCCGGACTGTACTTCTACGATAACGACGTCATCGAGATCGCCAAGTCGCTGAAGCGCTCTGCGCGTGGGGAATTCGAGATCACCGAGATCAACCAGCGCTACCTCGAGCAGGGCCGACTCTCGGTCGAGGTGCTGGCCCGCGGAACCGCCTGGCTGGACACCGGGACGTTCGACTCGCTGCTGGACGCCAGCGACTACGTCCGTACCATCGAACGCCGCCAGGGCCTGAAAGTCGGTGTGCCCGAGGAGGTCGCCTGGCGTATGGGCTTCATCACCGATGAACAGCTCGAGGTCCGCGCGCACGCTCTGCTCAAGTCGGGGTATGGCGACTATCTGCTGGAGCTGCTGGCCCGCCGCTAGGGGTGGCCAGCACGGCGGCGATGCCCGTCGTCAACGGCACCGACAACGCCAGTGCGATACCACCGACCGCGGATCGGGCGACCTCGATCGCCACACTCTCACTGGTCAGCACGTCGCCCAGCGACCGGTTGGCGACGCTGAACAGCAGCAGCAGCGGAAGTGCGCTACCGGCGTAGGCGAGCACCAGCGTGTAGACGGTGCTGGCGATGTGGTCGCGTCCCACCCGCATCGCCCCGACGAAGACCGCTGTCCGCGAGGCCCCGTGCTCGGCGAGCTCGAAGGCCGTCGAGGCCTGCGTCACCGTCACGTCGTTGAGCACACCGAGCGAGCCGATGATGAACCCGGCCAGCAGCAGGCCGGTGATCGACACGTTGCCCATGTAGGCGGCGACCTCGTTGTTCTGATCCTCCGAGAGTCCCGTCAGGTGCGCTAATTCGATTGCCGCCCACGACAGTACGGCGGCCAGCAGCAGGGAGGCCAGGGTCCCGAGCAGGGCCGCACTGGTACGCAGGCTCACTCCGTGCGCCAGATAGATGACGGCGTAGAGGATTACCGCGGCCGCGACGAGTGACACGGGAACCGCCGGGGCGCCATCGCGTAGCGCGGGTAGCAGGAACACCACAAGCACCGCGAAGGCGACGACGATGCCGATCATCGCCCGCAGCCCCCGCCACCGCGCCACCGCCACGACCACGACGGCGAACACGGTGGCCAACGCGACCAGCGGCCACGTCCGCTCGAAGTCGTAGAACGAATAAGTGGTGGAGCCGTTCTGGTCGACCTGCCGGCTGATCCTGATGTTGTCACCGACCGCGAGATGCGGCTGGCCTGGGCCGCCGCTGAACTCGAGCAGGGTGTTGGCGCCCTCGTTGGGTCCGGAGTCGATCGCGACCAGCGACTGAACGCACTCACCTCCGCCCGCGGGGGCGGCGATGGGCGGGGCGGTCAGTACCGCGCCCGTCGACGGGCTACCGCAGTCCGCGGCGCCGCTGGAGCGGACGTGACCCGCCTCGGTGGTCACCGCGCCGCCGGTCGCGTTCTGAAATGGCAGCGGGATGTCGGCCTTCTCCTGGCTGGGCCACAGCGCCACCGCACCGATGACGACACTCAGGCCTATGGCGATCAGCAGGCCGACGACGATCCTGGCGGCCAACGGCCCCAACGGCGCGGGACCACTCATGGAGTGGGTATGCGAGTGCGACACAGGGCCCCACGGTACCCACGTGAGCGCGGGCTACTGTTGGTAGCTCGCCAGGAAGTTGCCGAGCCGCTCGATGGCGTTGGCCAGATCGCGCGCCCACGGCAGCGTCACGATGCGCAGGTGATCGGGCGCGGGCCAGTTGAACCCGGTGCCCTGGGTGACCAGGATCTTCTCCTGCAGCAGCAGGTCGAGGACCAGCTGCTCGTCGTCGCGGATGTCGTGAACCTCAGGGTCCAGCCGAGGGAAGGCGTACAGCGCACCCTCGGGCTTCACGCAGGACACCCCGGGGATCTCGTTGAGCGTGGCCCAGGCGACGTCACGCTGTTCGAGCAGTCGACCGCCGGGCAGGACGAGGTCGTCGATGCTCTGGTGCCCACCGAGTGCCACCTGAATGGCATGCTGCGCAGGCACATTGGGGCACAGGCGCATATTCGACAGCAGGCTGATGCCCTCGATGAAGCTTGCGGCGTGCTCCTTGGGGCCCGTGATCACCAGCCAGCCCGCGCGGTAACCGGCGACCCGGTAGGCCTTGGACAGGCCGTTGAACGTCAGACACAGCTGATCGGGCGCCACGGATGCCATCGCGATGTGCTCGGCGTCGTCGTACAGGATCTTGTCGTAGATCTCGTCGGCGAGCAGAAGCAGCTGGTGCTTGCGCGCGAGATCGGCCATCTGCTGCAGGGTTTCGCGGCTGTACACCGCGCCGGTGGGGTTGTTCGGGTTGATCACGACGAGCGCCTTGGTGCGCTCGGTGATCTTCGACTCGAGGTCGGCGATATCGGGCTGCCAGCCCTGGGTCTCATCGCACAGGTAGTGCACGGGGGTGCCGCCGGCCAGCGCGGTCGACGCGGTCCACAGCGGGTAGTCCGGCGCGGGGATCAGCACCTGGTCGCCGTTGTCCAGCAGCGCCTGCAGCGTCATGGTGATCAACTCGGAGACGCCGTTGCCCAGGTACACGTCGTCGATGTCGAAGCGGGGAAAGCCGTCGACCAGTTCGTAGCGGGTGAACACCGCACGCCGGGCGCTGGGGATGCCCTTGGAGTCGGAGTATCCCTGCGCGTACGGCAGCGCCTGGATCATGTCGCGCATGATCACGTCGGGCGCCTCGAAGCCGAACGGCGCGGGGTTGCCGATGTTCAGCTTGAGGATGCGATGCCCCTCGGCCTCAAGCCTGGCGGCGTGATCGTGCACGGGGCCGCGGATCTCGTACAGGACGTCCTGCAGCTTGGACGACTGCGCGAACGTGCGCTGTCGTGGCTGATTCCCGGTGCCATGCCAGGGAAGCTGATGGGTGGTCACGCGTTCAATGGTCTCATTACCGTCCACCCAATTAGCTGGCCAGGCGGGGTGCGCTGCTTCGGGAAGCAGTAAACCCCCTCCGCTAGGGGTGGAGGGGGCTTACTGGTTTGAGGGGACAGTCGCCCAGTTCCAAGTGCTGCCGGGGTCCGGAACTGGGTTTCTGGGGGTGAACCAAGAGCAGGGTATCGACAGCGTAGGAACGTGTTGCCGTTTACCGAACGGCCAATTCTTGAACCTTTGCAGCCTCAAGTACTTCCATCCTCGAAGATACCCTTGACCAGTCCAGATGGCACGGTTTTGGTTCCGCTTGTATTTCAAGATCGGTTGTTCCAGCTATATGACGACATCTCACGCGTGAACGCAGTAGGCCCCCTCCGCTGGAGGGGGCCTACTGATCAGGGCGTTCTCACGCCGGTCTCACCGGTGGTGGTTACTCGCTGCCTGAGTCGCCGGAGTCCGAGCTGTCCGAGCCGGAGCTGGCCGAGCCGGACCCGGTGTTGGCGGTGCCGGTACCCGTAGCAGGCTTGTCGGGCGTGGCGACGGTCTCGGTGTCGGTCTTGGACGGCGCGGTCGTCGTCGAGGAGCCGTTGTTGGACACACCGGTGTTGACCTTGCCGGGTTCGGCCTTGTTGCCGTCCTTGGTGTCGGTGCGGGTGTCGGCCGGCTTCTCCTTCTCGGCGGCCACGGCCGCGCTGTCCTCCTTGGTGACTGCGACGTTGTCGGTCTCCTCGGTCACGGTGACCTTCTCGACAACCGGCTCGACGACGACAGGTTCGACGACGACGGGCTCCACGGCGACAGGTGCCACAACAACGGGCTCGGTGGTGACAGGCTCCGTCTCAACCGTGTTGGACCCCGGGTCCACCTCGGTCTTCGGCGTCTCGACCACTGTGTCGGTAGGTGTCTCCAGAGAGACTGTCGTTGTGGTCAGGTCCGGAATCGAGGCGATGCCATCGGCGGCGGTCTCCGTCGGCGCGGCGGTCTTGAAGGCCATCGACGCGGGTCCGGCGATCGCGTTCGCGATGAGCTTGGGAATGGTCACCAACAGGGAGGCGATGATGCCGTTGTTGTGCGGCGCCGCGGGATCCCAGGTGAGCAGGCCCGGGTAGAAGGTCTTGTAGCCGTCGGTCTCGTACGCGGCCGTGTACCCGTTCAGGATTGCGCCGGCGAGCACGCCGGGGGTGTTGATGATGGCGCCCAGTGCTGCCAGCGGATCACCTGTTCGGATCGCGTTCACCAGGGCCTGGCCCTGGTCGCCGAGCGCCTCGATGCTGCCCATGACCGGGCCCAGACCGCCAACGGCCAGGGGAAGCAACATCGTGAACAGATCGGTGCTCGCCGCGACCACCCTGACCAGGGTGTCCGCCATCTGGCGGGGAATCGTCAGGACTTCGGCGATCGGGAATGCCGCGAACACCAGCTGCCCGATGATGTTGTTGACCGCGTTGGCCGCGCCGACGACATCGCCCTGGGAGAGGGCGGTGACCATCTTCTGCATTTCCGGCACCGCGATGCTGGTGGCCCAGGTGCCCAAGCTCTGGCCCAGGGCCCCGAAGCTGCTGACCACCGTCTGTGCGTAGCCGATCTGGTTGGTGAGCAGCGCCCGCAGGATCGGGGCGGGATCAACGACAACCGCAGAGCCGATCCCCACCACGTTGGTGACGACGCCTCCGATCACGTCCGCCCACTGCTGGATGGGGTTGGCCGATGCGGCGAGGTCGACCATGGCCGAGCTGATGGCCGGGACCTGGATGCTGGCCGGCGCCGACGGTGAGATGGGCGAGATGAGGAGGGCGCTGGCAGCGACCAGTGAGGCTCCGACGGCGAGACGTGGGCGAACAGCTACCTGCATGTGAATCCTTACCTATGGCGGACTTGTGTCGTGCTGGCTGAGCTGTTCATGGAGATCTGCGTGCGTGGGCCTGAAATCTCACAGGTAGTTATCAGCCAGTCGCACGCACGCTAGCACTAGAACGTGTTGCTGTTTACGAAAATGTAAATTCGCTAAAAGTTGCACATAAAAATGTTCAACGCGATAGCACGACGCTGACATGCGTCTTTTTCCGGCAGTAAATAGTACTGCTGTGTCAACTCACAAGCGATCCATGCTGACTGCACGTAGTTGTAAGGCGACCCCGGGTGGGTGCGTCGAAGCGAGCTGACGCAACCGGCGCGCGACGATCGTCCAGCTCAGCGGCCCGATCAACCCGTGCGGTCGAGGTTTCAGACGGCGGCAGCCCAGCAAACGCTTGCTGGGCTGCCGAGGTACGTGCGTGGCGATTCGGCCTTAGCGCTTGCCGGGCCGCTTCGTGCCGGGTGCGATCGCCAGACCCTTGACCGGTGGCCGAGGCTTCTCCTCTGGCGTTGCCTCGGGCTCCGATTGCGGTTCGGGCGCGGTCTCTGCTGCGGGCGCTGCGGCCTCCGCAGGAGGCGGCGTTGCCGCGGCGGGCTTCTTGGCCCCGGGCTTCTTGATCCCGCCCGCGAGCCCCAGTCCGCCCTTGGCCGTCGGCGGCTTCGGCGCTGCAGTTTCTGCGGGTGCCTCGGGTGCCGGTGTCTCGGCCGCTGGTGCCTCGGCAGGCGCGGCCGGAGCCGGCGTTGCTGTGGCGGGCTTCTTGGCGCCCGGCTTCTTGATCCCGCCCGCGAGTCCGAGGCCACCCTTGGCGGTCGGAACCGGGGGAGCGGCCTCGGCGGCGGGCGCCTCGGCTGCTGGTGCCTCCGCGGCGGGTGCTGCGGCTGCGGGCTTCTTGGCGCCAGGCTTCTTGATCCCGCCCGCGAGTCCGAGGCCGCCCTTGGCGGGTGCGGGGGTCTCCGCGGCTGGAGCCTCTGCCGGTGCCGCGGCAGCGGGCTTCTTGGCGCCGGGCTTCTTGATGCCGCCGGCCATGCCCATGCCCTTGGCCGGTGCGGCCGGAGCCGCGGCCTCGGTCTTGGCGGCGGGCTCGGGAGCCGACTCCGCGACAACTTCCTCTGACTCGGCGGGCGCTGCCTCGGCGGGTGCTGCGGCTTCTTCGGCGGCAGCACGCTTCTCGGCGAGCACTGCCGACCACTCGGCGGCAGCGCCCTTGGCGGGCAACGTGACTGCGTCCTTGTCCAGTGACGCGAGGAGCAGCTGGGCCACGTCGAGAACCTCGGCCGACTTGCCCAGCTCCTCGGCCTTGTCGCCGACACCGTCGGTCATCATCACGCGGCAGAACGGGCAGCCGGTGGCGATGGTCTTGGCGCCGGTGTCCAGCGCCTCCTCCACACGTTCGTGGTTGACGCGCTTGCCGATGTGCTCTTCCATCCACATCCGCGCGCCGCCCGCGCCGCAGCACAGGCCGCGGTCGGCGTGCCGTGGCATCTCGGTGAGCGTGGCGCCCGAGGCCCCGATCAGCTCACGCGGCGCCGAGTACTCCTTGTTGTGACGGCCGAGGAAGCACGGATCGTGGTAGGTGACGTCCTGGCCGACGGGCTTGACCGCGACCAGCTTCTTGTCGCGAACCAGACGGTTCAGCAGCTGCGTGTGGTGCAGCACTGTGTAGTTGGTGCCCAGCTGCGGGTACTCGCGGCCGATGGTGTTGAAGCAGTGCGGGCAGGTGGCGATGATCTTGCGGTCGACGGTCTCAACGCCCTCGAACAACTCGTTGATGGTCTCGACGTTCTGAGCCGCCAACTGCTGGAACAGGAACTCGTTGCCCGCGCGGCGAGCCGAGTCGCCGGTGCACGTCTCGCCGGTGCCCAGGACCAGGAACTTCACGCCCGCGGCGGCCAGCAGTTCGGCGACAGCCTTGGTGGTCTTCTTCGCGCGGTCCTCGAAGGCACCCGCGCAGCCAACCCAGAACAGGTACTCGAAGCCGTCGAACGAGTGCACGTCCTGGCCGTAGACCGGGACATCGAAGTCGACCTCGTCGATCCAGGTGGTGCGCTCGCGGGCGTTCTGCCCCCACGGGTTGCCCTTGGTCTCGAGGTTCTTGAACAGCACGCCGAGTTCACCGGGGAACTCGGATTCGACCATGACCTGGTAGCGGCGCATGTCGACGATGTGGTCGATGTGCTCGATGTCGACGGGGCACTGCTCGACGCACGCGCCGCAGTTGGTGCAGGACCACAGCACGTCGGGGTCGATGACGCCGCCCTGCTCGGCGGTGCCGACGAGCGGTCGGGTGGCCTGCTCGGGACCCGATCCCATGATCCGCTCGAAACCGGACTCGGGAACGTGGTCGTGCGCGTCGTGCTTGGTCTCGACGAATCCACCCTCGGTCGAGGTCAATTCCTCGACGGCGTTCTCGTCGGGCATCGGCTTCTCGCCGAGGATGTAGGGGGCCTTGGCGAACATGTGGTCGCGCAGGTTCATGATGACGAGCTTGGGGGACAACGGCTTTCCGGTGTTCCACGCGGGGCACTGCGACTGGCAGCGGCCGCACTCGGTACACGTGGTGAAGTCGAGATAGCCCTTCCAGGTGAAGTCCTCGATCTTGCCGCGACCGAACACCGCGTCCTCGGCAGGATCCTCGAAGTCGATCTTCTCGCCTTCGTGCTCCATCGGCAGCAGCGGGCCCAAGCCGTCCGGCAACCGCTTGAAAGTGACGTTGATGGGAGCCAGGCCGATGTGAAGGTGCTTGGAGTGCAGCACGATCAGCAGGAACACCAGCATGACGCCGATGTGGCCGATCAGGGCGATGGTTTCGATCCACATGTTGGCGGTGTGCCCCAGGGGGGCCAGCAGTGCGGCCATACCGTCGGAGAAGAACGCGCCGCTCTGGTACGGGAACTCCTCGCCGAGGGTGTTGACCGCTGCGCCGCGGAAGATCGCGTAGGTCAGGATGACCAGGAAGATCATGAACAGGATCTCCCACGCACCGCCGGTGTGGGATCCGTAGAAGCGCGACTCCCGGCCGAGCTTCTTGGGCTCACGGGTGATGCGGATGATGGCAAAGACGGTGATGCCGGCCAGCACGGCCAGGGCGAAGAAATCTTGCAGGAAGCCCAGGGCAGCCCACCGGCCGACGAACGGGATGTGGAACTCGGGGTTGAACAGCACACCGTAGGCCTCGACATACACCGAGCCGAGGACGAAGAAGCCCCACATGGTGAAGAAGTGCGCGAGACCGGGGATGGACCACTTCAGGAGCTTCGACTGGGCGAAGACTTCCTTGTTCTGGTTCAGGAAGCGGCGTAGCAGGTCGTCCTTGCGGCCGCGCTCGTCGCCGAGTTTCTGCCCCGAGCGGATCAGGGTGGTCAGCCACAGCACGCGCTTTGCGGCGAAGATCAAGACCACCGCGGTCATCAGCAATCCAATGACCAACCTGCTCACTTCGAGCGTGTGCTGCACCGCGTGCCTCCCAAGTTCAAGCTACCGACCAGTAACTTTTAGACATGTTACTTACGGGTAACTTATGCTAGATGCCTGCTCATAGTTACATCCATGCGACAAACGACGCTATGAAGGCTCACCTAACAAACCCGGTTGTGCTGCCATTCTCGAGGCCGTTTGACGTGATGCGGTCGAGCGCCCGATGCCTTATACCCGCGATCGCTGGGGGCCAAGCGGGCCGATGACCGTGGTCGGAGCCGTCGATCGGCTCCTGATGCCGCACATGGCCCCCGGCGCCAATGCGTTGCTGGCCCACGCGGCCGCAGCGGTGACAGTGGCCATAGTCACACGAACACGACCTACGCCGGGGTGCTCAGGATGGCTCGCAGCATGGAGATCAGCTCCGACCGGGACTCCGCGCCCAGCCTGCGGCGGATGCGGGCGACATGGTGTTCGACGGTCTTGGCGGAGATGAGCAGCTGGCTTCCGATGTCGCGGTAGGGCATGCCCTGCAGCACCAGTTCGGCCACCTCGCGTTCGCGGTCTGACAACCGCGACCACGTCGGCATCGACGACGCCGGACCCGGCGCGGCCACCGTCACCGGCGCGTTGTCCGCGTCGTCCTGGGCGGTCACCGCGACCTTGAGGTCGCGCGCCAGCGCAAGCATCGCCGCCGACACGCGTCCGTCCGGCGTCTGCAGCGCGGCCTGGCTTGCCAGTCGCGTCGCGTCCCAGCCGAGACCGAACTGCGCCAGCGAGCGGGCGGCGGCCGTCACGTCGTCGACCTCGACATGATTGGCCAGCACCCGCAACCAGGTGCGGCCCGCCGTCGCCAGCGATCGTGCGAACGCGCTGTGTCCGGCGGCCGCTGTCAACGCCTGTCCGTGCGGTGCCACCGACTCCGGTGAGTTGGCGAGGATGCCCGCGTGGACTCCCGCCCAGTGCAGCGGCAGCGACCACAGCGTCGGATTGCCCAGTCCGGCAAGCAGTCCGAAGGCGTCGTTGATGACGTGCTCGAGACGCTGGACCTGGCGCAACCGGGCCGCCGCGACCCACAGTTCGCCGAGCGGCAGAAGCGAGTACAGGTCGACGGAGTACTCGGTGAGCACCTCGGTGGCGGCATACCAGTGTTTCTGGAGGGCACCGCTGTCGCCGCTCCGGCGGGCGATGGCAGTCTGCAGGGCCGCGGTCCACAACGCGTCTCGGCGGTGCAGATCCGACACCCCGGCGACGGCGGCGACGTCGGTGGCCGCCGCCGACAGTTGCCCGTCCTGCATCCGGGTCCAGCCGAGCAGGAGCCGGTGTCGATGCGCGACGAAACCGGTGTCACCGTCGGTGGCCCGTACGGCGCGGGTGATCACACTGCGGGCGCGCACGGGATCGCCGCCGTGTAGCGCGGCGAGAGTGACAAGTGCCGCGGGTGTGTCTGGTGCTACGCCCGCGGCCGCGGGCTCCGAGCCGAGCGCCTGCGAAAGGCGGGACATTGCAGCCGGATACGGGCTGTCGAGCGTCGCGAGGAGGCCCTCGCCGAGGCTGCGGGCGGCTCTGGCGGCTGAGGTCGGTGGACCCACGTCGTCACCCCCGGCCGCCGCCCGGGCGGCCGCGGCGTCACCGACTCCCATCGCCGCGATGACTCCCGCGGCCGCCACGACGGCATCGGGGTACGGACCGAGCCAGGCGAACAACTCGGCGGCTTGAGCGGCGGCGCCGTCGTGCACTGCGATGCTGGCGGCGATCCGTACCGCGGCGGCTCGTTCGGCGATGTCCTCGGAGCTGAGCAGCTCGTCCGCCAACCCGCCGGCGGCACCGCAGTCGCCGGTGGCGGCCAGGGCGTCGGCCAGGCGCGCGTCGGGGATCCTGGCACCGACCTGGACGGCGGCGCGGTAGAGCCGGGCGGCGCGACCGGGATGATCCTGATGGCGCTCGGCGAACTCGGTCAATGCAGCGGCAAGTAGCGGGTCCCGCATCCCGTGATCGGCCAGTCGCAACGCGAGATCCATTGACAGTGAGGATCTCTCGGTCTGGGCGCGCAGCAGTGCGATCTCGAGGTCGTGGTGGCGCGTTGTGCCCACCGTCTGAGTGAGGCATTGATGCAGCGCGCGCAGGAAGGTCTGGCTGTGCGACGGCGCTATGAGGCCGGTGGCCCTGGCGTGATCGACCAGGCGTGCACCCTCGGCGCCGTCGAGTCCGACCGCCGCCGCGACGTCGTCCGGACCGAGTTCGGGGCTTAGCGACGAGATCAGTAGGGCGTCCAGGACGCCGTCATCGACGCGGCGCAGGCGGTCGACGAGGGCGGCGCGGGCCGCCCGAGCGATGACCGCGGCGGGCGCCTCGGCGTCGGTTGGCCCGAGGGCGGTGACCGCCGCGTGCACCAGGAAGGGCAGACCCGCCGTGGCGGCGACCAACGACCGGATCACGTCCGCCGGTGGTGTCGAACCGAGTGATTCGGCTGCGATGCGGGCGATCTCGGGTGGTGTCAGCGGTCCGAGCGCTATCGCGGGCGACTGTCTCTCCGTCGCGGTTGACAACGCCGTCAGCCCGGCGTGGTGCACCAGCGGTTGCGCCGAGATCACCACCGTCGTCGCGGCGTCATCCACGATGTCAACCAGGCGATGCAGTTCGGCGTCGTCGAGCAGGTGGGCGTCATCGATGACGACCGCGGCGCCCGGCGGATCGCCGTCGCGTGGCGCACGCGCGATAACGCTCACCCCTGCGTCGCGCAACGTCGCGCGCACCGTGCTCAGAAGCGTGGTCTTACCGGTCCCGATCCCACCCGACACCAGAGCCGTCACCGGCTCGGTGGGTGACGCCGTCAGCGTCGCGACGACATCGGGTGCGGTCACGGAACGCTAGATACCAGGGGGACTTCGGCGGCCGGAGGTGGCACGGCCGCGACCTCCGGAATGGTCTCGACGACGGGCATGGCCGCGGGCGTCGACGGGACCACCGGGTCCGGGGCGGTCGTCGGCGGATCGGCGTCCGGGGTATCGGGCTGCGTCGGAACCGTCGTGGTCGTGATCGGCGGGCGCGTTGTGGTGGTCGTCGGCGGAGGCGTCGTCGTGGTGGTCGTCGTGGTCGGCGTCGTCGTCGTTGTCGTAGTGGTCGTTGTTGTGGTCGTCGTTGTTGTGGTCGTGGTGGTGGTCGTCGTGGTCGGCGACGTCGTGGTGGTCGTGGTCGGCGGCGTGGTCGAGGACGGCGGAGCGGTGGCGGTGGTGGTCCGAACGTCCTCGCTCTGGGCGGTGGTCTCGGTCGAGGGCACGACGGTCGTGGTGATCCGGCCGTCCTCACCGGTACGGGTGATCGTCACGTTCTCGATCACCGGGTCGAGCGGGCTCGACGTGCCGGTCAGCGTCACGGCAAGGCCGCCTGCCGCTAGCAATAGGGCCGCCGCGGCCGCACCGAACAGGATTGGCGGGCGCTTGTACCAGGGCAGCGGCTCCGAAACGGGTTCGACATCCTCGTCGCGGGCGAACTCCATCTGTGGGCGGGCGTCAGTCGGCCCACCCCAGTCCTCGCCGGTCCATTCATTGCCCTCGTAGGGCACCGGCTCGTCGGACTGCGCGCCCTCGGACCACGCCAACGAGTCGGCGGCCGCCGTGTCGGCCGCGCTCGGGGCAGCCTGGGTCGGTGGCGCACCCGCCGCCCATCCCATCGTCGGGGCCAGACCGGTGGGCGCGTCGACGGCGGGAGCCAGCCCGGTGGGGGCATCGGCCGCGAGGCCGCCCGCGGCAAGTCCACCCGCAGCGGCCACCACGGCGGCACCGGCAGCGCTGACGACCTGGGGTTGCGGTGTCGTCACGACCTCGGCGCGCAGACGCTCCGACAGTCGCTGTGTGATGAACGGGATTGATGCGCCGCCACCGATCGTGGCGACCGCGGTGACGGCAGCCAGCGGCACCCGGTAGCGCTGCAACGTCTCCTCGATGACGGACAGCACGTTCGACAGGGGTTGGTCGATGAGCCGCTCGAGTTCGGGGCGCGTGATCCGGACGTCGGAGGAGAACCCGGGCAGCGTGACGGGGATGACGGCGGTGGTCTCGGCGGACAGGCGTTCCTTGGCCTGCCGGCACGAGTCGCGCAGCGCGGCGAGCGAGCCGACGGCGGCCGTGCCCGCGGGGTCCGAGTCGCCGGCGTCGGCGACTCCGGCGATGACGTGGTTGAGCAGCGACTGGTCGATCAGGTCACCGGAGAACTCCGGGTAGCGGATGGTGTCGCCGACGGTGGCCATTCCCGCGCGTGCGTCGGCGATCGTGATGCTGGTACCGCTGCCGCCGAAGTCGCAGAGCACGACAACACCGTCAGTGGGTAGGCCGGGTGTCACCCGAAGTGCGGCAAGGGCAGCCGCCGAATCCGGGACCAACTCCGGTGGAACGCCGCCAGGGGCCAGTGACGGCTTGGAGCGCAAAGCGTTTCGCAGTGCACCCAACACGCCAGGTCCCCAG
Source organism: Mycolicibacterium sp. YH-1 (assembly GCF_022557175.1). Next base: position 6,224,771 of record NZ_CP092915.1, on the reverse strand, counting down.
TGCGCCGGCACGGCGATGGTGACCGGTGCGCCGCCGCCCGCGTCGCGGGCGATGGCGTCGAGCGCCTCGACGAGGACGATCTCGCCACGGTGCGACGAACCGTCCGAGGCGACCAGCGGAACGGGGTCGCCGACGCGTTCGACGAAGCCAGTGAGGACAAGCCTCGGCTGATTAGGCCCGAATTGATCACCGACCTCCGGTGCGTGGTCGTTGAACAGGGCCAGTGCCGAACGGCGCACGACCGGGGCGCGGCCGACGGCCGCCGCCACCAGATTCGTGGTGCCGACTGACAATCCGAGGGAGTCGCTCATCTATGTCCAGACCTTTTGCCGGATGGAGGTGGCCCGGAGGCCGAGCACGAGAATTCAGTTCCCCACCATAACCGCCGGGATGGGGATCCGACGGTAACCCCCTAACGACACCAAACCCCTAACCGCGTTCCCCCTAATGGGGTGTTCGAGGGGGTGGGATCGGCACCGATTCCGGGCGCTGCCTCCGTCGATAGCATTCGAAGACGAATCCGGTGACGAACTCTCGACACCGTGAAGCAGTTGTGAACCAAGGAGGCCAGCCGTGGCGAATTCGCTCCTCGACTTCGTGATGTCGGTGGTGCGTGACCCGGAGATCGCTGCCCAGTATGCGGCGAACCCGGCTCAGGCCATCGCCGACGCCGACCTCAGCGGTGTGACCGCATCAGATGTCAACAATCTGATTCCCGTCGTCGCCGAATCGTTCCCGTCGGCGGCCGCGTCGACCGGTGTGGACCAGGCCGGCTTGGACGTCTTCGGGGATGCCGGCACCAACGTGTGGGCCAGTGGCGCCGCGACGGCCGCGTTCGACGCGTTCGACGACCACCTGCCGGTCCAGGGTGTCGACGACGCCCATGCCGTCGTGACCGATCTGGTTACCCAGCACGACGACATCCTGTCGACCGTCATCGACACCGCAGACCCCGGCGTTCCGTCGCTCGTCACTGACGACGACGCCGCACTGGCCTTCGATGCGCCGGTGATCGACGACGTGCCCGTGCTGGACGCCCCCGACTGGGACCACCCGGATGCCACCCCCGGCGTCGATTCCGTCGGGGCTGACCACACCCCCCAATCCGACCCGAGCGGGTTCGACCTGTTCGACTGATTAACCCCCTAGTGCGACGAAGGCGCGGCCAGCAATGGCCGCGCCTTTCTCGCGTTTGCCCACGTAGAGGGCGATTTGAGGGCATCCCCCGGCATCCCCTAACCCCCTAATCAACGCCCCCAGGGAACCCCGTAATGGCGTGGTGAAGGCACGGGTTTCGGCCCCGTTTCCGGTCTCTGCGGGGGTCCATAGATTGGTCATCAGTTCGCCGGAACGCCGGCAACCAGACCCAGACACCACAACCGAAAGGCACTCCGATGACGAACCTGATCGACTACATCCTCGACCTGTTCCGCAGCCCCCAGGTCGCCGCGTCCTTCATCGCGGACCCCGACGGCGCGATGCGTGACGCCGGCCTGCCCAACGTCAGCGCCGCGCAGCTGGCCTCGGTCGCAGCCACTGCCGCACCGGCGGGTTATGCCCTCGGCGGCGGCGATCCGGTTCTGGGCCTGCAGCGTGCGGTGGCCGACCACCACAGCATCGCCTCGCCGTTCTCGCCGCAGACGACGTTCGCGCCGCAGACCCAGACCGAGTTCGCGAGCCGGAACAACACCGACCTCGCCAGCAACAACGATTTCGCCAGCCCCGATCAGCATGCCGGTGCGAACGCGCAGAACGGCGCCTTCAACCTCGGCTTCGGTGACATCACCTTCGGCGACAAGACCTCCAACACCGCAACCAACGGTGGCGTGGTCGTCGACGGCGACAACAAGGGCGACATCGTCTCCGGCGACGGCGCGGTCCTCGGCAACAACAATCACGTCAACAACGGTGACGTCATCGCCGGAACCGGCTCCAACGTCAACATCGGCGAGGGCGACATCGAGGACAACGGCACCACCGCCACCGGCGGCAGCACCGTCATCCAGGACAACGAGGGCCCCGTTCTCAACGACGTCGACGCCAGTGCCGGCAACGGCGGCGGCGCCAGCTCCGGTGGCGGCGGTGGCCTGATCGGCATCGGCAACGGCGGCAACGACGCCACCGGTGGCAACGGTGGAGGCGGCGGCATCGTCATCGTCGACAACTCGACCAGCAGCAGCACCGTCGGCGGCAACCAGACCACCGCCGGTGGCGACCTGGGCAGCGATAACGCCACCGACAACTCGATCGACGCGTCGGTCGACAACTCGGTGAACACCTCGGTGCACACAGAGACCGAGAGCACCGTGGACGACCACAGCTTCAACAGCGCCATCGGGTCGGGCAACTCCACGGACATCGCGTCGCACAACGACACCGACCTGGCGTCGCACAACACGGCCGATCTGGACGCGTTCTGATCTGACCGCACCACCGCGCGACTGGCGGGGACCTCCTTAACGGGCTGGTCCCCGCCAGTTCGCACGCCTACGGTTGGTGACACCTTTGGAGCGAGAGAGGTCCATGACGCAACCCAATGACCCCCGCAAGGTCAAGGTCATCACTGAACTCATCGACCACAGCATCAAGATCGCCACGACGAACGACCGTGGAGACCTGGTCGACCGGCTGGCCAGAGCCAGGGAGCGCATCAACGACCCGCAGATCCGGGTGGTGATCGCAGGCCAGCTCAAGCAGGGCAAGAGCCAGCTGCTGAACTCGCTTCTCAACGTGCCGGTGGCCCGCGTCGGCGATGACGAGACCACCGTGCTGGCCACCGTGGTGTCCTACGGGGAGACCGCCTCGGCCAAGCTGATCGTCGCCAGGGGTGATGGTGAGGAGCCCGAGGCCATCTCGATTCCGCCGACCGAGGTCCAGACCGATCTGCGGCGAGCACCCCAGGCCGGCGGCAGGGAGGTGTTGCGGGTCGAGGTGACCGCGCCAAGCCCGCTGCTGCGCAACGGATTGGCGTTCGTCGACACCCCGGGCGTAGGCGGGCACGGACAACCGCACCTCTCCGCGACGCTGGGCCTGCTTCCCGATGCCGACGCCATGCTGATGATCAGTGACGCCAGCCAGGAGTTCACCGAGCCCGAGATGACATTCATCCGGCAGGCGGTCGAAATCTGCCCGCTGGCAACCATTCTGGCCACCAAGATCGACCTGTACCCGCACTGGCGCGAGATCGTCGCTGCCAATGAGGCTCATCTGCAGCGTGCGGGCGTGACGGTGCCGGTAACCCCCGTGTCGTCGGTCCTGCGCAGCCATGCCATATCGCTCAACGACAAGGAACTCAACGAGGAGTCCAACTTCCCGGCGCTCGTCAAGTTCCTCAGCGAGCGGGTGCTGTCCCGTGAGAACGACCGGGTCCGCGATCAAGTATTGGCCGAAGTGCGTTCGGCGGCAGAGCATCTGACGATGGCCATCGAGTCTGAGCTGTCGGCGATCAACGACCCAGGTGAACGGGAGCGGCTCACCGCCGACCTCGAGCGTCGCAAGCAGGAGGCCCAGGACGCCCTGGCGCAGAGCGCGCTGTGGCAGCAGGTGCTCACCGACGGCATCGCCGACCTGACCGCCGACGTCGACCACGACATGCGGGCCAGGTTCCGCGCCATCACGCAGCACACCGAGCAGGTCATCGACGGCTGCGATCCCACCCACCACTGGGCCGAGATCGGCGGTGAACTCGAGGACGCCATCGCCACCGCGGTCGGAGACAACTTCGTGTGGGCCTACCAGCGGGCCGACGCGCTGGCCCAGGAGGTCGCCCGGAACTTCGAGGAGGCCGGGCTGGGTGCGGTCGAGATGCCCAACGTCGACGCCCGCCAGATCGGTGCGAGTTTCGGCGAGTTCAAGTCGCTGGCCAGGCTCGAGGCCAAGCCGATCAAGGCTGGCCACAAGGTGGTGACCGGTATGCGGGGGTCCTACGGCGGTGTGCTGATGTTCGGCATGCTGACGTCCTTCGCGGGCCTTGGCATGTTCAACCCGTTGTCCCTGGGTGCCGGTCTGGTGCTGGGCCGCAAGGCTTACAAGGAGGACATGGAGAACCGCATGATGCGGGTGCGCAACGAGGCCAAGGTCAACATGCGGCGCTTCGTCGACGACGTGTCGTTCGTAGTGAGCAAGGAGTCCAGGGACCGGCTCAAGGGTGTCCAGCGTCAGCTCCGCGACCACTACCGCGATATCGCCAACCAGGCCACCCGCTCGCTCAACGAATCGCTGCAGGCCACGCTGTCGGCGGCCAAGCTCGAGGAGAACGAGCGCAACACCAGGGTCGCCGAACTGGAGCGTCAGCTCAACATCCTGCGCCAGGTGACCGAGCACTCCGTGAACCTCGCGACGCAGGGTGATCCCGTCGCGAGCTGAGGCTGCCTAAGCTGGTGAGCCGATGAGCACAAGTGATCGAGTGCGCGCGATCCTGGCCGGAACCGTGCGGGCGTATCGCACCGACCCGGCGTATGCGCAGCGTCCGGATCTGCACAACGAACTCGAGTGGATCGGCCGACGGCTCAACCAGCCGATCCGCATTGCCCTGGCGGGCACGCTGAAGGCGGGGAAGTCCACTCTGGTCAACGCGCTGGTCGGTGAGGACATCGCCCCGACCGACGCCACCGAGGCCACGCGCATCGTCACATGGTTCCGCAACGGTCCGACGCCGCGGGTGACCGCCAACCACCGTGGCGGCCGACGGTCCAATGTGCCCATCACCCGCGACCCCGCTGATCGTGGCCTGACGTTCGACTTCGCCAGCCTCGACCCCAACGATGTGGTCGATCTCGATGTCGACTGGCCGGCCGCCGAGCTGATCGACACCACGATCATCGACACCCCGGGCACCTCGTCGCTGAACCGCGACGTCTCCGAACGCACCCTGCGCCTGCTGGTCCCCGATGACGGCGTGCCGCGCGTCGACGCGGTGGTGTTCCTGTTGCGCACGCTGAACGCCGCCGATATCGCGCTGCTGAAGCAGATCGGCACCCTCGTCGGTGGATCCTCGGGTGCGCTCGGTGTGATCGGTGTGGCATCGCGCGCCGACGAGATCGGCGCCGGGCGCATCGACGCGATGCTGTCCGCCAAGGACGTCGCGACCCGGTTCACCACCGAGATGGACAAGACGGGAATCTGTCAGGCCGTCGTCCCGGTGTCGGGTCTGCTCGCGCTGACCGGGCGCACGCTGCGACAGAGTGAGTTCGTCGCGCTCGAGAAGCTGGCAGGCGTCGATGCGGCGGAGTTGACCAAGGCGATGCTCTCGGTTGACCGGTTCGTCCGTGAGGATGCCGCGCTGCCCGTCGACGCGGCGACCCGGGCGGCGCTGCTGGACCGGTTCGGGATGTTCGGCATCCGGATCTCGATCGCGGTGCTGCGCGCGGGAATCAGCGACTCGGTGGCGCTGGCCGACGAACTGCTGGAGCGCAGCGGCCTGATCGCGCTGCGCGACGTCATCGACCAGCAGTTCGCTCAGCGCTCCGATCTGCTCAAGGCGCACACCGCGCTGGTGTCGCTGCGGCGCTTCGTCGAGGCCAACCCGATCTACGCCGCGCCCTACATCCTGGCCGATATCGATCCGCTGCTCGCTGACACGCACGCCTTCGAGGAGCTCCGGTTGCTCAGCCTGCTGCGGTCACGGCAGACGACGCTCAACGACGACGAGATGGCCTCACTGCGCCGCATCATCGGCGGTTCGGGCACCGACGCCGCGAGTCGGCTGGGCCTTCAGCCCGACGCGCCGTACGACGGGCCACGTGCCGCATTCGCCGCAGCCCAGCGGTGGCGGCGCCGCGCCGACCATCCGCTCAACGATCCGTTCACCACTCGCGCCTGCCGGGCCGCGGTGCGCAGCGCCGAGGCGATGGTTGCCGACTACGCGGCGCACAACCGCTGAAAGGTATTGCGGAACAACGACTAAAACGGCGGGTTTGAGTCGGTCATCGCGTGTAGGGCGGCCTCTTCGTTCTCTCGGCGCTCCTCGTCGATGCGGCGCTTGCGGGCCTCGGCCCGGGTGGTGTCCCGGCGCGGCATGGTGAGTCCGATGTTGGGGGTGGCGTCGCGCACAGTGCGGGCAGCGACGGGTGCGGTGGGTTTGCACAGTGAGGGGAAGAGCAGGTGGCTGCCGGGCTGGGTGCGGTAGGTCTGTCCGCCCGGCGCGGTCCAGTCGACCGTTCCGTCAGGTAGTTGGCGGTCGCGCCAACCTTTGGGCCCGTTCCAGAAGGTCTTGAGCAGATGATGAAATTTGCAGAGGCACTTGAGGTTCGATGCACAGCTGGCGCCGGCGGGGTGCGGGATGGTGTGGTCGATATCGCAGCGCTCGGCGGACACATCGCAGCCCGGGAAGCGGCACGTCAGATCGCGGCAGCGCACGAAGTCGGCCAGCGCGCTCGATGGGGTATAGCGCGGTTCTGGTGGTTTGTTGCCAGGATGGATGATGCGTTTGATCGCGGCCTGCAGCGCGAGGCGGCGGATGATCGGACCGCCCAGCACCGGACCACCCAGCATCACCCCAGGCGCGGTCGCGGGCTCGCCGGGATCGGGGTCGGTCAGCGCCTCGGTCAGGGTCAGTTCGCGGACCGGTTTGTCGAACAGGCGCGGCTGCTCACCGTCGAGGCTGGCGTCCTGTCGCGCGGTCGTAGGACTTCGATCGGTGAGGGTGTCCTCGTGGGTCACCACGAACACCACCGTGCCGCGGGCCGCAGCAGCGGTGGCGTCGCAGTCGGGTTGCCCGCATAGGCAGGCCAGGCGGTCAGCACCGTTGGCCAGCGCGCCGAGGGCATCGGCGCGACGCTGATCGCGGGTGCGGGGATCGGTGTCGCAGACCGTGCCGGCCAGGGTGTCCAGACGTTGGTTGAGGGCCTTGGCGTCGTGGGCGAACAACTCACCCCACAGGGTCGCCACGCCCGAGGCGTCGTCGATGTCGATGTCCACCGATCGACCGCGAGCCTTGTTCTGAGTGCGGCGTACCGCGTGGGGGTCGTGGCGGATGACGAACACGTCGATCGCGTCGACCGTTCTCTGCTGTGACAGCGCCGGCCAATCAGTCAATGCCTCTGACAGCTCGGAGTCCACCGCGCGTAGTGCGTCGGAGTCCCTGATCGCTGCGGTGCGCCACACGATGGTCGAGGCCAGTTGGTAGGTCAGGCCACCGTCGGCGAACACCGCGGCCACCTTGGGCAGCCGGTCGCGTAGTGAGCTGGCGACCAACAGCTGTCTGGATGCCGCAGCGGGGGTGATCTGTTGGGCGGCGCCGATCTCGGCACACACGGCTGCCCAGTTGTCGAGGTACCACTGCTCGCGGGAGGCCGAGTCGTCGGCGGACTGGCGGGCATCGAGGATCGCGACCATCGCGGTCAGGCGGCGGGCGCAGGCCGCGGCCTCCACCCGCGCCCATGCCCCGATGGCGGTACCCCCACGGGCAGGGGAGGCCTCGGCCACCAATTCATCGAACATGTGTACGAATCTAGGCCGGTCTGCAGACAAGTGCCAGCACTAAAACCGCAGCCTGTGGATGGATTCACGACTGTGGATAACTCCGGGCAGACACACCGAATCTGTCGGAGGTCAGGGGTAGGGGCCCGGCGGGAACGCCTGGGTCAGGGCTGCCCGGGCTCCGGCGCAGGCGGCGTCACCGTCTCGGTCTCCGTCTTGGTCTCGGTGACCGTGCTGGTGCTCGTGCTTGTCGTCGGCGGGACGGTGGTGGTGGTCGTCGTCGTGGTGGGGGTGGTGGTCGTGGTCGTGGTGGACGTCGACTCGGTCGTCGTCGGTGGCGCGGTGGTCTCGGTGGCAGTCGGTGACTGCGTGACGGTCACGGTGCCGCTCGGCGCGGGTACCACGGCGGCCGACGCGCTGGTCTGCGAACTGGTCGTCGTGGCGTCTGACGGCGCAGAGTCGTCCGCGCCCATGTTGAACGCGACGTAGATGATCGCCGCGACCAGGAGCGCGGCCACGGCGCCGAACCCCACCAGCGCGGGCGGCTTGCGATACCAGGGCGTCTCGGGTTCGGGCGGATGCGAGATCTGGTTCGTCGGCTCGCCCGGATAGCCCTGCTCGGCGTAGCCGCCGGTGCCGTAGTTCGCGTAGGCGGTGGGTTCGCTGTCCGAGTAGTAGTTGGGATCGTTGGGATCGTCGGGAGGTCCGCTACGAGTCATGTAGGGAGATGCTATGCGGCCGACCGGTCAGGGCCGAGGGTAGAGCGTGCGTGTCTCGTTGAGACGGGGCCGCATCCGGGTGGTCTCGTCCTCGGTCGTCTCCTCGGTCGTCTCCTCGGTCGTCTCCGTGGTCGTCGTCGTGGTTTCGCTGGTCTCCGACGTGGTCGTCTCGGTACCCGATGTGGTCTCCGAACCCGACGTGGTCGTCTCGTCACCGGGGTTGATGTCGGTGGTGATCGGCGCGCGTGTGCTGGTCACCGTCTGGGTCGTCGTTGTCGATGACGTGCGACTGGAGGTGGCACTGGGCTCCAGGTAGTACTGCCGGGCGGGGTCGGGGTCGCCATCACCGACGATCGTCGAGATCAGGAAGTAGGCGATCAGGAGGACGGCGATGGCCGCCGCGCTCGCGGCGACCAGGGTTGACGTTTGCTCGTGCCACGCGGGCTCCGGCGGTTCGCCCGAGTCGCGGTTGTCACTGTCGCCGGTCACGGGCACTGATAGTAGCCGCGCCGACGTTCGGGGTGCCCGGTCAGCCGAGCTGGGGGATCACCTCGGTGGCGAAGAACTCGAGATGGTCGAGATCGGACATGTCCAGCGTCTGTAGGTAGACGCGCTGCACACCGGCCTCGACGAACGGTCCCAGCCGGTCCACGATCTCGCCAGCCGTGCCCGCCAGCGGTGAGTTGCTGCGCAGTTCGTCGACCTCACGTCCGATGGCGGCCGCGCGACGCGTCACCTCGGCCTCATCGCGACCTGCGCACAGCACGAACGCCGCCGAGTAGGTCAGCGAGTCGGCGGCCCGGCCGGCGTCGGCGACGGCCGCCGCCACCCGCGCGTACTGCGCCTTGAGCGTGTCGAGCGGCACGAACGGGATGTTGAACTCCGTTGCGTACTTGGCCGCTAGAGCGGGGGTGCGCTTGGGTCCGCCGCCGCCGATGACGATCGGCGGATGCGGGGTCTGCACGGGTTTGGGCAGTCCGGGGGAGTCGACGACGCGGTAGTTCGCCCCGTTGTAGTCGAAGGTCTGCCCGGTTGGCGTGGTCCACAGCCCGGTCAGGATGTCGAGCTGTTCGCCAAGGCGGTCGAAGCGCTCGCCCAGCGCGGGGAACGGGATCGCATACGCCTGGTGCTCGGACTCGAACCAGCCCGCGCCAATGCCGAGTTCCACACGGCCACCACTCATCTCGTCCACTTGAGCGACTGAGATAGCCAGCACGCCCGGGTGCCGGAACGTGGCCGAGGTGACCATCGTGCCGAGCCTGATGGTCGAGGTCTCGCGGGCAATACCGGCCAGCGTCACCCAGGAGTCAGTGGGTCCGGGCAGGCCGTCACCGCTCATCGCCAGGTAGTGATCGGACCGGAAGAAGGCCGAGTAGCCCGCCGCCTCGGCGGTCTGAGCGACGGCGAGTTGATCGCCGTAGGTGGCGCCCTGCTGCGGTTCGACGAATACCCGGAAGTCCATGGGGGCCAGCCTAGAGCCCCGCGCGCCCTTCGCGTACGGCCCGCACGGCGTCGTCATCGCCGGAGAAGGTGACGCGAACCTGGTCGCGGCCGGACACGAACAGCAGAAGCTCGGCCGGTTCCCCGGTGACCGTCACGCTCGGTCCGCGCCCGAAGTTGGCCAGTGTCTTACCCTCCGGGGTGCGCAGAACCACACTGAAGGGAGTCTTGGACATCGTCATGCGCCCCATGAGCGGCACCTGACGCGCTATCGCGGCGGTCGTCGCGTCATCGAGATCCCTTGGTTCCCAACCACTTGCGGCCCGACGGACATCTTCGTGGTGGATGAACATCTCGCCGACGTTGATCAACGGATCGAGCAGCTTGAACGGTGACAGCGTCGGCGGGCCGGAGGCGATCTGGTCCAGCAGCACGTTCCAGTCGTTCTCGGCGGCCACCTGATTCTGTACGCGCTCGGTGTAGCCGGCGAGTTTCGGAATGAGGATGCCGGGCGCGGCATCGATGCGACGCTCGCGGATCACGAGGTGCGCTGCGAGATCCCGGGTGGTCCACTCACCGCACAGCGTGGGGTGATCGGGGCCGACGCCACGCATCGTGGTGACGAGCCCCGCCCGCTCGGACTGGGCAACTGACATCTGAATCCCCCGTTAGAACACTGTGCTGGTCAAAAAACGTCGACATTCTCGATGGCCACGAACATGCCGCGGCCAGTGGTGTTGTTGATGAACTTCGTGCCGGCCTCACTGGCCTCGATGGTCCACCCGACCGCGGTGTAGGCGCGGTAATCCAGGGTGACAGCGGGAATGTCCCCCAGGTTGCCCAGGACCCACTGCTCGTCGCCTTCGGCGGTCAGTCGGACGCCGTTGGCCGGTGACCCGTCGACCTCCGGCGAGTTGGTGAAGGGCGCCTCGCAGCCGACCTCCTGCTCGCTGATCTGGCAGCGCGTCATGCCCGACTTCGTCTGGATGAACACGTAGCCGTTCTGTGGCGGTAGCGCCTCGGCGCCGGCGGGTGGGGTGAGGGGTGGCGGAGGCGTGAAAGTGGGCGGGGGCGTCGCGGACGTCCTGCTCGGCCGTTCCGTCGGGAACGTCGGTTCGGTGGGGTTCTGCGCCGCGGAGCGGGGATTCCCCTCGGTCGTGGAGGTGCACCCGGTCAGCGCGGCGACGCCGAGCAGCGCCGCGCACGTCAGCGCCCGTAGCGCTTCCCCACTCATTGCCCGCACTCCGTCACGGTACCCAGGGGGTTCCGGGTGTGAAACTCGCGACCGGCGATGGTTATGAAGCCGTGTTCATAGCCGCGTAGCCCCTCGACAGCTCCCGCAGTTGCGCCGCACCGTCGCCACGGAAGGAGCTGCCGTGCATGAGTGCGAGCGTCGTCGGCTCCAGCCGGGCGAGAAATTCGAGCGTGGGCGCCAGATTGGTGGTGAGGCCCGTGGCGTGAAACATGCCCTCGGCCTCGAGCGCGGGGGCGACCACGTCACCCTCGGTCAGGGGCGGGCACCGGCCCACGTGGGTGAACAGGTCGCCGGCCAGCAGCGTCGAGGTGGTCTCGTCGAACCACAGGCCCGCCTCCCAGTTGTGCGGGACGTGCGGGGTAGCGATGAAGCGCAGCCGGTGGCCGCCGATGTCGTGCGGTTCGGCCGTGGCCACCACGGGCGGCCGGTCGCACATGTCGGTCAGCGAGAGCCCGCACGCCAACGGGCCATGGATCACTTCGGCGTCCGGAGCAGCGTGCAGGAACAGGTTCATCGCGCCGCACTCGTCAGCCTCGAGGTGGCCGAACGAGATCCAGCGCAGAGTATCGAGCGGAATGATCCGTTCGAGGGCCGCGGACACGTGTGGGAAGAGGAATCGCTGCCCGGTGTGGAACAGAAACGGCTCGTCACCGGTGAGCAGGAACTGGTTGAAGGTGAAGCCGTGCTCGGTGATGTCCGGAATCCACGTGGAGAACCGGAACACGCCAGCACCGATCTCGTCGACCGCGGTGTCCATCAATTCATGGTGCGCCGGTCGCGGCGACTTGGCACCGAGATTGCACTGAGGGCCGCGTTTCGGCGAGATTGGCGACCCTCAGTGCAATCTGATCGATCGTAGCCGCTACTTGACGAACTGATTGTCGAGAAGCTGCGCGTAGTCGGGCAGCGTGGCATTGGCGTCGATCTTGTCGTTGGCCTTGGCCCACGCGCCGAGCCTGGCGAGGTCGTCGGCCAGCGCCGGCTGCAGTTGCAGCGTGAAGTCGTACTCCGACAGCACGCTCTTGACCAGCGTGGGATCGAGTTGGGTCGCCTCGGCGACGGCGGACACCGCGCCATCGGTCTGGTTGGTGAGGTCCTTGCTTGCCTCGCCGAGCGCGGTGAAGAACGCCGCGAGATCCGCGGTCTTGTCCTTGGCCGCCGACTCGGTGGTCAGGTACAGGCAGTGGTCGACGAAGGCGTCCGTCCCTGGCTTGAGCAGCACGGCGTCCTCCCCGAGTGCCGCGATGGTCTGCGCCTGATACGGCTGGAAGATGGAGATCGCGTCGACGTTGCCCTGCGTCGCGGCCGTCACCATCGCCGACGGGGCGACCTGGACGAGTTTGGCGTCAACGCCCGAACTCTCGAGCACGCTGGTGGCGAAGTAGGCGGCGCTGGTGCCCAACGGTGTGCCGATGCTCTTGCCGTTGAGGTCGGCCAGAGTAGCGATGCCCGATTCCTTGCGGGCGACGATGCGCGACCCGTTCCACCGCGACCCGTCGGCGACAACGCGTAGCGACGGGGTCTTGACCAGGGCCGCAGAGGACGGCACCGCTGCCGCGGTGGTGACGTCGACCTGGCCCGCGGTGAGCGCCTGCAACGCCTCGACACCGGTGGAGAAGTTGATGACCTTGACCTTGATGCCCTGCTTCTCGAAGTAGCCCTCCTGCGCGGCAACCGGTATGTGCGACCACGACGGATCAACGACGAAACCGACGGTGAGTTCGCGTTCGGCACTCGAGTTCGACGTGCATCCGGTGGCGGCGGCGATAATCGCCGCGGTGGCCAGTAACGCACCGGCGGCGCGGCGTTTGAGGTGTCTCATCGGTGATCTCCTGTTGTGGTGAGAGTGGTTGGGGTGGGCTCTAGTTCGTGGTGCAGCCACCGCCTCATCGCGCTGTAGCCGTCGAGTTCGGCGAGGCTGTCGGCGGGCCGGGGTCTGGGGAGCGGGTTGTCCACACGGCTGCGCACACCGCCGTCGGACAGCACGACGATGCGGTCGGACAGCCGGATCGCCTCATCGACGTCATGGGTGACGAAGATGACGGTCCGTCGCAGCCGAGACCACAGTTCGACCACCAGATCCTGCATGCGCAAGCGGGTCTGGGCGTCCAGTGCGGCGAAGGGCTCGTCCATGAGCATGACGTCGGGCTCGCCGGCGAGCACACGCGCAAGGCCAACCCGTTGACGCATCCCACCCGAGAGCTGGTTGGGCCGCTGCCGCGCAACGTCTTCGGAGAGGCCGACAGCGGCTAGTAGCTCCCTGACCTTGGCCGGGCGTTCCCGCGATGGCAGCGACCTGGCTCGGAGCGCGAAGTTCAGGTTGGATTCGACGCTCATCCAGGGAAACAGGATGTCCCGTTGAAAGGCCATGCCACGTCGCGGATCCGGGCGGGTGACGACCTCATCACCGTCGGTGACGCGTCCCTCGGTTGGCTGTAGGAGGCCCGCGAGGCAGTACAGAAGCGTGGACTTTCCGCTGCCGGAGGGGCCGACGAGCACCGTGAACGACCCGTCGGAGAACTCCAGGTCGACGTCACGCAGCGAGGGTTCCGTCTGGCCGTCGTGGCGGACGGTCAGGCCGTGCGCGCGCAGTGTCACGTCATCGCTCCTGTTCGGCCCACCGGGTCACCGGCGCGGTGATCCGGACCAGCAGCTGATCGACGACGGCACCGAGGATCCCGAGGATGACGAGGCAGAAGATCAGTCGGTCGGCCTGAGAGAAGAGCTGTGACTGGTAGATGCGATAGCCGAGCCCGTTGGTTGTCCCGGTCATCTCGGCCACGACGATGAGCACGAATGCCATTGCCGCGCCGACTCTTAGGCCTGCCGCGATATCGGGTGCGGCCTCGGGAATGACGACCCTGGTCAGGGTGTGCCAGCGGGTCGCGCCCAGGCAGCGGGCGGCCTGGATGAAGTCGACCGGGGTCGTCGACAGCCCGGCGTGGCTGTTGATCCACACCGGGACGAACACTCCGAGCGCCACGACGATCGCCTTGCTCTCCTCGCCCAGGCCGAACCACAGGATGGCCAGCGGCACCAGGCCGATCGTCGGAATGGGTGCGAAGAGTCGCAGAATCGGCTGCATGAGAAGTCGGCCCGCCGTGGTCGCGGCGGTCAGCACGGCGAGCCCGAAACCCGCGATCGCCCCGATGCCGAACCCCGCCGCGGCGCGCAGCAGGCTGGCGTGGATGTCGGGCCCGAGGTCGCCCCGGGCGATCATGCCCCATCCGGCGCTACCGATCTCTGGAACGGTGGGGAACAGTGCGCGCGGGAAGACGCCGGTCGCGGCGACCACCGACCACAGCAGCACGACGATCGCCAACCCGACCGCGAGTGCGGCCGCGCGTCCGCCCCGGCTCCGCACGCTCAACCGAATCTTCTGTCGATCGGCTTCTGCGAGTGGGGTGTTCCCGCGGGCACCCACTCGAAGGGGACAGCCTGCGAGCGGTAGATCATCCGGGTCTCGGTGAGCCGGTCGACGCCGGGCACGCGGGGTGTCTTGACCTCGGGCTCTCCCGCCACGCCGAGGCCGGTGGATGGTGTGAAGTACTCCCACACGATCTGGCCGTCCGGTGTCACCTGGAACAGCCGGCCCTGCATGCCCTCGGTGATGAGTGTGTTGCCGTTCGGCAGGCGTTGGGCGTTGCTGACGAACGAGCTGAAGAACGTCCACGTCGGCTGGCCGGAGTCCTCCGCGGTGTACTGCCAGACGATGTCGCGCGTGACCGGATTCACCTCGAGGACACGGGAACCCGCGTAAATGCCCAGGGGGGCAGGCGGATAGCCCGCGCCGCCCTGGTTGTCGAAGATCAACACATTGCCCGCCCCCGGCAGACCGTCGGCGATGATGTGCGGGTTGTGCTGACCCGAGATCTGGTCGAGGGGACGTGGCACATGGTGGGTGTTGATCCGCTGATGCTCCGAACCGGGAACGGCATCGAAATAGGGCCCCAACCGCCACGTGATGGCGCCGCTGCGCTTGTCGATGAGCAGGATGACATTGGCCTTGCGGACGCCGATCAGGATGTTGTCCGGTCCGAACACCGACTGCGGGTCCTCGCGGTGCCACTTGTTGGGCCCAATGCTCTTGGCGCTGTTGATCTCCAGGTAGCCCCATGGGTTTCCGGGGTCCCGGACTGCCGCCGCCCGAAGAGAGGCCAACCCTTCGGGAGAGAAGCCGAACTCCGAGAGGTGATCGCCCGCAAGCCATTCCCAGACGATGTCGCCCGCCGGGGTGACCTCGTAGAGGCCCTGGTCGCCGACGGGTTCGTCGCCGAGACCGGGAACCACGCGGGGGATGGTGACCAGGAACAGGAAGTTGCCGTTCGGCAGCAGTTCCCAGTCGTGGTTCTGCCGCGCCGCGCCGCCGGGTGCCTGCGCACCCCACTCCCAGAGTGTCTCGCCGGTCCACGACACCTGCCCGACGGTGCGGTTGGCGTAGATGCCGCCCCGGGAATCGGGTGCGTCGGACAGTTGCACGCCGATATCGCCGAGTCGGCCACCGTTGATCGCCGGGTCGAGAACACGGGCCGGTACGCCGGCGAAGGGCCACTCGTTGCGGACCTCCCCGTTCAGGTCGATCAATCGCGTGACGCCGTCGGGTGCGGTGTAGAGCACGAAGCTCGGGTGGGCACGGTCCGGGTCGAGGTAGGTGACACCGCTGAGTTGAGCTAAGGCCATGAACGACATTTCTACGGACGATGTTCGTGCCGAGACAGGGTTCGGATCGGGCGGATCTAAACGATTAGCAGCGCGGCTGAGATCCGTAGGCTCGGCGTTCTATCGATGAGGGGATGACGTGAAACGGGTGACGATCGTCGACGTCGCACGCCGGGCGGGGACGTCGACGGCTGTGGTCAGCTACGTGCTGAACCCCGGCGGTAAGCGCGTCTCGGATGCCTTGCGGGCCCGCGTGATTGAGGCTGTCGCAGATCTCGACTACCGTCCCGACCGCCATGCACGGGCCTTGCGGCGCCGGACGAGGTGGGGGCAGGTGGGCCTACTGATCCCGGATGTGACGCTGCCGTTCTACGGCATGCTCGCCGGGTCGATCGAGAGTGAGGCGCGCGCCCGACGGCAGTTGGTCCTGACCGGCAGCACGGGGTTCGACTCCGCGGCCGAGGTGGAACTGGCGAGGTCGTTCGCCGATGCCGGGGTCGACGGTCTGCTCGTCGCCGGGATGGTTGACGGTGCCGCGGTCGGGCGGGTGTGCGAGGAATCCCGCATCCCGCTGGTGTGGGTGCACAGCAACCGGGGCGTCACGGGCACGCAGACCGTGTGCTCCGACCATGTCCGCGCGGGTGCGCTGGCCGCGGAGCACCTTATCGGCGAGCACGAACGGACGTCGACGGCCTTCGTCGGCGGCTTCACCGATCAGCATGTCCAACACGGCGATCGCGACACCGTCCGGCAGCGATTCGAGGGCTATCAATCCGTCGCCCGCGGTTCGGGCCGCCACATCGCGACCGATCTGACCCTGGCCGGCGCCTACCGCGCGGTGCGGGCCTCGCTTGAGGAGCACGGCGTCCCCGACGGGGTGGTTGTCGGCACGTTCCTGCAGTCCGGTGCGGTGCTGCGCGCCCTGGCCGATGCGGGGCTGCGCGTGCCCGAGGACGTGCCCGTCGTCGCCTTCGACGGTGACGCTCGCAACGGGTATGCGCAGGTAGCGCTCACCACCGTGCAGCAGGACATCGGTGAGATAGCGCGCCGTGGAATCGATTTGGCGCTCAATGGGGTGTCATCGGATGGTGGGGCACCGGCGCCGGTGGATGGCAAGCTGGGTGTGACGCTGGCCGTTGCCGACAGCTGCGGGTGTAACGCGCGGTGTTGAGTGACGCGGTGATTTGCCGCGACGGCAAACGTACTTGCTCCACGAGGCGGGCTATGTGCAGAATCGTCGGGTGGACGAGGCCATGCAATCGGGAATGGTCGAGTTCTATGAGGCCACCGCTGAACCTCTGACACGGCAGTGCGTTTCGACGGCCTTCGCGATGGTGGGCGGGGTCAGATCGGGTACGAGCGTCCTCGACGTTGCAGCCGGTCCCGGGGGGCTCAGTGTGGCTGCCGCCGAGGCCGGAGCACGGGTACGGGCGACGGACCTGTCGCCCGCCATGGTGGCCCGGCTGTCGCAACGGCTCGGCCCCTACGCGAACTGCACCGCCCAGGTCATGGACGGCCAGGCACTCGACGTACAGGACGGTGCCTTCGACGCGGTCTTCTCGATGTTCGGGGTCGTGAATCTGCCGGACTGGCGCCAAGGCCTTCGCGAGCTTGCGCGCGCCACGCGCGCGGGTGGCCACGGCTGCATCAGCACCTGGACAGATCCCCGCGGGGTCGGACCGGTGCCGATCCTCGTGGAGGCATTGCGTACGACGTTCCCCGAGGTCGCGCTTTTCCCACCTGACGGGGAGGGTGTCACGCTGCTGCGATCGCCGGCTGTCCTGCAGACGGCGATGGGTGCGGTCGGATTCGAGGACGTCGAGGTTCGCGAGGTCGAGGTGATCTGGACCGGTCCGTCGCTCGAGGCATTCGTTGCCGACAGGGATCGGCTCTACGGCTTCATGCCGGGCTACGCCGCGCTGACGCCAGCCGACCGCGACCGACTGGCCCCGGCGCTGCGCCGCGCTGCGCAGAACTGGGGCCCGGACGGTTCGGTGCGGGTGGTCTCCACCGCATTGGTCGCCGCGGGCCGGCGCGTACCTCTCTGTGCTGGGGGCGACAGCCCTCTGGGCTTGTAGGCTTCCGCCGTGTCGCGCAACGACGGTGAGCAGCCCCTGACACCGCGGATCGTGCTGGCGCGGCAAGATCTAGCGGCGCGTGGCTTGCGTCTCCGGTTCGACACCGAGCAAGTTCAGACGCCTACCGACTGGAGTTGTTTCGACGACTCACGGCACCTGATCTATGTGCATCGCCAGGGCAGTCTGCGATCGATGGATACCGATATCGACTGGGGGCCGACGGGTGGCGGACCACCTCAGGTGGGCGATGTCTGGGTGGTGCCCGCAGGAGAGCGGCGCACGTCGGTTGTCCAGGGTGGCGAGCCCACCGGATTCTGCGAGATCGCCATTCCCGCGCAAGCCGTCGGCAGTGCGGCACTACCGCGAGTAAAGAAACGCGATCCACTCATCCATCAGCTGACTGAGGGTTTGGCCACGCTCGTCGGTCGCGATGGCGGGATGTCCCGGCTGCTCAGGGACTCGCTGGCGGAGTCGCTGCGCCTGCACATTGTGGACACCTGCACCTACGCCCCGCCCAAACCTCGACTCAGGCCGGGGCCCGACGTTCTGGACGCCGCGACTCGATCCGCGCTCTTCGAGTTCGTCGAGGACGGTCTGGACTCGGAGATCACGCTGGAGGCTCTCGCGGATCTTGCCGGGATGTCAGTTGGCAAGTTCATCAAGGCGTTCGCCGCCGCGTTCCACACCACGCCGTATCAGTTCCTGCTGGACCGGCGCATCGATCGGGCCAAGTCGCAGCTGCTGAGTACCTCGCTCACCATCACCGAGATCAGCGCCGCCGTCGGGTTCTCCACGCCGAATCACTTCGCGACCGCCTTCAGGCGTCGGGTGGGTGTCTCGCCGAGCGGTTATCGCCGAAACGGCTGACGGACCCGACACCACCACCTCCTAGACCAGTGGGCCCCCTCGATGAGGGGGCCCACTGCTTTCAGAGCTGGGAGTTCAGCGGGCGGCTAGGCCGGCGACGTGCTGGGGGCCGTGGTGGTTGTGCCAGCCGGGAGTCTGGGTGGGGGCGGGGTGGGCCTTGACCACGGGTGCGTAGGAGTAGCCGGGGCCGGTGGGGGCCTGTGCGGTTTGGGCGTTGGCCATGCCGGCCAGTCCGAGGGCGGCGCCGCCGATGATGCCGGCGGAGACGATGGGCAGGGCGATCAGGCGTGCGATGCTGGTCATTTCTTGAATCCTTCTGTCTGGGTGTGCTTTTGGTTTCTCTGCCGGTGTGTTCCGGCGTTGAGATAACTATGTCGCGGTTCCAGGAGGATGTATGTCGGGTAAGTGGTGGAGCCACCGGGTGAATCCGGTGTCCACCGATCGGGGGACAGCCTCGGTGTGCTCGGTGTGCGGCAATTTGGTGCGTCGACGGACCACGTACGAGGAATAGGATCACTGCTGTGCCCGCTCGCCCCTTGAAGTTCGATCCCGACGAGTTGCGGCGACTCTCGCGCACGCAGCAGGAAATTGCCGATCAGACGGCAGCGACAAGGCTGGGTGAGGACCTCGGAAGTGCGCCGAGCGCGCTGGCCGGCTTAAACACCGCCGACGCGTGTGTCGTCGCGGGGGAAGCCTTCGACGCCCTCATCGACGACGTAGTCCGCGATATGAACAAGCAGACCGCGGCCCTCAAACTGGCCGCGGAGCGCTACGAGGCGACCGACGCCGACGCCGCCGTCAACCTGTCCGACCCGATGAACCTCTAGCCGACGATGATCACGATCAGTCAGGTCGAGGCGACCGACACGAAGTGGATTGAGGCGAAGCTCGCGATCGTGCAGGAGCGCGCCGCCACTACATTCGTTTCGCTCATGACGCAGAAGAAGCAGGACCTCGAGACTGCCGTCATCGGGAACGCCGGGGACGCGGCGCAGAAACGCAGCGATCAGATCGTAGGGCAGTTGGAACGACTCGCAGCCGCGTTGGACAGACTGCGAGAGGCGCTCGGCCAGGCGATGTCCCGCTTGACGAACAGTCGCTCGCAGGTCTTGGACAGCGTGGCCAAACTCGAGGGGCAGGGGTGGGGGGTGGCAGACAACGGGACTGTGAGCCTGGTGCCCGGCAGCCCTCTCGCCGGTTACGCGAAGATCAGCCCGACTAACGACATGCACGTTCGTCAGCTGGCGGCGGAGCACACCGTGACTTTGAAAACCCTACTGGCGCAATTCGAAATCGACGATGCCAGCGTCGGAGCGCAGATCAGCGCCGCCGCGGCGGGTACCTAGACCATCGTCATTGGTGGCGGCGCTTCTTCGGGCATTTCATCCGGCTCGTCGGAGGTCGGTTCCTCGGCGGGCCTCACATTGGCGCACAGCAGGGCACTCAACGGAACGGCGAAGAGCAGCAGCGCGAACGTCGTGTCGCCAGCCGATAAGTCCGGATAGGTGGTGACGATCCCAGCGGCGGCAGCCACCAGCAACAACTGTGCCGACACCGTGAGGACGACGCCGGTGTGCGCACGTCCGGAGTCCGGCGGTATCGCCCACAGCAGCGCGAACAGTGCGGCCGTGACTGCGATGATCGGCGCCAGCGGGGCTGCGATGACGTTGGGCAGCCAGGACGCTCCGACGACGATCAGCAGCGGAATGAGCACCAACCGGTTCGTCATCTCCGCCGAGAACAGTGTCGGTCGACGAAACAGGCCCAAGACCGTTGCAACACAGCCGATGACGGTGAGGCATATGACGATCTGGGATGGTTTCGACCAAAACGGGACGGCCCTGACGAAGCCCAGCTGTTCGGC
Source organism: Mycolicibacterium sp. YH-1 (assembly GCF_022557175.1). Next base: position 6,204,470 of record NZ_CP092915.1, on the reverse strand, counting down.
TGTCAGGGCGATGTACATAGGCACCAGGAACAGCAAGCCCACCCTGGCGACCAGCTGCCCGACCGTGCCACGCCACCGCGCTCGTAGCGCGACGGGTACCAGTACAAGCAGTGCCCCCCACATGATGACGAGGCTGAGTTCGATGGACGGCTGGATGGCGTCACCTTCCGGTCCGGTGATCGCGTTCGCGACCAGGTTCACGATCGTCAAGACGCCGATGAGAATCTGATTTGACAGGGCGCTGACACCGATGGCCAATGTCGTTGCCACATCACCACGTTGGCTCAGCGGTGACTGGAACGACCGCTGCGTCACGTAAGCGATCGCGACCGCGACGATGATGGCGTGCGGCCAGGTGGCCCAGTGGCCGGGTGTCCAGTAGCCCTCAAGGAAGCCGGAGGAGATGTCGGCGACGTTGTTGACCTCGAGCACGATGATGACGACGGCGATCACGCACAGGACGGCTGTGAAACCCCACCCCGCGCGGTGTCGGGAGACGTGATGAGCGATGGCGGACCGCGAGTGCGCGGCGAGCGCCACGCCGCCGGTCGCCATGGCGGCGACGAATGCGAGCGATATGCCGAAGACGTAGGTCTGGGTGGGGATGTTGGCGAGGAGCATGGTGAGCAGATCGTTGGGATCTGCTGGCACGTCGGCGTTCAGGGCGCGTCCGAACGTGATGTTCGCGTAAATGGAGGGGATCCACGGTGCCGCGACCAAGCAGGCGAGCAGAATGCTGAGCCACGGTCCGGCGGGCCGGTGGCGGACGTGGAGGCAGGTGATCACGATGCTGGCGGCGGCCAGCCATGAGGCGGCCGCCGGAATCGCCTGCCATGAGCGGTTGATCGCCAGGGACAGGATGGGGATCAGCGGAGTGGCGATACCGGCGCACCAGGCCAGGGCGGCGTGGTGGCGCGGGGCGTTCTCGCTGGTGGCCGTAAAGACATAGCCGACGGCCGCGATGCCGGAACCAATGGCGATACCGCACAGCAGAGGCCAGGTCGGCGAGTACTTGAAGACCAGTTCGCCGTCGAACAGTGAGTGTTCCTCGAAGGCGAAGAGCCCCGGAATGAAGCCGAACGCCGACATGACCGCCGCGCCGATCCAGCTGACGATCGCCAGCGCGCGCAACGGTCCGGGAAGTGCGCCGGGGCGCAGGTGCGTCGGCCGGCGCCGGGCGTCGTCCCACAGGCGTTGCGCGAGCGGCCGCAGCTCAGGTGTCAATTCCACCGCGGCATTATTGCCCAGCGCAAGGACTCTGGGTGGGAGGATCTCGCAGAAAGGCCCCTCCTTCTGGCTGAAGGAGGGGCCTGCCTGACTAGCTGGTGCTGCTGCTCGAGGTGGCGCTGGAGGTGCTGCGGTCGCCGCCGAGGGCCTTCTTGATCCCGTCGCCGAAGTTCTTCGCCGCGGCCCCGACCTGATCGCCGAGGGCCTTGAGGCCTGCCTGAGTCTGATCGCCGGACTTGTTGTTGGCCCCGGCCTTGACGACAGGCACCACCTTGTTGCCGTCTTTGGTATCGACAGGCGTGACGGTGGTGTCAGGGTCAGTGGCTTCACCGTCGGCCGGTGCGGCCGGGTTCGCCTCGGATGGCACAGTTTCCGTGACGGCCGGAGTTTCCGCCTCGATCGGTGTTGCCGGTTCCGGTGTGACCTCCGGAGTGGTCACCTCGACGACCGGAGCGGTGGCGGGAGTGTCCACGGTGGGCTCGGTCGCGGTCTCCACGGGGGCGGTGGCAGTCGAGGCCGAGACGGTGTCCTTCTGCGGCGTTCCGTTCAGCGACACCAGCGCGGCGGTGAGACTCGGCGTGGCACTCACGTCCGTTGCGGACGTCTCGGCGGTCGTGGTGCTCAATCCAAAGGCCGACAGCCCAGACAAGTTGCCCAACAGATTGTCGCGATCCGCACCGGGTGTCGCGATCGCGTTGGCAATGGTTTTTATCGCGCCCAGTATGGCGCCGACAGCGGAGAACGCGGCGCCGCCACTGTTACCGAGGAAACCGCCCTGGTCGAAGCCGCCGGAGACGAATCCGTTGAGGAATGCGCCGGTGACCGTGGCCGGGGCGTTCACCATGGCGTTCACGAAACCTGCCAGATCGCCGGTGCGTAGGGCGCTCCCGAGGCTGTCAATGACGTGACCAGTGGCAACGAGCGACGAGTTCATCGGGCCGATCACCCCATACAGCAGCACCGCCGGCAACACCGACGGGATGATGTTGACCAGCTTCCCGAGGTTCGTGAACGGCTGAGCGAGAACGCCCGCAATGGGGAAGCTGGCGCTGATCAGCGGTAGTCCGAGAACCAAGCCGAGCGATGAGAGGGTGAGGATCCCGGCTTCGACCTGCCCGGCCGCGATCTGACCGAACGCCTGCTGAATTGTCGCTGGCGCGCCGAACGGATTGTTGGGGGACAGCGCCGAGGCGTAGGCGTCGCCCAGCCCTTGCATCGTGGTGATCAGGACATTTGCGCTGTACAGCTGGTTGGCGATGATCTGCCTGAGGATCGGGGCGGGGTCCTCGAGCCACGTCTGGAACTGGCTGCCCACATTCTGAGACGCAGTCGTGATGACCTGTCCCCACAGTTCGAGGGGGTTGGTCAGCGCCGAGAGTTCCACCGCTGCGGACGAGGCGTGCATCTCCGGAAGCTGGATATCCGGGATCGGAGCGATGGGACTGAGTGCGAGGGCACTGGCGCCCACCAGCGCCACACCCGCAGCCAGATAGGGCCGGGCAGCAACATGCATTGGATCTCCTTTTACGGGGCCGTAAATACGACGGCGCAGACGTTACCCAGGAGTAAGTTCGTCCGTCCGCAAAATTGGAAACCTCGTTTGACGGGTGTCAAAGGCCACGCCATCCCGGCAAATTTGGAGACCGGATTCGGAAACATCCTGTTCAGTGCCGTCGCAACGGCGCTGCCTTGAGGTGTCGACACTCAAATGATTGCGTATGCGGCAAAATTTTGACGCGCGTCGCCATTGCGTTGCCAGCGGGCCCGCTGTGCCGTAAGGGCGGTTAGGTTACTCAGCGGTAATGTTCGTTCGCTATCGAAACACTGGATTCGCGCGCGGGCCTTCGGGCTCGCGCGTGGCGTCCCGGTCAACCTGTGCCATGCCGGCGACTGCACGTTGCGAGCATGGTCCGGTGAGGGTGGTCCTGCGATTCAACAGCTCGTACCGGTCAGGCGAATCCTGCAACGAACTGGCAGACCCGGCCACTCAAAGAATCTACGGATTCAGTTGCGACACCTGGCACCGACATGGCTCTCGGCACTTAAACCGAAGGCCCCCTCCTTCTGGTGGAAGGAGGGGGCCCGCGGGTTTAGTTGGTGCGGTTACTCGTTGCTGCCGCCGGCGTCGCTGCCGGTGCTGCTGCTCGAGCTGGAGGTGCTGCGGTTTCCGCCGAGGGCCTTCTTGATGCCGTCGCCGAAGTTCTTGGCCGCGGCCCCGACCTGATCGCTGAGGGCGTTGAGCCCCGCCTGGGTCCGGTCGCCGGAGGTCTTGTTGGCCCCGGCCTTGACGACGGGCACCACCTTGTTGCCGTCCTTGGTATCGACGGGCGTGACGGTGGTGTCGGGATCGGTGGTCTCACCCTCGGTCGGTGCCGTCGTGCTCGGCTCGGTCAACACCGGTTCCGTGGCGTTGACCGGGACCTCCGCCTCGATGGGCGTTGTGGGTTCCGGTGCGACCTCGGGGGCGGTCACCTCGACTACTGGAGTCGTGGCGGGCGTGTCCACGGTCGTCTCCGGCGCGGGTGTTGCGGATCCCGGCTCCACCTCGACCTTGGGTGCCTCGACGGCCGGGGCCGGTGCGGCCTCCAAGGAGACCAGCGTTGCGGTCGCTTCGGGTAGCGAGGCAACGTCGGCCAGCGATGGCGGTGCCGGAGGCTTGATTGCCGCCGCGATTGCCCGGGGCACACTCACCAACAGCGTGTAGAGCAGGCCGGGGACGCCGCCATTTTGGCCATGGGAAATGAGCCCCGGCAGAGAGGTGCCTGCAAGCCCGTTGATCAGCGTGTCGAGGACCTTGGCGGGTGCGCCGATGGCCTCGTTCACTGCCCCCGCCAGGTCGCCGACGCGGATCGCGTCCAAGATCGCCTGGGCGCTGTTCCCCATCGCGGTGGTGACGCCCAGGGTGTTCTGCAGGAAGCCCAGTCCGAGCCACATCACCTGCGAGTTGACCGCCTCGAGTGCTGCCGTGACGTTCTTCGAGATGCTCACCGGGATTTCCAACAGGCTCATCAAGCTGATGGGGCCACTGAGGAACATCACGACGAAAGACATGTTGAGCGCCTGCACGGCGCCTTCGATGTTGCCCGTCTTGAGCGCGTTGGCGGCCTCTCTCAGCGCCGCCGGCAGGGTCCCGTATGGGTCCGCGCTGGTCCCGGTGGCCCACTCCGCCATCCCCTTGACGAATCCCGTCATAGCGGTCACGTACTGCTCGGCGTACCCGAGTCCATTGCTGATGATCTGGCCCGACAACGGGAAGGGTTGGGAGAGCCATGAGTTGGCCATGTACGCAACGTTGCCGACCGTGTTCCCGACGAGGTCCACGTACGGCGTAAAGGGGTTCGAGAAGGCCGAGAGTTGCACCGAGGCGGTGGACACTGCGGCGCGGGACATCAGGGCTTCCGGGGCAGCGGCGGTGACGGGGCTGATGGGGGTGAGGGCGATGGCGCTGGCACCGGCCAGTGCGACACCCGCCGTGAGGTAAGAGCGAACGCTGATCTGCACGAATCTCCTTGATGTACCGCGACGATATTGACGACCGTGACCATATCTGAGCGGAGACTGTGAAATCGCAAATATTTGAAACTCGTTCCACTGCCGTGTAGCGGCACGAGGGCCCCGTTACTTGTCAATTGAAAGAAATAGCTGGCCGGTGGCGGTTTGTGTCCAGTGCGGCAAACTAGGTCCAACGTAACTTATTTTTGAGATCAACTACGTAGAAAGTTAGTTGGAACCGGTTCCACTACTGGGAACGCTCGCTGCCAGGGCGCTGTACACACCGTGTTACCGGCTAGTACACGTCTAGTAAGGACGTCTTGGACCGGCCAGCAGTTGTGCGTTACGAATGGTAGTCGTCCGTCATCCCGATGCTTGTGCCAAAGATCGCCTAGTTCTGGCAAGCGCGATGTGATGCGAGGAGCGGTGCTGAGGGCAGGGGATATGCCCTAGATCATTTTGCTGTTGCCGGGCGAACCGACACCCGTCGCCTCCAGGTGGTCGGACCAGAAGTGCAACACGTTCATGCTGCTGAGGCGTGCACCATTCCCGTTCGCGAGGGGACTGGATCCGGGGCTGGCTACGCGGCGTGCGCCAGCTGCCGCGTGGACGATGACGACACGGCTGCGGCGTCCACGGCAGGCAGCGTGAGCTGCATACTCGACACGTTCAGGACGCCCAGCGGAGGAACGACCGTCGCATAGAGCCCCGCGGTGGAGACGAGCTGCAGGGTCACGGTCTGACCCGGACGCAGCGTGTGCGCCACCTGCTCCAGCGCGACGGTGACTGTGTGCGTCTGCCCGTCCAGCGTCACCGGTATCGGGGTGACCACGTACCCCAGCACCAAACCGGTGGTGTCGTCGACCAGCTGGGCGTAGACGTGCCGGCTGACACCCGTGCCCGAATAGGTGAGGGTGAGCTCCGGCGCGCCAACGAGATAGGTCGTCGTCGCCGCTGCCGGAACGGTGAGGTTCACGGCGTTGATTGCCTTGAAGCTCAACGGAACAAAGGGTAGGCCCGAGCCGCCCAGGTACGGGAGCAGCGGCAGGGTGGCGCCGCCGTTCAGCGTCGCGACGAGCGGATCACCCTGGGGCAGAACGTAGTTCTCTGACGAGAACCACTGCCCGTTCTGGTCGACCCACTCGAACTGCGGGCCGGTCGACACCGGCACGCCCTTCACGTAGAGATCGAGCCACTCGAGGGTTCGTCGCTCGATCAGCGCGCCATCGCTGAGGTCGAACAGATTGTTCAGGCAGGCGCCGTGGCCGCCGCAGAACCACACCACCTTGGTCGGGACACCGTTCTCAATCAACGCCAGCGCGGTCGCGTTGGCCTCCTGCAGCGTGAAGAGCGTGTCGACGGTGCCCTGGATAAGCAGGGTCGGCGCAGTGATGTTGTCCAGCAGGAAGTCTGGACCCCGCTCGGCCAGCAGGTCCTGGTCGGCCTGCGACATGGCTCCGATCAGTGCGCCGACGATCGCCGCGGGATAGATCCGCGGATTGACGTCGGCAAGGGTGAATACGAGGGCCCCGGACAGCAGGGTGCCCCAGCCGCTCTTGAACGCCCCGGCCTTGTACAGCGAGCTGTTGAGGCTGTTCCAGGCGATCGTCGGCACGATGGCATCGACCCGATGGTCGGTGGCGGCGGTCACCAGTTGTATGCCGCCGCCGTACGACACCCCGACCATGCCGATCCGCGGGTCCAGTCCAATCGCACTGTCGAGCCGGGCCTCTGGTTGTGCGGCCACCCAGCTGATGATGGCAGAGACATCGCGGGCCTCGAACTCCGGCGAGTTGAGTTCCAGCACACCGCCCGAACGCCATTCGCCGCGCGGATCCCACGTGACGACGTTGTATCCGGCGGCGCGCAGTGTCGCGATGCTCACCATGCCCACGGCGTCGGTGAGGATGTCGTCAACCACGGTGCCGTTGAGATTCGTCGCGCCGGGCATGCCCAGACCGGGACCGTAGAGGACGGTGGGCGCCTTCTGTCCTGCCTGAAGCCCGGCCGCAGGCATGAAATGGACATAGATCGGCGTGCCGTCGAACGAGATCACCTTGACGTCGCGCGAGACGGGACTGCCGTGCGGCCTGCCCCACTGCACCGGATAACCGATGAACGGATGGAGGACGTCACTGATGATCGGGATCTGATGGATGAACTCGACGATCGGGGTCACGACGATCGGTCCGAGGATGGGAATCTGCTGCAACCACGCCAGGGGTGCCACTTGCGGGATGGCGACAACCGGCGATGGGACGGGTGCGATGGGCTCGGTCGTGGTGAGTGCGGTCGTCACCGGGTTGCCAACCGCGGCAAGGGTGGGCGACGTGCCGAAGGTCTCCCGCCGCGCGGCGGCCAGCAGCGTCCACATCGCCGGTGACTGCGCGGGCGATGTCGGCACGTTGCCGGCAAAGGGGCTGATGAGCGAGGTCACCAGACTCGTTATCGCCGCCACCATGGAATCGGCTGGCTTGTGCGGCACAGTGGCCGGCAATTCCGGCTCGGGTTCGAGCGCAGCAGCTGACGGAACCGCCTCGGACGAGACCGTCACAGTGGACGTCGGCGGGGTGCTGGCATCACTGCGGACGGGCGGGGACGCCGTGGTGGGCTCGTCCGTGCCCGTCGTATCGGTCGCGTCTGTCGCCTCGGCCTGGGGACGGCTAACACCGGCCGAGGGGATCGACGGCGTGGGCTTCGACCGGTCACGGCGCTCGGAGGATGGTGGGGTCTGCGGGGTGACGTCATCCAGGAGTGGCACCGTCACGCTGGGAATCGTTGTCACAGAGGGTGTTTGATCGGCCGCCGATCGAGGTTCCGACGTCGAGTACGAGCCGGTGTGCGCGCCTCCGTTGCTCACCACAACGCCGGGTGCGGCGGGGGAGGCCGTCCCCGATGATGAGGACACCGTGCTCGACGGTGAGCCCGATGAGGCGCTCTCCGTCGACGACGGTGACGACGTCGGTGTCGATGCGGCGTCATCGCTCGGCGTTGTCGAATCCGTGGCCGATGAACTCGCCGACGACTCCGATGACGACTCAGACCCCGACGGCCCGGACGACGCCGATGGTTCCGCCACAGCGACGCCGGCCATCACCACCGCCACGATCCCCAATGACGTCGCAAGGGACGTCGCGAGTCCGCCGATCCGAGCCAGGTCTACCGGTGCAGGCATAGCCATATGGATAGTGGGCGGGCCCCAGGCGTGAGTGTCGTTTGAGGAATCCCGGAGTAGGCGGGAACAAATCCGCAGGGCACCCCGTTGGAAGGTTCGACACTTGAGTGGAACAGGCTCAACTCTAGGTTGACAAGACATCGTCGGCCGGGAAAGCTTGAGCGTGGTCCACTCAGACCCCAATAAAGCTATTCAGGAGGCAACACTATGGCTCGTGCGGTCGGAATCGACCTCGGGACCACCAACTCCGTCGTCGCAGTCCTTGAAGGCGGCGACCCCGTGGTCGTCGCGAACTCAGAGGGTTCACGCACCACCCCGTCCGTCGTCGCGTTCGCGCGCAACGGCGAGGTTCTCGTCGGTCAGCCCGCCAAGAACCAGGCGGTCACCAACGTCGACCGGACCATCCGTTCGGTCAAGCGCCACATGGGCACCGACTGGTCCGTTGAGATCGACGGCAAGGACTACACCGCCCAGGAGATCAGCGCGCGCATCTTGATGAAGCTCAAGCGCGACGCAGAGGCCTACCTCGGCGAGGACATCACCGACGCGGTCATCACCGTCCCGGCGTACTTCAACGACGCCCAGCGTCAGGCCACCAAGGAAGCCGGCCAGATCGCCGGCCTCGAGGTGCAGCGCATCGTCAACGAGCCCACCGCCGCGGCCCTGGCCTACGGCCTGGACAAGGGCGACAAGGAGCAGACGATCCTCGTCTTCGACCTTGGCGGTGGCACATTCGACGTCTCGCTGCTCGACATCGGCGGCGGCGTGGTCGAGGTCCGTGCGACCTCCGGCGACAACCACCTCGGTGGCGACGACTGGGACGATCGCATCGTCGAGTGGCTGGTCGACAAGTTCAAGGCCTCGGCGGGCATCGACCTGACCAAGGACAAGATGGCCCTGCAGCGGCTTCGTGAAGCGGCCGAGAAGGCCAAGATCGAGCTGTCCTCGAGCCAGAGCACATCGATCAACCTGCCCTACATCACGGTTGACGCCGACAAGAACCCGCTGTTCCTCGATGAGCAGCTCACCCGGGCCGAGTTCCAGAAGATCACCCAAGATCTGCTGGACCGCACCCGCAAGCCGTTCCAGTCGGTCATCGCCGACGCCGGCATCTCGGTGAGCGCGATCGACCACGTGGTTTTGGTGGGCGGTTCCACCCGTATGCCCTCGGTCACCGAGCTGGTCAAGGAACTGACCGGCGGCAAGGAGCCCAACAAGGGCGTCAACCCCGACGAGGTTGTCGCCGTGGGTGCCGCGCTGCAGGCCGGTGTGCTGGCGGGCGAGGTCAAGGACGTGCTGCTGCTCGACGTGACCCCGCTGAGCCTCGGCATCGAGACCAAGGGTGGCGTCATGACCAAGCTCATCGAGCGCAACACCACCATCCCGACCAAGCGCAGCGAGACCTTCACCACGGCCGACGACAATCAGCCGTCGGTGCAGATCCAGGTCTTCCAGGGTGAGCGCGAGATCGCCTCGGCCAATAAGCTGCTCGGCTCCTTCGAGCTCACCGGCATCCCGCCGGCTCCGCGCGGAGTCCCGCAGATCGAGGTCACCTTCGACATCGACGTCAACGGCATCGTGCACGTCACGGCCAAGGACAAGGGCACCGGCAAGGAGAACACGATCAAGATCCAGGAGGGCTCCGGCCTCTCCCAGGAGGACATTGATCGGATGATCAAGGACGCCGAGGCGCACGCCGAGGAGGACCGCAAGCGTCGCGAAGAGGCCGACGTCCGCAATCAGGCGGAATCGCTTGTCTACCAGACGGAGAAGTTCGTCAAGGAGCAGCGAGAGGCCGAGGGCGGATCCAAGGTTCCCGAGGAGACGCTGGGCAAGGTCGAGGCGGCAGTCACCGAGGCCAAGACGGCACTCGAGGGCACCGACATCTCGGCTATCAAGGCCGCGATGGAGAAGCTCGGAGTCGAGTCCCAGGCGCTCGGTCAGGCGATCTACGAGGCCACCCAGGCCGAGCAGTCGGCTGACGGAGGGTCCGCCACAGCAGCCGACGACAACGTCGTCGACGCAGAGGTCGTCGACGAGGATGAGACCCAGGAGAACAAGTGACGCAGGGAGATCCGCACGACGAACCGGTGACCATCACCGACAAGCGGCGTATCGACCCCGACACCGGAGCAGTCCGTGATGCGGCCTCCGGCCCGGCCCCCAGTGGGTCGGAGCCGGAGGCAGTCACGCCGGACGAGTCCAACGAAGCCGCAGAACTGAAGGCGACGCTGCAGCGGGTCAAGGCCGAGTACGACAACTTCCGCAAGCGCACCGACCGCGAGAAGCAGGTTGCCGCCGAGCGGGGGAAGGCCTCCGCCGTCATGCAGCTGTTGCCCGTGCTCGACGACCTCGACCGAGCCCGCGGCCACGGTGATCTGGAGTCCGGTCCGCTGAAGTCGGTGGCCGAGAAGCTCTCCGGGGCACTTGAGGGCATCGGACTGGTGGCCTTCGGTGCCGAGGGTGATGTGTTCGACCCATCGCTGCACGAGGCTGTGCAGCACGAGGGCGACGGCTCCAATCCCGTAATCGGGACGGTCATGCGTCAGGGTTACAAGCTCGGCGACTACGTGCTGCGGCACGCCATGGTTGGGGTGGTCGATTCCGTCGAGGAACCGGACGCCGCGAATTCCACGGCGGCGCAGGCCGAAGCCGACGCGGACTGAGGCCGCGCATGGTGGCGTGCGGAGGCGATGTGCACCTGACCCAAGGGGTCGGTGCGGGTCGCCTCCCACGTCGCCAGTGCCGACACCAGGCGCGAAATCGTCGACAAAACACGCTCAACCGGCTTACAAGCCGCAGAATCAGAGTAGGTAGACAACAACGATGAACAACGGTGAGGAGGTGATGCCGAATGGCCCAACGCGAGTGGGTTGAGAAGGACTTCTACAAGGTGCTTGGCGTCTCCTCCGATGCCAGTACCGACGAGATCAAGCGTGCCGCGCGCAAGCTGCTCGCCGCGAACCATCCCGACCGCAACCCGGGTAATCACGCGGCAGAGGAGCGGTACAAGGAGGCCTCCGAGGCCAAAGAGGTCCTGACCGACGAGAAGAAGAAGAAGGAGTACGACGAGACCCGTCGGCTCTTCGCCGGTGGCGGCGGTTTCGGTCGCCGGTACAGCGCCGGTGACGGCGGCTTCAGTGGCTACGGCGCCGACGGCGACGTCAACCTCGGCGATCTCTTCGGTGCTGCGGGCCAGACCGGCGGTGCCAACATCGGCGACCTGTTCGGTGGACTGTTCGGCCGCGGCGCACAGCAGCCGCGACCCAGCCGACCGCGCCGGGGCAACGATCTCGAGACCGAGACCGAGCTGTCCTTCCTCGAGGCCACCAAGGGCGTGGCGATGCCGCTGCGGCTCACCAGCCCGGCCCCGTGCACGAACTGCCATGGCAGCGGCGCCCGTCCGGGCACCAGCCCGCGGGTCTGCCCATCGTGCAACGGCGCAGGGGTCATCAGCCGTAACCAGGGTGCGTTCGGGTTCTCCGAGCCCTGCACCGAGTGCCGCGGCACCGGGTCGCTCATCGACGAACCGTGCGACGAGTGCCACGGCGAGGGCAAGATCACCCGGACCCGCACCATCAACGTCCGGATTCCGCCGGGTGTCGAGGACAACCAGCGCATCCGCCTGGCTGGGCAGGGTGAAGCCGGCCTGCGGGGTGCACCGTCGGGTGACCTGTATGTCACCGTGCACGTGCGGCCCGACAAGGTGTTCGGTCGCGACGGTGACGACCTGACCGTCAGCGTCCCGGTCAGCTTCCACGAACTGGCCTTGGGGACAACGCTTTCCGTTCCTACGCTGGAGGGCAAGGTTGGTGTCCGGGTGCCGAAGGGCACATCGGATGGCCGCATCCTGCGCGTCCGCGGGCGGGGAGTGCCGAAGCGCAACGGCGGCCACGGAGACCTCCTGGTCACTGTCAAGGTCGCCGTGCCGCCCAACCTCGAGGGCGAGGCGGCCGAGGCGCTTGAGGCCTATGCCAAGGCAGAACGAGCCAGCGGATTCGATCCGCGGGCGGGATGGGCCGGAAACTGATGGCCGGCAAGCGCGGTGGAGACGACGCCAGGACCTTCCTGATCTCGGTCGCTGCCGAGCTCGCGGGTATGCACGCGCAGACGCTGCGTACCTACGACCGCCTCGGCCTGGTCAGCCCGCAACGCAGTTCCGGTGGCGGCAGGCGTTATTCGCAGCACGACGTCGACCTGCTCCGTGAGGTGCAGCGGCTGTCTCAGGACGAGGGCGTCAACCTCGCGGGGATCAAGCGCATCATCGAGCTGACCAATCAGGTCGAGGCGTTACAGTCGCGGCTGGCGGAGGCCGTCGATGAGGTCGAGCTATTGCGCTCCGGGCAGCGGCGAGATGCCACCAAGAGCACCGCGCTGGTGCTGTGGCAGCCGCGCCGGGGCGCACGCCGCTCCAGCTAGCCGATCCTGACCGAGAACCGCGCGGTCGCAGGCGTTCCCGCCAGCGCGACGCGGTAGTTGCCGCGCCGCAGTGCATCAGTGGGTGCCGCCATGGGCTCGATGCCGACGACGTCGTCGTTGCGCGGTGCGAACAACTGCGCTGCGGGGTAACCGCTCTCGAACCTCACCTCGACCCGCCGGTCACCGCCGGTGAGCGCGAACACCGCTCCGTCGGGCACCTGGTCGAAGCCGTCGTCGTAGGCGATGTCGTCCAACGCTTCGCTCCCGCCGATCCAGTCGGTGTGCTCCCCGGTGGGGATACCCCTGTCGTCCACGGGCAGGTGTCGCATGTACGGCGTGGTGAGCATCCACTCCTCGCGCGGTACGTCCGGAATCCTCAGATAGGGGTGGTACCCGAAGCACAGCGGTACCGATGCGGCCGTCGTCGCTGTCACCGTCGTCTCGATCGTCAGTGTGCGGTCGGCGAGCGTGACCCGTTGGGTCAGCACGTGCGGGAACGGGAACGACGCCAGCAGTGTCGGTTCGTCGCCGAAGTCCAGGACGGCCGACAGCGAGTTGTCCGAACCCGATGTCACCACCCAGCCGGGATGGGCCGCCAGCACGCCGTGCATTGGCGCGCCGTGGTCGTCGGTGCGCACACCGCCCACACCCGGGGTCAAGGTGACTTCCGTGCCGTCGACCTCATAGTTGCTGGCGCTCAGGCGATTTGCCCACGGATAGAGGATGGGAATCCCCATGGTCTTGCCCGCGCTCACGTAGGCGTCGAGGCCGCGCCGCTGACCGAGGTACTCCACGCCATCCTCGGCGAGCGAGGTACCGATCATGCCCGCCGCGGGCACGAAGGTCGCGGTGAGCGGCGACGCCGGATCCTTGAGCATGACCGACTCGAACTCAGGCATCGTTCGATTCAATCACGCTCAATCGACCACGGGATCGTGTTGGATCCGTTGAGGGTCTGCGCCCTTGGCGACCAGTGCGGCCTTGGTGGCCGCGATCATCGCCGAGCCGCCGCTGATCAGAATCTGGCGATCACTCCAGCTGCCGTAGCGGGTGACGACCTCGGGTAGCAGCCCGCTCTGGCGGACGTGCAGTCCACGCGGTGGATCTGTGACGGGGAAGTCGGCGGCCCATGGCGGATTCGTGGAGAACTCCGAGACTGGCGTCACCGACAGCCAGGGGTTGGTCGACGCGATCTGCCACAGCGTGTTCAGGTCGTAGAGGTCGCACGGGTAACGGCCACCGAAGAACAGGTGCACCCGTGGGTTCTCGGCGAATCGCGACAGATCCATGATGAGCGTCCGCAGTGGGGCAAGCCCACTGCTGCCCGCCACCATCAGCACGTCACCCCCGTCACGGTCGACGTGCAGGCCCCCGTGCGGGTTGGACAGTCGCCAACGGTCGCCGATCCGGGTCTCGCCGATGATCGCGGTGCTCACCATCCCGCCGGTGACCGACCGGATGTGGAACTCGATGGCGCCGCCGCGGTCGGCGGGTATCGACGGGGTGAGAAAGCGCCAGCGTCTGGGCCACTGCGGAACCTCGACGGTGACGTACTGACCCGGGTGATAGAACAGCGGCTGGTCGAGTTGCAGCCGCACGATCGACACATCGCGGGTGGCCCGGATGTGGTCGATGACTTCTGCGTCGCGGTAGGGCGGGCCCTTCTCGGCGTCGGCGGCTCCCCGCATCACCCCGACGATCAGCTCCACCACATCGCGCGCGGTGCCGGCCAGCGCGTGGTCCCAGCGGTCGCTGAAGTGGTGGGCCAGGGCGCCGAGCAGAGCCGTCTGCAGGCCGTTGTAATGCAGTTGTGTCACACCGTACTTGCGGTGATCGCGGCCCAGTTGTGCGAGGAACGCGACGGGTTCCTCGGCGCGCTGCTCGATGATCTCGCCCAGCAGCCAGGACAGCGCCTTGGCGAAGGCTGCGCGCTGGTGGGCGAGGTCGGGGGGGAACAGATCGCGGACGGAGATGTCGAGGGCGAACCACCGGGTGTAGACGTCGCTGATGAGCTCATCCGGGTCGATAGCGGTGCGCAGAGTAACCAGCGCGTCGCGATCGTCTAGCCCCACGCCGTTCGAGTCTATGTGAGGTGCGGCTGGGCCCATGTCTGACGCCCCGGGGATAGAATCCGAGGCCAGTGGCATTCAAATTATTGTCGAAGTCAACGATGTTCAAAAAATGTACTTGAATCTGTAATACTTCGAATAATTCTTCATTTCTGAAAGCTGGCCTGGTCGGAAGACGTCTTATCGCCGCTAGCAACGATTCAGGCGGCGCGGTGAAGCGCGTCCGATGTGATCAAGCATGTGGTATTGGCACTGTTACGTGCCTTACAGCTAATTGATTATCGAAGGAATGGTTTACGACTCGCGGGGGAAACGAAACGCCTATCGACGGTTCTAAAGCCTTGACTGAAACGTGTTCCATAGATTTGTACCGGCTCTCCTCCTTGGCAATTACTGTTCCGCCGTCGGCCAGACCGCCGACGTCAGCTCGACAGAGGAGACTCCCTTGCAACTCGCCTTGAGGCCGTACGTGACCGCCGGTGTGGCACTGGTCGCCGCCGGTGCCATCGCCGCCACTCCGGTGCTGGCGCCAGCACCGGAGATCCAGTCGCGTATCGAATCCCATGCGGTGGTCCTCACCGCGGCCATCGACAACCCCATCAACGTGTTCCGCCCGGTCGTCGACAAGGTGGGCGCCCTCGTCCAAGGTGCCATCCAAGCTGAACTCGACAACCCGTTCCCGATCATCAATGGTTTGATCGGCAGGGCCGTGATCGACGCGAATGCCCTTGGCGAGATCGCCAACACGATGGGGCAGATCGTCACGACGCTGGCAACCAAATTCCCGGCGGCCCTCGGAACCGCGGCCCAAAGGGCCTTCAAGGGCGATTTCACCGGTGCGGTCGGCGCGTTCGCTCCGGTGTTCATGGGGCCGTTCTTTCAAACATTCGGGCAGTTCATGAAGCTGCAGACATTCGTCCAGGATCGCTTCGTCCTTGCAGGGAAACTGGCGGGCGCGCTCATGATGTCAGCCTGGGCTCTCGGACCCGGACAGGCGCTGGGGCTGTTCTCCCTCATGAACGCGGCGGCAGGTGGCCTGGATGAACTGTGGAAGGCGGTCCCGTCGGGCGATCTCGGGCGGATCGTCAACGCAATCCAACACGGCGTCGCCAACGTCACAATCGCGGCGCTCAACATGGTCGATTCGTGGCGATGGTCCCTGGACTACGAGCGCACCAGAATCCGCGACATCCTCAACCCGCCGCCGCCCGCCCCCGAGGAGTTGGTGACCTCCGCGGACGTCGCGAATGTGGAGACGCTGGCCCTGCCGGCCGCTGCGGTGTCGTTGACGATGCCCGCACCGGAGTCCTCGACGTCGGCAACCGAGGAGGTCGTCGCACCGGCGTCCTCGACGCCGGTGGCCGAGGAGGTTGTTGCTCCCGTTGAGGTTCCGGCGACCGAGGTGGTTGTCACGCCGGTTGAGGTTCCGACTCCGGCGACCGAGGTGGTTGTCACGCCGGTTGAGGTTCCGGCAACTGACGAGACCGAACTCGACCCGCAGGTCCGGCCCAGCCCGATTGCGGTTCCAGGGGTCACCGGCGCGACCACGGAGACGTCGAACCCGCGCAACGCACTCAACAACAGCGTGCGTGACGCGGTCAAGAAGGCCACCGACGGGATCAAGAAGGTCACCGCGGGCCTGGGTGGCAAGCAGAAGAAGAGCGAATCATCGAGTGGTTCAACAGGGTCCAGCTCGGAGAGCGGTTCCGGAGAGTAGACCCACTCAGACCAGTAGCCCCCTCGCTCGTCGAGGGGGCTACTGCTTCTGGCGGGCTGCGGCGATGGCCACCAACAGCGCACCCACCACGGCCCAGCAGGTGAGAACCACGACCGCGCTCGTCGCACCCGCCCCGGAGAAGTAGGTCGTCGAACGAAGTAGGGTCGCGGTCGCGCCCTGCGGTAGCAGTTGGCCGAATGCGCCCCATCCGGCCGGCAGCAGTTCTGGGGCCCCGGCGATGCCTGAGAGCGGGTTGCCAACCAGTAGTGCGAGCACCGCGCCGACGGCCAGGCCGGCCCGGCCGAACATCGAGCCAAGGCCCAGGATGGGCAACAACGCGGCCGCGATACCGAGCGTCAGGCCAGCCGCCACGCCCCAGAAGTTGGTCTCGACCAAGCCCAGTACGTAGGTCAGAATGGCGGCCACGCTGATGCCCGCGACGGGGGCGAACGCGACGGCCGCGGTCAGACGGATCCAGACCTCGCGTTTCAGGGCGAGAACCAGCGCGATCGCGGGCAGGATGGCCGCGAGTGTTATCGGCAGGGCGGTGGCCGCTAGCCCTGCGCCGCGCGGGTCATCGGCGGTCGGTGGCGCGAGATCCTCTGTGCGCAAGGGCATCCCGGTGGCCTGGGCCATACCGCTGCCCAGTTGTCCGAGCATGGCGGCGACGGCAGGGCTGGCGCCGGTGGCGATCAGCAGTGTTGGGCCCTGCTGATCGACGACGATGCCGCCGTATGCGTCGCGATTCAGGATCGCCTCGCGCAGCCCAGCGGCCTCGGAGTAGACGGTGACGGCGAAGGCACCCGGCGCCGCGCGCCCAACCTGGTCGGTGATCTGGGTGGTCAGCACGGGCGGGCCTGCGACACCGATCGGCACGTCGTGTGGTGCTGATCGGGATGCGGGCAGGGCGAACGCGATCGCCACGATGGCGATCAGTGTGGTCAGGGCGACGACGATGGCGGCGGCCCGCGCGGCGGCGGGAGCTTCGTGGCCGGCCTCGGTGTGAGCGGTGTTCCGCGTTGGCGCGTCGGTGTCCATGACGATCCTTTTCATCGACCGTTGAATTCTGTAGCCGAAGCGTAAACCCGCAAGCGATACTTTTCAACAGTCATTGAAATATTGTCGTCAGCACACGGCCCCACCAGTGCAGACAACGAAGGGTGAGCCTTGGGGTCAGCGCTGCGCGCTGCCGCGGGGGATGATCCCTGCGCGGATGCCGACTGCGCCCGCCTCGGCGCGATTGGTCAGCTCGAGCTTCCGCAACAAGCTGGCGACGTGAAACTTGACGGTGCTCTCGCTGATTCCGAGGTCCGCGGCAATGGCCTTGTTTCGTCGACCGGCGGCCAGATGTCCGAGCACTTCGTACTCGCGCGGATTCAAGGTCGACAGCATTCGCTCATCGGGGTTCACGGCTGGGGGATCGAGGGGGATGGTGGCCACCACCCGGTTACCCCAGCCGGGAATCGTTTCGATCTCGGCGTGACCGCCCAAGGTGTGTAGTCGCCCGGCGAGCTGGCGTCTCAGTGCGCCGTGGTCGACGTTGCCGGAACTCTGGTCCCTGACTTCGATCGACACGTTCTCACCGTCGCAGTCCCATGCGATTCGCAACCGGGTGAGGCCTGGCCGGGCATTGAAGGCAAGGACGATGGTGCGCACCAAAGCCCGTGCTCCATAAGCGATCTCACCGGGCAGCGGTCGTCCATCGACCGGTGGCTCGACGAACTCGACGTCGAACTCGCCGGGGTGCACGAGGGTGTCGAGTTCGGTTCGTAGTCGGGCGAATGCGGTGGACACCGCCTCCTCGGAGAGATCCCGGTCAGCGGCGCTGGCCGATCGCGCGGCGATCAGGGCGTCCGAGGCGCTCTCAAGGGCGACCAAGCGTGCCCGTCGGTCGTCGAGGTGGTGGGATCGCAGCGTGCTGAGGATCGATGACAGTGTTGCCTCGTGCATCTCGGTGAGCTGCGCCGTCGTGCGGGCGCGCTCACTCGACGCGGCCCGCGACTCGGCGAGGTAGTCGGGACTGGCCTGCGAGACCTGTTGTTGGATGGACGTCGCGACCAGCCCGAACATCGCCGCAACCCGCTCGGCGGTGTCGGGCTCAATCACGTCGGACTGCCGCAACACCAGCACCAGCAATGTGTCACTGACATCGCGGCGTGCCCAGATCCGCCGGTCCGTGCCCGCGATCCTGCGAACATCGGTGACGTGCTGGCCCGGGCAGATGGACTGGCGGAGTTCCTCGAGTTCGGCGATGGTCACCCGGTCGATGACGTCTCGGCTTCCCGACACCTTGCGAGGACGCCCCGTGCACTCATGGGTGAAGATCACCAGCGCGTCGTGGGCGGTGATGTCCTTCAGGAGGCGGGAGAACCGCGCTGCGATGTCCGGCAGCGCACCGGCGATGACATCCCGCATGTCGTTCCACGCGGCCGCGACGGCATGGAGGGTAGGTTCCACGCTCGCCACCCGTTCACCATAGGGCCACCTCCGGATCGTCCGCACTGATCGATCGTCTAGTCAGAACCCGCCAAGCGGCCAGGTGCCAGGCCGAAAGGCCAACGGCACGCTGTGATCATGACCGAGACCGTCGAGCCGCTGCTCGCGCAGTTCAGCGAGGGGCGCCGCATTGTGCTCGACGAGACCCGACGCGTGATGACGTCCCTGGATGAGGAAGCGTGGAACCGCGCGGCAACGCTGATCACCGGAGCGCGATCGGTCTTCGTCATCGGGAACGGCCGCAGTGGTCTCGCCGCTCAGATGGCGGCCATGCGCCTGGTCCATCTGGGCCTGCGCGTGCACGTCGTCGGTGAGAGCACCGCACCGGCGATCGGTGCCGCGGACACCTTGATCGCGGTCTCTGGATCCGGGACCACGCCGTCGGTTGTGCAAGCGGCCGACACCGCACGCGAGCACGGTGCCGACGTCGTCGCCATCACAACGGCGTCGACATCGCCGCTCGCTCGGCGGGCCGATGTCGTCGTGATCCTGCCTGCCGCCGACAAACAGGATCACACCGGTTCGGCCAGTCGACAGTACGCGGGAAGCCTCTTCGAACAAATGGTGCTGTTGGCGTTCGACGCCCAGTTTCACGCGCTGTGGGCCAACACGAACCAGACAGCCGAGCGGCTCTGGGCGCGGCACGCAAATCTCGGCTGAACACGCCTCAGAACACGCAATCAGTTACTCACAGAGGAGCACCGAATGACCAAGCTTCAGGTTGCCATCGATCTGCTCACCACCGCAGATGCGCTGGCACTCACCAACAAGGTCGCCGAGTACGTCGACGTGATTGAGCTGGGCACGCCGTTGATCAAGTGCGCCGGGATGAGCGTCATCAGCGCGATCAAGGCCGCACATCCGGACAAGGAGGTGCTCGCCGATCTCAAGACCGCCGATGCCGGCTTCCTGGAGGCCGACCTCGCCTTCGCCGCGGGGGCCGATCTGGTGACTGTTCTCGGCACCGCAGGCGACCCAACCATCGAGGGCGCTGTCGAGGCTGGCCGAAAGCACGGCAAGCAGGTCGTCGCAGACCTGATCGGTGTCGAGCACCGGATTGAGCGTGCCCGTGAGGTCACGAAACTCGGCGTCGCATTCGTCGAACTCCACGCGGGACTCGATGAGCAGGCCCAGCCCGGCTACTCGATCCACACCCTCATCGAGGACGGTAAGACGGCTGGGGTCCCGTTCGCGATCGCCGGCGGGATCACTGCGGACACAATCGCCGCCGTCCGCGCCGCAGGAGCGCACGTCGCCGTCGCGGGCGGTGCCATCTATGGCGCCGCGGATCCGGCGGCGGCTGCGAGGGCCCTCAAAGACGCGCTTGTGAAATAACTTCCGTGGCCGCCGTGGGCGAGCCTCACTAAGATGGCCCAGATGGGCCCCACTGAACCTGATGCTCCGCGCGGCCCTGTGGACGACCTACCAGCGGAGGCGAACCGCTTCGTGGGGCGTTCCCGCGAACTCAAGCAACTGTCGAACCTTCTCACTCGGGCGCGGCTGATCACGCTTATCGGGGCCGGCGGAGCGGGTAAGAGCCGCCTTGCGATTCAGGTTGCGCGTCGAGCGCGCACCTCGTTTCCCGACGGAATCACCTACCTGTCGCTGGCCGACCTACAGGATGGCGAGCTGCTCGGGCAGCTGGTGGCCGGCGCGCTTGGGCTGCGCGGTGCGGTTCGTCGGTGGGATGTGGACGCACTGGTCGAATACCTCGCTGATTCCCATCGACTGCTGGTGTTCGACAACTGCGAGCACATAGTGGGTGCGTGCGCCGAGTTCATCGATGCCCTGTTGAGTGGCTGCCCGCAGGTCAGGGTGTTGGCAACCAGTCGGGAGTCGATCGCCGTCGCCGGTGAGAACACGTTCCCCGTCCTGCCTCTCGGGGTGCCTGCGCCGGATTGCCCGCTGGATGCCTTCGCGCAGTACGACGCCGTCGGTCTGTTCGTCGAACGCGCGACCTCGGTGGTGCCGACCTTCGCGCTCAATGAGTCCAACCATCAGGCGGTGGCCGACCTCTGCAGAACGCTCGATGGGTTACCGCTTGCCCTCGAGTTGGCCGCCGTCCGAATGCGCGCGCTATCGCTTGAGCAGATCGTGCAGCTCCTGTCGGCCCGGCCGGATCTGCTGGACGGTGGACGCCGCGGCGGCCCCACCCGTCAGCGCACCCTGCGTGCCTCGATGGGCTGGAGCTATGACCTGTGCTCGGCGTCCGAACAGCTGCTGTGGGCCCGGCTGTCGGTGTTCTCCGGCGGCGTGGAACTCGATGCGGCGGAGGGTATTTGCTCTGATGAGCTGCTGCCGCGGTCCGACGTCATGCCGCTGCTGTCGTCGTTGGTCGAGAAGTCCATCCTGATCCGCGAGGAGCGCGGCGAACGCGTCCGGTACCGACTGCTGGAGACGGTCCGTCAGTTCGGGCTCACGATCCTGGGGCGGGAAACCGAGGAGGTGACGAAAGGGCGCCGACGGCACCGTGACTGGTACCTGGACATCATCGACAAGACGATGACGGACTGGCGGACGGCAGGCCAGGTCGACCGACTGGGACTGCTTCGGGACGATATCGCGAATCTGCGTGCGGCCCTGGAGTTCTGCGTGCAGCAGCCCGGCGAGTCGACGGCGGGTCTCCGGATGGCGAGTTCGCTGTACCACTATTGGCTGCTCAACGGTCTGCTGGGGGAGGGCAGCTATTGGATAGATCGGCTGCTGGCCGCGGTGGCCGAGTCGGGGCCCGTGCGCATCCGGGGACTCTACGTCGCCGCGTGCCTGGCGACCCTGCGAGGCGAGGTCGATTCCGCCGCGCGCATGCTTGCGGAGGCCTCCGACATGTGCGACCAACACGGTGACGTCGCAGGGCGCGCGTACGTGGTGCAGGCGCAAGGTCTGATGGCCCTGGTCCAGGACGACTCCGACGAGGCAGTGCGGCTGCTGACGGACTCGATGCACAAGTTCGAGGCCGTCGACGACAACACCGGGTCGGCGTTCACCACGGTCCTGTACGGCATCGTCTCGATGCTGCGCGGCGACTCGGACCGCGTGGCCGAGGCGCATGACCGAACTCGCGAGATGACGGTTCCGTATGGGGAGTCGTGGATCTGGTCATTCTCCCTGTGGGTCTCCGGGATGGATTCGTGGAATCGTGGCGAGTTGACGGTCAGCTTCGAGTTGCTCACCGCAGCCCTGCGCCTGAAGCGGCCACTGCAGGATCACCTGGGGATCGCCGAGTGCATCGAGGGCATCGCCTGGGTCACGGCGACGAGCGGCGAGTTGCAGCGTGCCGCAGTCCTGCTGGGTGCGGCGGACAGCATCTGGCACGGCATGGGGATGTCCGCCGAGACGGTGCCGGGGTTCTATCGGCACCGTGAGGAGAGCGCCAAGCTTGCGCGAAAACTGGGCGAGCGGCCGTTCCAGGCCGCACATCGCCAGGGGCGCCAGATGACACTGGACGAGTCGATCGCGTTCGCCTTGGAGGAGTCCGCGCAGAGCCGCGGCTCGGCGGACGCCGCCAGGCCCACAAAGCGGGAACGTGAGATCGCCGAACTCGTCGCTCTCGGCCGGAGCAATCAGGAGGTCGCCGACGAACTGGTGTTGTCCCGCCGCACCGTCGAAGCGCATGTCCAGCACCTCATGGCCAAACTCGGGTTCAACTCACGCAGCCAGGTCGCCGCGTGGGTCGCGCATCAGAACGCCGCTCGCGACCTGGCGTGAGTGCGCCCGTGGGTCAGTCGAACTGGCCAGCTCGCGCGTCGGACAGCCGACCCTCGGCGATGCGGTCGGCGATAGTGCCGGGACCGAGCGACTCGGATCGCGAACGGTCGAGAATCGCCAGGACTGTGCCGTAGATTCCCTCGACCTTGTCGCGTACCCAGCCACTGTCTGCGGAGGCGAGTTCGCCTGCGACCTGGATGAGTCCACCGGAGTTGGCGACGTAATCGGGGACCCACACCACCCCGCGGTCGTGCAACTGCTGATCGACATCGGGTGTCTGCAACTGGTTGTTGGCGCCGCCGCAGACGATCGCGGCGCTCAGGTGGGAAACGGAGTCGGTGCTCAGCGTGCCGCCGAGCGCGCATGGTGCGTAGACGTCGATCTGCTCGCCGAGGATGTGGTCGGTGACGGTGACACCGGGCAGCCGCGCGGCGACGTCGGCCAGCGCTGCCGGGTTCACGTCGGCGGCGGTGACGTGGGCGCCCTCGGCCAGTAGTAGTGCGATCAGCTCCGATCCGACCTTTCCGACGCCCTCCACGCCGACCCGGCGCCCTGTCAGCGCCGGCTCACCCCACACGATCGTGGCGGCTGCCCGCATGGCCTGATAGACGCCCAGCGCCGTTGTCGGACCGCTGTTACCCGATCCGCCGGACTCTGACGTGCGTCCCACCACGTGCCTGGTCGTCTCCCCGATCACATCGAGGTCGTCGGCGCTCACGCCGATATCCCCGGCGGTGATGTACCGGCCACCGAGGGTGTCGATGTATCGGCCGTAAGCCCGCAGCAGCGCAGGGGTTTTCGCCCGCTCGGGGTCGCCGACGATGACCGCCTTGCCGCCGCCGAGCGGCACCGCGGCAATGGCCGCCTTATAGGTCATCCCACGCGACAGCCGAAGAACGTCGGTGAGCGCTTCGGTGTGGTTGGCGTAGGGGTAGAACCGAGTACCGCCGAGGGCGGGCCCGTGGGCTGTCGAGTGGATACCGATGATGGCCTGCAGCCCGGTCTCCTGGTCCTCGCAGAAGATCACCTGCTCGTGTGGAAGGCCCGGGATGGCGTCGGGCCGATCGAACACGGCGCTGCTGGTGACGGTCGATGTCATGTGTGTCTCCAAGTGGGGGCGTCGAAGTCGGGATCAGTTGTGGGTGTGCAGGGGCTGGCCAGACAGTGCGAGGTGGGCCTCGCCCATTGCCTCGTTCTGGGTCGGATGTGCGTGGATGAGGCCGCCGACATCCTCGGGATGGGCCCCCCAGCTGACGATCAGCTGCGCTTCGCCGACGAGCTCACCCACCCCCTCACCAACCATGTGTATGCCGACGACGGGGCCGTCGGACACGCGAATCACCTTGATTCCGCCGCCTGTACCGATGATCTGGCTCCTGCCGTTGCCGGCGAAGTCATAGACGACCGTCTCGATGTCGGAATACCGTTCGCGGGCTTGGGTTTCGGTCAATCCGACGGAGGCGACCTCCGGCGCGCAGTACGCGACACGCGGGATCTCGACATCGTCGCGCGCAATGGGGTTTCGGCCGGCGATCGTCTCGGCCACGAAGACACCGTGCCCGAATCCGCGATGCGCGAGTTGCGGGCCTGCGACGATATCGCCGACGGCGTAGACATCGGGGACGGACGTGCGCAGGTGTTCGTCGACCCGGATGAAGCCGCGCTCGTCGATGTCGACACCGCCCTCGGCGAGCCCGATCCCATCGGTGCGGGGACGGCGACCGACAGCCACGAGCAGCAGATCGGCCTGCACGGTCTCGCCGGATTCGACCGTGACGCTGACATCAGCGCCGTTGTCGACCGCTGTGACGAACCGGGTGTCGGTCTTGATCGTTATGCCGCGCTTGCGGAATGCGCGGGTGAGTTGTCTGGAGGACCAGTCATCCTCAGCCGACACCAGGCGGGGCAGCGCCTCGACGATGGTGACGTCGGCACCCAGGGAGGCCCAGATGCTGGCGAACTCAACGCCGATGACACCGCCGCCGAGGATGATGACCCGCCCCGGCAGGTCGGGAAACGTCAGTGCCTCATCGCTGGTGAGGATGCGGCCGCCCACCTCCAGTCCGGGCGGCATGCTGACTCGGGATCCGGTGGCCAGCACCAACTGTGCACCGGTGATGGAGCGGTCACCGACCACGATGGTGGTGCCACCGCCGTAGCGTCCGGTGCCCGTGACGACCTCGACGCCGCGGTGTCGGATGAGCCCCTGCAGACCCTGGAACAGGCGCTCCACGACCTCGCCCTGGTATCGGTGCACGGCGTCGAGGTCGATCTGCCCGAGCGTTGCGCCGATCCCGATGGAGGCCGCGTTCGAGACCGTGTCGGCAACCGCCGCGGCGTGTGTCAGCGCCTTGGTGGGTATGCAACCCCGGTGCAGGCACGTGCCACCGACTTTGTCCTGCTCGATCAGTGTGACGGTCTTGCCGAGCTGCGCGGCGCGCAGGGCGCAGGCGTATCCGCCCGAACCGCCGCCGAGGATCAGGACGTCGGGGTTATCTGTCATATCGTGCTCCTTCGTCTCGCCATGGCACCGGTCAGACCAGCGCGATCAGCGTCATCGGATCGGCCAGGATGTCAGCAACGGCGGCAAGGAATTTCGAGCCCTGTTCACCGTCGACCAGGCGGTGGTCGAAGGCCAGGCTCAACGTCGTGATTGAGCGAAGGGCAATGTCGCCCCGGTGCTCCCACGGGCGTGTTCGAATGGAACCGAAACACAGGATCGCCGCCTCGTCCGGGTTGAGTATCGGTGTGCCCGAGTCGATCCCGAACACCCCGATGTTGGTTATCGTGATGGTTCCCTCGGAAAGTGCGGCGGGTTGCGTCTTGCCGGCCTTGGCCGTGGAGGTGAGTTCGGACAGGGCGACCGCCAGCTCACGCAGGCCCAGGGTGTGGGCATCCTTGATGTTGGGCACCATCAGTCCGCGCGGGGTTGCGGCCGCAATCCCCAGATTCACATAGCGTTTGGTGACGATCTCCTGGGCGTCCTCGTCCCAGAACGTGTTCAGGTCCGGATTGGTTCGCAGTGCGACGAGCAACGCCTTGGCCACGAACGCCAGTGGTGTCAGCCGGACGCCCGAGAAGTGCTCGGTGGCGCGCAGCCGTTCCAGCAGCTCCATGGTCGGCGTCACGTCGACATCGACGAAGATGGTGACGTGCGGAGCGGTGAACGCGCTGCGAACCATCGCCTGGGCGGTGTGCTTACGCACTCCCTTGATCGGGGTCCGATCCTCTTGGCGCGTGAGTGATCCGGTGTCCGGAGTGCGCAGGAATCCCTCGATATCGGCCCGCGTCACCTCGCCTCGCCTGCCGGTCGGCTCGATGTTGGCGAGGTCGATACCGCGCTGTCGCGCGATGAATCGCACCGGCGGTGAGGCCAGCACCCGTCCGGGTCTGGGCACGGCGGCAGTGGCGGGAGTCAGGGACCGCCGGTGACGCCGGGGGCTTTCCTCGGCGACGCCGTAGCCGACCAGAACCGGCACGCGTTCGCCGCCCTCTGCTGGTTCGGGCACCTCGATGTCGATGAACGGGTTGCCGACGTCGATGGTGGCGCCCTCCTCGGCATGCAGTGCGACGACCGTTCCGGCGAACGGCGAAGGCAGTTCCACCATCGCCTTCGCCGTTTCGACCTCGGCGATGATCTGATTCAGTGCGACGGTGTCGCCAACCCGGACGGACCAGGTGAGCAGTTGCGCCTCGGTGAGTCCCTCGCCGAGGTCCGGCAGCAGGAAGGTCTTAACGGTGGGCATGCTGTGGTCCTGTCTTCACGAGCCGAGGGTGGAGTCCACGGCGTCGAGGATGCGGTCGACGTCAGGCAGGTAGTGCGTTTCGAGCTTGGCCGGCGGGTAGGGCAGGCTGAATCCGCCCACCCGGGCCACCGGGGCCTCGAGATGATGGAAACACCGCTCGGTGATCCGGGTGGCGATCTCGGCGCCGATGCCCAGGAACACCGGCGCCTCATGGACGATGACGAGACGCCCTGTGCGCTCGACGGATTCGGCGATGGTGTCGATGTCCAGGGGCGAGATGGAGCGGAGGTCGATCACCTCGAGGCTGATGCCGTCCTGTGCTGCGACCTGCGCCGCCTGCAGTGCAGTCGGGACCAACGGGCCGTAGGTCAGCAACGTGGCGTCGGTTCCGTCGGTGAGCACCCTGGCCCTGTGCAGGGGATAGGCGTCGACGTTGGTCTCGACGGGTCCTTTCTGCCAGTACCGCCGCTTGGGCTCGAAGAACAGCACCGGGTCGTCGGAGGCGATTGCCTGCTGGATCATCGTGTACGCGTCAGAGGCGTTGCTGCAGGTGACCACCCGCAAGCCCGCCGTGGCCGCGAAGTAGCCCTCGGGTGACTCGGAATGGTGCTCGATCGCGCCGATGCCACCGCCGTAGGGGACCCGAATGGTGATGGGCATCTTCACATTCCCGCCGGTCCGGTAGTGCAGTTTGGCGACCTGACAGACGATCTGGTCGAAGGCGGGGTAGATGAAGCCGTCGAACTGGATCTCGCAGACCGGACGGTAGCCCCTGATCGCCAGTCCAATTGCGGTGCCGATGATCCCGGACTCGGCTAGCGGAGTGTCGATCACCCGGTGCGGGCCGAACTCCTCCTGTAGTCCATCGGTTATGCGGAAGACACCACCGAGCTTGCCGATGTCCTCGCCCATCAGCACAACCTTCGGATCACCTTTCAGCGCGCGTTGCAGGCCGGCGTTGATGGCCTTTCCCAGCGGAAGCGCGTCCGGCGCGACGGGCGCGGCCGGTGCGGTCAGTGTGGTTGCGATGCTCACTGCGGGGTTCCCTCCAGCGTGGCGAGGTAGGACGTGAACTGGCGACGCTCGTCGTCGACCAGGGGATGGGGCTCGGCGTAGACGTTGTCGAACATCGACAGCGCGGTGGGTTCGACCGTCTCCAGGCAGCCCCGGCGCAGCGCAGCGGCGGTGTCATCGGCGCGCTGTGTCACCGCGGCGAGGTAGTCGTCGTCGATCGCCCGATGCGCGTCGAGCAGTCTGAAGATCCGATCCAGTGGATCACGTTGTCTCCACAGCTCATCCAGGTCCGCCGGCCGGTATCTGGTGGGATCATCGGAGGTGGTGTGCGGCCCCATCCGGTAGGTGACGGCCTCGATGAGGGTTGGACCGTCTCCCCTGCGAGCGCGTTCGAGTGCGGCCCGTGTCGTGGCCATCACGGCGAGCACGTCGTTGCCGTCGACGCGTACCGCGGGGACGCCGAACCCGGGTCCGCGGTGGGCCAGGGCGGTCGGTGACTGCAGCCGCACCGGTTCGGATATCGCCCACTGATTGTTCTGGCAGAAGAACACCACGGGCGCGGAGAAGCTCGCAGCGAATCCCAGTGCCTCGGAGATGTCGCCCTGGCTCGTCGCGCCGTCGCCGAAGTAGGTGATCGCCGCGCCATCGGCACCGTCAAGCGCAATGCCCATTGCGTATCCGGTGGCGTGCAAGGCCTGCGATCCGACGATGATCGCCGGGGTGGTCATTCGGTAGTCGAACGGATTCCAGCCAGAGTGGGTGGAGCCGCGCCAGAACCTGAGCATGTGTGTGGGGTCGACGCCGCGGCAATAGGCGACACCGTGTTCGCGGTAGCTGGCGAAGACGAAGTCCTCGGCGCCAAGCGCTCGGGCCGAACCGACCTGCGCGGCCTCCTGCCCGAGGCACGGCGCCCACAACGCGAGTTCGCCCTGCCGCTGCAGGGCCGTCGCCTCGGCATCGATGCGCCTGACGACGACGAGGTCCTCATACAGGCGGCGCAGCGCGGCGACGTCGATATCGTCGACGAACGGCGAGAACACCGGATGGCTCTGTCTCTCACCACTTTCGGTGACCAGTTGGACGAACTCATCAGGGTTGAACACGGGATGCCTCCGGGTGACAGACCGCGATCAGCGGATGGCTGGCGGCGTTGAGGCGTCACACAACCAGCGACTCGCAATATGCACAAGTGCTGTCCAACATATTGCGCAGTATGCCCAAAGTCGGATATCCGCCAAGTGCGTATTGCATCAATTCGGCGCACATCGCTGCGCGGACATCGCGCTTGTCCCGGCTCCCCGTAACGGCGGAGACGCTGGGTCGAGTGCGTTGCTGGGCACCGCTGTCGCAGCGTCGACACCACGTACCTACGTAGCAAGTCTGCGGTTCATACGGATGCGCAGCTCCGGCGACGCCGACATCCTTGCTGGATCCACCTCACCGGTCGCAGCGACCGGCGACCGCGAGACGTTAGGCGGGTGACGAAACCTCTTGACTGCCGTGCAGACACTGTCCAAACCCGTGCGCTCGACCGGCGAGTTCTTCGCGATGTCGCTGGACACCTTCGTACAGATCTTTCGGGGACCGTTCGCGTGGCGCGAGTATCTGATCCAAACGTGGTTCGTCGCGCGGGTGTCGTTGCTTCCCGCGTTGATGCTCACCATCCCCTACTCCGTGCTGCTGGTCTTCACGCTGAACATCCTCCTGATCGAGTTCGGCGCGGCCGACCTATCCGGCACTGGCGCGGCACTGGGAACGGTGACTCAAATCGGCCCGTTGGCAACGGTTCTCGTCATATCCGGTGCCGGAGCGACAGCAATGTGCGCTGATCTCGGAGCACGCACTATCCGGGAGGAGTTGGACGCGCTGCGGGTCATGGGGATCAACCCGATCCAGGCCCTGGTGGTCCCACGAGTTCTGGCGGCGACCACGGTCGCCACGGTCCTGGCCTCCACGGTGATCCTGGTGGGTCTGGTCGGCGCGTTCTTCTTCTGTGTCTACGTCCAGCACGTCTCGCCCGGCGACTTCGTCGCGGGCTTCACGCTCTTGACGGGTGTGACCGACATCGTCATCGCGCTCATCAAGGGGGCCATCTTCGGGATGGTGGCGGGCCTCATCGCCTGTTACAAGGGCATATCCGTCGGCGGTGGGCCGGCTGGTGTGGGCAACGCGGTCAACGAGACGGTCGTGTTCACGTTCATGGCGCTCTTCGCGATCAACATCATTGTGACCGCCGTCGGTGTGCAGGCCACGCTGTGAGCCAGTTAGCCATCACCGCACCGCGGGCACGAGTGGTCAACCTGATCCGTGGCTGCGGCCGGGGGTGGAATCAGATCGGGCTGCAGGCCGAGTTCTACTTCAGGACACTGCATTCAATCGGTGACGCCGCACTGCACTATCGCAAAGAGGTGCTCCGGCTCATCGCGCAGATGGGACTGGGTGTTGGGGCGCTGGCGATCATCGGCGGCACCGTCGCCATCGTCGGCTTCCTGACGCTGTCCACCGGTGCCGTCATCGCCGTCCAGGGATACAACCAGTTCGCCAACATCGGCGTGGAGGCCCTCACCGGATTCGCGTCCGCCTTCCTCAATGTGCGCATCATCGCGCCAGGGACCACGGCGATCGCGCTGTCAGCCACCATCGGTGCCGGCGCGACCGCACAGTTGGGTGCAATGCGAATCAACGAGGAGATCGACGCGCTCGAGGTCATCGGCATGCGCAGCATCGCCTACCTCGCGTCGACCCGGGTGATCGCCGGGGTCATCGTGGTCATCCCGCTGTACTGTGTCGGCGTCGCAATGTCCTTCACCGCGGCACGGGTTGGCACAACGGCGATCTACGGTCAGTCCACCGGCGTGTACGACCACTACTTCAACACGTTCCTGAACCCCACCGACCTCATCTGGTCGTTCGTTCAGTCGATCACCATGGCCACCGTCATCATGCTCGTCCACACCTACTACGGCTACAACGCGACGGGCGGCCCTGCCGGAGTGGGGGAGGCGGTCGGTCGAGCGGTGCGTGCATCGCTGGTCGTGGCGGCGTTCGTGGTGACGGCGATGTCGCTCGCCGTCTACGGCCAGTCCGGCAACTTCAACCTGGCGGGATGACCATGGACACCAGGCCCGGGCAACACCGCATTCCGCCTGCGCTATGGGCGCTGATCCTAATGGTCACGATCCTGGCCCTGGTGCTGATGACGGCTCTGCTGTTCACCGGGAAGTTCAACTCGGTTGTGCCGGTGACGGTCACCGCGGAACGCTCCGGGCTGGTCATGGAGTCGGGCGCCAAGGTCAGAATGCGCGGCGTCAAGGTTGGTCGCGTCGCCGGTGTCGAGGGCACCGACCCAGTCCGGTTGAAACTGGAACTCCTCCCCGAGATGACGGCTTTCATCCCCGCCAATGTGCAGGCGGAGATACAGGCGACCACGGCGTTCGGCGCGAAGTACGTGGATCTGATCTACCCGGCCGATCCCAGTGCGGATCGGATCGGGGCAGGCGCGGTGGTGGTTTCGCGCAACGTCACTGCCGAGGTGAACACGGTGTTTCAGAACCTCGTTGAGGTCCTTCACCGGGTCGATCCGCCGAAGTTGAACGCCACGTTGACAGCGTTGGCCGAAGGGGTGCGCGGGCAGGGGCAACGCATGGGTGAGGCGACGACGGCAGCCAACACGGTTCTGCGCGAGCTCAACCCGCGGATGCAGACCGCGCAGGAGGACTGGCGTGCTGTGCGGGAGTTCGGTGACACGTACAACGCTGCGGCCGAGGACATCCTGGACGTCCTCGACGCTTCGAGCACTCTGAGCGAGACCGTCACGCGCAATGCCTCGGAGATCGATACGTTGCTGCTCAGCGTCATTGGACTCGCCCAATCCGGGAACAGTCTCATCGGTCCGAATCAGGACAACCTGGTGGATGCGATCAACAGCCTGGAGCCGACCACATCGCTGCTGATGAAGTATGAGCCCAGTTACACGTGCATGCTGTTGGGGGCCAAGTGGTTCCTCGACAACGGTGGGCACGAGCAGGTAGGCGGCAACGGCCGAAGCATCGTGCTTGACAGCGGGCTCAATCTGGGCGATGACCCATACCGGTATCCCGACAATCTCCCGATCGTCGCCGCCAAGGGCGGGCCGGGTGGACAACCAGGCTGCGGGTCACTGCCCGATGTCTCCAAGCAGTTCCCCGTGCGGCAGTTGATCACCAACACGGGCTGGGGAACGGGCGTGGACTGGCGACCCAACCCGGGCATCGGTCACCCGTGGTTTGCGAACTTCTTCCCCGCCACCAAGGCTGTGCCCGAACCGCCTCGTATTCGCGGTGAGGGTCCGCCGGCGATCGGACCGGTGCCATACCCGGGTGCGCCACCATATGAACCCCTGCCGCCGCCACCCGTGACAGTTCCGAGCGTGGCTCCAATCGAGGAGGGCCCACAGCCGTGAAAGCCAACCTGACCGGCATCGTGTGGCGCCTGACCGCGTTCCTGACCGTCTGCGGCGTCGGCGCATTCGTGCTCCTCATCGTGTTCGCGCAGTTGCGGTTCAACGATCAGGCGACCTACCGCGCGGAGTTCGTCAACATCAGCGGACTGGAGAGCGGCAACTTCGTCCGCATCGCCGGAGTCGAGGTGGGCAAGGTGAGGGACATCTCCGTCAACGTCGAGAACCACGCGGTGGTCGAGTTCTCGGTCGACGACTCGGTTGTGCTCACCGATGGCACGAAAGCGCTTGTTCGGTACGACAATCTGATCGGCGGGCGATACATGGAACTGCAGGAGGGGCCGGGGAGCCTGCAGCGAATCGATGTCGGACAGACGATTCCGGTGACTCGGACGGAGCCTGCGCTGGACCTGGACGCGCTCATCGGTGGGTTTCGCCCGCTGTTTCGCGCGCTCGATCCCGAGGCGATGAACGCGCTGACTGGCCAGCTGATTCAGGCGCTCCAGGGGCAGGGGCCGACAATCGGCTCGCTTCTGGCACATACGGCGTCGTTGACCGACACTATGGCCAACCGGGATGAACTGATCGGTCAGGTCATCGCGAATCTGAACACGGTGCTGGGATCGCTCGGCGAGCACAGTGGCGAGTTCGACAGCGCGGTCGACTCACTGTCGCAACTGGTCGATGGGCTCGCTGCGCGCAAGGTTGACATCAGTGACAGCATCGCCTCCACCAACGCGGCCGCGGCGGGCATCGGGGACCTGCTCATCCGCGCGCGACCGAGTGTCAAGAACGTTGTCGCTCAGGCAGATCGGGTGACGAGCACGGTCCTCGCCGACACGGACTACGTCGACGACCTACTCAACACTCTGCCCGACACCTACCGGGCGCTCAACCGGATGGCGCTGTACGGCGACTACTTCTCGTTCTACCTCTGTGACGCGATCCTGAAACTCAACGGCAAGGGCGGGCAGCCTGTGTATGTGAAGGTGGCTGGCCAGGACACCGGGCGGTGCGCCCCGAAATGAAGTCGTTCTCGGAGCGCAATTCGATGGTCATCGGCGTGATCGGACTGGCCGTGGTGGCCGCCATTGTCGCGAGCGCGCTGCAGTACAAGAAGTTGCCGTTCTTCGCCTCAGGCGTTCGCCACTCTGCCTACTTCGCGGAGGCCAGCGGTCTGCAGACCGGGGCTCCCGTGCAGGTTGCGGGTTACAAGGTCGGTGAGGTGTCGAGCATTGCCCTGGACGGTCCCCGAGTGCTTGTCGAGTTCGACGTCGAGAAGGGCATCCGCTTGGGCGAGCGTACTGAGGCGGCGGTCAAGACCAAGAGCCTTCTCGGCTCGAAGGTCCTGGAGGTGACGCCCCGCGGCGACGGAGAGCTGAGTGGAGCCATCTCGATGGATCGCACGACACCCGCCTACCAACTTCCGGAGGCGCTCGGCGACCTCGCCGACGTGGTGGGCGGATTGGATGTCGACCAACTCAACCAGTCCCTGGCGACCTTGACCGACGCCTTTCGTGACACCCCGCCGGATCTTCGGATCGCCGTCGATGGCGTGGCCCGCTTCTCGCGCACGCTCGGCGAACGCGATGCGCAGCTGCGGAGCCTGCTGGAGAACGCAGAGGCCGCCACCGGAGTGCTCGCCCAGCGCACCGACCAGGTAGTGCGCCTCATATCGCAGACCAACGCCATACTGGCTGCGTTGCGAGTCCAGAGTGCGGCCCTGGACCAGGTGGCCAACAACATCGGTGTCGCGACCCGCCAGATGTCCGGATTCGTCGCAGACAACAAGGCGGAGCTGGGACCTGCGCTAGAGCGGATCAACGGTGTGTTGGCGATCGTCGACAACCACAGGGATCAGATCCAACAGGTCATCCCGATGTTGCACCGCTACGCCATGTCGCTCGGCGACTCGGTGGCCTCCGGCCCGTTCTTCAAGGCATACCTCTCCAACCTGTTGCCCGGCCAGTTCGTGCAACCGTTCATCGACGCGGCATTCTCGGATCTGGGTCTCGACCCGAACGTGCTTGCACCGACCGAGCTTCACGACCCGCAGGTCGGCCAGCCCGGCACACCGGCACTGCCGGTGCCGTATCCGCGTACCGGTCAGGGTGGACCGCCGAATATGACGCTGCCCGAGGCGATCACCGGGAACCCGGGTGACCCCCGCTATCCGTATCGGGAGCCGCTTCCCGCACCGCCCCCAGGTGGCCCGCCACCAGGCCCCCCGGCAGAACACGGCCCACGCGACATCGGCGGTGCACCGTGATCACGCGTCGCCATATGCGTGTCTCCCTGGCCGCGCTGCTCGCGGTCACCCTGATGGCCGGGTCGGTGGCGCTGATCGGGGCACTGACCACGAACGCCCGCATGCAGGTCACCGCGTACTTCGACAACAGCAACGGGATCTTTCCCGGCGACGACGTCGTGATGCTCGGCGTGCGGATCGGAAGTGTCGAAACCATTGAGCCGCAGCCGGAACGGTCCAAGATCACGTTCTGGTTCGACCGCAGGCACAAGGTGCCCGCCGAGGCCAATGCGGTCATCCTGTCACCACAGCTGATCACCTCAAGGGCGATCCAGCTCACTCCCGCGTACACCGGTGGTGCCGAGATGACGGACGGCGCGGTCATTCCGCAGAACCGCACCGCGGTACCGGTGGAGTGGGATGACTTCCGGATCCAACTGGAGAGGCTCAGCGCCAGCCTGCAACCGGGACCCGACGGTGTCAGCCCGCTTGGCGCGTTCATCGACACCGCGGCCGATAACCTGCGCGGGCGCGGCCACGACATTCGGGAGGCGGTCATCGAGCTGTCCCGCGTACTCTCCGCACTCGGCGATCACAGCACCGACATCTTCGGCACGGTCAAGAATCTGGCCGCCCTGGTGTCGGCACTGCAGTCGAGCACCGAGCTGATGAGGGAGCTCAACGTCAACCTTGCCGCCGCAACGGGACTTCTGGCCGACCAGCCTGACCAGATCGGCGAGGCCGTCGACGGTCTGAACGCCGCAACCCGAGACGTCGCGTCGTTCGTGGCCGAACATCGTGAGGCGCTTGGTG
Organism: Mycolicibacterium sp. YH-1; assembly: GCF_022557175.1. The sequence continues at coordinate 6,169,911 of NZ_CP092915.1, read as the reverse complement.
TCTCGTCGGAGAAGCTGGGCTCTGTGGCTCAGGCTCTGGCCGACAGCACTGGCGACATCAAGCAGGTGCTGCACCTCGCGCCGACCACGTTTCAGAACCTCATCAACATCTACGAGCCCACGCATTCAGCGCTCACAGGGGCCTTGGCGCTCAACAACTTCGCCAATCCGATTCAGTTCATCTGCGGGGCGGTCCAGGCCGCGTCACGTATGGGTGCCGAACAGTCGGCGAAACTCTGTGTGCAGTACCTGGCCCCGATCATGAAGAACCGGCAGTTCAACTTCCCGCCGATCGGGCTGAACCCGTTCGTCAACGCGGCGGCCCGACCCAACGAGCTGACCTACAGCGAGGACTGGATGCGCCCCGATCACCGTCCAGTGCCACCGCCACCGCTCGCAGCGGAATCGGTGGCGACGAATCCCGCCGACGGCCTGCCCGGCTTGATGGTGCCGGCGCAGGGAGGTGGCTCGTGAGCAGCACACGCGGGTACCTGTGCGCGGTGCTCGCGGTGATCCTCGTGATGACAACTGGCTGTGACTGGCGGGGACTCAACTCGGTTCGGCTGCCCGGCACGCAGGGCTGGGGGCCGGGATCCTTCGAAGTGCAGGCGCAACTGGCCAACGTCTCGAACATCGCGGAGAACTCCCGGGTACGCGTCGCTGACGTGACGGTGGGAAGTGTCACCGGAATCGCGCGTCAGGGCTGGCACGCTCTCGTCACGATGCGGCTCGACGGCGGTGTCACCCTGCCGGAGAACGTCACGGTGAGGGTCGGCCAAACCAGCCTGCTCGGTTCGCTGCACATCGAGATCGCCCCGCCCGTCGACGAACCGCCACGGGGCGAGCTCCACGAGGGATCGTTGATCCAGCTCGACCGCACCGGCGCGTACCCCAGCACCGAACAGACGCTGGCGGCGGCGTCGATGCTCCTCAACGGTGGGGGACTGGGCCAGGTTCATGACATCACGCGAGCGTTCAGCATCGCCTTCGCCGGCCGGGAACAGGAGCTCCGCGGCCTCATCGAGCAGTTCGACGAGTTCATCGGCCATCTGGACGGACAGAAGGACGATATCCTCGCCGCCACCGAGAGCCTGAACCAGCTCACGGGCCGGTTCGCGGCACGGAAGCCGGTGCTCGACAGGGCGTTACAGACGATTCCGCAAGCTCTCGAGGTACTCAAGGACGATCGCGAGCAGTTGGTCGAGGCACTGGACCAGTTCGGCGAGTTCAGCGCGCTGGCAGCAGATTCGATCACCAGAACTGAGGAGTCGCTGGTGGCCGAGCTGGCGGATATCGGACCCGTGCTCGCCGCCCTTGCCGATGCCGGTCCCGCGCTCACCCGCTCGCTGTCGCTGTTCTCGACGTTCCCGTGGCCCAAGGAGGGTGTGCTCAATTGGCTGCGGGGCGATTATGCGAACCTCACCGCGATATTCGACTTGACCCTCAGCCGGCTCGACACATCGCTGCTCACCGGCACGCGGTTCGAGGGCGCCCTCACGAGGCTGGAGATGCAATGGGGGCGCACCATCGGTCAGATGCCGAGCCCGGCCACCGCAGGCAATCCACTCATCGTTCCGTACCAAGCCGACCAGGGGCCCTGACATGCACCTGAATCGTCTTGCCAGGATTCAGCTGGCGATCTTCACGGTGCTGGCCGTCGCGTCGGTCGCCCTGATGGCCGGTGGCTACATGAACCTGCCTGCGCAGTTGTTCGGCATCGGTCGGTACACCGTCACCGTCGAACTGCCTCAGGCAGGTGGACTCTACGAGCGCGGCAACGTCACGTATCGCGGAACCGAGGTGGGCCGGGTTGGGGAGGTACGCCTCACCGACACCGGTGCCGAGGCCGAGCTGGTTCTCGACTCGCAGTTCCGGATTCCCTCGGATGTGGATGCCGAGGTCCACAGTCAGTCGGCCATCGGGGAACTCTATGTCGCTCTGTTGCCACGCGACGGTGCATCTGCACCGCTGCGGGACGGCGATGTGATCCCCGCGTCCCGCGCCTCGGTGCCGCCGAGCATCAACAGCCTGTTGGACGCGACGAACCGTGGTTTGGCCGCGATCCCGCAGGACAACTTGAAGACCGTGATCGACGAGAGTTACACGGCGATAGGCGGGTTGGGGCCGGAGCTGTCCCGGATCGTGAAGGGCAGCACCCAGCTGGCCATCGACGCCCATCGAGAACTCGAACCGATGGTGACATTGATCGAACAGTCCAAACCGGTCCTGGACTCGCAGATTGCGACATCGGGTGCGATTCAATCGTGGGCGGCGAACCTGGCTGCCATCACCGGTGAACTGCGCGATCACAACGACTCCGTCGAGGGTGTCCTGCGCAATGGCGCGGCGACAGCTGACGAGGTCAGGCAGTTGTTCGAGCGCGTTCGCCCCACGCTGCCAGTGCTGCTGGCCAACCTGGTCAGCCTGGAACAGGTGGCGATCGCCTACCAGCCGGCGATCGAGCAGCTTCTGGTGTTGTTGCCGCAGGCCACCGCGATGATGGGGGCGCTAGCCGTCGGCAACCTGCACACCAAACAGGACTATCGGGGCATGTATCTGGACTTCAACCTCAACCTCAACCTGCCGCCGCCCTGCAACACGGGGTATCTGCCCGCGCAGCAGCAGCGGGCACCGGCTCACGAGGACTATCCCGAGCGCACCACGGGAGCACTGTACTGCCGTGTGCCGCAGGACCATCCGTACCTCGCCGTGCGTGGTGCGAGAAACACTCCCTGCCTGACTGTTCCCGGTAAGCGCGCACCGACTGTGGACATGTGCGAGAGCGACCAGGAGTACGTCCCGCTCAACGACGGGGCCAACTGGAAGGGTGACCCGAACGCCACGCTCTCGGGTCAAGCGGTTCCGCAGATGCCGATCAACCCAGTGCCTGCACAGCCGCCGCCGCCCCTCGCGGCAGTCACCTACGATCCTGCCACCGGCAGCTACGTCGGCCCCGACGGTCGGGTCTACACCCAGTCGAATCTGGGTCAAGGCGCGACAGGACAGACCTGGCAGGAGATGCTGGTTCCGGCAGGCAGCTGACATCCCGCGCGTCAACGGCGACCACCCGACATCGGGTGGTCGCCGTTGACGTTTCACGGCCGGTACGCAACGTCGACACCCCCTACATACGTAGCGAATCTGCGGACTCTACGGATGCGGGTCGACGCCGTCGCGAGGGACTCTTGACGTAACCCGCATGGGCAGAACGGTTTCAGGCACAGTCGTGGAGGTTTCAGTGGTAAGTGCGGTTGAGGACACCGATGCTGCGGCAATAGTGCGAGATCTGGTTCTCGGCGGTGTCGCCGATCCGTTCCCGCTCTATGAGCAGTTGCGCGAGATCGGTACCGGAGTGCACTGGTCGGACGTGTTGGGCGGGTGGGTGCTCAGTCGCTACGACGACGTCCGCTCCATGGTCTCCCGGCATGAGGCGTTCTCCAGCGACACGTTCTTCGACGGTGCGCCGGGAGTTCATGACCCCGATGACGCAGAGCACCGCCGCTTCATCTCAATCAGCTCTCGCCAGTTCATATTTCAGGATCCTCCCGTGCACACCCGGATCCGCTCCATCTTCCGGCACGCGTTCACCAAGCCGGCGATCAAGCGGTGGCGGTCATCCATGGAGGACGTCGCAGACGAGGTGCTGGACAGATACCGGCCCGGCCAGGTGGTGGACGTCATGCCCCATCTTGCCGCCGACATCCCGGTCGCCGTGATCGCGTCGATTCTCGGTGTGCCCAAGGACAAGTGGGCTCAGCTGCGGGAGTGGTCCGAGGCATACGGCAGAACACTCGACCCGGGTGTGCAGGGCCAGCTTCGTGACCAGTCGATCCGCGTCTCGCTGGAGATGATGGACTACCTCGCGGACCTGGTGGCCCGACGTAGGGCCGACCCCCAGGACGACCTGATCACGCTGATCGCGACCACCGAGGCCGACGGCGGAGAGCTGCTGACCGACGAGGAGATCATCTCCCAGGTCACGCTTCTGCTTGCTGCGGGCAACGACACCACGACGTCGTTGATCGGCAGCGCGATGTCAATCCTGATCGACAACCCGGACGTCAAACACCAGTTGCGGGAGGACCCGTCGCTGATTCCCGTCGCCATCGAGGAGATGCTGCGGTTCGATCCGCCGTTTCACCTCAACTTCCGCAAGGCGGTCCACGATGCCGAGTACGGCGGTCAGCAGATACGAAGCGGTCAGATGTGTTTCCAGGTGATCGCGGGAGCCAACCGCGATCCGCGGCAGTTCTCCGATCCGGGCGTCTTCGACATCACCCGCGATGCCTCCAAACATCTGTCGTTCAGCCATGGCATCCACTTCTGTGTGGGTGCACCGCTGGCTCGTATGGAGGGGCTCGTGGTTCTGGAGAAGATTCTGGAACGCTTCCCCGACTTCACCGGTGGTGACCAACCCGCGGTCCGCCGGGCGAACAACATCCTGGCCCGCGGCTGGCAGAGCCGCCCAGTGACGCTGTAGGGAGCTGACATCGTGCGCCTGATAGTCCGATCCGAACACTGCATGGCCAATGGAAGCTGCCAGCGCGCGGCGGGTGAGGTCTTCGGAAACACGCCCGAGGGCTGGGTGACGCTGCTCGACGAACGGCCCAGAGCGGAGCTGCACGCCGCTGTTGTGCGCGCGGCTGACACGTGTCCCGTTGGAGCAATTGAGATCGTCGAGGAAGCAGGAGATGACAACGTTGAGCGCTAACACCGAGGTCGACGGCAGGCGGCTGGGAGTTCTGCTGGGCAGCACCACGCCCCCGGAGGATATTGCGTCGCTGACGCAGTGGGTGGAGGCCAACGGATTCGGCGAACTGTGGATCCCCGAGGACTACTTCTTCCTCGGCGGTATCGCGGCCTCGGCGATCGCACTGAGCGCCACCGAGCGTATCCGTGTTGGCATCGCGGTGGTGTCCTCCATGGTGCGGCACCCCGCGCTGCTCGGCATGGAGGTCGCCACGCTGGCTCGGGCCTTCCCCGGCCGCTTCGCACCCGGCGTCGGACACGGTGTGCCGGCCTGGACCGCGCAGATGGCATTGACGGTGCGGTCGCCAATGAGCGCGCTGCGCGAGACGCTGACGGGGTTGCGCGCACTGCTCGATGGCAAGACGGTGAGCGCGGAGGGCAACGTGCACTCCTTCGCGGAGGTGACCCTCACCCACCCCCCGGCCGAAAGGGTGCCGATCTACACCGGTGTGCTCGGCGACAAGGGCATCGCGCTCACCGGGGCGCTGGCCGACGGGTTGGTGGTGAGCGTGCTGGCCACCCCCGAGTACGTCGCTGCGACGCGCGCCAAACTCGACGCGGCCGCCGCCGAGGCGGGTCGTCAGGAGAGGCCCGAAGTCGTTGTGCTGTGCGCTATCAACGTTACTCGCGACCCTGCCGAGGCCACGGCCGCACGTGAACAGATCAAACCCGCGCTGGCGTTCTATCTGGCCGCGTCGGGGCCCAATCCGCTGCTCGGTTCGATCGGCGGTAACGATCAGCTCTCCGACATGCTGTCTCGCGGCGGGGCTGAGGTGGTGCTCGCCGAGATGCCCGAGCACTGGGTGGACGCACTCTCGGTGACCGGCACGCCGCAGCAGGCGGCCGCGGCGTTCAGCCGCCTCTTCGACGCGGGCGCCGACAAGGTGATCGTCGTGCCGATCGTGGAGGCATCAGGCCGGGAGTCTTTGGCCGCTGTCGCTTCAATTCTGTCCAATTCCTTACTCACGCAGAGAGAACCAATATGACTGAGTCGGATTCCGCCGCGATACTCGCTGTGCACAACGCCTGGCTGGCCGCCAACGTGGACCTCGTCGCCGAGTCGATGCTCGGTTTCTTCCCGTCGGGCGATGACACCTATCTCCAGTTCAACCTCAACGGATTCACCTATCACGGTGCCCTGGACAAGGCGCGGTTGTGGCGCAACCTCAACGGTATTGGGGCAAGGATCAGCCGCATCGGTGACACCGCAGCACCGGTCGTGCAGGTGTTCGGCGACGTCGCGCTCCTCACGTCGGAGGGGGAGTGCGAGATCATGCTTCCCGCACCCTCCGGTGTGCTGGAGAGCTCCGGTGTGGTGAGGTTCCGCAACACCGAGTTCTACCGCCGTGACGACGGCGAGGGCTCGCCGGACTGGCGGATCTGGCACATGCACGTCAGCGAGGCCGCCGCCGCGGATGCGCTGAAGTACGCCACCGAATGACCGCCGTGTTCGAGTCCCGAACGGTTCCCGGTCCGTCCGGGCCGCTGGCCGTCACCCACTCGGGTGGGAATGCCGGGCGCACCGCGGTGGTACTCGTGCACCCCATCAACACCGCGGGCGTGGTCTGGCGTCAGGTGATGCCTGCGCTGGACCTACCGGTTGTCGCACTAGATCTGCGTGGGCACGGTCGGTCCGGTCTGCGCGGCCCATTCACCATCGAGGAGGGCTACGTACCAGACGTGCTCGCCGTGCTGGACACCCTTGGGCTCGACACCGTGCACCTGGTGGGCGGCTCGCTGGGCGGTTCGATCTCACTGGCGCTGGCGGCATTACACCCGCAACGAGTGCACAGCGTGACTACCTTCGGTTCGACGCTCGGCACAGGCGTGCCGCAGGCCGCGATCGAGCAGATGGTCGCCGAGCTGGCAGCGGCTGGTTCGCAGCGGTACTTCGCGGACCTGGTGCCCAAGGTCGTTGGGCCCGCGTACCGCGGCGCACCGAGCCTGGACGAGACGATCAGCGCCGCGGGTGGCCGCCCAGAACCCACCGTTGCCGCGATACTGCGGGCCGCGTTCGCGGCGGACATCCGCCATCTGGCGAGCCGGGTGCAGGCACCGGTGCTCGGGGTCGGCGGCACGGCGGACCCGACGTGTCCGCCGGAGATGACCGAGGAGATCGCGGCTGCCACGGGAGGTGTCCCAGTGGTCCTCGACGGTATCGGGCATCTACCGATGGTCGAGGCGCCAGCGCGTGTCGCCGAGCTGATCAACCAACACACCGCAGCAGAAGACAGGTGAACCCGTGACGTACTCGATTGTCGCCCGCGACCCCTCGACCGGCGAACTCGGCATCGGCTCGCAGTCTCACTTCTTCGGTGTGGGCCGGCTGGTCGGCTGGGGAGAGACCGGCGTGGGAGTCGTCGCGACCCAGGCGTTCGTTAACGTCGACTACGGGCCACACGCAGTCGACGCCATGCGATCTGGCTCGTCGGCGCAGGAGGCTGTCGACGCGGTGACGGCGGCTGACCCGCTCAGCGCCTACCGGCAACTGGGTGTCGTGGACGCAACGGGGTTGGCGGTGTCGTACACCGGCGAGCGGTGCGCGCCCGCGGCGGGCGGTCTGGTCGGCGACGGGGTTGCGGTGCAGGGCAACATGTTGGCCTGTCCGCAGGTGTACCACGACATGTTGTCCGCCTATGCGGACTCCAAAGGTGAACTGGCGGAACGGATCCTGGCTGCGATGGCGGCCGCCGAGGCCGCCGGTGGAGACATCAGGGGTTCCCAGTCGGCGGTGCTCACCGTGTTCGGCGCCCAACGCTCCGAGCGCCCGTGGCAGCACGTTCTGGTCGACATCCGGGTGGACGATCACGCCGACCCGGTGGCCGAGTTGGCCCGCCTGCTGCCCCGGCAGCGGGCGTTCGACGTCATCGGCGACGTCATCTTCGCGCAGGATCTGATGATCGGTCCCTATCGGAACGTCGCACCGGACACGCTGCACGACAAGCTGTCCAGTCTCTCGGATGCCGCTGATCTACTCGGTCCCGACAATCGAGAGGCACAGTTCTGGAGGGCCGTGCTGATGGCTCGCAGCGGCGACCGCGACGGCGCGCGCGGACAGTTCGCCGAGCTGTTCACTCATCGGCCGGCACTGCGAGAGTTCCTGGTGGGCATCGGACCTCTCGGTTTCCTCGATGACGTGGCGGGCTACCTGTGACGACCGCGTGCGCGGCGGCGTCGGCCGTGGACGAGTCGCGCTGCGCCGAGTTGACCGCCGCGATGGTGCGGTGCGACACCCGAAACCCGCCAGGGGATGAGACGGCGATCGTTCCGTTGCTCGCCGACGTGCTGGCCGGCCTCGGCGCTCGCACCGAGGTCTTCGAGCCGGCGCCAGGGCGCACATCGGTGTTGGCAACGGTCGCGGGCGCCGGCCGCCCAGCGGAGGGGCGCCGGCCGGTACTGCTGATCAACGGCCACCTCGACGTCGTCCCCGTGGTCGAGGACGACTGGACGCTGCCGCCGTTCGGCGGTGTGCTTCGCGGCGGCCTCCTATACGGGCGCGGAGCCTGCGATATGAAGGGCGGTATCGCCGCGGCCATCGAGGGTATGCGGGCCTGCTTCGACGCAGGCGAGCCACCGCGGTGCGATGTGGTGTTTCACCTCGTGGCCGATGAGGAGACGGGCGGTCGCTGGGGTACCGAGGCTCTGATGAGGGCCGACCGAATAGCCGCAGATGCCGCGATCGTGCCGGAACCCAGCGAGCTTCGGGTCTGTGTCGCCGAGCGGGGTGTGCTACTGGCTGAGATCACCGTGACCGGTCGTGCCGCGCACGGCAGCGATCCGGCTGTGGGCCGGTCTGCGGTCGCCGACGCGGCGCGGCTGGCAAGTGCACTGCACCAAGCCGACTTCGGCGGCACGCCGCATCCGCTGCTGGGCAGTCCGACCTGCAATGTCGGCGTGATCCGTGGCGGCACCGCGCCCAATATCGTTGCCAGCTCGTGCATTCTGCGGGTGGACCGGCGGGTGCTGCCAGGACAATCCGAGCGGCAGGCGCTGGCTGAACTGTCCGCCCTGATGCACCGGTTGGTACCCGATGTGGAGTGCACCGTCGAGGCACTGGCGTTCGCGGAGGCCTCTGAGTTGGAGGCTGACCACCCCTTCGTCGGTCTGGTGCAGTCCGCGGCCGAGTCCGCCCGGCCCGTGCGCGGCCTCTTCCTGGGGACCGACGCCCGGTTCCTGCGCAACCAACTGGGCATTCCCACGGTCGTCTACGGCCCCGGTTCTATGACGGTGGCCCACAGCCATGACGAATACGTCGCTGTGGCCGAACTCGCGGAGGCGTCACGGACCTTCGCAGGAGTCTTCACTCGCTTTGGTGAGTCATTATTCAACAAAGATTGAAATGATACCGTCGGGATATGGCCTCACCAGCGCAGACAACGAGGAAGAGGGGTAGGCGTCAAGGCGAGCCGGTATCACGCGACGTGGTCCTGGCCGCCGCGAAGGAGCGATTCGCCCGCGACGGCTATGACAAGACGACGCTGCGCGCGATTGCCCGCGATGCCCACGTCGATCCGTCGATGGTGCTCTACCTCTTTGGTTCCAAGGCGGATCTGTTCCGGGAGTCGCTGCGGCTGATCGTGGACCCCACCCTGCTGGCGGCGGCCATGGCAGGGGATGCAGGCACGATCGGCGAACGCCTGGTCACGCAGTATCTGCGTATCTGGGAGGCGCCCGAGACGGCGTCGAGCATGGCCGCGATGCTGGCATCGGCGACCTCGAACTCCGATGCCAATGAGGCGTTTCGGACGTTCATGCGCTCCTACGTTCTGACCGCGGTCTCGGACGTGATCGGTGGCGGCGAGCAGGCGCGGTTGCGGGCGATGCTGGCCGCGACGAGCCTGGTTGGCACCGCGCTGATGCGCTACGTGATGAAGGTGCCGCCCCTGGCGACGCTGCCCGCCGAGGATGTGATCAGGGTGCTGGCGCCGACCGTGACGCGCTACCTCACCGCCGACGCCGACGAGCTGGGGCTGCCGGAGCTGTGAGGGCTACATGCCGTGAATGCCCTTGTACAACACCAGAAGACCGATAACCACGAGGATGGCGGCGACCAGGGTTGCGTGCTGGCGCTCCATCCAGTCCTTGAGCCGCGCCAACGGCTGATCGAGCCGATCCCCGGAGACGGCGTACGCCAGGATCGGCAACGCCACCGTGGATGCGGCGACCGCGACGTAGACCAGCTCGGCGAGCCATACCCCCTGCCTGCCGAGCCCCTCGGCGCCGATCGCCAAACCCGCTGCGGCACAGATGAACAGCACCTTCGGGTTGACGACGGTGAGCGCAGCGGCGGTGATCAGGGCGCGCGCCGGAGTGATCGTGGTCAGGCCGCTCATCCACTTCGGTGTGTGCGTTGACCGGTGGCGCGCCAGCCAGCGGTAGACGCCGAATGCGATGAGCGCAGAGCCGACGACCACGCGTAGCCATGACGCCCAGCTCGGCGGCTTGTCGAGCCCGCCGAGGAGACCGGACACCTCGACGAAGATCGTCGTGAGAACGACTAGGCCGATCAGCCAGCCCAGAAGAAACGCCAGGCCGGTGGGCCTCGGCCTCGCCGAGTGCAGCACCAGCACCGCGGGGATGATCGACAGCGGCGACAGCGCGACGACCAGCGCGAGCGGTATGAGTTCGGTGAGCATCGCGGTCAACCTAGCAAGCGGACCGAGCTTTCTTGTCGAAGCCGGACTACTTTCTCGACCGTGCCTACACCTCGGTCCTCAGCGGATTTCGGGGGAACTGGCTCACCTCGGCGACACGTGGGTCCATCACGCGCCGCCACACGGGCGGTATCAGAGCGAGCAGGATCATCGTGGCGTAGCTGAACGGCAGCTGCGGCGCCTGTTCGTGATGGCGCAGAATTTGATAGCGGCGCATCGGGTTGGCGTGGTGATCGGAATGGCGCTGCAGGTGGTAGAGAAACACGTTGGTGACGATCGCGTTGCTGTTCCAGCTGTGCGACGGGGTCACCCGCTCGTAGCGGCCGTCGGGTAGCTTTCGCCGCGTGAGTCCGTAGTGCTCTACGTAGTTGACACTCTCCAACACGCAGACACCGACTATGGCCTGGCCGACAAGCCACGGCAATACGGTGGGGCCGAACCAGGCCGCAAGGACGACGCCCGTCGCCAGGCACAACAGCCAACCGCGCAGGATCGTGTTCTGTGCGCCGTAGAAAGATTTCTGTCTGCGCGCCAACCGTTTCCGCTCGTATGTCCACGCGAAGCGGATGCCCCCGAACACCGATCGAGGAACGAAACGGTAGTAGCTGTCACCCAATCGGGAAGTGGTGGTGTCCTCGGGTGTCGCGACGCGAATGTGGTGACCGTGCTGGTGCTCGACGATGAAGTGCGCGTAACCAGTCTGCACGAGTGCGAGCGTGGCCAACCGCCGCTCGGTGCGGCTTCGCTTATGACTCAGCTCGTGGGCGGTGTTGATCGCGATACCGCCGACGATGCCCACCGTCACCATCAGCCCGAACTTGTCGACGACGGTCATCGATAGCCAGCCCCCGCCGGCCCAGAGCCAGCAGGCAAATATTAACGCCAGGTACTGATTTGGCAGATAGCAGTAGGTGGCCCACCGGTAGAACCGATCGTGCTCGATGCGTTCCAGGATTTCCTCGGGTCGGTCTTCCGAGTCGGAGCCGACAAGGCGGTCGAGCAGCGGTATGACCCCGAAGGTAATCACCAGTCCGGTCCACCAGAACACGCTCAGGTCGGTCATGCGAACCAGGAGCCACGACAGCGGGATCATTCCGGGCACCGTCGCACCGAGCAGCCACAAATACCGCGGCCCAGGCCCGGGTCGAGTTTCTCCGCGGAGGTGCTGCGCGTCCCCATGCCGCGGGTTGGCGGCTACGCCACGAAGAGATGACACTGTTTGAGCCTGCCCGTCTAGATACTTTGCGAAAAGTGCAATTGGCGGTGATGTTAGTTATGTCAAGAGTCCGGTGCGTGCATTTACAGCGAATCACGCCTGAGACAAGAGTCACTGGTCAACATCATATGAGTCCGCTCGCCGTAATCATTGACAGCGTTGTATAGTCCCTGCGACAAACAAGGACACAGCTCGATGGGAAAAGTAGCCAAATATGGAGATCTCTGCACGTTCCTGGTTCGCAGCCGGCATGGCGCTCACGACAGCCAGCACCCTCGCGTTTGCACCATTGGTGCTACCTGGCGGTGAACGGGCGCTACCGATCGTCTCCTCGCCCAATGTTCGGCTCACCGCCGCCATCGATCCGGCGGACGTCCAGGCGCTCATCGCCAACCTGCAAGCGACGCTCAACGACGTCACGCGGACGGTCGAGGCCGTGTCCCTGGCTCCAGGGAACTCGCTCGTCGACGTGCTGACGCGCGCCAACGCCGTGAACGCCGAACTGTGGAACGGCTTGATCAACGCAACTGACTCCGTGCAGCTTCGCGGACTGCTCAGCGCGCTCAGCGCCAACTCGGTCGGCAACTTCAACGAGCTCATAACCACCGTCGGCGCCCTGAACAGCGATATCGCGATGCTTCCCGCGCAGATCGCCGAGACCATCGGCTACGCGATAACCGGCTCACTGACCGCGGCGCTGGGTGCCATCACAAACCTGATCAACCAGCCGTTGGCGGCGTCCAGCTACACCGGGCTGGCCAGCTCGGCCCTGCAGCAGGTGATTGTGGTGGGCCAGGGTGTGCTGCAGACAGTGGACTGGACCGGGCAGGCGGTTCTCAACACGGCCAATGCCGTTGTGGACGGGCTGTGGGAGCAGATTCCAGGGGCCCTGTACGGGCTCAACGACGTGCTTTACCGGGCCGCTGAAGAGTCGGACAGCGCCGTCGTGGATGCCGTGATCGCCGCGGTTCAGGGATTGGTGGTCGCGCCCGCCGCCGCCGTCTCCAACGCCGCCTTGGGGCTGGCCTCCAGCGTCGTCAATGTGGGTGTCGATGGATTCGAGACCGTGATGAAGTCCGGCGCCTGGGTGTTGGCGTACCCGTTCTACGCCACGCAGGACGCCTTGAAGACCATCGGGGCCAAGCCGTTGGATCCGGCTTCCTACACCACGGCGCTGGCTCAGCTCATCGGCGGCGGGTTCAACATCGGCAACGAACTGGTCACCGCCGGTGCCGATTTGCTCACGCTGCCGGTCCGGTTCGCCTCTGATCTGAACACCAACATCGCGGACACGATCGTGAGCCTGTCCAATGCGGTAGGGGAGATGGCGTCCGCCGTCCTTCACGCAGCCGGTCTTCCTGCGGATGTCGCGGCCCTGCCCACGACGCTGAGCACCGAGGTCACGGCGGCGGTCCGTGCCGCGCAGAAATTCGTCGACACCAATCTTCTCTCGTCCGTTGACGGGCTGATCGACAAGGTTGAACACGGGTTGCTCGGCGCGTCGTCCACCATCCAGGACGCCGTCAACAAGGCCCTGGGAGCGACTAACCTGCCGGACTCGAACACCCGCACCGACTGGGGCTACAAGCCGTTCTCCTGGGCCGCCGAGCAGAAGGCCGTCGAGCAGAAGGCCGCCGCGGAGGAGGTCGTCGCGGAGGAGGTCGCCGCGGAGGAGGTTGTCGTCGACAAGCAGGCCGTCGATTCGGAGCTGAATGCACTGCCCGTAGCCGCGATCTCGGCGGATCCCGGAACCGAGCAGGAATTGGCACCCACGCCGGGCGATGTCGTGGCAGCCCCCGCTGCAGCGGGTTCGTCGGACACGAACAACGACCCTGCCGGCTCTGAGGCCGCCACCAATGACACGGCGACCGAGAGTCCGGCACCCACGGGCCGGCACCGGATCGGTGCCAACGACCGCGGCGTATCGGTGGATTCACTGCTCAAGCAAGCACGGGAAGCCAAGAAGGCCGAGCGCGAGGCCAAGCAGGCCGAGCGGGAAGCCAAGCAGGCTGAGCGGGAAGCCAAGCGGGTCCAGGTTCGTGACCGACTGAGCGCGGGCCAACCGGGCGCCGACGCTGAGCGCGGCGCGGTGAAGAGCGATCCCGGAACCGGCACGTCGAAGAGCAGCGATGGTGCGCAGGGCAAGTCCGACGGCGACAAGGCTGCCTGATTCCGATACGGGAGTGCCGGCCATAACGTGACCGCACTCCCGTACCGTGGCGCCGTGATCGGCGAGGAAAGTGGGCAGTAACCGTGGCGGCTGGGGAGTCCTCGGACGGTACGGAGCTTGCCGCTCGGCAAGCCGGGACCGTTTCTGAGGAGACGGATTCGGCGGGCTCGGTGGCTCGTTCCGGCCGGCAGGCGGCGTGGAACTATCTGGTCTTCGGACTGAGCAAGAGTTCGACGTTGATCATGACGGTCGTCGTCGCCAGAGTGCTGACACCCGCAGAGTTCGGGTTCTTCGCCTTGGCGTTGTTGGTCGTCAACCTGTTCGACTACATCAAGGACATGGGTGTCGGCGCCGCGCTGGTCCAGAGCCCGTCCGATTGGCGGCGGTTGGCGCCAACAGGCCTGACCCTGTCGATCCTGTTCGGGGTGATCGCCGGCGCGGTGTTGGCACTGACCGCGCCGCTGAGCGCCGCCGTGCTGGGGAACCCCGAGCTGACCCCACTGATTCGGGTTCTCGCCGTTGCGCTGGTGCTCAATGCCTTGAGCACGGTCCCGTCCGCTCTGCTGCGCCGGAATCTCGATTTCCGCCGACGCCTCATCCCCGAGGTCTCCGGTGCGATCGTGAAAACGGTGCTGACGATTGGCCTGGCGCTGTCGGGGTATGGCGTTTGGAGTTTGGTGTACGGCCAGCTCGCCGCCGTACTCGTGATGTGCGTGGGCTATTGGTGGGTGGCGAAGCCGATGACCACGACGTGCGGATTCGATCGCCGTGAGGCTGCCGCGCTGGTTCGCTTCGGATTGCCTGCAACGGCGGCGACATTGGTTGCCTACGCGATCTACAACGTGGACTACCTGGCAATCGGATCCCGTCTCGGTGAAACCGAACTGGGGCTCTACACGCTGGCCTATCGGATCCCAGAATTGGTGGTCTTGAATCTGTGCGTCGTGATCAGCGACGTCCTCTTCAGCGCACTGTCCCGGATGCAACACGACAGGCCTGCGCTGGCGGAGCACTACGGCCAGGTGCTCACGATGGTCGTCACGCTCACGGCTCCGATCAGCATCACGCTCGCAGTGGCAGCGCCGGCAGTGGTCGAGGTGCTGTACGGCGACAAATACGGCGGAGTCGCCGCGCCGCTGGCGGTGATATCTCTATACACCCTCCTGTATTCCGCGTCGTTCCACTCCGGCGATGTGCTGAAGGCAATTGGCCGACCAACCGTCCTCACGGTGATCAATGTGGCCAAGCTGGCAGTGATGATCGGTCCGGTCTGGTGGGCGGCGGGGCACAGCCTGATGATGGTCGCGTGGGTACTGGTCGCAGTGGAATTCGTGCACTTCTGTATCCGCATCGCCATCGTCCGGGCGCTGGCCGACGTTCCAGTGGGATTGGTGCTGGGGGCAGTCGTCAAGCCGATGCCCGCGACCGCTGTAGCGGCGGCAGCGATGTTGGGCGCCATGCAGGTCATCTCTGTCTGGCCCGCGTTCGCCGTCGTGCTGATCGTGTCCCTGGTGGGGTTGATCACCTATATCGCTGTGCTCAGGCTTACGGCACCCGACGTAATCGCTTTGGTGCGAACGATCGTACGTTCGCGTGGTGGCGAACAGGAGTGCTGACCGCGATATGAGAAGTGTGGTGGACGCATGTTTGAGGGTTCCTCGGATCAGCATGTTGCTCGCGATCGGATTGATGTTGTTTGCGTGGCCAGCGCTCGGATGCGAGACCGAGGATGTCTTGCTGCGAACAGCGCCGCAGCCGTTTGACGTCGCGAGTCCTTGGCGGTCGCCGTTACCGGCGAATCCCTCGGTCCACCCGGACAGCGATGCGATGGTGGCGCACCTGACACGTGACAACGGCGTCTATGCAAACCTGGTGGAATACGGGATTCCCATCTACTACGCGAATGCACAGACCCCGCGCCACGAAGTGCCGTGCACCGTAACAACGTGGGGGCCATGCGCGTTCGACGGGCGTTTGGTGCCTATCCCCGAAGGGGCACGCCCGCATCATGGTTCGGACGGCGCGCTGGTGGTCATCGACGAATCGGCGGGCCTTGTCTACGAATTCTGGCAAGCGGTGCGCGATGACGCAGGTTGGAAGACCAGTTGGGCGGCGGTGGCACCGCTGGGCGGATCGGGCTGGGGCGAAGGCGGTGCCAGCTCACCGCGCGCCGGGATCACCGGAGCCGGAACGGCATCTGGAGCCTCCCGGCTCGGGGGTGTCATTCGGCTGGCGGAGATCTCTGCTGGTGATATCCCACACGCGTTGGCGCTGCAGACCGACAACGCCTGCGCCGATGTCTTCTGGTCCCCGGCGACGAAGACTGACGGTGGGTCACATCGGCCCGACTGTGTGCCAGAGGGTGCCCGGCTCCAGCTCGACCCCGCCATTGCGCTCGACGAATTGGAGTTGACACCTGGCGAGCGGGCGGTGGCTCGCGCGTTGCAGAAGTACGGCGCCTACATTGTGGACAAGGCCCAGACGCCCTTGAGCATGAGCTTCGAACTCGATCACAATGACCAAGGCGCACTGGGTTCGGTGTACGAAACAGCTGGTTTCAGATGGGATTACGATGATATGCCGGGCATTCCCTGGGGTCAGCTCCGTGTCTTGGCGCCTGCCTGACGACCCGTCGAGATGCTACCCACTGAATGGGGCGTGGTTGTGAAACGCATCGTCTTGGTGGAGTTTCCGCCATCCGGTGGCTTGTTCCAGTTCGCACTGCAATTGGGCGAGGCACTGGCCAAGGACGGCGACCGAGTGGATGTGGTCACGGGCCCGTCACCGGAACTGGATTCCCGCGTTTCGGGATGCCGGGTGCGCAGTATTCTGCCGACCTGGCATCCCACAGCGGGGGCGGGTGCACCCGAGTGGTGGCGCAAGGCTCGACGCGCGGTCCGCGGTGTTCAGCATGCCCTGGCGTGGCTGATTCTGATCGGCTACCTGGCCGCGACCCGGCCCGACATCGTGGCGTGGTCCTCGTGGCGGTTCCCCGTTGACGGGTGGGGAGTGCGGGTTGTTCGGCGACTGCTGCCCAGGGCGACATTGGTGCTCGTTGCCCACGAGCCCCGACCCCTTGTCGAACAACCCGGGCACGACGGCATGTACAAGGCCTCGGCGGCGACGCGTGGTGCGCTGGCGGGAGCCTATGCCGTTCTCGATGTTGTCTACGTACTCGGTGATTCCGCAAAGCAGGTAGTGACCGAGGTCTGGCCGACCACCGCGACGGTTCGGGTCATGCCGCACGGCGACGAGGGAATCTTCGCCGGGGCCGAGCTACCCGAGGTGTCGTGTACCCAACCTGTTGCGCTGGTGTTCGGCACGATCACGAACTACAAGGGGATCGACACTCTGTGCGCCGCATGGCCGGCGGTGCGCGCCCGCGTGCCCACCGCCCAACTCGTGATAGCGGGGGCGCTCAGTGCGGATGTCGATGAGAATGGGCTGCGCAATGAGGTCGCCGGGTTGGACGGCGCGGAGTTGCACGCCGGCTACATCCCGGTGGCGGAGGTCTCAAGCCTTTTCGCGCGTGCACGCTGTGTTGTCCTGCCGTACAAGCGGAGTAGCCAATCCGGAGTTGCCCACCTCGCCCACACCCTGGGCCGTCCGGTGGTCGCCTCGCGCGTGGGCGACATACCGTCGGTGGTCATCGACGGAGTATCGGGTCTGCTGGTCGATCCGGAGGACCCGGTGTCGCTGGCAGCTGCGGTGGTCCGACTCCTCACGGATCAGGACTATGCGCACGGATTGGGGCGGGAAGGCTGTCGCGCGCTCGCCGATCGGGCGTCCTGGGATCAGGTGGCGGCTGCCTTTCGTGCCGGGCTGCCGGAGCGCACTCCACCTGACTGATGGTGTCGACGCCGGCGGGTGTTACCGGGTCTCGGTGACGAACTGCTCGAAGAGGTCAGCCAAAGTTCCGACGTTGCGGTCCAGGTCAAATTCCTGCTCGACGAGGCTGCGACCGCGGCGGGTGCAGCGCTGCGCCAGATCGGGATCGGTCATCATCGATTCCAGCGCGTCGGCCAGTGCCGCGGAATCGCCTGCAGCTGCGAGCAATCCGGTGACCTCGTTGACGATGATCTCCGGGATACCCGACAACTCGGTGGAGACGGTGGGCACACCGGAGGCCAGGGCCTCCATAAGCGCCACCGGTAGGCCCTCCATCTGGCCATCCCTGGCGATCACACTGGGAAGTACGAAAAGATCTGCATCCGCGAGGGCCTGAGCCACGTACGCCTCGTCGCGGGCGCCGAGGAATCGCACCCGATCGGTCAATCCGAGCGAGGCTGCCTGCTGGCGGAGTTGGGTCTCCAGATGGCCGGCCCCGATGAGGTCGAGCCGGATGCGCGATGTCTGTGGGCCACCCGTGGCGAGCGCTTCAAGCAGAAATCGATGTCCTTTGTACTCCTGCAGCGAGGCCACGCATAGCACGGTCACGGGGCCGCTCCGCGGAATTGTGCGTTCGCGGAACCTGTATCGGGACAAGTCAATTCCGCAGTGGACCACCTTGATCGGGGTGCCACTGTTGTTGAGGCCGCTCAGAATCTCCTCATTGAAACGCGAGATCGTGACCACGAATCGGGCATCCGTGACCTTTGTCCGCAGCATCGAATCATCCACGTAGAGGTCATGAGCATGGGCCGTGAAGCTGTATCCGACGTCGGCGAGGCGGTGGCAGACCCACGCGGCCAGTGCGGGGTAGGTGGCGTAGTGGGCGTGTATGTGCGAGATAGCGGGATTCCCCGCGATGTGCCGTGCGTGGGCGCACGCCAGTACCAGGGTGATGACTGCCCGGACCAGGATTCTCGGCCGCCGGCGGTGTTCGCGCAGCACTGTGGAGACCACGTCGAGTAACGCGCGTGGCCGCCGGCGCAGTGCCCACAGCAGGCCGCCGATTCCCGCCCGAAGGTCGGGACGCAGGAGCATCGCGGTCCATCGCCGCGCAACTTCGTGGTGGACGGTATCGGGTGAGGGGAAAAGCGAGTACAGCTCCAGGTCGAACGTCCCACGCAGGCGGAGGGCATCGAGTTCGCGCACGATGAACGTTTCGGACGTTTGGGGAAACCGGGATACCAGGTACGCGATACGGGTTCTATTCGTCATGCTGAGTGCCTATGTGAGTGACGCATCGCGGTGACCACAGTGGATAAGTGTACGAATCAACTCGGGTCATGACCGACTGAGGGCATGACGGACAACGGTGCGCACCTCCGGAATTGCGTCTCGACCGCCGATCACCAGACCTGCGGCGGCCCCGACGACGCTGGCAGCCACTATTGCAGCCAGCGATCCTAGCCCCGCGTCGGTGAACAGCCTGACAGGAAGGGCCAGCGCCACGATTCCCACCGCTACGCAGAGTGCCGGCCGCATGGCAGAGATTCCCGTTCGCACAGAGGTTTTCGCCAATCGGCAGCCCAGGACCAGCCGCAGCGGACCGTATAGCACGGTGAACATCAGGTGCACCGTGGCGACTGCCGCGATGCCGTGTGGGGACGCGGCCACGAAACCGCCGACCAGCAGGACGGTCAATGGCAGGTTGATGGCCAGTAGCAGGCCGGGACGCCCCACGGCTGGGAAGATGTCTCCCGAGGCGTAGCCGATTGAGTCGAGTGCCATCGCCAGGCTCAGTATCGTCAGCGGTGCTACCACTGGGAGCCATTGGGGTCCAAGAATGCTGGTGACGACGTCACGCGATGTCAAGGCCAGCACGGTGCCGACGGTGAATCCGAACAAACACGACAGGCGCAGCACCTTGAGCATCGTCTCGCCAAGATCGCTGGCATCGAGGCGGTGAGTTCTGGAGAACACCGGGAACGCGACGCTGGAGAACACCCAGTACGCGGCGCCCAAGATCATCTCGGGTATCCGGTAGGCAAGGTTGTAATAGCCCAGCTCGGTGGGTCCCAAGCGGTTTCCGACCACGAGATAGTCGGAGTTCATGCCGATCTCGGACACCACCTTCAGTGCGGTGACCGCGAGGCCGAACTGCAACATGGCTTTTGCCACTGTGCGATCCAGACGAAGTCTGGGTCGAAACGGGACCAGTACCCAGTTCAACACCGAACCGGTGACTTCACTGGCCAGTATCCCCCAGACGATGGCCCAGGCTCCGAAGCCGGTGAGAGCCAGCGGAATCGACACTGCCGCCCGGGCGATACCTCGGCTGATCTCGACCGCGGATCGCCGACGGTAACGCAGATCCCGCTTGAGGATTGCATCGTGTACCTGGGAGACCCCGCGTAGCAGCAAGAACAGAAACAGCGCCCGGTATATCGATTCCTGCCCCGGGGTGTGGAAGAACGCGGCCAGCCAGGGCGTCGCAACCCAGCCGAGGACGGTCAGTGCCACACATCCGATGACCCCCATGGTGAATGCGCTGTTGAGCCGTTCGGTAACCCCATCTTCCTGTTCGTAGATCACCGCCGCGCCGATCCCGAGATCGAGGATGATCTCCATGTAAGCGACCACGGCGAGTGCGGCGGCAACGACGCCGAAATCCTCGGGAACCAACAGCTTTGCCAACAACAGTGTTGTCACGAAAACGGTGATGCGGGTGGAGGCGAACCCCAGGCCGGCCCACAGCAGGCTCTTCACGGCGGTGCGGCCGAGGTCCGAGGCCGGCTCCGGGAGATCCGACCTCACGAGAGCCGAGCCTCGGATCTGTCACTGTCCAGCAACCGCTTAACGGCTTCAGCGGCAACTCGGGGAGTGGTCCGCGCGACGCGCACCCGGGTGTCGTTCAGCACAGTGTCGCCGCGAAGCGCCTTCCACTCCTGCTCGCCGCGCAGGAAGTCGATCGTGTCGCAATTCTCGACGCCATTGCAGAGAATCCAGTCGCGCAACGCGGTGCCAGCCGACTGCAACACGCTCGGGCGCAGTCCGCTGCAGTACAGGTACGCCGTTGAACGCCATGTCAGGATGTACAGCAGTGCTGCGTCGACACCGCCGACCGTGAGCCGTGCGATGTGTGCCTGACGGCTCTCGCTGAGCGAGCGGGCGGCAGCGTGGTGAAACTGGCGGCGTTCGGCGGTGGCGAAGACCACGGATCGGTCCCCGAACCGCTGCTGATGCAGAGTCATCAGTTCATCGAGCAGTTCCGGCACACGGTGCGGGTCGGACACCAGTTCGACCGTGCCGCAGTTATTCTCGACGATGTGTTGAACCCGTCGTAGTCGTCGACGGGCCCACTTTCCGAGCGCGGGTGCGCCGTCGGCCACCCGGGCCGTCCGGATCGGCACGGGTTGGTCGGCACGAACCACGAATCGGGGCCGATGCATGATCGAACGCAGCGCGGCAGGCAGGGGGCTGTCCCCGGCCATCACCGCCAGATCCAGTAGATCCCAGTCGCGGCGCTCTGCGAGATGGCGGGCGATCGCACCGGCCACCGCGTGGCGATCCTCGGGAACCGCCACGACATCAAGGTGATCGGGGCAACTCCACTGCGATCCCGCGACACCGAGGGTACGAAGCCCGCCGGTGTTGACGACCTCGATCGGCAGCAACCCGACCACCACGCCAGCTCGCAGACACGCCAGCACCTCGGCAGATTCGACGAGTCCTGCCACCCCGGCCATCGTCGAGTACCACTGCTGGGACAGGAAGGGGGTGGGGACCGCTCCGCGAGACTGCAGGCGCCCCCAGTCGGCGAGTACCGGACCCCCGATGGGAAGGCGCTCCACCTGCAGAGTCGCCGACTGGTCCGTCATCTCCGCCACTGCATCGCTCGTTGCAGAGCACGCGTTGTCAGCGACTTCATCTGGTCGACGCGAGCGTTTGTGCCGGGTGGGCTGGGGCTGAGTCCGAGCCTGCGGAGCCGGGCGTTGAGGAACACTGCGTTGTCGAAGGTGTCACTGCGGTTGGTGCGGAACGTCACCGATAGTGAAATCGACGGGTCGTCGAAGACCTCGACATAGTGGGGGCAGTTCGGCGGAACGTACACCCCGTCCCCAGGCTCGAGGTGGAACGTCTGCGGCTCATTCGGGAGGAACGGCAAATAGCGGTGTCCACCCCGTTGCTTGAGTTCCATCTCGCGCTGCTGCGAAGCGCTGTCCGGCCAGCCGCCGATCGTGATCGCCTTGCTTCCCCGAATCTGCAGCAGGAAGTTCTGCTCGGCGTCGTAGTGCGTTGGTGTGATCGATCGGTGCGCCGACACGAAGACGAATCCCTGTTGGTTATGCGGGGTATCGCCATCGCGCTGTGAGTCGGGAACATCGGCCAGGCAATCCAGAAGCAACCCGCGGTAAGGGGTGGCCTGTTCGATGTTCTTGATCGCCATCCAGGTGCCGAGAAACCCCGGTGTGCGCAGGATTTCAGAGGCAGACGCGTCACTTCTCGCCGTCGGCGCGGCGTAGTGCAACGTGGGCAGTGCTCCGAAGTTGTGTTCGACGGCATCCGCCGGTAGCTGATCGGTCAGCCGCGCCAGCGCCTCGGCGCCCAGCAAGTCGTTACCGACGAGGTGGTGTCGAATCCGGAACGGTTCGCGGTCGAGGTGGATCCGCCACTGTTCGGCATCGATGTCGAGGATTCGGCTCACCCGGCCTCCCCGGAGGAGTGCCGGCGTGTGGACATCGCTGCGAGCGCGTCGATCGGCGATCGTGTTCGGCCGGGTAGCGGCACAAGCAAGGTCGCCAGTCTGCGGCGGCCGGTCCACATTCTGTTAATGGTCTCATTGTCGGGATCGGCGCAGGAGTCGACCAACCCGGAAGCCGGGGGTGTGTTGAGCAGTGTCGTGGCTTCGATCATCAGCTGGCGACCCGGGGAGTACGTGGCAAGGCGTTCGTCGTAGGCGGTCTTGAACCAGTACCGGTGCCCACCGGATTGCAGCACGCACAGCATCGCGACGGCACGACCATCGGCCTGCAGTGAGAGAAACCGGATTCGTTCACCGAGCGCCGCTTCATCGCACATCGAACGGAAGAACGCTTCGTGTGCACAGGCGAGTGCACTGCCTCCGGCGCCCTTCCAACCGGAGGCTTCGAGGTCCAGAAAGGCAGCGACGGTGGCAGTGTCGGCGCTCAGGTCGGCGACGGTCAGGCGGGCGTCCAGTTTCTCTTCCAGTCGCCGGCGCATTCGTCGTAGGTCTTTCACATGCTTACCGCGAAGCCCGATCGCGTCGGTCGTGTCCAGGATGGCGGCACGTTGATAGGGGCGATCGGCATGCACACGGGTGCCACAGCGCTGCGCGGCCACTGCCAGTCCGGAATGTAGGCCTTCGCCCACCGGGCAGTCGTCGAGCACCAGCAGGTCACCCCGATGGGAATCGGCGAGCAGGGTGATAAGAGCCTGGCCCGCTCCAGCGGGATCGGCGCCGTCGAGCAGAGGCGCGCCAAGGAAGGCATAGGGATGCTGCCAGGTGCGGATTGTCTGTAGCGGAAGTCTCTTCCAGTAGCGGCCGCGCCATACCGGAAGACAGGCATCGATTCGCGACTCGTCTCCGCACACGGCCAGCGCCAGCGAGTCAGGCGCCCGGAGGTGTCGGACTGCCGAGAGGAAGAACTCTGGCTCATGGCAGGGGTTGGGCTCCGTCGCTCGCGTCGCTAATTCCGCCCAGGCATCGACGAGGCGCGGGGTGATCTGTTCGAGGGGAACGATGCGACCACGCACCAGGGTCAAGCTACCCGATCGGAGCATCTGCGGGGGCTTGGCGGCTCGGTGTCCGCGCGGAGCCAGTCCAATTGTGATGTGACCAACCCCTTTGATTGCTCATTTTGCACCACCGGGAGCAAACAACGCTCTGTGCCTATCATCGTCCCATGGTGGTCTAGATCTTGCTAGTACGTTCCAGGCAATCTCAAACAACTTCATTCACTGAACATAGGCGCACATCACAGGAGTATATGAGGCTGAGGCCCCGCCGTTAGCAAGTAGTTGCAAACTAACTGAATCTGCACTATGACGTAGATCACGCTCAGTTGCACTAGGGCAATGTTGTCCCATGGGTTAATTTATGAAAATTAGCTGAAACTGCACCACCGGGAACAAAAGAAAGCGCAGTGATCGTCGATGTCCACTGGCCTGCCCACTGGTCTGCCCGCGGATTTGCCCGCGGATGTGCCGCACCCCTTTAGTGCGTCGGCAGACGGCGCGGTCGGCCGACTACTGAGCAGTGCGAGCGCGGGTGTCGTCGACGGCGGCCTTTGGCGACGCCAGTACCGCCGGCGGATGCTCATCGTCGACGCCGTGGCCATCATCGGCGCTGTACTGCTCGCCCACGTGGGCCGGTTTGAGTTGTTGGCCGAGGATGGCCCACAAGCCGATTCGGCCTCGGCCAAGGCCGCAGTGCTCTCGGTACTGCTGGTCGCGGCATGGTTCATTGCACTGGATGTGGTGCAGTCCCGGGACATCTCGCTTGTGGGGGTGGGTAGCGAGGAGTACCGCAGGGTGGTGTCAGCCACCGCATGGGTATTCGGCTTGGTCGCGGTGTGCAGCCTGATCGCGCAGACCCAGTTCTCCCGCGGCTACCTGGTCATTGCGCTCCCGGTCGGCCTGGTGGGCCTGATTGGCGGACGGCACCTTCTGCGCCGCAACCTTGGCAAGAGGCGCGCGCGCGGTGAGTTCATGACGCGTGTCGTCGTGCTGGGGATGCCCGATTCGATCTCGGTGCTCTGCGACTACCTGTCGCGTTCCACGCCGGCCGGATACCAGGTGGTCGGCGTCTGCATTCCCGAATTCGAGGGTGCGCCAGGCCAGTTCCTCACCGTCCCCGGCGGCTCGCTTCCGGTGCTCGGTGACCAGCATTCGGTGGAGATTGCGCTGCGACTGACCAACGCCGACGCGCTAGCGGTCACCGCGGTTGAGCAGCTGGGGCAAGACAACATGAAAAAACTTGCCTGGCAACTCGATTCACTTGACATCGACATGATCGTGGTTCCCGGAATGGCCGATGTCGCCGGTCCCCGGCTCAAGCTGCGGCCGATCGACAATCTGCCGCTGTTCCACATCGCCCGTCCGCGTTACGACGGGCCGTCATCGCTGGGCAAACGCATGTTCGACCTCGTCTTCGCAATTCTGGCCCTGGTGGCGATCATTCCGATCATGATCGTCGTTGCGGTCGCGATCAAGTTGGACAGTCCCGGACCGGTGATCTTCCGACAGGAGCGAGTCGGCCAGCACGGCAAGCGATTCCGTATTCTGAAGTTCCGGACGATGGTGGTCGGTGCGGAGTCGGTGCAGGACAAGGAGCGCGCCGCGACACAGACCGGCGATGAGATCTTCTTCAAGTCCGCCGCAGACTCCCGGATCACCCGTGTGGGCCGTTTCTTGAGAGCCACGAGCATCGATGAGCTGCCACAGCTCTTCAACGTCGTGGGTGGTTCGATGAGCATTGTCGGGCCGAGGCCACTGGCGCCCGGCGAGGGTGAGTCAGTTGTGCATTTCGTACAGCGCCGAGCGTTGGTCAAACCCGGTATGACAGGCCTGTGGCAGGTGTGCGGGCGCTCGGATGTCTCGGAGGCCGAGCGAATCAGGCTCGACCACTCCTATGTCGACAACTGGTCTAGCGTGCAGGACCTGATCATCATCTTTCGGACGATCCGCACAGTCCTCAAACGTGAGGGAGCCTACTGATAACAGGCATGCGTCAGAACAGGTTTCGCTGCGCAGCGCGCAGTCTGTCAGAACCGATCGAATGGAGTCCACGTGCCACAGTCGGCCGCTCTGCTGAGTGCGGTACAGCCCTACCCGGCTGACGCCGGGAAGAAAGTCGTTCTCGCCGGCTTCGTCGAGTACCTGGTCGACCGGCTGGGATCCGAGAATGTTCACTACATTCTCGTCGGCGGTGCACCTGCCCCCAAATTTCCCACCCGGCTGCACCGGATTCCCGGGCCCAGCGTGGCCGCCGCCCTCGGCAATGTCATGAGCAGGGCGGCGACCGGGCGAGCGAGCCTGCAGGAGTCCCTGTTGCGTAGCCGAACCGTCGGCACCATGATCAGCCGCACCCTTGACGGGGTTCGGGCAGATCTGGAGATCTACGACACCATCCGGATGGGTCAGTATGCGCAAACCTCGGCATCGGCCCAGCAAATCTGCTACCTCGATGATCTGTTCTCGCAGCGGTACGAATCGATGCTTCGAGCTACGCGGACGTTTCCTGATGTAGACATCGCCCCACTCGGGAACTTCGCTACCCACGTCCCAGCGCGATTGCGGCCGCTGGCGACCAACAAGGTGAGCCAAGAGCTGCTGTTGAGAGCTGAGCGGCGGCTGGTACGGTCCAGCGAGGACGCTAGCGCTGCGCAGTTCTCCTCTGTTCTCTTGATGAACGAGTCCGAGGCCGCACTGCTGCGTGGCCGCACCGATAGCCCCAACGGCCGGGTGCGGTCGGTACCTCCACTTATCAACGAGCCCACATTCTTTCGTGACTACCGCGGTGCGCCCGAGTTCGTCTTCCTGGGGCTGTTGAGTCTGCCGCACAACGATGACGGACTCCGAGCGTTCCTCACCGACGTGTGGCCCAAGGTGAGATCCGCCCAGCCGCAAGCCGTATTGCGCGTCATCGGAAAGGACCCGCGGCCCGGTCTGCTCGATGAAGTCGCACGGCACGGCGACAGTGTGGTTCTGGAGGGCTACGTCGATGACCTGGGAGCGCTTCTGGGCCGAGCGGCAGCGTTGATCAACCCGCTGCGATTCGGCTCGGGTATCAAGTTGAAGATCATCGAGGGTCTCGGCCGCGGGGTTCCCATCGTCTCGACGACCATCGGCGCCGACGGCGTCGCTGTCGGCGCCGACCAGGGGGTTCTAGTACCCGACGACAACGACGAGATGGCCGACCTGTTACTCGATCTGACGCGAATGGACCGAAACACCGAACTCGCCGCTGCCGCGCGCGAACACTTCCGCCGATGCTACGCACGGACGGCGGTATACGACTGCTACGACAGGGCTTTCGGCCTGGGCTGAGGAACGACCGGTGCGCGGCGAACCCGGATGCCTTGGTTGGGACTTTCGGGGGTTAGCTGTGGATTAGAGTGTACCCAGGCGCGGAGGTGGAGCTTGCCGGCGTGTTATCGCGTTGGCGGCGCCTCGAACCGCACGGCGCGCAGAGAAGTCCGGAAGGAACGGGTGTGGACAGATCCCTGTTGGCGCGGGCGTGGCTGATCACGACTGGATTCGCACTGCTCGGTTTGCTGGCCGGAGTGGTAGCGGCGGCAACGCTGATCGGACGGGAGTCGGAGCGCTTCACGGCCGAGGCCACCCTGGCGATGCTGCCCTCTCAGCAGGTCCCAGTGACCCAGGCGCCCGGATTCTGGGAGGTGCTCAGCCGCGGACAGGCAACTCGTTCGGCGGCGATCGTCCTTGCCGATCCCAAATGGTTGGCCGCTGCTGCGGGTGCGGCAGCTGTCCCGGAGTCCGACCTGAGCCTGGAGGCCGGCGCGATCGCGGACACCACGCTGATCAGTGTGACCGTCCAGGCCAATTCCGTGCCGTCCGCGCAGCAGGTACTCGACAGCGTGGTTCAGCAGGCGATCGTCCCGGCTGCCAGCGCATCGGGTCCGTTCCGGCTGGAAGTTGTGAGATCCACGGTCAGCGCCACCGGATCAGAACCCACTCGTGCCCAGATTTTCCTCGCACTCGGGTTCGCCGGTGTCCTACTGGGTGGCGGGCTGGGGATGTTGGTCAGCAGAACGGCATTGCGACGGGGGCAGAGCACCAACGAGTCCGGCGAGACGGCGCGCAATAGCGCTCCAGAAGGACCCGCTGGGCAGACATCGCCACGATGAACCCGGGGACGCTGACGGCGGTCAAACCCGGCAGGCTCCTTGCTGTCTTCGTCATCGGATGCGGGTTGGTTGCGCTGGGCATCTCGCTCGTCGGGCCGCTGGCGACCGCCATCGCGGTGGCAGGCGTATGTGGTGTGTGGGCGGCATGGCACGTAGTGCGACGGCCCGCGGCGACGGCGATGACGATGATTGTCATCGAGGTCACCAACCTCTCCGGGGTGGCCGCCTCGCACAGCTCGGTGCCGATATTTCACGCATCGCTGGCAATGGGCGTGGTCGCGGTGGTGATTGCCCTGTGCCAGGCGCCGCTGCGCGACCGGCTCAACCGTGGCACAGCGGTCTGCATCGGCTTGGTGGGCGTGTACCTGTTTACCGAGAGCCTGGCGGTGCTCAGCAGCCAGGACATGTCCGCCTCGATATCGGTGGTAATCGGTACTGCGACGGATTGCGCGTTCCTGATCGTGATCCTCTTGCTCACTCAGATGAGCCAATCCTGGTGGGCAATAGCCGGTTCCGTGGCGATACCGCTGGCTGTGCTCTCCGCGCTCACCGTCCTCAACCAGGTCGTGTTCGGCGGCGCCCAGTCGTTCGGCGGGTTTGCCGCCGTCACCGAGGCGTCTGGGGAGCTGGTTACCACCCTGCGATTCGGTGGCCCGTTGCCCGATTCCAACTTCTGGGGCCGACATCTGGTGTTGGGCCTTCCCTTCGCGGCCGCGTTGCTTGGTCGCGCCGTCCGATCGGCGCGCCGCTGGCCAATCTTGGGGTGGTGCACCGTGGTCATCCTGTTGTTCGCCGGCATCTATCTGACCCAGTCACGCGGCACCATTATTGCCGCGGGTATCACGCTGGCAATCTGGGTGATCGCGAGTGGCCCGAGCGCCCGTAAGCGCGGGTTCAAGAGTCTGCCGCTGTTGATACTGGTGTTGCTCATCCCGGGGGTGGGCAACCGATTGGTCGCCCTGGTCGCCGATGTCACGAGTGCTGAGACGGCCTACGTTATCGATCCGTCGGTACTGGGACGGATGGCGGCACAGGAGATCGCCTGGGCGATGTTCGAGGATCGACCTTGGTTCGGATTCGGGCCCGGCGCCTACCTGCGGGAGGTGCCGCACTATGCCGGCATGGTCAAGACCGCGGTCCTGGAGACCACCGATGGGGCGCACAACCTCTA
Source organism: Mycolicibacterium sp. YH-1 (assembly GCF_022557175.1). Next base: position 6,141,234 of record NZ_CP092915.1, on the reverse strand, counting down.
CGCCCAAATCGCCGCGGAGACCGGGATTGTCGGACTGGTGGGCTGGGTGGTTATGGTGCTGGGTTTCGTCTGGTGTATCGGCCTGCGGACGTTGCGGATACCCCCGGAGCGATTCCCGGCCGAGCGCACGATGGCCGCCGCGGCACTGGCCGCAATCGTGGGTTGGTCGATTGCGAGTGTGTTCTTGCATCTCGCCTACTTCCGGACCTTTGGAATCTGCCTCGCCTTCGCCGGCGCTCTTGGCAGCAGTGCGCTGCCAGGGCTGCGCACGCGGATTCCGGTGGAACGGGCACAGGTCCAGCGCGTGACGGTCGCAGTCCTGCTCGGCACTGCCGCGACCGCTGGGATACTCGCGCTGGCGCCCGAGCGCGCTCACACCACCGCCAGCCAGCGCATCACGCTGGTACCGACCGCAATGATGTCCGACTACTACGCCTATACGCTCGACATCCGGTCGCGGACGGTGGTGCTACCCAGCTACGCGGCGATGATCGTGGGAGGACAACCCGCAGTGGCGGCGGTGGCCGACACGGTCCGCGGGGTTATCGATATCAGCGTCACGGACCCGGATCCCGCGGCGGCAGCGGCAGCGTTGGATGCCGCGGTGATCCAAGGGCGGGCCAACCTGGCTGACCTTGAAGCTGACTCCTGGTATTCCATGACCCCGGTTGGCGAGGCCAACGAGGTGACCGATCGCGGCGTCGCGCCGGTCTGGATAGCCGGGGCGCTGATTGTCGGTGTGGCGACGGCGGCGGCAACCGGGCTGATGCTGCGCCTGCGGCATCGCCAGACCTCTGGCGAACATCGACTGAAAAGGCAGCGGGTATGACCGGCGATGAACCAGCGGGCAGTGCCACGCGTACGCCCATCCGCGTACTGATGGTCCTGGACACCTTCAGCTTCGGTGGCGCGGAGAACCTCATAGTCGAGTTGGCACGCTATGGTCCGCGGGCCCTTGACGTCTCGGTGGCCAGCCTGTCTCCGCAACGCCCAGATCGTGACGCGATGGCCGGCCGACTCGCTGAGGTCGGGATGCGTCCGCACTATCTCACGGTCCGTCGCTTGTTAGACGTACCCGGGTTCGTGAGACTGGTCCGCGCCTTGCGGCGGGCGCCAGTGGATGTGGTGCACGCGCATCTCGACTACTCGGCGATTCTGGTGCCGATGGCCGCGCGACTAGCGGGCAAGCCGGTGGTCGCCACCCTCCATGTGAGTCCGCAGCCGGGTCTTGGGTGGGCGGGGCGGCTCAAGGAGCGGCTATCGGTTCGGATCCCCGCGCGGATGGGCCGATTGGCCTTTGTCTCTCAACACATTCACGACGTGTACGCGCATAGGTACGGGCCGGCTCGACAGACGTGGCGGGTCATTCCCAATGGTGTGGACCTCGCGCGCTACCGAGGCCGACGGGATCAACAGCCACAGTCGTCGCCGGTGTGGGCGGTCGTCGCTGCACTGCGTCCGGACAAGAACCACACGGATCTCATTGCCGCCTGGCAGCGTGTCGTGGAAGCGTTCCCCGATGCGCGCCTGCTGATCGTCGGCGATGGGCCGACCCGCCCAGCCCTCGAGCAGCAGGTGCTTGAGGGTGGGCTTGGTGATTCGATCGAGTTTCTCGGCCGCCGCGAGGACGTGCCACAGATTCTGCGGTCCGTGGACGGCGTGGTCTCGGCCTCGGTGGACGAGGCGTTGCCGACAGCGCTCATCGAGGCCGGTGCCTGCGGACTACCGGTAGTCGCGGCCGACGCCGGCGGGACACGCGAGATCGTCAAAGACCGCGTCAACGGCAGGTTGGTACCGCTGCGAGACGTCGACGCCCTTGTCGAGGCGTTGGTGAGCACGATCGGAGACACCGAATTCGCCCGAGATTGTGGTGTGCGGGCTCGGGCGATGGCCGAGGAGAACTACTCACTGCCGGCGTGGGTTGCCCGATTGGGTGGTCTCTACAGCGAGGTGATCGACGAATCCCGTTGAGGTAGCCGACTTTCCGGCGCGAGTTCCCGATCCCCTGTCAGGGGGCCGCGGGGGCCGCGGGGGGTGCCGCGCCGTCCCCGGGGGTGCTGGGACGCGATAGGTATTCGGCGCAGTCATCAGCGGAGCGGCCTGTCTGGGCGATGCACAGGGCGACTGACGGGTTGGTGCCGGCTGCCGCCTGATTGGTCACCACTCCCTGATCTGGAACCAGCGACCACAAGTAGGTGTTGGTAGCCCAGAGGTTGACGCAGTACGTGATCGAACCGTCGACGGCGACCGAGTTGCTGCTTTCGGGATGGCAGGGCGTGCCGACCACCGCCACCGGCCACGGGTTGTCCGGTGGTGGGGGCGCGGCGTTGATGTCCGGCGCGGGTGGCTCGACGGCGGCACTACTGATCGCCGGGGCGGGCGGCTCGACGGCGACACTGCTCATTGCCTGGGCGGCTGTCTGGTCCTGCGCGGTGTCTGGCGCGTAGCGAGTCAGGATCGCGCTGATGGCGCCGACCAACAACACAACCGTCACGACGCCCGCGATCGCACCGATCCATCGGTCGGAGCGGGACATGGTGCGAATAGGTGGTGGATCGACTCCCAGGCTTCCGACGTCGCCGACGTGTGCCGTCCACTTCGAGCCGTCCCAGTACCGATACTGGTGACGGTCGTAGGGGTCCGTGGTCCAACGGCCTGAGGATGACTGTGTCGACCCGGCCAGTGGAGAGGCGGCGGGGGCCCCGCACTGTCCGCAGAACTTCTGTCGCAACGGCACTGTGTGGCCGTTCGGGCAGATTGCCACGGATGTCTGCGTCGACGAGCCGCACTCCCCGCAGAACGGCTGGTTCTCGGGGTTTTGATGCCCGTTGGCGCAAGTCTGCATCGCTCGCTCCCTTTCCGGTGGCACATGCCAGTGCCCGGAGGAGTAGTTGTCACGGCCATCTGGTGGTGGTCGATGGCAAATGAGGGGTCGTCGGTCTGGATCCGCGTAAAACGCAAGGTATATCACGTGGTCAGGCACTATATCGTACAGTCGAAGGGTGATCGCTGATTGTCGAGGTGCCAAGGTATCGCGCAGTCAGGAACCTGCGTTCGATCCGTGACGTGGCCGCACGGCGCGCGTAGATTCCTTTGCGCGAGAGCCGATTTCAGCTCAAGGCGGCTCGAGCTGGTTTTCTGCCGACAAACGTCAAGTACGCGGCAAAGCGCGGCCTCTTTAACGCGTAGAACAGAGAGTCAAGCGCCAGGCCCACGATAAATAGTGGCACAAAAAACTGGAAATAATACCAGCTGGAGAAATAGCTTACGTACTCTTCTTCGATGTCGAATCCCGCGTCAATCAGTCCCTGCTTGAACTCGCGATAACTTGCCCGATCGTAAAAGGCCTCGAATCCAAGAGTTCCGGATGAGCCGGGCACTAGGTGGGTGAGGAGCCACTTTGCCGCGCGTCGAGGCAGTATTCGGTTCAAGACCGCAAACGGTGCGTGCTTGTTCGGAAAGGTGATGATGAGGTGGCCGTTCTCGCGAAGAGCGGCATTTGCACCTATCAGGAACGATTCGGTGTCGTGTAGGTGCTCAATGACAGCGCGCCCCATTATCAGGTCCACAGATTGATCGGGAACGCCTAGGCCCTGGCAGGCATCACCCGACACCTTCCGATCAAGGAGGGCGTTGTCCGACATTTCTGCGATGTCGATATCGAACCCGATGAGGTTCATGCCGGGCTTCTTCAATGACGGCGGAAAATGCCACTGCCGACCGGCCCCGACGTCCAGGACGGTCGCGGGCCCGCGCTCGAGCAGTGCAGTTCCGGCGTTCGTGTAGCGCGTGTACGCGTGCGACGTGTGGATGACCTTCGGGGCGAGGCGGTCGCTCAGGGCCACGTTCGCACGTACGAACCGTCGCAAAGTATCTCTCAAGAACTCACTCCCGCGTTGTCAACCTGTGAACCATTTGGCCCCGACTGTATGTTGCCATGCGTCATGGCCGCAACGTTAGCTAGATCTCGATCGGAGCCGGCGAACTGGTTATTGTGACGAGTAGCGGCCACAGGGCAGCTCGACACCCGCATGCGAGGCCGATTCACCTGCACTTATTCGGCGGTGTGGCGTGCTCGGGCGGCTGTTTCGGGCGGCAGTAGCAAACGCGCAGTCGGTTGTTGCTTAGCCGCAGTTTGTGTCGAATCCTGCGGGCATGAGGTCTGAAAAGTGAAACTGAATGGTCGTATCTTGCCTCCTGGCTAGCGCTAATCGCGGTGAACTCGTCAACATTTGTCATCTTTGGTGAATTATTCGCACTTTGCGAGAACTCCATCTTTAGGTGAAATTGAGCGCCAGTGCGCGCGTGGGGCGCGCTGATGTCTGATCGCCATACCGCGATCAGGTGTCGTTTGTTGTTACCGAAGTGATGTCCAGGGGCTGTTGTTAACGAAGTGGCTTAAGTGAAAGCTGAGTCTCGACTAGAAGGACGCCGCTACTTCGCTGGGGAGTGCCTGTGTTGATTGCCCGATTTCTCGCGCTGCTTTCGCTGACTGTCGCTGTCGTGGTTGCCGTTCAGTACCCCGGCACGGCCACTGCGGCAACCCCTTTGGAGGCCGATACCTTTACGGTGCTACCGGTGAGTAGCGGTTCCGTCGTCACCGATTCGACAGCCACCGGCGGAAGCGCGTTGCGACTAACTCGCAACGGCACCGCCTCGATCGGGCTGGAACCGGACTCCGTGTCGAAGGTGGTGATTCGCGCCAGAGGCACCCAGTGTCTGGGGGCACCGCGAATGACTGTGTACGTCGCAGGGAAGAGCGTCGCCGGCTTCAATGTCACTGCCACCAAGTGGACGGACTACACCGCGAACATCGCCATTCCGAGTGGCCCACAGCAGCTGGGTATCGGATTCGGCAACGATCTTGCGGTGAGCGGCGTGTGCGACCGAAACCTGATGGTGGACACCGTCGAGGCTGTCTCCAGCGTCGTTACCACCACGCCGACGACCACCACGCCGACGACGACCACGCCGACGACGACCACGCCGACGACCACCACGCCACCCGATGGGTCCGGCGCGACGGCAAGCATTCCTTTCAGCGCTACCAGCCCGTTCCGGACTCCGATTTCCCGGAATGCCCAAATTGACCCGAAAAGCGCGGCGATGGTCGCCCGGATGTCTCGGGACAACGCCTTGTACGCCAACCTCGTTGCGTTTGGTGTTCCGGTCTACACCGCCAACTCAACGACGCCGAGGTACACCGTGACTTGCACCGTCACCAACTGGGGACCGTGCCCGTTGAAGGGCTTCCAGGTGCCGATCCCGACCGGCGCAAAGCCCAGCCCGGGTTCAGACGGCGCCATGGTTGTGGTCGACGAGGCCGCCCAGCGGACCTACGAGTTCTGGCAGGGTCGGCTCGTCGGTGGGACGTGGACGGCCGGTTGGGGGGCCGTCCACAACCTCGCGGGTTCCGGGTGGGGCGGCACCGGTGCCGGAACCGCATCGGGCGCATCGCGGCTCGGCGGGGTGATCAGAATTGCCGAGATCGCGGCTGGCGAGATCCCGCATGCACTGGCGCTGCAGACCGACAATGCATGTCGGACGGACTTCCGTCCGCCGGCCATCAAGACAGATGGAGACTCCGATCGTGCGGACTGCATACCGGAAGGCGCCCGTGTCCGACTCGATCCTGCTGTCGATCTCGAAGCGCTGAACCTGACACCCGCGGTGCGGGCCGTCGGGCGTGCGCTGCAGACCTACGGTGCTTTCATCGTTGATAAGGGCGGTGCGCCGCTGAGCATCAGCTTCGAAATGAACCCCGGCGCCACGGCAGCGTCGATCGGCAGCACCTACCAACAAGCTGGGTTGCGCTGGGACTACGACAGCCTGCCGGGGCTGCCCTATAACCGGTTGCAGGTCCTCGAATGACCCAGCCGTCAGCCGAGCGGATGGCCGGACACCAAGAGTTTGAATGCCGGCCACGAAAGGTCACTGCCGATCGGTACGCGCGGGAGCGCCAGCGGATCGTCGCCTGCATCGGCGAATCCGTATGACGTAGACAACGCCCATCGCACACCGCAGCGGAGTAGCGCCGACTTGGCTCTGTCGTCGAAGTCCTGCGCGCGACCGTTGGGATAGGCGAAGATTCGAGGTGGACTGCCGACTGCCTGACCGACAGCGGCACAGGACTCGGTGATCTCGACGTCGACCTTGTCGTCGTGGCAGCGTGACAGAATCGGATGGGTCGCAGTGTGCGGGTGCAGACTGATCAACCCATCGTCAGCGAGTGCGTCGGCCTCGTCCCAGGAGAGAAGTTGAAACGGGCCGGGATCGGTGCACTCCGATTGACCCAGTGCCGTGACGAGATCATCGAGCCTTTCCGAACGTTGCGCGTCGGGCAGCTCCTTGAATCGGTGCACCGCCGATGCGTAGCTCGTCTCTCGATCGGCATCAGAACTCAGGGGCATGACTCCCAGCCCGATCGGGCCGAGGTCGACCTGCGTCGCGGTCGTGCGGGCGAAGGCCAACCAGAGCCGATCCGGCCACAGGGTGGTCGGCGTGCCCATCGGCCCGGTGGCCAGGAAAACTGCGGCGGGTAGCTGAAGGTCGCGCAATATCGGTGCGGCGTGCGTCAGCAGATTTCGGGTGCCGTCATCGAACGTCAATGCCGCCGCATTGTCGGGCAGCCGACCGGACTGCATCTGATCCAGGGCCTCGGCGAGGGGCAGTACCGTGAAATGCCCACGAACGTAGTCGAGCTGGCGCCGCAAGGTATCGCTGTCCGTCACATGCCAGCAGGCCGGTGTCAGCGGCTTCGGTTCGACGCCGTGGAACATGAGGATGGTCAGCCGCCCGCGGTTGCGGCGCCGAGCCAACGCCGGTGCCCCCGCCGCACACCGCAGTCGATCGAGGGCTTGCCTGGCGAGAGGACGCCAGCGTGTCAGCGCAGCGTTAGATGCCATAACTTGACCCTAGTAGGTGGCTGCGGCCACTCCAATCACACGGAGATTCGGCGATTCTCGCGAGAGTCCACGTGCGCCCACATCTCTGTCATCATTAGCCGGTGATCGGTCGGCAACCCGCATTGGACGATGTCGAGGGCACGCCCTCAGAAGATTCGAGCAAACCCGCGAGAGCTGAGATCAAGCGTGACCTGATTCGGGCACTGTTGCTCGCGTTCGGGGTCACGTGCGCGTACGTGTTGTCCATCTTCACGATCGGGCGGTACTACACCCCGATCTCACAGTTCGACGAATTGGCGCATGCATTCCTACAGGGACACCTCAACATCGAGAATCCATCGACGACGCATGATCTGACTGGCAGCGGCGGAAAGTGGTACGTCCCCTTCCCTCCGCTGCCCGCGCTGATGCTGCTTCCGGCGGTCGCACTTCTCGGTGTCGAGCACATCTACACCACGGCCTTCGAATGTGCGATCGGTGGCGCCAATGTGGCACTGGCGTACTTGATCGTCCGGGCACTGAGCCGTCGCGGACTGTCGCAGGCGACACAGCTGCACGCGGTGCTGCTCGCCCTTATGGTCGGGTTCGGCACCGTGCACTGGTACATGTCGATCCAGGGCTCGGTCTGGTTCCTCGGCCAGGTCTGCGCCCTGATGTTCGCGTTGCTGGCCGTGTGGCTTGCGGTTGAATTCCGTGCCACCACATGGGCCGGTGTAGCGCTCGCGATCGCAATGCTCGGCAGACCGACGATGGTGCTGATGGCGCCGCTGCTCATCGCATTGTGCGTGATCGCGAGCCGCGGGACCGGCACAACAGACCGCTCGGTAGTGCTGCGCCGTGTCGCTGCCGCGCTGGCTCCGGCGGCCGTCAGTGTCGGGCTGCTGGCGGCCTACAATTACGCCAGGTTCGGAGACCCCACCGACTTCGGATACTTCGACCAGAACGTCGATTTCGTGTTGCGTACTGTCCTCGACAAATACGGACAGTTTGACCTGCACTACGTTCCGCACAATCTGTGGTCGATGTTTCTCGCCGGACCAGTCTGGGAGCCGGCGACGGGAACGATGCATCCGCACGTCGACGGAATGAGTATCCTGCTCACGACCCCCGCGCTGATATTCCTGGTGTTCACGTTCAGGAAGACGACCCTGAATGTGGGCGCGTGGATTTCGGTTGCGCTGCTGATGGTTCCGTTGCTGCTCTACTACAACACCGGTTGGGTGCAGTTCGGATACCGTTTCATGCTGGATGCCATGCCGTGCCTGCTGGTCCTGCTTGCGACCTATGTGAACAAGGACACCAGCAAATGGTTCTGGGCACTGGTCGGATGCGGGGTGCTGATGAATGCGTGGGGCGTGGCGTGGTACTTCCCGCCCGACCTGAACTAGAGCACTAGATCAGTGAATTGATGCCTGGGTACGAGGAATCCAAGATCAGAAATCGACCGGGCATCTTGGCGTCGTATCGCCACAAGTACTTTTCGAACGGTTCTGTGCGGAATTTGACGTATTGCTGGGGGATCGCGGCGATATCTTGCTCGGCGACGAACTGAACGACATAGTTGATGTTGTACTTGGCGATGATGTCGGTCCAGTTCCCGTCCAGAACGAGTGCCGTTACCTCCGGTGTGCTGGCCAAGCCGTTGAGCGCCATCGTCTTGAAGCCGGACACGAAGCGAAATACGCCGGGGTCATACATCCCAAATCGCACATCCGCTGAATCCAGGTGCTCTTTCGCCCACGAAGCGGTCTCGTAGGAACGCACATTGGCGATATCGGGCAATGCCTTGGGTGCGAACGCCAGCACGGATGTCAACACACCGGCGACGACCACGCCAAAGGGCAACCATTGCACGGATTCTGGCAGCCGCCGTGCCTGCAGCCATGAGGTGACGCTTGCTACCGCCACCGAGATCGCGAGGAACAGTGTCAGATACTCCGAGTACTGGTACCAGGAGACGTTGGCTTCCACCATGAAAGTGGCGATGTAGAGGAAGTGCAGCACTGCCCCGACGGGAACCGTCCACAACAGGTTCAACCGGCGGGCTTGTTCGCCAATCTCGCTTCGGCTCAACCACATTGCGGTGACGAAGAGGATGGCCACCAGCGCGACGAGCATCAGCGCGGCAGGGTTCAGGACTGTCGTGAGTTTCGTGAGCTTCCCGGAGGCAAATCCGGTCAGTATCTTGAGCTGTGCTTCGAGGTCTAGCGTGGAAACGGACTTTCTGATGCCACTGACCGGCACGAAATTGCCGAATACAGTGTAATTCCACCATAGGTACGGCAGCGGCAGGGAAACCATCGGGATCAGCCACGCGGCGAGTACTTTGATGTTCTTGCGCAGTCGGAGCAAGACCACGCAGCCAAGTACACCAAGGAAGAAGACCGAATCCAGCCGGGCGAGAAGCGTTGCCGCCATGGCCACACCTAGCGCAACTGCAGTACGCGTCGAGTGGTTCTCAAGCAGGCGGTGCGCGAGTAGCAGTGCGACCCCCATCATCAGCACGACGAGCGGGGTTTCCATCCCGCTGTACAGCGTATGGACGCTCCACCAGTAAGCGCCGAGAAGAAGTACGAAAGTGGCTGCCATCCAAGATGACCCGGTCACCCGACGGATCAGCTGCCCCCACACGATTACGGCGAGCGCTGCCACGATCACAACGAGAAGCTTCACGAACCAGAGATACGTGATGTCTCCGAGTGGACTGGTCAATGCGGCAATCGGAATCTGTAACCAGCACCACAGAGGGTGATAGCCATTCGTCTGGGTAAAACCGTCGTATGTAGACCCCAAGCCGGACGCGATACTCCTGGCGACGGTCGGGTAGTACAGCGCATCGTCGGTTGCCAAGTTCTTGATCCAGGCGGTCGCCGAAATGGCGGCGATGGTCAGACCCAAGAGCGCTGGCACAACGTAGGCGGCGCGCACCGGGGCGTTCGAATCCATGCTCCAGGTTTTCCAGCGGCTCATCGCCGACCTTCCAGGGTTGAGTGTCCGACGTTTGCTAAATATTAACGGACCGACACATTATCCACGAATCCTGGAAGGTTCTCCGTGCAGGATCTTTGCCTGACGGGGCAAATTGCTAGCTGTGGCAGTCACACTCGACCAGCGGAGCGGAACGGTGGACGGCCGCTGCGTGCCTGGCAGGCTGCGTGAGTCCAGGCCGGTGGACAACACACGCCCCGCCCCCGCCGCGTTTCGCGTCATACATGGCGGCATCGGCATGCCGCAGGACATCGTCGAGGCTGAAATGCGGGTCGCTAGTGCTGTGTGTCGCGATGCCGACGCTGGCCGTCAGGGGAACGTCGGCGTCGGCGCGGGTGAGCGGATCAAGCCTGTTGAGCAGTTCCCCGACCGCGACGTCGGTCTCGGTGTCGGCCGTGAAGGCGACCAGGACCAGCTCATCACCACCGATACGGGCGGTGAGTTCGGCACGAGCCGCCAGTAGTCTCAGCTGCTCGGCTTTCGCAACCAGCGCGGCGTCACCGGCCGCGTGCCCGTCGCGGTCGTTGAGTTGCTTGAACCTGTCGATATCGCACACCGCGGCCACGATGGTGATCGGGTCACCGGTCCGGCTCAGTGTGCTTTTGACCGCGGCGTACATGCCGCGTCGGTTGCGCAGACCGGTCAGTGGGTCGTAGTGGGCTGAGCGCGCAGTCTCGCGGACCGCCTTGCGCCCGTACTCGACCAGCCAGGAGCCGCATAGCGATACCACCAGCACCCAGGTGAGGGTGGGGGCGAGCAGGAGGGCCACCGTCGCGAGGTCCTCGCCCGCACCGAAGGCCGCGTCCGTGACAATCACCGCGATGACCGCGCAACAGAACGCGAGATGCACCATCTGCATCCGCCAGCCCATGAGGAAGGCGACGAACACCCCGTTGAGCCCCATGAACAACACGACGCAGAGCCCAGCCACCGGGGTCGACATCGTGACCGCGAGGACAGCAATCGACACGTCCAGCCACACAGCAACGATCACCGCTTGCCGATAGGACGGCCATAACCCCCACCGCCAGCGAGCCCCCACCGCAACGGCCGACAGCAGTACGGCGGCCTGTGCGCCCCGCGCAGCCATGCCGCTGGGTCCGGCCGGGTGGACCTGCACCATGGCGACCAGGACGGCGAGGGCAAAGCAACTCGCCGCAGCGATACGGGTGAACAACCACATGAACCGACCCTCGCGTAGCGCGGCGGTGGCAAATCTGTAGTTCCGTTTGCCAGACGACCAGGCCGCGGCGCCGATCACCGCAAGCACTCCTTCGCAACGCTTGACACCGCCGACATGGCAAACAGACTAGTCAGGCCATTTCGAGCCTGCTCGCCCGGTTGGCGCCCCAACCACGTCGCCTCAGTACCGGCCAACAGGGACTTCCGGGGAGCACTACATCAGCCGCTGGAAACGTGTGCGCGATCCCGTCCTGCGCGTTTGGCGGCATAGAGTGCGGCGTCGGCTCGTTGGTGAAGTTCGTGTGCCCGCGTCGCGGGATCGCTGTGTGCGGGTGCGACGATGATTCCCGCTGAGACTGTCACCGCCGAACTCCCTGGCGCTGGCGGTATCCCCAGTTGCGGGATACCGCGTTGTATCTGTTCGGCTCGATCGACACCGTGGCCATCGGTGTCGATCCAGACGATCGCGAACTCCTCACCCCCGAGTCGCGCTGCGAGCCCGTTCAGTGGGGCCATCACCTCGGCGAGGTAGCGGCCCACTGTGCGCAGGCACTCGTCGCCGGCGAGATGGCCCAAACTGTCGTTGTAGCCCTTGAAATGGTCGATATCAAGAATCATGAACACGACCTGCCGATCGTCCTGCGTCGCCGAGCCGAGCAGATCGCATACCGACTCATCGAACTGTCGGCGGTTGGCCAGTTCGGTCAAGGGGTCTTCTCGGGCGAGTTCGTCCAATCGCTGTTCGGCGAGCCAGCTGATCCGTCGGGAGCGCTCGGATTTGTAGGAGAAGCGCAGTGTCACCGACACCATCACGATGCATGCGCTGACGGCGAGCAGTCGATTACCTGTGATGGGGAAGGCAATGAGTTCGACGGCCACGATCCCAGTCAGTCCCACCAGCGCAGCGGGAGCCAGCATGGTGAAGGGGATTTGGACCACGGTCAGGCTCAGCAGCACCGATAGCGGCATGATCAGCGGCACCACGTCGTAGCCCTGCGGCAGCTGCATCACCCGTTCGGTCATCTGGGCGCACAGGATGACCGCCACCCCGGCGATGTACAGGTGTGGCGCCCAACGATTCAGGCGGGTCCACGTGTTGCCCACCAATGCCAGCAGCGCGCCCGGTGTCAGCCCGAAGATGAGCGTCAGTCGGCCAAGGCGGTCAGCTTCCGGCGGAATCTTCAACAGCGGAGTCTGAAACGTCAGCAGCAGCGCAATCACAGCGAGCAGGCCGATCATGATGAGCCGGCGCGCGCTACGTCCTTCGGCCGCGAACACTCTCTGGAACTCCGATTCGGCGCCCTCCTCAAAGCGCAGTGACCGCGGTAGCGTGACGTCGCTGTCAGGTGGCGGCTTGTCGGCTGGGGCACCGTGTCGATCACGGGAGCCGCGAAGTCGCTGTCCGGCGAATACGGCCAACGAGTCACGTCCGCCAGCCTTGGCCTGATACAGCGCGGTGTCTGCGCGCGCGAACAGGTCACTCACGACGCCGTCGACAGCACTATTGCCGGGCCTGACACTCGCGAGTCCAGCTGACGCGGTGACCGTGACCATGACGCCGGGCAGCGGCTCCAGCGTGATATCGGACAGGCCAAGGCGCAGTTGCTCGCCGCGTGCGGCAACCGAGGTGTCATCGAACCAGAGGACGGCGAACTCCTCGCCGCCGAGGCGGGCGGCGAACCCGGCGGTTCCTGTCGCCGTCGTCAGATACTCGCCGACGGCGGCCAGGCACCGATCCCCTGCGGGGTGCCCGTACTGGTCGTTGTAGGTCTTGAAGTGGTCGAGATCCAGGATCATCAGCGCGATCTCGCCGTCGCGCTGGCCTGCGGACTCGATCGTCGACCGCAGTACTTCACCGAAATGCCGCCGATTCGCTAGGCCGGTGAGCGGATCGGTTTTGGTCAAGACATCCAACTCGCGTTGACGCAGCCAGCCGATGCGGGTCCAGCGTTCGAGGTTGTAGGCCGCGGTGAGAGCGACTGTCACCATTGCAGTAGCGGCCGCGACATCGAAGAGTCCGTTGCTGTCGGCTTCGAACGCCCACAGCTCGATACCAATCAAGGCGGCCAGTCCCAGGAGGATCGCCGGAGCCAGGACCACGAAACGGATCTGCACGACGATCAGGCTCATGAGGATCGCGATGGGCATCACCAACGGAACGACGTCGATACCGTTGTCCAGGCAGGCAATCCGTAGCGCCATCATGGCGCCGATATCGATGTACACCGACGTGATGAACAAGATCGACGACCACTTGCGTAGCGGACTGCGATCGCCACTGAGCCAGCGCAACACCATCGGAACCAGGACACCGATGACCAGGAAACGGCCCAGCGGCAGCACGTCGTGCGGCACGTCTAGAAGCACTCGATTGCCGATCAGCACGACCGTGATGACCACCAGCAGGATCAGCCACAACTCTGACCTCGAATTGCGCCCCACACGGTTGAAATACATCCGGAACTGGGCCTCGAGTGGACCGTCGAAACGAATCGGGCTCTCCACCCTGGACCAGGCCCGCCGCAGGTAGCTCAGCATCGTTTCCGTTCGACTCTCCGCGAGCAAGCGCTGCGGGCCCAACCCGCCTCGCGCGCCCACAGGTTACCCGAATCGGTACCCAATGGCTGAGTTTCGGCGAGGTGCCACGCTGCCGATCAACCGGGTAGGCTGTGTGTTTCTGGAGGTAACGGAGCTGGCCCCCTTTTGCGGGACTTAGCTTCCTGCAGGTCGGAGCTCATGAGATGCCACGTGTGAGAAGTGGCGATTCTCCTCGGCACACCACGGGCGCATCCCATACCCTCGTGCTGCGAGACGGCCGACGAATTCACTACCGCAGACAGGGCGCCGGCGGCCCGACCGTGGTCTTGGAGTCGGGCATCGGTATCTCGGGTGCCATCTGGGGCCTTGTTGCACCCCGCGTCTCGGAGCGGGCGACCACAGTGGTCTATGACCGCGCCGGCATGGGACGCAGCGATGAGGATCACGCGCCCCGCACACTCGACCGCATCACCGATGACCTCACCCAAGTGTTGAGCGCACTGGACGGTCCTTTCGTCCTGGTCGGCGCGAGCTGGGGCGGCCCGATCATTCGGAACCTCAGTGCCCGTGACGAATTCGACATCTGCGGACTGGTTCTCGTCGACCAGACCGACGAGAATGCCGCGGCCCTCCTCACACCCCAAGCCGAACGACAATTCGCCATGAGTAGCCGGTTGACCATGGCTCTCGCGCGGACGGGACTCTACCGATTGTTCGCGCGGATCGGCCGCGACCTCCCTGCCGACGTTTACGCCGACCTCCGCAACGACTTCACCGTGCGTGGGGCCCGAGTCGTGACATCCGAGAACCGCGAGGTGATTCCAGGCCTACGCCGACTTCTACAGCACCCCTGCACATTCGAGGGCATCCCTGTCTCGGTGATCACCGGGACGAAACCGCGCTGGGGGGAGCGATCGATGCGATCCAAGCTCAACAACGCTCATCGCGTCACGGCCAAGAACCTGGCCGATGCCCGGCTCGTGGAGTCGACTCGTTCGGGCCATTACGTGATGTTCACCGAGCCAGACGTGATCGTTGCGGAGATCCTGCGCCTACTCGAACCGCTGCGCAGGTGTGGCCGCTGAGCACGGAGACGGCCAGCACGGAGCCTCAACGACGGCGACAATGTGCGAAAGTGGCAACTTTGCCGTTGCACCTCGGTACCGTTTGAGTTCCTCGGCGATGTCGCTGAGCACCATCGTCGCAGGGGGGCGAATGTCGGTTCGTCGAGTCAAGTCGGTTTGTGCCACGGTGCTCGTCGTCGTCATGACGGTGTCGCTTGCGGGCTGCTCATCCGAACAGAGGGTGTCGACCAACCCGCAGCCGGGTGTCTTCGCGGGAGCCGACGGCAAACCGGCGCCATTCCGCGAACCGGTGCGTCTGTCGAGCCGCGACGGTGTGCTGGAGGTACGACTCTCGGCACATCAGGGCACGGTCAACCTGGACACCGTCAAGGAACCGGTGACGAACTTCCTGGTCTACGGATTTGATCTCATCAAGGGGACAAGCTCGGACGGCTTAACCAAGGGTGACAACCTGTACCCCGCGCCCACCCTGCGCGTCGAGCCCGGCGAGCGATTGATCATCCACTACGACAACGATCTTCGGGACCTGGCCATCCAGGACTTCTACGATCCGGCGTTCACGCCCGTGGGTGGTCAGGTGCCGATCTACCCGCCGACGCTCACCGAATCACCGCTGAACCTGCACACCCACGGGTTGCACGTCAGCCCGGACGGCAACGCCGACAACGTGCTGCTGTCGATTCCCGCCGGGATGGGCAACACCTATACCTACGACGTGCCGAAGAACATGCCCAACGGGCTGTACTGGTACCACAGTCACCGCCACACCATGACGGCGCAGCAAACCTACAGGGGACTGGCCGGTCTGCTCGAGATCGGTAGACCCGACGGCAACCTGCCCTTGGTGACGGAGAACGACATTCCGGTGCGCACCATGGCGATTCAGTACAACTACGTCTTCGACCGCAACGGCACCGGCCATCAGCTGAATGACCTGACGTGGCCGCAGTGGGTGAGCACGCTGAAACCACCCGAGGGATCGCAACTCGCCGACGGCACATACCGGCCGAGCCTGGCGCCGTTGAACCTCGCCGAGACGACCGAAGGCGCCCAATACATCACGCCCTGGTGGTCCGGGCCGCTGTCACCGCACAACAACCGCGGACAGACCCAGTTCATCCCGTCGAACCTGATCAGCTTCGACAGCCCGTCGAAGAAGGTCGCCGAGAATCCCACCCTGCCGGAGAACGAGCGCGATCTGCAGTTCACCGTCAACGGCCAGTTTCAACCGGAGTTGAAGATCAAGCCGGGCCAAACGGAGATCTGGGTTGTGGCCAACGTCAGCGATATCGCCTATATGACAGTCCGATTGACTGAGACCGCGACGGGTAACCATCCGAAGTTCACGATCGTCGGACAGGACGGCAACCCGTACACGCAGGTCGGCAGGCCGGTGTACGGCGACGGCACAACGCTCAACGTTCCGCCGGGGTCGCGGTACGCGATCGCTGTCACGATGCCCAAGGAAGGCGACCTGGTCCTGGACTTCCCCCCTGACCCGCATGCGAAGCCATTGGTGAACCCCGGTGTTCTGTACACCAACAACGGCACGGAGAACTCGCCTGCGGTGCTCGGCACCCTGACCGTGGATCCGAAGTACCTCAGCTTCGCCGATGGTTTCTTCGTGTTCCCCACTCAGACCCTGATCCACGCGACTCCCGATACCAGCGGCCAAGGGCAGAAAACTGTCTTCGAGCCGGGCCAGAACCTGGACGCGTACACGTCATTCGTCGACACATCGGTGATGACACCCACGGTCAATCGGGCGCTGACGATCACGGACGCAATCGGAGCCGAGGGGTTCAGCAAGAATGATCCCAAGGCCGTCACCTACATGTTCGAGGGGAACTCGTTTCCTAACGTCCCACTGATTCAGCCGCGACTGAACTCCGTGGAGGAGTGGCAGATCACCAACTTGAACAACGATGCGCATCCGATGCACATCCACGTCAACGACTTTCAGGTGATGTCGATCGATGACCCGAATCGCGGAGTGACGGGTGTGCAGGCGTGGGGGCTCGACAACGTGAACGTGCCCGCCCCGATATTCAACGATATGCATGTCGTCAGCACCCCGGCGAAGTTGACCCTGCGTCAGGAGTTTCTAGAGTTCACCGGGACGTATGTGATCCACTGTCACCGGCTCAATCACGAGGACAACGGCCTCATGGCGCTCATCAGCGTCATCCCAGAGGTGTCGACGTATGCCGTTGCGGTACCAGGGACCAATGGCGGACCCGCGACCGTGCAGGTGCGAGATGGCAATGGCGACAAGGTGCTCCAGACCGTCGTGCCGTTCCCGGACTTCGAGGGCATGCCCAACGTCGCCATGGCCGATGTCAACGGCGACATGATCCTCGACCTGGTGGCGGGTACCGGTGAGGGCGCCTCACCCGAGGTCGCCGTCTACGACGGCAACGACACGAAGGACGGCGTGTTCAAGACCGAGATAGCCCGGTTCGCGCCGTTCGACGCGGGCTTCACCGGCGGGGTCCGGGTGGCGGGGGCCGACATCGACGGGAACTCGATGGCTGACAACATCATCGTGGCGACCGGGCCGGGAGTCGACTCGCAGGTCACGGTCTACTCGTCGGATCTCGGTGACCTGGGTACCGCGCCGAAGGTGTTCTCGGCGTTCACGCCATATCCGGGATCCAGCAGCGGTGTGACGCTGTCCACCGGCCTGGTCGATGCGGGATCGGGACGGCACAGCATCGTGACCGCGCCGGGCCCGGGTGAGCCGGCGCGGATCAAGACCTTCCGCTATGACCTGTTCACCCCGACCGCCCGCGCGCAGGCAGACGGGACCGCGGCAGCCGGGCATCATAGAAAGCCCAATGAGCCCGAGATCACCTCGGAGTTCCTGGCATTCGACGAGGCGTACACCGGCGGAGCCACGCTGGCCACCGGCTGGGTGGCCGGTGCTGAGGGTGGAGCCCAGAGCATCGTGACCGGACAGGCCGGTGGCGACACGGTCCGGGTGTGGTCGACTGGATCACGGCTGGACGGTCAGCCCAAGATGTACGTGGACAGTCCCAATCACCACGACTCGACCGTCGCGTTCGCCCAGATCGCCTCCTTCGCCCCGATTCCCGGCGCCAAGGGTGTGACGGTGGCGACCACCAGCACTACCTCCGGTGCCGACCTCCTGATCAGTGCCGCCGCCCCGACCGGCGCCGAGGTTCGCAAGATCGGTCTGGTTCGGGGCACGCCTGAGGCCAAGACGCTCGCGCCCAAACCGCTTGTCACAGTGGCCGTGGTCGCGGGGCCTGCCGCGGTGGCCGCGCTCGGCGGGCGCTAGGGCAGGGTCCAGAAGACCCTGGTGACCAGATAGAAGACCACCGTCCAGACCGCCAGCGCGCCGATCACGATATAGGTGCCGCGCAGGTTCGTCTTGGCCAGAGGCACGTCCGGTGGCGGTCGCAGCCAGCGCTTCAGGAGCGGGTTGACGTAGTACGGCATGGTCACGAAACTCATCGCGAAGCTCGACATCAGATTGCCGATCAGCATGCCGAGCCATAGCGGCATGTGCAGTGGCGACAGCACCAGTGCGATCATCACCACCGTCGGATACAGGCCCACCCAGACCGCTATCGAGGTCTTGAGATCCGACGGGGGAGGCGCCTCCTGTCCGCGCTCGTCGAACGCGAACCAGCTGCCGAACGAGTTGTCGATGGTCCGCGAGTGGAAGTCGGAGAACTTCTCACCCTCGGCGAGCAGTGCCTGACGCTCCTTCGAGATCAGCCACTTGTCGAGATTGTCCGCGTTGTCGTAGCGGTACAGCGCGGTCCACTCGTCCTGGACACCCTCGACCGGGCGGAACAACTCGGTGCCGCGGAATCCATCGAACGTGCTCTCGGCCAGGCGAAGTCGCTCCTGCCAGGCCAGGAAGTCGTCGACGGACTCCGGGTCGACGCGATGGGTGACCACCACGGTCACCAGCGGGTCGGTCGGCCGGGTCCCTCCGCTGATCACCTGCTGGGTCCCAGGGCCGTCGAAGAACTGCTGGCCAACGGTCAGCCGTTCCTGTCGGGTTGCGCTGTTGATCCAGGCCTGGACGTGCGCGACCGAGTCGAAGCGGTACACCACCACCCAGTCCGGCTGCACATGGGTTGGCGGGTTGATCTCGGCGCCAAGGAATCCCGGGTATGTCGCGGCACGCGAGTTCATATCCAGCTGCCAGCTTTCGAAGGATTGCTCGCAGCCCTCCCGCACCCTCTGGCCAATGATGACGGTCGCCGCGGCGCCGGTGGTCTTCGTGGTGTCCATGGCTACGTCTTGGCCTCGGTCAGTTGGCTGGACAGCCCGGCGTAGATGCGCTCCGGCGTCAGCGGCAAGTCGCGGTAACGCACTCCCGTCGCGTCCTGCAGTGCGTTGGCCAGCGCAGGCGCTACCGGGTTGATACAGGATTCGGCGATACCCTTCGACGCCATCGGTCCCAGCGAATCGTGTGACTCCACCAGCAGCACCTCGGTGCGGGGAATGTCGGCGTAGGTGGGGATGCGGTAGTTGCGCAGGTTGGGGTTGGTCATCACGCCGTTCTCGTCGACGTGGAAGTTCTCGGTGAGGGCGAAGCCGATGCCCTGAGCGACACCGCCCTCAATCTGGCCGCGCACCTGCGCCGGGTTGATGACGACGCCGGCGTCGGTGGCCTGCACGCTGTAGAGGACGCGGATCTCGCCGGTCACCCGATGCACGGCGATCCTGAAGCCGTGCGCATTCGACGAGACGCTGCGCGGTGATCCGTATGCCTTGCGAGACTCGGTGAGTCGGATGCCCCGAGCCCTGGCGGCGGCGAGCAACTCCAGGAGGGTGAGGCGGCCGGCGTCACACCGCACGCCGTCCTTGTCCATCGCGCATGACGCGACGTCGACCCCGGTATGGCGCGCGGCGAAGCGCAGAATGGCCTCGCGCAGGGCGGTCGAAGCCCTGTGCACGGCGTTACCGGAGACGAACAGGCCCGCGCTCGCGAACGCGCCGGTGTCGAATCCGGTCCGGTCGGTGTCGGACTGCACCAGGTGCACACGGGACGGAGTGGTCCCGAGCACCGTTGCGGCGATCTGCACGTGCGCAGTGGACGTGCCCTCGCCGAATTCGACGGTACCAACCGCGATCTCGAAGACCCCGTCGTCGCGAAGCGTGGCCCACGCGTCGGAGATGTGTTCCGTCGGGGGCGCCGTCTCGTGGATCGAACACGCGGTTCCCGTGCCGGTCAGCCAGTCCGGACCGAGCTCGTCAACATCGGCGGCGGTGCGTGCCAGCGCGGCGTCCACCGTGTCGATGCACTCAGTCAGGGAGTCCTCGGTGAAGCAGACGTCATCGGGGTGGTGGCCGAGCGCCTCCAGCGCATCCCCGGGCTGGATGACGTTGCGACGGCGTAACTCCAGCGGGTCGATACGCAGTGCCCTGGCCAGCTCGGTCATCGCGGACTCGACGGCGAAGGTGGGCTGGGTCATGCCGTAGCCGCGCAGCGCCCCGCTGGGCACGGTGTTCGTGTACACCGAGTAACCGTCAAACCTCTTGTTGGCGCACCGGTACGCCATGATGGCGGCACCCCCGGCGAACAGCGTCTCACCGCCGTGATTGCCGTAGGCGCCGGTGTTGGAGATATTGCGGAAACCGATGGCGGTCAGCGTGCCGTCGGCCTTGGCCCCAAGCCGCACGGTGATCTTCATGGGGTGCCGCGGGGATGCCGTGGTGAACTCCTCCTCGCGGGTGTACTCCCAGCACACGGGCCTTCCGGTGTCGAGGGTGGCCAGCGCGACCAGATCCTCCGATATCACCTCCTGCTTGCCGCCGAAGCCACCGCCGACCCGCTTGCAGAACACCCGGAGCTGATCGGGCCGCAGGTCGAAGAGGTGCGCGAGCTTGCCCTTGCAGATCGATGGTGACTGCGAGCTGGTGCGCACGTGCAACCGGCCGTCCTCCATCCACGCTATCGAACCGTGTGTCTCGAGGTGCACGTGCTGCACTCGCGGCGAGAGGTAGGTGCCCTCGTGCACAACGTCGGCCTCGGCGAAACCCGCTTCCACATCGCCGATCTCACCGTGTAACTCGAGCAGGATGTTGTGCTCGGGATCGTGGACGAAGGGGTCGTGGGAGCCGTGCAGCTGCGGTGCCCCGTCGAGCATTGCCTCCTCGGGGTCGAACACCGCGGGCAGCACGTCGTAGGTGACGACGACGTTGCGGCAGCCCTCCTCGGCCGCCGCGACCGAGTCGGCCAGCACCGCCACGACGCGTTGGCCGACGAACCGCATGACATCGTCGAGGATGAAGGTGTCATCGGGGTCGACGAGGTGGTCGGTGTGGATCGCTGTGTTGAAGTGCTTACGCGGCACGTCCTCCCACGTGTAGACGCGGTGGACGCCGGGCACCGCCAGCGCCCTCGTCTTGTCGATCGAGGTGATGCGGGCATGTGCGTGTGGCGAGTGCAGCACCTTCAGATGCAGCATGCCCTCGATCGCGACGTCCATCGTGTACTCGGCGCGGCCGGTGACGACGTCCAAGCCCGCGGGCGCGCCGACGCTGGTGCCCACGGCGTCACCCGGTGCCGCCTCCTCGATCTCGGCGACGCCGTTGATGGCGTCCTCGATCGCGCGGTAACCCGTGCAGCGGCAGAGGTTTCCCTTCAGCGCCCGCGGCAGATTCGCCCGCTGCGCATCGGTGAACGTCGCCGCCGTCATGATCATCCCGGCCGTGCAGAAGCCGCACTGGAATCCGGGGGCGTCGCGGAACTGGCTCTGTAACGGGTGCGGGTCCTCGGGTGAGCCGAGACCCTCGATCGTGGTCACCTCGCGGTGCTCGGCGCGGAAGGCCGGGGTGATGCAGCTGTGCACGGGGTCGCCGTCGAGCAACACGGTGCACGCACCGCAGTCGCCAGCATCGCAGCCCTTCTTCACGCCGTGCCACCCGAGTTGGCGGACGAACGTGCGCAGACACTGGCCGGGTCTGGGCTCGTCGTCGAACGTCCTCCCGTTCACCGTGTAGGTCATGAATCCCCAATGCTGAGTTCGGCGCGGATCTCCTCGGCGAAGTGCTTGGCCAGATGGCGTCGATGCGCCGGTGTTCCGTTCGGATCGGCGAACCACAGCGCATCGTCCAGCTCATCGATGCGTCGGGTCAGCGCCTCGGCGTCGGGCATCGTGTCGAATGCCAGCGTGACCGGACGCGTGGTGGCCGCGGTGATGGTCAGTGCGAGATCGGATCCGTCCGGCGACTGCGTGGCGACCATGAAGATCGTCGAGCGGCCGAGCTGGGTCAGGGTGAACCGGCGGTGGGCGTGCCGCCTGCGCAGCGCGTCGAGGCGAATGCTCACCCGCTGCAACAGTTCCCCTGGCCGCAGGATGTTCGTGTGGTTACCGGTCACGAAATCGGCTGCGTCCACGGTGCGTTGGGAACCGTCGGTGTCCTGCAACGTGTAGGTCGCATCGAGCGCGACGGTCATGGTGATCATCGGCCCTGCGGGCAACGACATGCAGATGTTGCCGCCGACGGTCGCGGAGTTCCAGACCTTGAACGATGCGAGGAACGCCTCACAACTGATGGGCAGTAGCGACGCGGCCGGCCACTGCGCGGGCGCGCTGAAATCGTAAAGGTCGCGGATGGTGCACATGGCGC
This sequence comes from Mycolicibacterium sp. YH-1, assembly GCF_022557175.1. The sequence continues at coordinate 6,118,919 of NZ_CP092915.1, read as the reverse complement.
CGATTTCCAGACCGGAGTCGGTCACCGAAAGGTCGTCCCAGCCCAGCGGCACCAGATCGATGAGGCGGCGGATATCGGGCTGCCGATCGGAGAACAGCCACGTCCCCCCGGCCAACCACGCGTCCCCCGATCGCCAGTCGGAGCCGGGGATCTCGGCCGGTCGCCGAACGACCTCCGTCACGGTGTTGATGTCCACGAGCCCCCCTCAGCAACATGCCTGACTCTAGACAAACCCGTGCCCGCGCGGCGACCGATTGGCGCAGCGGGGACGTGGCGTGCGGAACCTGCGGCCCGTCAGTCGCGGCCTAGTACCGCGGCGAGATCCTGCCTGTTGCCGCGGAATTCCCCCGCGGAGATCGCCTGCTCGACGGTCAGCATTCCCGACGCCAGGCCGAGTACAACCATGGGTTCTGCGCGCAGGACAGTCTCGGGTTGCGCACCGACGTCGAGCACGGCGTGGGTACCAGTCCTGTCGACGCGCACCGTGACGGTTGCGCCGCCGGCCTCGACACCGATGGTCGTCGCAACCTTGTTTCGTCTGCCAGCCAATAGTGACTCGAGCGCCACCACCAACCAGTGAGTTCGAAAGCTGTCGCCTTGCGGGCCGGAAACCATGAGCGGCGTACTCCAGCCCACCAGGGCGGCGATTGGGCCGCGCAGTTCAGCACCCCACGGCGTCAGCGCGTAGGCGACGCCATTGCTGTCGGTATCGAGCTGGCGCTGGACCACACCCGCTTCCTCCAATTCGCGCAGGCGCTCGGCCAGCAGGTTGGTGGCGATCCCGGGCAACCCGGCCTGAAGTTGTCCGTAGCGGGCCGGGCCCCCGAGAAGTTCGCGCACGATGAGCAGGCTCCACCGGTTGCCCACGACGTCGAGTGCCCGCGCCAAACCGCAGTACTGGCGATAGGAGCGCGTGGTCATCGCTCGACCTCGATGTCATCGAAGTCGAGCGCCAGCAGGGTTGGCCGAGGCAGGACTCGGCTGCCGGGGCCTCGCGGGAGTACGCGCCGCCGGGTGGGGAAGACGAGCCCGTCGAACTCGCGGTGCTCGCCGCAGTAGAGGGCGGCCCTGGCCCAGTTGCCCACTGGTTCGGCGACGAAGTCGTGGCGGCGGATCAATCCGTCGGTATCGACGTAGAACGTCTGCTGCTGGCAATGAGTGGCCAGTGGCCCGTCGAACGTTGCCTGGAGTCGTCGCCAAAGCTGCCCGGAATCCAACCATGGCTCGCCCTCGGCGACGGTGATGTCGCCGCGGGTGAGCAGCAGTGGTGCGGTCAGGTAGTTCCAGAACGCGTATCCGGCGAAGTAAGCGGTATCGAGCGGGTCCCACGCGACATTGCGGTGAATTCCGCTGAGCCCGTGGAAGACCGAACGTGGGTCGGTTCGGGTGCTGAGGCGTTCGCCGTCGCGGGTCTCGATCCGGACGTCGCCCCGGTCGAACACGGCGCGCCGACCGGCGTACGGGAAGTCGTGGAGGACCGTGTGTTGCTCGGCGACGTGGACCTCAACGGTGAAGTCCGCAAGCTTGTTGCCGGGGAAGCGTTTAGGCAGCAGGCCACCCAGGCGTCCCCGCGCTCTGATCACGGAAACGGACTGCCAGCTTTGGGCGCCGCCGTGTGCGGCGAGGACCTCGCCGAGAATTCCGTTCATGTGGCCGCTCCGGTCCGCTATCGGCGAGGCTTGTTAATTTCATCTTCACTTGAGATTATCAAGCCGAGTCAAGGAAGGCTGGGACATGACAACGCAACCTGTGGGCGAGCGTCCGGCGTGGGTGGACGACGAGTTGTTCCCCTTCGAGAGCCGCTTCGTGGAGCTGGACGGCAACGTCGTGCACTACGTCGACGAGGGTTCGGGGCCGATCCTGCTGATGCTGCACAGCAATCCGGTCTGGTCCTTCGTGTACCGCGAAGTCATTGCGGCCCTGCGGGACCGGTTTCGGTGCATCGCCCTGGACTTTCCAGGGTTCGGTCTGTCCACCGGCGCTGCCGACTATCGGTTTCTGGCGCAGGACCACGCTGATCTACTGGTGTCCTTCCTCGATCACCTTGACCTGTCAGAACTGACCCTGGTCGGGCACGGCTGGGGCGGGCCGCTGGGCCTGTACGCCGCCCAGCAGCGGCCCGAGGCGTTCGAGCGTCTCATCTTGAGCAACACATGGGCATGGCCGTTGAACGGAGACCTGAGCAGCGAGGTGTTCTCCCGCGGTATGGGAGGGGCGATGGGACGCGCGCTGATGAGACGGTTCAACCCGTTGGTCAACATCTTCATCCCGTCATCGCACAAGCGCCGCAAGCTCTCCGAAGTCGAGATGGCGCACTACCGCGAGGCGACGCTCACGCCCGAGCGTCGCCAGGCCTGCGCCGCACTTCCCGGTGAACTCGTCGGAGCGCGCGAGTTCTTCACCACTCTCGCCGGCCAACTCGGCGCACTCGCGCAGTTGCCCACCCTTATCGTGTGGGCCGACGCGGATCCGATCTTCACCGACAAGTATCGAGTGCGTTTGGAGGCGACCTTCCCCAATCACACCACGGCAGTTCTCCGGGGAGTTGGCCACTTTCCGCAATCCGATGCACCAGCAGAGTTCAGTGCGACCATCGAGACGTGGTGGGCCGGACTGGCCGGCCGGGGTGGCACTACCTCATAAAAGTACGCGGGCCCGACGAGCTTCGGGTTTCACAGGTGCTCACCAGCGCGTCGGGCCTCGAACTGGTTGTGGCCCAGGGTGTCGACGAAAGTCGGGCCGAGCAGATCGAGTTCGCGTCGGTAGTCCTCGGCCCATGCGCCGAACGGGTGGTGCGCCAGGAACTCGTTGCGAAACCGGTCGTCCTCGGACACCTCGGTCGCGCAGAACTGGGGTATCACCAGATCGGTCACGGGGCCGCCGCGCTCGACCTCGGAGAGCACCAGGGGAGCGTTGCCCGCCAGGAACCGGTCGATGATCCAGCCGTCCTCACCGAGCCAGACGGAGTAGCGCACCTTGGCGACGACATGCTCCGTGCGCGCGATGATCTGCCCGACGACCAGTGGATCGAGGCTTCGTTCGGCCTCATAGCGGGTGCCGCCGGTGGCAGGGCCCTTCGCCGTCATGGTGCCCATCGCGTCGTCGCCAAGCGATTCCACCAGTGCGCCGGCGGTGGTGTCCCATTCGCCGGGGGCGGGTCCCTGCAGGCGGACCCGTACCGCGTAGCCGTCGGACGCGAACAGATAGGCCTGCACGATCAGCATGGGACTGGGATCAGAGGTTGCGACGGCAGGAACTTCGTGGAGGAAGAACTTCCGTTCGAACTCGAAATCGCCGAAGCCGGACTCGGACATATGCAGACGTTAGCCCTGCCGCGTCGAATGACGCCGCGGGAAATGCGCGATGTCGCCAAAATTGGCTAGAGTTGAGCGGAACAGACTCAACCTTGACTGCGTTGAACAACGCGAGAAGCATTTCTCCCCAGCCGTATGAAACCAAGAAAGGTGAGGTGTTGTGGACTCCTTCAACCCGACCACCAAGACGCAGGCGGCGCTGACTTCAGCACTGCAGGCGGCGACCGCTGCAGGCAACCCCGAAATTCGCCCAGCCCATCTATTGATGGCGTTGCTGACCCAGAACGACGGCATCGCCGCCCCGCTGTTGGAAGCGGTCGGTGTCGATCCCGCCATCATTCGTGCCGAGGCCGAGCGCATGGTCGAACGGCTGCCGAGTGTCAGCGGTGCCAATTCGACACCGCAGCTGTCCCGTGAATCGCTCGCTGCGATCACCGCAGCGCAGCATCTCGCGACCGAGATGGACGACGAGTACGTCTCGACCGAACACCTGATGGTCGGACTGGCCACCGGGGACAGCGACGTGGCCAAGCTGCTCACCGGCGCAGGCGCATCCCCGCAGGCTCTGCGTGAGGCGTTCGTCAAGGTCCGTGGCAGCGCGCGGGTCACCAGTCCCGACCCGGAGGCCACCTACCAGGCGTTGGAGAAGTACTCCACCGACCTGACCGCACTCGCCCGGGAGGGCAAGCTGGACCCGGTCATCGGGCGCGACAACGAGATTCGTCGCGTCGTGCAGGTGCTGAGCCGGCGCACCAAGAACAACCCGGTGCTCATCGGCGAGCCCGGTGTTGGCAAGACCGCGATCGTCGAGGGTCTGGCCCAGCGCATCATCGCCGGCGACGTGCCGGAGAGCCTGCGCGACAAGACCGTCGTCTCGCTGGACATGGGGTCCATGGTTGCCGGCGCCAAGTATCGCGGTGAGTTCGAGGAGCGGCTCAAGGCCGTCCTGGACGACATCAAGAACTCGGCCGGTCAGGTCATCACGTTCATCGACGAACTGCACACCATCGTGGGTGCGGGCGCCAGCGGCGAGTCGGCGATGGACGCGGGCAACATGATCAAGCCGATGCTGGCCCGCGGTGAACTACGCATGGTCGGTGCCACCACGCTCGAGGAGTACCGCAAGTACATCGAGAAGGACGCCGCCCTGGAGCGGCGCTTCCAGCAGGTGATGGTGGGCGAGCCGTCGGTGGAGGACACCATCGGCATCCTGCGCGGCCTCAAGGACCGCTACGAGGTGCACCACGGCGTGCGGATCACCGACTCCGCGCTGGTGGCGGCGGCCACACTGTCCGACCGCTACATCACCTCGCGCTTCCTCCCGGACAAGGCGATCGACCTGGTCGACGAGGCCGGTTCGCGGCTGCGCATGGAGATCGACTCCCGTCCCGTCGAGATCGACGAGGTCGAGCGGCTGGTCCGCCGGCTGGAGATCGAGGAGATGGCGCTGGCCAAGGAGGAGGACGACGCGTCCAAGGAACGGCTGGAGAAGCTCCGCGCCGAACTGGCCGACCACAAGGAGAAGCTCTCCCAGCTGACCACCCGGTGGCAGAACGAGAAGGGTGCCATCGACGTCGTCCGTGACCTCAAGGAACAGCTGGACAACCTCCGCGGTGAGTCCGAGCGAGCCGAGCGTGACGGCGACCTGGCCAAGGCGGCCGAGCTGCGGTACGGCCGGATCCCCGAGATCGAGAAGAAGCTCGACGCCGCGCTGCCCCAGGCGCAGGCGCAGGAGAACGTCATGCTCAAGGAGGAGGTCGGCCCCGACGACATCGCCGAGGTGGTGGCGGCCTGGACCGGCATCCCCGCCGGACGGATGCTCGAGGGCGAGACCGCCAAGCTGCTGCGCATGGAGGACGAACTCGGCAAGCGTGTCGTCGGGCAGCACAAGGCCGTGCAGGCCGTGTCCGATGCCGTGCGCCGGAGCCGGGCCGGGGTCGCCGACCCCAACCGCCCGACGGGCTCGTTCCTGTTTCTGGGCCCCACTGGCGTCGGCAAGACCGAGCTGGCCAAGGCGCTGGCGGACTTCCTGTTCGACGACGAGCGGGCGATGGTTCGCATCGACATGAGCGAGTACGGCGAGAAGCACTCCGTCGCGCGTCTGGTCGGTGCGCCTCCCGGCTACATCGGCTACGACCAGGGTGGCCAGCTCACCGAGGCGGTGCGCAGGCGTCCGTACACGGTCGTGCTGTTCGACGAGGTCGAGAAGGCTCACCCCGACGTGTTCGACGTGCTGTTGGCGGTCCTCGACGAGGGCAGGTTGACCGACGGGCAGGGTCGCACCGTCGACTTCCGCAACACCATCCTCATCTTGACGTCCAACCTCGGGTCGGGCGGCACCGAGGAGCAGGTGATGGCGGCGGTCCGCGCGGCGTTCAAGCCGGAGTTCATCAACCGGCTCGACGACGTGCTGATATTCGATGCGCTGCAGCCCGATGAGCTGGTCCGCATCGTCGACATCCAGCTGGATCAGCTGCAGAAGCGGCTGGCGCAGCGACGGCTGACCCTTGAGGTGTCGCTGCCTGCCAAGCAGTGGCTGGCAGAGCGCGGTTTCGACCCGCTCTACGGTGCTCGTCCGCTGCGCAGGTTGGTGCAGCAGGCCATCGGTGACCAGCTGGCCAAGATGCTGCTGGCGGGTGAGGTGTACGACGGCGACACCGTTCGGGTCGACGTCACAGCCGACGGCGATGGCCTCGTCTTGAGCTGAGTTATCCCCCGCCACCAGACGGAAAGTCCCCTCATTCAGCCCGGATGAGGGGACTTTGCGTCTGCTCGGCAAAACGAGTCGCCACGTGACCGGGTTGTGATCTGTTCGAGTTCGAACGAAACCGCTACCAACAAGTAGGCTGGGGGCAATGGTTCCTCTCTGGTTCACGTTGTCCGCACTCTGTTTCGTGGGTGCGGCCGTGTTGCTGTACGTCGACGTTGACCGTCGACGCGGGTTGGGCCGTCGCCGTAAGTCCTGGGCGAAGTCGCACGGATTCGACTACGAGCAGGAATCAGGTGACATCGTCAAGCGCTGGAAGCGCGGCGTGATGTCCACCGTCGGCGATGTGTCAGCCAAGAACGTGGTCCTCGGTCAGATCCGTGGCGAGGCCGTCTTCATCTTCGATCTCGAGGACGTCGCGACCGTTATCGCGCTGCACCGCAAGGTCGGCACCAACGTCGTCGTCGATGTCCGGCTCAAGGACATCAAGGAGCCCCGCGAGAGCGATGTGTGGCTGCTCGGCGCCATTGGCCCGCGGATGGTCTACTCGACCAACCTCGACGCCGCGCGCCGCGCGTGCGATCGCCGCATGGTGACGTTCGCCCACGCCGCCCCGGACTGCGCCGAGATCATGTGGAACGAGCAGAACTGGACGCTCGTGGCCATGCCGGTCACCAGCACCCGCGCGCAGTGGGATGAGGGTCTGCTCACCGTGCGGCAGTTCAACGATCTGCTCCGCGTGCTTCCGCCCGTCCCGCAGCCCAGCCCCAACGGCGTCACGGGTCCGTCCCTGGCCCGGCGCGGAGGCTCACCCGGCCGTCCGCTCGCGGCGGCACCGGCGCTGCCCGCGGGCCGTGGCGACCAGCCGCCGAGTCGGGCCGACGTGGGTCGTTACACCCAGCAGCGTCCGCCGGCTCGCAACATCCGCCAGTCGCCGCACTATCAGCGCTAGCCCCGACGGCGTCACCGCCGCGGGGGCATGCGCTGGTCGTCGAGCATCCAGTCGTTGAGTAGCCTGTCGGAATGCCACGTCCCGTCGCCATGATCACCGGGCCGACGTCCGGGCTGGGCGCGGGGTTCGCCCGCCGCTACGCCACCGACGGTTACGACCTGATCCTGGTCGCCCGCGACGTCGAACGACTTGAGCTGCTCGCCGCCGAACTGCACGACGTGGCTGGCGCGCACGTTGAGGTTCTGCCAGCCGACCTGGCCGTCGAGGCCGATCGTGCGAAGGTCGCCGAACGGCTGTCCCGCGGTGTGCGAATCCTGGTGAACAATGCCGGATTCGGCACGTCGGGCGAGTTCTGGTCGGCTGACCTCGCCGTCCTGCAGTCGCAGCTCGACGTCAACGTGACGGCCGTCATGGCACTGACCCACGCGGCACTGCCGCCAATGCTCGCCGACGGCGCGGGCACGGTGATCAACGTCGCCAGCGTCGCCGGTCTGCTGCCGGGCCGGGGCTCGACCTACTCGGCATCCAAGGCCTGGGTCATCGCGTTCTCCGAGGGACTGGCCAACGGCCTCGGTGGCACCGGGGTCGGCGTGCACGCACTGTGCCCGGGTTTCGTACGCACCGAGTTTCACGAACGGGCCGGTATCGACATGGCTGGCACCCCGTCGATCCTGTGGCTCGAGGTCAACGACGTCGTCCGCGACACGCTGGCAGGCGTCGCCAAGGGGCAGGTGGTCATCGTGCCGGGTCTGCAGTACAAGTTGCTCACCACAGGCGGGCGGATGGTTCCGCGAAACCTGGTGCGCGCCATGACCAAGGTCGTTGGCCGCGGCCGTGGGCGAACCTGACGTGCGCGCAGTGCGGGCACTAGTCGCGACCGTGTTGGCCGTCGTCACGACAGCCGCTCTGGTGTCCTGTTCGGGTGACGCCGATGCGGCGGGCCCGTACGGGGCGCAGTCGGTCAAGATCGGTGAGTCCCAGGCGGTCTTGGGCTGGAACCTGTCGGTGGCCAATCTTCGGTTCGAGGGCGACTACGTACTCGTCGACGTCGACGCCGCCCCGACGGATCCCGCTGCACCCCATGCCAAACCGGAGAGCATCCGGTTCGGCCTCTACGGGGCGCTGGTCCACCCGATCGAGTCCAACGCCATCGGCGGGTGCGCCGACGTCACCAGCCTGAGCACGCAACCCGCCACCGCGGGTCCCGACACGCTCTCCGGCACGGTGTGCCTGGGCCCGATGCGGGACCAGGCGCAGGTGCGCGGCGTGTACGCGTACTCCCCGCAGGATCGGATCCCGGGCACGACGGTGGCCTATCCAGCGTCCTTCCCGGTCGGACTACCGCCCATCAACGAGAACGACACGGGCCTGCGGCTGCAGACCACTAGCGTCGACGCCTTCCGCGCGGACGGCGCAAAGCTGGAGCCCACGGCACTCGGCGATCCGACCGCATTCGAGGGCAATGGCTACATGCTGCTCGGTCTCGAGATCGGTGGCGTGGCAGCCAGATATCGCGATGAGGCGCTCGCACGCGGCGGTCCTCTGATGATCGTGGTGGCACCCACGCTGCCCGGACGCGGTCTGTCGCACGCGTGCTCGGCCTACGGTGCGTCACTGCTGGTCCTCCCCGACGCCGCGCTGGACGCCATCTCCGTGCGCGCGTCGCTCTGCACGCAGGGGGAGATCAACGCCGCGCTGCTCTATCCGACTATGTCGGTGATCGGGACGCATGCCGCGGTGTGGACCACGCGTGACTGAGGTGGGTCCCACCGAATGGGGCGCTGCCCCGGGTGTTGGGCCGTGGGACATCGACGTGCGCGGGCCGCTACCCGATGATCCGCGGTACGACCCGGACCTGGTGCGTGATGGCGACACCCGCAACGTCGTCGACGCCTACAGGTACTGGACGCGAGAGGCGATCGTCGCCGATATCGACACCCGCAGGCACCCGCTGCACATCGCGATCGAGAACTTCGGCAGCGACGCCAACATCGGGACGGTGGTCCGCACCGCGAACGCGTTCGCCGTCGACACCGTGCACATCGTCGGTAAACGCCGATGGAACCGACGCGGTGCGATGGTGACCGATCGCTATCAGCGTCTGGCGCACCATGACACGACGGCCGATCTGCTGGCGTTCGCCGCGGACGCGGGTCTGGTCGTGGTCGCGGTGGACAACGTGCCGGGCGCCGTGCGGATCGAGCACACGACGCTGCCGCGAAACTGCTTGATGGTGTTCGGCCAGGAGGGACCGGGTATCACCGACGACACCAGGGACGGCGCCGCCACAACGGTGTCGATCGCCCAGTTCGGTTCCACCCGCAGCGTCAACGCGGCCGTCGCGGCGGGCATTGCGATGCACGCCTGGATAGCGCAACATGCCGACCTCGGTAGCGCCTGGTAGGGCAGGATCAACGTCATGGATCAGCTCTGGGCCAACCGTGCGGCTAGCGCAGAAGCCGCGATCGAGAAGCGTCACCTTCGAAAACTGTGGCAGTTGCCGGGCACACAGCTCGGTGTCGTCGCCTGGCCGTGGGCGCGCAAGTACCTGTTGTACGGCACATGGCACTACTGGTGGCAGGCCCACCTGTTGGACTGCCTGGTCGACGCCCAGGTCCGCGACCCGCAGCCCGAACGACTCAAGCGCATCGAACGGCAGATCCGCGCCCACTGGCTGCGCAACACCGGATGGACCAACGACTACTACGACGACATGGCGTGGCTGGCGCTGGCCTTGGAGCGGGCGGACCGGCTGTGCGGCGTGCAGCGGCACAAGGCGCTGAACAAGCTGGCCGATCAATTCCTTAACTCATGGGTGCCCGAGGACGGCGGTGGCATCCCGTGGCGCAAGCAGGACCAGTTCTTCAACGCCCCGGCCAACGGTCCGGCTGGCATCTTTCTGGCCCGCTATGACGACCGGCTGCGCCGCGCCCAGCAGATGGCCGACTGGATCGACGAGACGCTCATCGATCCCGAGACCCACCTGGTGTTCGACGGCATCAAGGCGGGCTCATTGGTCCGCGCGCAGTACACCTACTGCCAGGGTGTGGTGCTGGGCCTCGAGACCGAACTCGCCGCGCGCACCCAGGACACCCGGCACGCGCTGCGCGTGCACCGGCTGGTCGCGGCGATCCGGGACAACATGGCCCCCGAAGGCGTCATCCAGGGCGCAGGCGGCGGTGACGGCGGGCTGTTCAACGGCATCACCGCGCGCTATCTGGCGCTGACCGCGACGACGCTGCCCGACATCACCCCCGAGGACGCCGAGGCGCGGGCCACGGCCAGTGACCTGGTGCTCAAGTCGGCCGAGGCGGCGTGGGACAACCGGCAGACGGTCGACGGGCTACCGCTGTTCGGCGCGTTCTGGGACCAAACCGCCGAGCTGCCAACGGCGGGCGGCCAGGAGGCACAGTTCGTTGCGGGCGCGGTGAACGCCTCCGCGATCCCGGAAAAGGATCTGTCGGTTCAGCTGTCCGGGTGGATGCTGATGGAGGCCGCCCACACGCTGAGCGCCGGTGACGCCACCGAAGTCGAGGTCACCGAAGCCCCCGAAGGCGATGCCGCAGAAGACGATGCGGCCAAGGACGACGCCACCAAAGACGATGTCACCAAGGACGACACCGCCGACTGAACCGTCGCTCAGTCCAGGTCGACGGTCAGCTCGGCGCCGGTCGCGGAGACGACGTCGTCCACGCTGACTCCCGGCGCCAGTTCGCGCAGGATGAGCCGTCCGTCACCGGGCACGTCGATGACGCACAGATTGGTGATGATGCGGTCGACGACACCCTGACCGGTCAGCGGCAGCGTGCAGGTGGGAACGATCTTCGGGTGGCCAGCGCGGTCGGTGTGCTCCATCACGACGATGACGCGGGCCGCGCCGTGCACGAGGTCCATGGCGCCGCCCATGCCCTTGACCATCTTGCCGGGCACCATCCAGTTGGCCAGGTCGCCGTTCTTGGAGACCTCCATGCCACCCAGCACCGCGGTGTCGATGTGCCCGCCGCGGATCATGCCGAACGACAGTGACGAATCGAAATACGCCGCACCGGCATTGACCGTCACGGTCTCCTTGCCAGCGTTGATCAGGTCGGGATCGACGGCGTCATCTTCTGGATAGGGACCCGTCCCGAGGATGCCGTTCTCCGAGTGCAGCGTGACGTGCACGTCGCCGCTGAGGTAGCCGGGGATCAGCGTCGGAAGCCCGATACCAAGGTTGACGTACTCGCCGTCGATCATCTCCGCGGCGGCGCGGGCGGCCATCTGGTTGCGGTTCCAGCCTGCGGTCGCGACGGTGTTCTCGGCGCTGCTCACTGGGCGGTTCCCTTCGATTCGCTGACGGTGCGTTTCTCGATCTTCTTGTCCTGCGGTCCGGTGTGCACGATGCGCTGCACGAAGACGCCCGCGAGATGCACTGCGGCCGGGTCGATCTCGCCCGGCTCGACCAACTCCTCGACCTGGGCGATGGTGATGCGGCCCGCCATCGCGGCGAGCGGGTTGAAGTTCATGGCCGTCTTGTTGAAGACGAGATTGCCGCTGGTGTCCCCGAGTTTGGCGTGTACGAGCGCGAAGTCGGCGTTGATCGACTCCTCGAGTACGTAGCGCTTGCCCTTGAACACCCGGATCTCCTTGGGCGGTGACGCGACGGCGATCGATCCGTCGGGCGCGTACCGCCACGGGAGGCCGCCGTCGGACACCGGGCTGCCGACACCTGCGGGGGTGAAGAACGCGGGGATGCCGGCACCGCCCGCGCGCATGCGCTCGGCGAGCGTGCCCTGCGGGGTGAGTTCGACCTCCAGCTCGCCTGCGAGGTACTGGCGTGCGAACTCCTTGTTCTCGCCGACGTAGGACGCGGTGACGCGTCGTACCCGGCCGAGCCCCAGCAGCACACCGAGACCGACACCGTCGACGCCGCAGTTGTTCGAGAACACCTCGAGATCGGTTGCCGACGATGCTGCGATGGCCTCGATCAGCTGGTCCGGAATGCCGCACAACCCGAAGCCGCCGACCGCGAGGGTTGCGCCGTCGGTGATGTCGGAGACGGCATCGGCGGCCGATGAGTAGACCTTCGAGGACATGGCTCTCCTTCGTGCGCGATTCCACGTTCATTCTGCAAACGCCCGAATTCTCATGGCGCGGGCATCGCGTCGCCAATCGATTCGCTTGATAGCTACTGAACAACGAACGTTTGAGTGGAATCAAGCCCAGCGCGGCGGGGAGCTGCAAAGTGCTCGCAGAGTGAGCGTCCACCGCCTTGGTGTTCACTGAATGAACGCCTAGGATCGGGGCGTGGTCGCACAATCGCCGGGGGCGAACGTCGTCGCGCGGGTCGGCGCCATGCTGCGGGCGGTCGCCGCCGCCGAACCGGCAGGGGCGTCCACGACCGAGTTGGGCAAGGAGGCGGGCCTCGCTCGCCCGACGGCCCACCGACTGCTGGTGTCGCTTGCCGAGGAACACCTCGTGGCGCGGGACCCCAAGTCGGGACGCTGGTCGCTGGGGCCCGAGCTCTACCTCCTCGGGGTGGGTGCCGCCTATCGGTACGACGTGACAGACCAGGCCCGTGCGGTGATCACGCGGTTGGCCCGCGAGACCGGTGAGAGCGCGTTCTTCTCGGCCCGGCGTGGCGATGAGACGGTCTGCGTGCTCAGTGAGGAGGGCAGCTTCCCGCTGCGTTCGCACGTGCTGCACGTCGGGATCAGGTTCCCGCTCGGCGTCGCCAGTGCCGGTCTGACGATTCTCTCCCATCTGCCGGACCGCGACGTCGACGGGTACTTCAGCCGCGTCCAGCCGGAATCGGGTTGGGGGCCCGCGCATTCCGAGGCGGCGATCCGTGCCCGCATCGCCGCCGCACGGCACACCGGTTACGCGGTGAACCCGGCGTTGATCGTCGAGGGCAGCTGGGGCATCGGCGCGGCGGTGTTCGACCGAGGCGGCAGACCCGCATGGGCACTCAGCCTCACCGGCGTCGAGACGCGGTTCAAGCCGGAGCGTCACCACGAGTTGGGCACGCTGCTGCTCGAGCAGGCTCACGTGCTGTCGGGCCGGCTTCAGGTCTGAGGTGCTTGGGGCCGGGAGTCCCGTAGGTAGTTGACGATCGCACTGGTCAGCCCGCGGCGGGCCAGTTCCAGGTCGTAGTAGGAGCCGAGCTGACGCTCCGAGGCAAGGCCGCGCATCGCGCCGGGAATGAACGAGGCGACCTCGCGAACGCGCTCGGGGTCGACGTCGACGCCGGCGAACGCCGTCTGGCAGGCCTCGATCCAGCTGCGACCCCACGACTGCAGCTCGGCGCTGGTCTGCGGGAACAGTCGCTCCAGTTCGTCACCGTCACGCGGCAACGCCGCCCGCAGTGTCTCGATGGCCCGTGAGTCGGGCGCGCTGAGCCCGTCGAACAGCAGGTCAATGATCGCCGCTACGCGTTCGGCAAGGGGCGCAGCGGGATTGGCGTGGGAGTGGGTGCCGATGAGCGCTTGCGCGAAGAGCGAGTCGACCTGGCCACGGCGCTCGGCGGTGCGGCGCAGCACGGCGGCCCACAACCCGTCGATATCGCCGAACTGGTACTTCACCGCGCCCCAGGTGACGCCGGCATCCTTGGCGATGCGGTTGGCCGACGCGGCGGACGCGTCACCGGTGGCCAGTGCCCGCAGCGCAGCCTCGAGCATGGCGTCGCGGGTCGCCTCGCCGCGACGGTTTGTCCGTCGGGACTCAACCGGCTCCACGATCTTCCCAGACACTTGACGAATCGTAGAGCCCTCTGTGATTCTTGTCGAATGGCCAAACCGCCACTCTCGATGAAGCCGACCGGATGGTTTCAGGTCGCGTGGTCAGACCAGGTCGGTGTCGGCGAAGTGCACGCCATGAAGTACTTCGACACCGAGATGGTCGCGTGGCGCTCGGCGTCCGGCCAGGTGACCGTCATGAACGCCTACTGCGAGCATCTCGGCGCCCATCTCGGTTTCGGCGGCCATGTCGAGGGCGAGGTGATCGAATGCCCGTTCCACGGCTGGCAGTGGAACAGCGAGGGCCGCAACGTCTGTATCCCGTATGAGCCGCGCCCCAACCGGGGCCGCCGTATGCGGACCTACCCGGTGGCAGAGCGCAACGAGTCGATCTACATCTGGCACGACGTCGAGGGGCGCGAGCCGTTCTTCGAAGCCCCGGACGTTTTCGCGAGCTTCGCCGACGGCAGCAGCGCCGCCGACTACTACCCGCAACAGCGCCTGTACCGCGAGACCCTCGAGATGCACCCGCAGTACGTGCTCGAGAACGGTGTCGACTTCGCGCACTTCAAGTTCGTGCACAAGACGCCGATCGTGCCGGTGTTCACCCGCCACGACTTCGCCGACGCGGTGTCCTACGTGGACTTCACCATCACGTTCGAAGGCGATGACGGCCAGCGGATCGAGGACGTCAACAGTGGCGTCGAGGCCATCAACGGCGGTCTGGGCATCGCGGTGACCAAGAGCTGGGGGATGATCGACAACCGCACGATCTCAGCAGTCACGCCGGTCGACGACGCCACCTCGGATGTGCGCTTCATGGTCTACATCGGGCGCACGCCCGGCAAGTCCGACGATCCCGCACGCCAGGAGCGGGCGCGAGCGAAAGCAGCGGAGTTCGGCGACGAGGTCATCCGCCAGTTCGCCCAGGACATATACATCTGGAGTCACCAGCGCTACTCGGATCCGCCGGCCCTGTCGACATCGGAGTACGAGGGCTTCACCGCGATCCGGAAGTGGGCCATGCAGTTCTATCCAGATGGTCGCGGCGGCGGTGCCGCCAAATCAGACTCCGGCGGCAGCGCCGCCGACCTCGCGTCAACCAACGAGAAGGTTTGAGGTAGTGATGAATTCACCCATACGTGTCTTTCAGGTGGCGACGGGCAACGTCGGCTCCGAGATGATCAAGCGGATCGGCAACCGCACCGACCTCGAACTGGTTGGGCTGCACTGCTACTCGCCCGACAAGGTCGGTCGTGACGCCGGCGAGATCGTGGGCCTACCACCGATCGGGGTTATCGCCACGGGTTCGGTGGATGAGATCATCGCCGCCAAACCCGATGTGCTGACGTTCCATGGTGTCTTTCCGGATGAGGACCTCTACGTCAAGGTGCTCGAGGCCGGTATCAACATCGTCACCACCGCCGACTGGATCACCGGCTGGCACCGCGACACCAACCACCCGCATCCCTCGGGCATGCCGGTGACACAGCTGCTGGCGCAGGCGTGTGAGCGCGGCGGGTCCACCTTCTACGGCACCGGAATGAACCCGGGGGTCAACCAGATCCTCGGTGTGGTGTGCTCGGCCGATGTCGCCGAGATCGAGAACGTCACCACCATCGAGTCGGTCGACGTCTCGTGTCACCACAGCAAGGACACCTGGATCGAGGTCGGCTACGGACTGCCTGTTGACGATCCGTCGATCCCGGGCAAGTTGGAGAAGTACACCCGCGTCTTCGCCGACAGCGTGCTGATGATGGCCGATTGCTTCGGCCTGGAACTCGACGAGGTCAAGTTCAGCTACGAACTCGGCGCCTGCACCAAGGACGTCGACCTGGGCTGGTACACCCTGCCCAAGGGGTCGCTCGGCGGCAACTACATCCGCTACCAGGGCATGGTGAACGGTGTGCCGAGGGTCGAGACCCACCTGGAGTGGCAGATGACCCCGCACACGGACCCGAGCTGGGATATCAAGGGCTGCTACATCACTCAGATCAAGGGTGACCCGTGCATCTACAACAAGCACATGATCTTCCCCAAGCCCGGCGTTGACCTGTCCAACCCCGAGAACTTCGCCTCGATCGGCATGACCGTCACCGGCCTGCCCGCGCTCAACGCCATAGCCTCGGTGGTGGCCGCGCCTCCGGGACTGCTCACCAGCGCCGACGTGCCACTGCGGGGATTCGCCGGAAGGTTCAAGGCATAACATCGGGGGATGACCTCCCCCCAGCGCCCTGACATCGACTTCCCCAGCCGCGTCGGTGTCTGGTGGGCCAGCGAGACGTGGGCCATGCCTGATGCACTCAAGGTGGCCCGTGAGATCGAATCACTGGGCTTTGGTTCGCTTTTCATCCCCGAGGTGACGGGCAAGGAGTGCCTGACACAGTCGATGGCGTTCCTGAACGCCACCGAGCGGCTGGTCGTCGGCACCGGCATCGCCAACATTCACGTCCGCATCCCCTCGGCCGCCGAGACGGGTGCCCGCACCATCAGTGCGCTGTTCCCACGCCGGTTCATTCTCGGACTCGGCGTCAGCCATGCCCCGCTGGTGGAACACGGCATGGGTGGCACGTATGCCAAGCCGTTGGCGACCATGCGCGGCTATCTGGAGAAGATGGCGGCCGTCCCCGAGGCGATCGAACCCGGCGCGGGCAGGCCTGTCCGGCTTCTCGCCGCGCTCGGTCCCAAGATGATCGAACTGTCCGGCACGGACGCCGACGGAGCGCATCCCTACCTGGTGCTGCCCTCCCAGACCCGCGTCACGCGCGACATCTTGGGCCCCGACAAGTGGATCGTCTCCGAGCAGGCCGTGGCAGTCGGTGGCACAGCCGAGGAACAGCTGGCATGGGCGCACGGGCATCTGAACGTCTACAGCACCCTGCCGAACTACCGGAACTCGTGGCTGCGCCAGGGCTTCGACGAGTCCGACCTGGTTCCGGGTGGCTCCGACCGGCTGGCACGCGCGCTCGTCGGCATGGGCGCGGTCGAGGAGGCGGCCGCCTCAGTCCAGGCGCACCTCGACGCGGGGGCCGATCACGTCGTGCTGCAGGTGCTGGGGGACAGCCCGGTGATCGACCCGCGGCCTGCGCTGCGCGAACTGGCCGCTGCCCTCGAACTCTAGGACTGCTCGGGTGCCGGCTCGCCGGCGATGCCCGCGCGCTTGGCCGCGCGGCGGCGCTTGAACCACTCGAGGAAGATCGGCAGCACCGACAGCAGCACGATCAGAATGAAGATGGGTTCCAGCAGCTTCTGGATGATCTGGAAGCTGCCCAGCCAGAAGCCCAGCAGGGTCAGGCCAACGCCCCAGACGACGGCGCCGATGATGTTGAAGAGCGCGAACTTGGGGTAGCTCATCTTGGCGGCACCCGCTGTGATGGGTGCCAGCGTCCGCACGATGGGGACGAAGCGCGCCAGCACAATGGCGAAGGGGCCACGCTCCTCGAAGAAGACGTGTGCCTCGTCGAGGTACTTCTGCTTGAGGACGCGCGCGTCCGGCTTGAACATCGAGGTGCCGACGCTTCGACCGATCCAATAGCCGACCTGGCCGCCGAGGATGGCGGCGATGGGGATGAACACCAGCAGCTGCCACAGCTGGAAATTCGCCTGCGCCGCCACGTCCTGGGCGGCGTTGCCCGCGGCCAGCATGCCGGCCACGAAGAGCAGCGAGTCGCCGGGCAGGATCGGGAACAGCACACCCGACTCCACGAACACGACCACGAGGATGCCGACCAGCGCCCACGCACCGAAGTATCCGATGAGGTTCAGCGGATCCATGTAATCCGGCAGCAGCGCGAGGTTCGTGGTGGTCACGGAGCCCAAGGATACCGGCGGCAGGCATGTGCTCTGCCGTAGTGCAAACTGCGGTCCGCGACGGGGCCGACCGGAATAGCATCGACGGATGCCCACACACAAGGCTGTACACGTGGCCTCAGCTGGTGCTTCGCTGACGCTCACCGACGTCGAGACCAGTTCGCCACCACGGGGTCATGTCCGAATCGCCGTGGCCGCATGTGGCGTGTGCGGCACCGACCGCGAGTTCCATGCGGGGCACTTCCCTGGCCTGCAGTGGCCGCTGACACTGGGGCACGAGATCGCGGGCACGGTCGTCGAGGTCGGTGACGGGGTCGAGGACTTCGCGACAGGCGACCGGGTCGCCGTCGGCTGGTTCGGCGGCAACTGCAACCGATGCATCCCCTGTCGGCAGGGCCACTTCATGCAGTGCGAGCGCATGCAGGTGCCCAGCTGGCACTACCCCGGCGGCTACGCGGAGTCCGTCGTCGCGCCCGCGACGGCGCTGGCCCGTATCCCCGACGGCCTGTCGTTCGTCGAGGCCGCCCCGATGGGATGCGCAGGCGTGACGACGTTCAACGGGCTCCGGAGCACCCGGGCAAAGGCCGGCGACCTGGTCGCCGTGCTCGGCGTCGGTGGGCTGGGCCACCTCGGGGTGCAGTTCTCCCGGGCCATGGGCTTCGAGACGGTCGCGATCGGCCGGGGTACTGCCAAGGCCGACGAGGCCAAGAAGCTGGGCGCCCACCACTACATCGACTCCACGGCATCGGACGTCGCCGCCGAACTGAGGAAGCTCGGTGGCGCGACCGTGGTGCTGGCCACCGCCAACAATGCCGAGGCCATGGCCGCGACCATTGGAGGGCTGGGCCCTGAGGGCGAGCTAGTCGCCATCGGCGTCACACCCGAGAACATCCCAGTCAGCCCGCTCGACCTGATCAACTCCGGATTGTCGGTGTCGGGGCACCCGTCGGGTACGTCGCGCGATGTCGAGGAGACCATGGCCTTCGCCGTGCTGTCGGGTGTCCGGGCTGTCATCGAGGAACGACCGCTGTCTCAAGCCGCCGAGGCCTATGAGGCGATGGACACCGGCAGGGCCCGCTACCGGATGGTGCTGACGGTCTCACCCTGAGGTGTCGCCCACTTGCGGGTGTTGAGATACTGCCCTTGTCACACGGTCGACGCTGGAACTCCAGGAGGAATCCCCATGCCCATCGCCACGCCCGAGGTCTACGCCGAGATGCTGGGCCGTGCCAAGGAGCACTCCTTCGCGTTCCCGGCCATCAACTGTGTCGGATCCGAGAGCATCAACGCCGCGATCAAGGGTTTCGCCGACGCGGGCAGCGACGGCATCATCCAGTTCTCGACCGGTGGCGCCGAATTCGGCTCCGGACTCGGGGTGAAGGACATGGTCACGGGTGCCACGGCGCTGGCCGAGTTCGCGCATGTGGTGGCCGCCAAGTACCCGATCACCGTCGCGCTGCACACCGATCACTGCCCCAAGGACAAGCTCGACGGTTTCGTCCGTCCGCTGCTGGCCATCTCGGCCGAGCGCGTCGCCAAGGGCCAGAACCCGCTTTTCCAGTCGCACATGTGGGACGGTTCGGCGGTGCCGATCGATGAGAACCTCGAGATCGCCAAGGAGCTGCTGAAGCTGTCGGCCGAGGCCAAGATCATCCTTGAGATCGAGATCGGCGTGGTCGGTGGCGAAGAGGACGGCGTCGAGGCCGAGATCAACGACAAGCTCTACACCACACCCGAGGACTTCGAGAAGACCATCGACGCGCTCGGCGTCGGCGAGCACGGCAAGTACCTGCTGGCCGCGACGTTCGGCAACGTCCACGGCGTCTACAAGCCCGGCAACGTGCAGCTGCGCCCCGACATCCTGCAGCAGGGCCAGCAGGTGGCTGCCTCCAAGCTCGGACTTGCCGAGGGCTCCAAGCCGTTCGACTTCGTCTTCCACGGAGGTTCGGGCTCGCTGAAGTCCGAGATCGAGGACTCGCTGAAGTACGGCGTCGTGAAGATGAACGTCGACACCGACACGCAGTACGCCTTCACCCGGCCCATCGCCGCGCACATGTTCGCCAACTACGACGGCGTCCTGAAGGTCGACGGCGAGGTCGGCAACAAGAAGGTCTACGACCCGCGCAGCTACCTGAAGAAGGCTGAGGCCTCGATGACCGAGCGCGTCATCGAAGCCTGCAACGACCTGCACAGCAGCGGCCGCAGCGTCTCCGCCGGCTAGCTTTCCCCAGCGATTTCGGCGCGTTTTGGAGCGGTGACCGCTCCAAAACGCGCCGAAATCACAACTACTGGGGGGCCTGGCAGATCTTCCACTGGTCGTCGCGGAACTCCAGATCGAAGGACCGGCTTGATCGGGTCGCCGGGTCGTACGCCATGAACGACGTCACGTTCGCCTCGGCGTGCGACCCGTTGACCACCACCTGGTCGACGCTGGCCACCACCGGGTACTGACGGGCCGCGGCCACCCTGGCGTGGATGTCGCGCCACTGTGCGTCGTTGTACTGGACGTAGCTGACGGCCGTGTCACCGCACGTGATGCTGCGCAGCGTCGCCAGATCACCCTTCTGGATGGCGGTGTCGAAGTTCTGGATGGTCTGCTTCACCATGTCCTGCTGCGACACCTTCGGAGCGTCGTCGCGCGTCAATAGGACGGTGCCGAGGATCGCGAGCGCCACCAGCGCGCCGATCACCAGGACGACCGCGACGACCCAGCCCCAGCTGCGCCGACTGCCGGGCGGCTTGGGCGCGCCGCCGCGGCCCGGAATGACCTGTGGCCCAGCCACGTTCGAGTGCGCGATCGGCTCGGTGAACGCCGACGCGGCGGCGACGTCCGCGGGTTGTTCGGGCACGGAGATGATCTCGGTGGCGGGTTCGTGCACCGTGCCGATGATCTGGGTCTGTCCGGCATCCGACGGTGACGGCGCGGTGAAGCGCCGCTCCGGGGACTCGTCCGGTGTGGCGCCGGCACCGTGAGTTTCGGTGGCGGGGTTTCTTGCGGCTGGGAAGGCCTCAGTCATCGCCTCGGATTCGGGTGCGGCGGTGGGCTCGTCGTCTGAGGGGTACTGCTGGTCCCCGTCGGGCCCCGATGGGTTCGACATGTGAGTCTCAATCCTCCTCGAAACGGTCCAGCTGAGCTTATCCACCCGAATCGGGCATCGCCTGCGACCACGCCTGGGCCCGCACGGCACAATAGGCCCATGACGCGAATGGGTGACCTTCTGGGGCCAGAGCCAGTACTGCTGCCTGGTGACACCGAGGTAGAGGCGGCGTTGGCCGCAGACGAGAACCCATCGATCGTCGCGGCCGCGCATCCGACGGCTTCGGTGGCGTGGGCGATATTGGCCGAACAAGCCCTCGATGACGACAGGGCGATCACGGCGTACGCCTACGCCAGGACCGGCTACCACCGAGGCCTGGACCAGTTGCGTCGTAACGGATGGAAGGGCTTCGGCCCGGTGCCGTTCGCCCACGAGCCCAACCGTGGCTTCCTGCGCTGCGTCGCGGCCCTGGCTCGGGCCGCTGACGCGATCGGTGAGACCGATGAGGTCGCGCGGTGTGTCGACCTGCTGGACGACTGCGATCCGAGCGCGCGTGCGCAGCTGGGCCTCGCCTGACCGACCCGGTCAGCAGTGGGTGTGCTCGTCGCAGTCGCCCGCGTTCTCGGGCGGCTCCACCTGAACCGTGGCGTGTTCGAGGCCGCGTGCGGCCAGCACGGCACGCGCGCCCTCCAGCACCTGTACCGCGTCGCCGCTGCACGTGACGTGCGCGGTCGCCATATCGCGGCCGGGTACCAGCGTCCACACGTGCAGGTCGTGCACGCCGGTCACGCCGTCGACGGCGGCCAGGGCGGTGCGCAGCTCGTCGACGTCGATATGGCTCGGTGACGACTCCGACAGGATTCGCAGGGCCGCCCGGGCCAGCGAGAAGGCTCGCGGCAGCACCCAGAGCGCGACAAGGACCGCGACGACGATGTCGGCGTAGGGCCAGGACGTGGTCACCGTGACGATGCCCGCGATCAGGACGCCGATGCTGCCGACGGTGTCGGCCATGACCTCCATGTAGGCGCCCTTGACCGCGAGGCTGCTCTCGGACTGCGAGCGCAGCAGCAGGACGACGACCAGGTTGGCTGCCAGTCCGGCAAGGGCCACCACGATCATCGGGACGCCGGGCACGTCGGGTGCGTCGCCGAGACGCTCGAATGCCTCGTAGAGGATGAAACCGGCGACGCCGAGCAGCAGCGCGGCATTGGCGACGGCGGTGAACACCTCGGCGCGATGCCAGCCGTAGGTCCTGGCGGCTGATGCGGGGCCGTGCTTGGCCAGCAGAACCGCCGTCAGCCCCATGAACATCGCGACCAGGTCGGTCAACATGTGGCCCGCGTCGGCGAGCAGTGCGATCGAGTTGATCAGCAGCGCGGTGCTCAGTTCGACGACGAAGAAGACGGCCAGCACGCCTGCCGCGATGAGCATCCTGCTCACACGGACGTCGGCGCCGCCGTGGTTGTGATCGTGACCTGAACCCATGCCAGCAATATATGCGTAAACACGCATGTATTGCAATACGTCCTACAGCCAGGCCGACCAGAATCTGGTCAGTCCGCTACCGTCGCCGACCAGGAAGCTCGGCACACCGGACGGGTCGAAGAACCAGAACACCACCGAGAAGAACCACTGGTTGAGCAGCGGCGTGATCAGCAGCACCACCAGGATGATGAAGCCCCACGCCTTGACGGGTTCGAGCCTGCGGGCCGTGTCGGGCGCCAGATGTGGTTCGAGCGCCCCATAACCGTCCAGCCCAGGAATCGGCAGCAGGTTCAGGATCACCGCGGTCACCTGCAGGAAGCCGAGGAATGCGACACCGGCCCAGAACACCGAGTGGTCGGCGTCGTACAGCAGCCGGGTCAGGGTGAGCAGCAGCACGGCGAGCGCCACGTTGGCCGCCGGGCCCGCGAGGCTCACCTGTGTCCGCTGGCGCTTGGTCATCCACGATGTGCGCACGTACACCGCGCCGCCGGGAAGCCCAATCCCGCCAAGCGCGATGAACAGCACCGGCAGGCCCAGCGACAGCATGGGGTTCGAGTACTTCAGCGGGTTGAGGGTGAGATACCCGCGGACCTCGACATCGTGGTCGCCGAACCGCCACGCCGTGAACGCGTGGCCGAACTCGTGCAGACACAACGACACCAGCCACCCGAAGATGACGAAGACGAACACGCCGACGTAGGCCAGGGGAGTCCGGTACATGCCCGCGAACCAGGCGATGACGCCGCCGATCGCCGTGATCCCCACGATCGCGAGAAAGATCGGGCTTGGGCGCACCGACTGGTGCAGCGGGCGGATGTTCACCACATGAAGCTACGTCAGCGCACGGCCAGCCAGCCGGTCGTGTGCCGGTAGAACGTCGACCGGCGCATCGATCGATTGACCGTCTCGTCGTCGCGCACCACGAACGCTCCTGGCGTCCCGAGCTGCGCGGCGCGTCCGCTCACCCACCGCGTGGGCCGCATGCGTCTGCTGAGTGCGGCGGCTCGCAGCCCCGGCTGCATCCGCATCGGTTCGACGCGGATGGCGGTCACCTCGCCATCGAAGAGCACGGTGTCGTCGACGACAGCCTCACCGTGCAGGCTCGCCGTCGGCGCGCCGCTGTCGAACTCGGTCGCGCCCACCCACAGTGCCGCACCCACCAGGGCGTGGCCGCCGTCATCGCGGATCAGCGGCACCCGGTGTGCGGTGCCCGCTCGGGCCAGCCGGGCCGCCCGCCACCCGGTGGGCAACCCGTAGGCGCGGGTCGCCGCGGTACGCCATCGTGGCAGGTAGGCGAGTTCGACGTCGAGCCGGTCGGTGCGGAGCAGGCGGGTCAACACTGCGGCCAGATCGGCGTCGGAGCCCACGACGATGACACGTCGGCACCCGGTCACCGCGTCGATGTCGGCCGGTGCGGTCACCGTCGAGGCGGGGATGTCGCGCAGAGCCCGCGGGACCCGCCGGTCGCCGAATCGCAGCACCGCGAACTCGGGCTTAGTCGGATCGGGAATCAACTCGCTCCTCGCGTCTGAAGGCTCCGTGCAAACACTCGGGCATCAGGTCGGATAAGGTAGCTCACCGGCTGCACACAGTACTGAAACCAGTACGTGCGGGAGACAGCGGGAGAAAATGTCATGCCGGCAATCGTCCTCATCGGCGCCCAGTGGGGCGACGAGGGCAAGGGAAAAGCCACCGATCTACTCGGCGGCCGAGTGCAGTGGGTAGTGCGGTACCAGGGCGGCAACAATGCCGGCCACACCGTCGTGCTTCCCACGGGTGAGAACTTCGCACTCCACCTGATCCCCTCGGGAATCCTGACGCCCGGCGTCACCAACGTCATCGGTAACGGCGTGGTGGTCGATCCAGGTGTCCTGCTGACCGAGCTGAAGGGGCTCGAGGACCGCGACGTCGACACATCGCAGTTGCTGATCTCAGCCGACGCACATCTGTTGATGCCCTATCACGTGGCCATCGACAAGGTCACCGAGCGCTACCTGGGCAATAAGAAGATCGGCACGACGGGGCGCGGTATCGGGCCCTGCTATCAGGACAAGATCGCGCGTATCGGCATTCGGGTGGCCGACGTGCTGGATCCCGATCAGCTGGCCCACAAGATCGAGGCCGCGCTCGAGTTCAAGAACCAGGTTCTGGTCAAGATCTACAACCGCAAGGCGCTTGACCCCGAAGAGGTCGTGGCCTCACTGCTCGAGCAGGCCGAGGGTTTCAAGCACCGCATCGCCGACGCCCGGCTGCTGCTCAACGAGGCTCTCGAGGACGGCCAGACCGTTCTGCTCGAGGGTTCCCAGGGCACCCTGCTCGACGTCGACCACGGCACGTATCCCTTTGTCACGTCGTCGAATCCGACCGCGGGCGGCGCATCGGTCGGCTCGGGTATCGGGCCCACCCGCATCACCACGGTGCTGGGCATCCTCAAGGCCTACACGACCCGTGTCGGATCGGGTCCGTTCCCGACCGAACTCTTCGATGAGCACGGGGCCTACCTGGCCAAGACCGGCGGCGAGGTCGGCGTGACCACCGGCCGCGCGCGTCGCTGCGGCTGGTTCGACGCCGTCATCGCGCGCTACGCCACCCGGGTCAACGGCATCACCGACTACTTCCTGACCAAGCTCGACGTGCTGTCGAGCCTGGAGACGGTGCCGGTGTGCGTCGGCTACACCGTGGACGGCAAGCGCACCAACGAGATGCCGATGACGCAGAGCGACATCGCCCGCGCCGAACCGATCTACGAGGAACTGCCCGGCTGGTGGGAGGACATCTCCGGCGCGCGCGAGTTCGACGATCTTCCGGCCAAGGCCCGCGACTACGTGCTGCGGCTCGAGGAACTCGCCGGCGCCGAGGTCTCGTGCATCGGCGTGGGTCCAGGCCGTGACCAGACGATCGTGCGCCGCGACGTCCTCGAGCCCCGGTGACTGAGGATCCACGGCTTGTCGACCCCGAGTACGACAAGCACGGCGGATTCCCCAACTTCGAGGCGGCCGAGCCGGGGCCGGGGTTCGGGCG
Organism: Mycolicibacterium sp. YH-1; assembly: GCF_022557175.1. Next base: position 6,093,879 of record NZ_CP092915.1, on the reverse strand, counting down.
GTTCCTGACCGCGATGCGCCGGGCGCAGGACCTGGCGGTGTCCGCCAACCCAGACGTTGACACCTGGGAGCAGGCCGCCGACCGCGCCGAGGAACTCGTCAAACTGCTCGACCCGTTCGAGGCGGCCGAGGGTGTCGGCCCGGCCAACCGCGTTCCGTCGCTGCCTGGCTCCGGCAGCCTGCTGATGCCGCCGTACCGCGTCATCAAGTTCGAGCCGGCCGGCGTGGAACTGAGCGTGCAGTTCAGCCGCTTCTCCGTCGGCGGCAACTACGCCGTGCACGGCGGTGTCCTCCCGCTGCTGTTCGACTCGGTGTTCGGCATGGTGATCCACGCCGCGGGACGGCCGATCAGCCGCACCGGATTCCTGCACGTCGACTACCGCAACGTCACACCGATCGACACGCCGCTCACCGCGCGCGGGTGGATCCGCGAGACCGAGGGCCGCAAGGCATTCGTCAACGCCGAACTCCGCGATCCCGACGGCACGCTGCTCGCCGAGGCGAACGGACTGATGATTCGACTCCTGCCCGGCCAGCCCTAGGTCTGACGCGTCGAAACTGCGGGCAGATCGCGTTGTCGCGAGAGTTCGCGATCTCACCGCAGTTTCGGGTGGATCAATGACGCGATGACCGCGTGGAGAAAACGTCACCTTCTGAGCGCACGATCAGTCGGGTGCCGGCCGGCCCGGCGGCGGCCACCAGCTTGCGCGGCCGTTGTATCCGGCCCAGCCCGGTTTGGCGCTAGGTAGGTGCACGGGGGCTAGGTAGTCCACGCGGCGATATTCAGGTAGTCGGCACCGGGTCCTGTTTGCTGCCAGCGGTTCGAGAATCACTCACACGCGCCGGGAGATCCCAGGTAGTCGGATGGTGAGTTGAGGTAGCAAGAAATGGGCGGTGCCTTGCCTGCGATAGGAACGTCGACCGACACGGAAACGCCGGGACGCTGTGGGCGCTACATCGGCCGGGTCGGTGCGTTGGCGGTCGCCCTGGGTGTGGGTGTCGCGATCGCCACAGGTCACGGCGTGGGTGTGGCCCGCGCCGACGACTCTGGGACCAACGACGACGCGGCTGCCGTCAACACCTCGTCGGGCGAGTCGGCGCCCAGCGCGGCCGACCAGCCAGATGTGCAACCGAATCCGCCACCGGCAGCGGGCGGCTCCCCGGGAGCTGCCGGGGAGCCCAAGCAGCCGCCGTCGACCGGCGAAATGAAGGTGAGTAGCTCGGGAGGTGCGGACACGTCGGTCAACGACCACGGGCAGTCCACCGACGCCGGCGCCCCGCCGCCCGGTGACGACGGGGCTGGCGACGACCTCGACGAGGACGAAGCCGACGACGGCAGTGCCGACGAGCTGGATCCGAGCCCACCCGAGCCGAACACCGCACCGGCAGCCGCGCCGACGGAACCCGTGCCCGCACTGGAAACTGAAGCGGCGAAGCGGGATTCAGCCTCCGATCCCGTCGTGGTGGCACGCCACGCGGCGACGGAGGCCGCGGCCGCGCAATCAGAGCCTGTGGAGACCGAACCCGAGTCGGCAGCACCGGCGCCCTTCGTCGCGCGACTCACCGCGGCGCCAGAGGAGGTGGCCGTACCCGAGATCGCTGCGTCGGACACCGACCACCAGATCGCCACCTCCTTCGCACTGGCCCCCGCTGCGCCTCTGGCCCCGACGGGAGCGATCGCCGGCTTCGCGTCCAGCCTGGTGTCCCTCTTTCTCTCGCCGTTCATCGCACCCGGGCCGACGGCTCCAGCCCAACCGCCGTTGTTGTGGGCGGTGCTGAGCTGGGTGCGCCGCGAGATCCACCGCACGTTCTTCAACCACACCCCGACCGCGGTGGTCGACGAGGTCAGCACCTCGGAGGACACCTCGACGACCATCGACGTGGCGGTCAACGACGTGGACGACGACGGGCACGTGACCGTCACCAGCGTCACCCAGCCGGGGAACGGAACCGCCGTGCTGAATTCCGACGGCACGGTGACGTACACCCCGAATGCGAACTTCTACGGCACCGACACGTTCAGCTACACCATCACCGACCGTTCGAGCCCATTTCACGTGCACGGTCTGCTGGGCCTGTTGACCGGGAAGGGGCACACTGCCACCGGAACGGTCACCGTCACCGTTGATCCCGTCAACGACGGTGCGCCCGTGGCCAATTCGGATACTGCAACGGTCGACGAGGGTGACTCGGTGGTCATCGCAGTGCTGGCCAATGACACGGATCCGGACGGCAATTCGACTCTGAACCCCGCGTCGGTGGAGGTCACCCAACCGGCGCACGGCACCGTCACGGTCAACGCAGACGGCACCGTCACCTATCAGTCCAACGGCGACGAGGTGACGTCCGACAGCTTCACCTACACCGTGAGGGACGACTTGGGTGCGCTCAGCGATACCGCCACCGTCACGGTGAGCATCGCCCCCGTGAACGACGCTCCCGTCGCGGTCGATGACACCCTCGAGGTCAACACGGGTGGTACGAGAAGCATCCGGACTTTCCTCAACGACACTGATGCAGAGGGCAATTCGACCATCGTCGGGTCCAGCGTCGAGATCACGCAACCCGCTCATGGCATTGCCACGCTCAACCCCAACGGCAGCGTGACGTACCGGCAGACCGGAGGGCCTGCGTCCACCGACAGCTTCACCTACACCGTGAGGGATTCGGAGGGCGCCATCAGCAACACGGGCACCGTCCACATCAACATCAACCATGCGCCGGTCGCCAACCCCGACAGCGTCACGACCACCCGAGACACGCCAATCACCATCCACGTGCTCGCCAACGACTCCGATCCCGACGGGGATTCGGTGGGCGTGAACTCGGCGACGAACAATCTCGCGGACGGCATCCTCAGGCTGGAAGGCGACACGATCGTGTACACGCCACCTGCGGGGCAGACCGGCGTGTACACCTTCTCGTATCGGGTGTGGGACAGCAAGGGCTTCTCAGGCAACGACGCCACCGTCACCGTGACAGTCATCGCGCCGCCGGACTGACCCGTCACGGGTTGTCGGCGCTGATCAGCGCCGACAACTCCGACCGCCCGCTGACCCCCGCCTTGACGGTCGCGCGGAACACGTGACCTTCCACGGTGCGGACGGAGAGCGACGTCGCGGTGGCGATCTCGCGGTTCGTCATGCCCGCGGCCACCAGGAGAGCGATCTCATGTTCGCGTTGGGTGAGCGGTAGCGTAATGCGGGACGAATGGAGTGCGGGGCTGTCGGCGCCGCCGCACTGCCTGGCCAATTGCTGCGCGCGCGAGTTCGCCGTCAACGCGCTGCCTCGGCGGCCGGCGTGACGATGCGTGGCGGCTGCCTGCGCGGCGGCGTCGGCAGCGACGAGCCGGTCGCCCATCAGTTCGTACTCCACCGACGAGGCGTCCAGCGCCACTCCGTCTGCAGCCGCCAACGCCGCGGCGTAGCGGGTGGCCAGCTGTGCCCGCGGGCCCTCTACGAGTCCGGTGAGCGCGGTCAGCCGCTCCTCGGCGGCGGTGAAGCCGAACTGCACGGCGGTCTGCAGGCAGAGCACTTCTCTCGCCCACTGGCCCCGCTCGCGCGCGAGTTCAGCTGCGCGACAGCAGATGTTGCGTGCTTCGTCGATCCGCCCTCGGGCCGCTGCCACCCAGGCCCTCGCCAATTGGTAGGCGGGGTCTACGTACTCGTACGCGGCGTGGCGGCCAGCGGTCGTCGAGTCGAGGAGGGCGACGGCGGCGCGCACCCGTCCCGCCCGCGCCAGCGTCTCGACGTGGGTGACCCGAAACCGGTAGAACGTACCGTTGATGTCGCTGTCGTCCGCTTCGGCTCCGCCCGCGTCCAGGTGGTGGAGCGCCCTAGGGAGCTCTCCGCATCCGAGCGCGGTAGCGCCGACCATGGCCAGGGCCATCGCTCTGGTCAAACCCGGTACGTCGGCGCACCTCACGTAGTGCAAATCTGCGGTCGCGGCAGCCGCGTCGAGGTATCCCGCCAGGAGTTGGGCGTGGGCGTGCAGTTCGGCGAGCCCCAACTCGTGGATCGAATCCTGGGGTGCCTGCTCGATGACGGCGTAGCCGGCCGCGGCGGACGCGCTGGCGTCTCGCACATGTCCCATGTCGCCGGCGGCCAACGTCTCGGCGCAGCGACCCATCACCTGCCCGAACGGGTCGAGCCGGCTGAGGTCGGAGGCCTCGACGTCCCGACGGGCCGCTGCGGGCTGGCCGGCCATGGCCTCCTGGAATGCATGGAAGACACGCAGCACGTGGGAGATGTCGCCCTGGCTGTTCCCAAGGGCCCGTTCGACGATGTCGCGAGCTTCTACCGGCTCACGCAGGACCCACAGCCGGTTGGCGGCGCGCAGGGTGGCCGCGTTGACGAATCCCGTTGTCGGATAGCTCGTCTCGACGTTGCTGAGGAGCGCTTCCACCTCGAGTCCGTCGCCGCTGAGGTGCAGCACGTAGGCGAGCAGCATTCGCGCGTCGTCGTTGGGGTCGGCGGCCAATGCTGCGCGTGCCAGTCGCTCGGCGGATGCGAGATCCAGTCGTGCGCAGGCGCATTGGGCTGCCGCCGCGAAGACATCGGGATCGGGATCGAGATCGGAATCCAGCCAGAGCGTCCCGAGCCGCAGCGGATCGGCCGGCCGCCCGGTTCGTTGCGCCAGCATGGCCTTCACGACAACGCCGCGAAGCTTGCGCAGACGGACGGGGCCGCACTCCTCCCAGCGGACCTCGGTGTAGAGCGGATGGCCGGCCCGGATGATCGCGCCGTCGGGGGTGACTTCGATCAGGCCGCGCTCGGCGGCAGCCTCGACGAGTTCCGACTCGACGAGCGTGCTCAAACAGGACCACTCGATGGGCTCTGCGACGGCGACCAGGTCGACGACGTCTCGCAGTTCGGTTGGTACGTCACCGATTTGGAGTTTTACGAGGTCCACCAGGGACGGCGTCGCCACCGGGCCGCTGACCCACCGCCAGGCGTCACCGTCCGCCGTCAACCGCTGCGAGGTCTGTTCCTGCTCGACGAGGTGGCGCAGGAACAGGGCGTTGCCCGCGGTCAGCCGCCAAACGCGGTCGAGGAAGTCGGCGGGTACCCGTCCGGTCAACGCGCGTTGCACGAGGCGATCCGATTCCGGTCGGATGAGCGGTCGCAGATCCAACCGGAACAGGTGGTCGTCCTTCCACATCGCGAACACCGTGTCCGACGCGGACTCGCCGCTGCGCAAGGTCAGTATGACGTTGGCGAGTTCGTGCACGACGAGTTGGTGCAGGACGAGGGCTGACAGCTCGTCGAGCCACTGCACGTCGTCGGCGACCACCAGCAAGGGCGCGCCGCCCGCTTCGCTCTTCAGCCCGTTGACGACCTCGGCCAGTTGAGCCGATCTGGACGTGCCTGCGGAAGTGGTCCACCTCGCGAACGGCCCCATGACGATCGCGCGACCGGCCGAGGTTCCGGCGACGCGCCGTACGGCCCAGCCCCGTGCGGCCAGGTCGGTGGCTGCTTCGCGGGCCAGGCGCGTCTTGCCCACGCCGGCGTTGCCCGCGATCAGGACGCCGCGGTGCGCATCGCCGAGGACGGTGTCGACTACGCTGCGCAGTTCCACGTCTCGGCCGGTTAGCGGCCACCCAGCATTCACGTTGCTGATCGTATGGCCCGCGGCTGATCGGTGGTGGTTATCCACGTCGCCTGGTTGGTGCTCAACCCGGGTCGGGGTCAGCCCGTCGCGTTGGCGGTAGGCCACGCGCTCGTTGTTTCCCCTCTCGCTCGAGGATTTCGGCCAAAAGGGCGCGACCGGACAGGGCGGCGCCCCCGGCAACTCTGGCTAACGAGTTGTCGTCTTGAGGACTCCTTCGCGCATGAACGAGTCATCGCTCTGTCACCATGAGACGGTGACCGATCACAGGACCGAACACGCCGCGCAGCGTCACGTCCGCAAGCTCTCGACGCCCCGCGCGGCGGCGTTGGCGGGCGTGTTGTTCGCGCTCCTCTTCGGTGCCGCCCTGGTGCTGATCCGCACCTCGCTGCCCGAGGGTGGTGAGCGGGGTTCGCAGTGGGTCGACGGCTCGAGCACCAGACTCCGGATCGCCGCACTGCTCATGCCGTTGGCGGGTATCGCCTTTCTGTGGTTCCTCGGTGTGATTCGTGACGGACTCGGCAAGTACGAGGACAAGTTCTTCGCGACGGTGTTCCTCGGGAGTGGGCTGCTGTTCCTGGCGATGATGTTCGTCTCGACGGCTGTCGGGGTGGCGCTTGTGGATAGCAGCCGGCTCATGGGCGATGAAGGCGTCCACGATGGGATGGCGGCGTTCGGCCGGGAACTGGTGACCACGCTGAGCAATACCTATGCCCTGCGGATGGGCGCGGTGTTCATGATCTCGCTCGCCACGATCTGGCTGAGGACGAGGCTGATGCCGACGTGGCTGGTCGCCGGCACCTATGCCGTCGCCGTGGCCCTGTTGGTCGGCAGTGACTTCAGCACGTGGGTGACGTTGGCGTTCCCGGTGTGGGTGTTGGTGGTGAGCCTGCTCGCGCTGGTCCGGGCAGGCGTCATCGACCTGCACTGGCACGACGATCACGACGACGTCAGTCCACGTGCAGCACCGAAGCTGGACAGGTCCTGACCGCCTCGCGGGCCCGGTCCTGCTCGGCCTCGGGCACATCCTCCGCAAGGACGATCACCACGCCGTCGTCGTCCTGATCGAACAACACATCCGAGATCATCACGCAGTTGCCCGACGCGATGCAGTCGTCCCGATCGGCGCTCAGCTTCATCACCACATCACCACCTCAATCACCAGCTGACCAACAACGAACGTAGTCCGTAAATGAAGTGGAACTCGCGGAACTCGACGTTCTCGAAGTCGTCTGCCAGCGCCAGGTTGGGGAACCGGCGAAACAGTGCGGGCCACGCGATCCGCATCTCCATGCGCGCCAGGGGTGCGCCGAGGCAGTGGTGCACGCCGTGGCCGAAGGCGAGATGTCCGGGTGCGCCGCGGCTGACATCGAGAATGTCTGGCGCATCGATGAATTCGGGATCTCGGTTGCCTGCCGGCAGCGATGCGAAGACCAGCTGGTGTGCCGGGATCGGTACGCCGCCCACCTCGACGTCGGCCGTGGTGATCCGAGGAATCGAGGTCTGCACGATGGACAGCCAGCGCAGAAGTTCCTCGATTGCGGGGCCGACCGCATCCGGGTCGTCGCGCACCGCCGCGAGCTGGTCGGGGTGGCGCAGCAGCGCCAGGGTGCCCAACCCGAGCATGTTCGACGTGGTCTCGTGCCCAGCCAACAGCAGCAGACCCGCGATGCCGACGAGTTCGTTGTCCGTCAGCTCATCGCCGTGGTCACGGACCAGCATGCCCAGGATGTCCTCGCCCGGACTGCGGCGGGCGCTGGAGACCAGCGTGTGCATGTAGTCGCGGGCCTCACGCTGCGTGTCGATCCGATCCTGCACGGGCAACGACAGGTCGAGCTGGCGATTGGCGCGTTTCTGGAAGTCATCACGGTCGGCGTAGGGCACGCCGAGCAGTTCGCAGATCACCAGCGACGGGATGGGCAGGGCGAACGACTCGACCAGATCCCCGGGCGATCCCGCGGCCTCCATCGCGTCGAGGTGATCCTCGACGATCTCGGTGATCCGCGGTTCCAGTCGCTTGATGCGACGGATGGTGAACTCGGAGGTGAGCATCCGGCGCAGCCGTTGGTGCTCGGGCGGGTCGAGCCCCAGCAGGTTTCCCGCGCGTTGGGCCTCCTGGTCCTCCACCGGGGTGTCGGGTGCGCCGGGCAGGACGAATCCCGGCGGGCGCGTGTTGGAGAAGTGCACGTGATCTGACAGCACTGCCTTGACGTCCTCGTGGCGGGTGACGAGGTAGACCTGCATGCCAAAGGAGTTGACGACCTTCGTGACGCCCTCGCGGATGCGGATCTCACCGAGTTCAGGTATCGGGTCGAAGCCGTTGCGCCGCATGTGCACCGGGGGCGGTGGGGTCGTCTGGGTCATGCTCTCGACGGTACCGACGCCGCCGACCGCCCGGTGAAGACCGCGGTCAGCGCCGCGCGACTCCGTCGAACGGTGTATTCCGTGCCCACGTTGGCATCGGCTAGACGGGGTCGTCATCTTGGTCGGGGTTGTCCTCGGGTGGGTGCAGCATGCGTTCGGGGTGGTGCAGGTCGTTGACTCTGGTTTGGCCGGTGTCCAGGTGTGGTGGTGGGATCCATTCGGTGCGGCCGTCTTTGCGTTTTCGGGTGCTCCACTCGGTTAGCTCGATGAGACGGTTGTCGGGTCCGCAGGCCAGGGTGAGGTCGTCGATGTTGGTCTGGCCGCCGTTCTTCCAGTCCGCGACGGCGTGGTGGGCCTGGCATGTGTAGCCCGAGGCTGTGCAGCCGGGTCGGGTGCAGCCACGGTCTTTTGCGTAGAGCACGATGCGTTGTGCGCCGGTGGCGCAGCGTCGGGTGCGCCCGAGGTAGAGGGCCGCTTCGGTGTGTTGGTCGAACACCGCGAGGTAGTGGAAGGCGTGGGATGCCTGTGCGATGACGTCGGCCATGGGTAGTCGGGTGCCGCCGGCGGTGATGGCGTGCCCGGTCCCGGATTCGAGCTGTTGCAGGGTGGTGGTGACGATGATGGTGGTCGGTAGCCCGTGGTGCTGACCGAGCTGTCCTGAGCACAGCAGGTTGCGGCCCATGGCGAGTAGGGCGTCGTGGTTGCGTTGGTATTGGGTGCGGTCATCGCTGTCGATGGCGGCGTCGGTGGGTTCGCCGTCGATGGTGGGTGTGAGGTCGTTGGGGTTGCACATCCCGGGCTTGCCCCATTTGGCGAGGATCGGTTCGAGAGTGGCGCGCAGTTCGGGGGTGAGGTGTCCGCTGATACGGCTCAGCCCGTCACCGCCCTGGTTGCCGATCGAGATGCCGCGGCGGCGGTCGCGTTGGGCGTCGGTGTAGTCGCCGTCGGGGTGTAGCAGCGCGAGCAGCAGAGCAGTGGCACTGCGCAGACCCTCGGGGCTCTGTTTGGCGGCCACACGCACCAGGTCGGTCTCGGCGTCGGTGCGGGTCTGGGTGTCGATGTGCTCGGGTAGGTCGGCGAAGAACTTGCGGATGATCGCGATGTGTTCGGTGTTGATCTGGCCGCGGGCCTGAGCGGCGGCGGTGTTCTCCAAAACGGGTGGCAGGGGTTGGCCGGTCAGGGTGCGCCGCGGCGCGAGGTCGGCGGCGGTGTCGATGCGCTTGCTGGCCTCGTTGACGCTGATCCGCAGCCGGAAGGCCACCAGCTTTCGCAGTGTGGTGTCGCCGAGTTCGACGGGGTTGGCCTCGGTGGCGAGTCGGTTGAGGATGCGGTACTCGGCAACTGGTGCCCGGCGGGCGTCGTGTTCGAGGTAATCGAGCAGTTCGAGGAGTTCCGGGTGGGTCAGGGCGTCGAGGTCGAGGGCCGCGACTGTGTCGCGGGCGGCGCGCAGCGCCTGCACGGCGGTGGCGACGGGACCCGATGACATACCTCGAACATACGTGCGATGACCGACGGGAATCTCAGATTTGTGACACGTGAAACCAAAGGGGCAGACGAGTTTTCGCTAATTCGTCGAACGTGAAGATGATGACGACTCAGCCGGCGCTAGCGGTCTGGACGCAGCGCGGGCCACCAGATTCGTGGACCGATCAACGTGAACAGTGCGGGGATGATCACGGTTCGGACCACGAAGGTGTCCAGCAGGATGCCGAGACCAACGATGATGCCGATCTGGGTCAGCACGATGAGCGGCAGCACGCCGAGAACGCAGAACACTGCTGCCAGAACGATTCCCGCGCTCGTGATCACCGCGCCAGTGGCCGACACGGCGCGCACGATGCCATCGCGGGTGCCGTGCTCGGGGGTCTCCTCGCGGGCCCGGGTGACCAGGAAGATGGTGTAGTCGACACCGAGGGCCACCAGAAACAGGAACGCGTACAACGGTGTCGTGTTGTCCAGCGCGGGAAATCCGAAGGCGTGCACGCTGACCCAGCCGCCGAGGCCGAGCGCGGCGAGCGCGCTGAGCACGGTGACCGCAACCAGTACCAGCGGGGCCAGCGCCGCGCGCAGCAGCACATACAGCACCACCAGCACGACCACCAGGATCGCGGGCACCACGACGCGCAAGTCGCGCTCCGCCGAGGCTCGCGCGTCCCGGGCCGACGCGTCGGACCCACCGACGAGTGCCTCGCCGTCGACGTCGTGCACCGAGGCCCGCAGCGAGTCGATGGTGTCGAAGGCCTCATCCGATCCCGGTGCGGCATCGAGCACCACCGACCACTGCGTGAGGCCTGATGGTGACTGCCCCGAGGGCTGGGCCGACACCACGCCGGGAGTTGAGACGATGGCCTGGCGGATCGCGTCGTCTGAGGCGGTCGCCGCGACGACGCGGGTGGGATCGGTCAGGCCACTGGGGAAGTGCGCGGCCAGCGTCTGGTACCCCGTGACCGATTCGGCCTGCACGCGAAACTGTTCGGTCTGCGACAACCCGATCGGGGTGCCGATCAGGCCGGTGCACAGCAGTGCGAGCGCGGCGATCGACACACCGGCGACTTGGCCTGGCCGCCGTGCCACGCCGTCGGCGATGCGGTGCCAGAAGCCCGTCGTCGTCAGGGGTTCAGCGCCGACCTCCGGCACGAACGGCCAGAACAAGCGCTTACCGAAGAGCGCGAGCGCCGGCGGCAGCACCAGGAGCACGAAAACCGCCGCGACCACCAGACCCGCTGCGGCCTGCACGCCGAGGCTGCGGGTGCTCGGCGAGGACGCCAGCAGCAGGGTGAGAAGCGCAAGCACCACCGTCGCGTTACTGGCGATGATGGCGGGTCCGGCATGACGCCGCGCCGTCGCGAGGGCCGCACGGTGATCGCTCTCTCGCCCGAGTTCCTCCCGGTAGCGGGAGATGAGCAGCAGCGCGTAATTGGTGCCCGCGCCGAACACCAGGACGCTGGTGATACCCGACGTCGAGCCGTCGGGAGTCGTCCCCACCCCGGTGGCGATCGCCGCACCGATCACCGATCCGACGCGGTCAGCCAGTGCGATCACCAACAGCGGCACCAGCCACAGCACGGGCGATCGGTAGGTGATGATGAGCAGTAGCGCGACCACCGCTGCGGTCACGGCGAGCAGGGTGATGTTGGCGCCGCTGAACGAGTTCGCGATATCGGCGCCGAACGCCGGTCCGCCGGTGACCTCGGTGCGCAGATCCGATGGCAGACCGTCTGCTGCCGCCGCCCGCAGTGATGTGACGGCGTCGTTCAGGGCGAAGCCCGAGAGTTCTCCCCGAAGCGGGATCGTCGCGACCGCGGACTGTCCGTCCTGGGAGACCACGACGGGCGGCGCGCCATCGGCGTCACCCGCGGCCAGGACCCGGGCGCGCGCCGCATCGGTGGCGGCGAGGTCGGCCGGCGACAGTGCGGCACCGTCGGGCCGCGTGACGACCAAGATTGCTGGAACTGCGTCGCCCTGAGGGAACTCTGGGCGTGTGCTATCCGCCCGGGCCGATTCGGAGTTCGCTGGTACGGCTACTGGCGACGTTGAATCGGTGTCGGATCCGCCGAGCAGAACCAGGGTCGCCACCGATACGAGCAGAACCACGAGGGCGATCAGGCCGTGCAGGCGTGAGGACATCGATTCAATCTTTCAGTATTCAAACAAAGGATCAAGGTTCGGTGGTTGAATCAGCGGAATATGTTGGAAAGCCAACTCTGCCAAAGGAACCGCAAGCGCAATGCCGGAATCAGGGCCGCCAGGAGATGAGCGACTCCGAATGGAACGTGTCATCTCGGCCGACCTCCGAGAACTCACATCGGAGTCCGATTGGATATCGCGTGCCTTCGCGGTACGTAATAATGTGTCCGCCAACGAATTTCGGGCATTGCTGTTCGTTATGATCGCCGAGCACTCGGGGGTTCGGATGACAGCGGGCGACCTTCGCAAGAACATGGGGTTGTCGGGGGCCGCGATCACCTACCTGGTGGAGCGGATGGCCGAGAACGGGCACCTCCGACGAGAGATGGATCCCACCGACCGACGCAAGGTGATCCTGCGCTACGGCGACCACGGTTGGGACGTTGCCCGCGAGTTCTTCGCCCGGCTCGGTGAGCACACCCACGCCGCACTCGCGGATTTGCCCGATGAGGACCTGCGTGCCGCCCACCGCACCTTCGGGGCGCTGGTGGCAGGCATGCGGGCATACCGTGCCGAGATGCCGACCGTGGTCGGTCAGGACTGAAGTCTCGGCCTACTCACGGTCGCGATTGAGCGCGGCCTCCTCCAGATCCAGGCCCCGCAGCAGCGCACGCAACACCTCGTCATCGATCGAGCCCTCGTCGCGCTGGGAGATGAACGACTCACGCTCGGCCGCCAGCATCGCCAGGCGAAGCCTGCGGAACGTGGCCGCCGGGCTCTCGCCGATCTCGTCGTCGCCGCGGCCCAGCTCCTCCCACGCGGCGTCGCTGCGCCGCTCGTTCCACGCCCGAAGGATCTTGGGCGTGTGCTCGTGGATGATCACCCCTGGCCTGTCCTCCGCGAGCAGCTCGTCGAGCCGTCGTGACGCCGCCTGTGTGGCCCTGGTCTGTGCCGCCGCGGCCTCGAGCGCATCGCGTGCGCTGTCATCGCTCGGCACGTCGAGCACCTTGATGAACCACGGCAGTGTCAGCCCATGCAGCAGCAGCGTGCCGACCACGACGACGAACGTCAGGAAGACGAGCTGGGGCCGACCGGGGAACGCGTCACCGGAGAGCGTCGTCATCGGCACCGCGAACGCCGCGGCCAGTGACACCACGCCGCGCATGCCAGCCCACGCGACGATGAACACCTGCGCCGATGTCGGCCTCGGTTCCCTCTCGCGGATGCGGGCCGACAGCATGCGGGGCACATATGCGAACGCGTACACCCACACGATGCGCACCACGATGACCGTCGCCAGCACCGCCACCGATGCGGTGGCCAGCACCGAGGCCCTGATACCGGCCAGCTCGTCGATCACGGTGGGCAGCTGCAGGCCGATCAGCAGGAACGCGAAGGACTCCAGCACCAACTGCACGGCCCTCCACACCGCGGTGTCCTGCAGCCGGGTGGCGTAACTCGCCCGCGTGGAGCGCTGGCCGAGGAGCAGTGCGGCGATCACCACCGCGATAACGCCCGAACCGTGCACCTGCTCGGCGAGGAAGTAGATGAAGAACGGCGCCACCAGACCGATCGCGCTCTCGACAAGCGGATCGTTCAACCATGTCCGGATGTGGTCGATGATCAACCCGAGCACGCCGCCGACGACCACGCCGCCGACCGCTGCGAGCGCGAACGTGCCGAGCCCGCTGCCCCACGTCGCCGCGGTGCCGATCGCCGCGGCCAGGGCGACCTTGTAGGCCGTCAGCGCGGTCGCGTCGTTGAGCAGGCTCTCGCCACCCAGCAGCGTCATGATCTGGCGCGGCAAGCCGAGCCTGCGTCCCACCGCCGTCGCCGACACCGCGTCGGGAGGCGCGACTATCGCACCAAGGGTCAGCGCCGCCGCGATCGTCAGCTCCGGCACGGTGTGGAAGGCAACCACCCCAACTGCGAACGTCGTCGCCAACGGAAGTCCGACGGCCAGCAGCCCAATCGGCCGCAGGTTCTTGCGCAGCGCGACGTAGCTGCTCTCCAGCCCCGCCGACCACAGCAGCGGCGGCAGGATCACGAACAGCACCAGTTCCGGCTCGAGTTCGATACCGCGCAGGCCGGGCAGCATGCCTGCCCCGAGGCCGGCCACCACCAGCGCCAGCGGCGCCGACACGTCATACCGTCGCGCCACCGCCGCCAACAACACCGACACGACCAGCACTGCGAGTAGCGATGCAGCCACGTGGTCCCACCTCTCTGCCCATCACACCTATGCCGTTTGCGCGGTCGGTCCGACCTATCCTGATCAGCATGCGGAGGAGAACGCGGGGGCGCGACACGAATTCCCCGCCACAGACCTGCGAGCATCTGTCGGCCGCCGCCGATCTCGCCGAACCGGAGCCACTCACCCCTGGCGTGTGTCAGGAGTGTCACGAACTCGGCGAGAGTACCTGGGCACACCTGCGGATGTGCCTCACCTGCGGACACGTGGGCTGCTGCGACTCCAGCCCGTACCGCCATGCCGCCGCCCACTTCCACGCCAGCGATCACCCGGTGATGCGCTCGGTCGAACCCGGTGAGACGTGGCGTTGGTGCTACATCGACATCCGGCTGGACGCGGGGTCTGGCAGGGTGGACAACCGATGAGTGAGACACGCGCGGACCCGCCCGTAGTGATGGTTCTCGGCACGACGCCGGCCGGAGGCGAGCTGGCCCTCGCGTTCCAGCGGCTGGGAGTTGGGGTGGCCCTGGTGGAGATCCTGGACGCCGCGGCCGTCATCGCCAAGATGGCGGAGGTGAAGCCGCGCTACGTGGTCGCGGCGTCGCCCGACGTGCCACCCGAGATCCTGATCGCCGCCGCGGAGACCGAGAACGTCGACGTGTTTCCGACGCCGCGCGGCGCACGGCTGAGCCTGGACCGCGAGGGTCTGCGCAAGTTGGCCGCCGATGAGCTCGGGCTGCCGACGGTGCCGTTCTGGTTCGCCGGTTCGGCCGAGGAACTCGACGCCGTGGCGCGCCATGCGGGCTTCCCCCTGGTGGTGTCGCCCGTCGCCGGCCAGTCGACAGCGGGTAGCTCGGTCCTGACCCGGCCCGAGGACGTCGAGGCGGCCTGGAAGCTTGCGACGGCCGGAGGCGGTTCACCGCAGCGCGTGGTGGCCGAGACCGTCGTCGAGGTCGACGACGAGGTGACGCTGCTCACGGCACGCAGCATCGCGCCGTCCGGGCCGACCGTGGCCTTCTGCGAACCGATCGGCCACCGCCGATCTGACGGTGGTCCGCTGGAGAGCTGGCAGCCACACCAGATGTCGCCCGCCGCGCTGGACGCCGCGCGTTCGATCGCGGCGCGCATCGTCAACTCGCTGGGCGGGCGCGGTCTGTTCAGCGTCGAACTGCTGGTGCGCGGTGACGAGGTCTACTTCTCCGGCGTCCGGCCGCGTCCCGAGGACGTGGGTCTGCTGACGCTGCGCTCACAACGGCTCTCGCAGTTCGAGCTGCACGCCAGGGCGATCCTCGGGGTCTCGCTCGACACCATCATGATCTCGCCGGCCGCCGCCGAGGTGCTCGAGGGCGGGACGACGACAGTCGGTGTGCTCAGCGAGGCGCTGGAGGTCCCCGAGAGCGACGTGCGGGTGAGCGACAACGGGGCGATCGCCATCGCCACCGCACCCGATGTGGTGCGGGCACGTGACCGTGCGCACCGGGTGTCCAGCGTTCTGCGGGCGCCATGACAGGCGCCGAGCCGGACGACGAGTCCGAGTCCACCCGGCCCACCATGGCGCCGTTCCTCGGGGCGCTTGCGGTAATCGTGCTCGTCGTGAGCGGAATCGTTGCTCTGGGCGCCTTCGAAGATGACGGGCCCACCCCCGAGCAGGAGGTGGGCCGCGCCGCGGTCGCCCAGAACGACGCGCTGCAGCGTGCCGCCTATCAGGACTTCGTCACCTACACCTGTGCCGAGCAGCACGGGAGTGAAGCTGAAGTGCTTGCCCGCCAACGCGATTCGTCCGCCGCTCGCGGTGAGCGCTACGTCGACGGCGTGTCTAACGTGCAGATCGACGACGATGTCGCGACGGCCACGGTGACCTATCACTTCGACAAGGCGCCCGACACCAAGGTGCCCGCCGAGATGAAGTTCGCGCGCGACGGGCAGGCCTGGAAGGTGTGTTCGCCCGGCCCCAGCTAGGTATGGGACACTCGCGATCGTGAGCTACGCGGGAGACATCACGCCTGAAGAGGCATGGCAGGTGCTGGTCGACAATCCCGAGGCCGTGCTCGTCGACTGCCGGACCGAGGCGGAGTGGCGCTTCGTCGGCGTGCCCGACATCTCGTCACTGCGGCGCGATGTCGTGTACATCGAGTGGAGCCGCACCGACGGCACGCGCAACGGGGGTTTCGTCGACGAGCTGCGCGCGGCGGGCGTGACACCGGGCGAGCGCCCGGTCGTCTTCCTGTGCCGCTCCGGCAACCGTTCCATCGGCGCCGCCGAGGCGGCCACCGAGGCGGGCATCGCGCCCTCCTACAACGTGCTGGACGGATTCGAGGGCAACCTCGACGAGCAGGGGCATCGCGGTGCGACGGGCTGGAAGGCAGTCGGCCTGCCCTGGAGGCAGTCATGAGTTCCCCAGAACACGGCGCCGACAGCCCGGTGCCCAGCGTGCGCATCCCCGCTCAACTGCCAGACGGAGTCAGCCAGGCCACCATCGGTGTCCGCGGCGGGCTGCTGCGGTCGGAGTTCGAGGAGACCGCCGAGGCGATGTATTTGACGTCGGGCTACGTCTACTCGTCAGCGGCGGACGCGGAGAAGGCGTTCACCGGTGAGATCGACCGTTACGTGTACTCGCGGTACGGCAACCCGACCATCTCGATGTTCGAGGAGCGGCTACGCCTGATCGAGGGCGCACCAGCGGCGTTCGCGACTGCCACCGGCATGGCCGCGGTGTTCACATCGCTGGGCGCGCTGCTTGGCGCGGGGGACCGCCTTGTCGCGGCGCGCAGCCTGTTCGGCTCGTGTTTCGTGGTGTGCAACGAGATCCTGCCGCGCTGGGGTGTGGAGACGGTGTTCGTCGACGGTGAGGACCTGGCGCAGTGGGAGGAGGCGCTGTCGGTTCCCACGCAGGCGGTGTTCTTCGAGACGCCGTCCAACCCCATGCAGTCGCTGGTGGATATCGCGGCGGTATGCGATCTGGCCCACACCGCGGGCGCAAAGGTGGTGCTGGACAATGTCTTCGCCACCCCGTTGCTGCAGCAGGGTATGCCGCTCGGCGCCGACGTCGTGGTCTACTCCGGCACCAAGCACATCGACGGTCAGGGCCGCGTGCTCGGCGGTGCGATCCTGGGCGACAAGGAGTACATCGACGGCCCGGTGCAGCAGCTCATGCGCCACACTGGCCCGGCGATGAGTGCGTTCAACGCCTGGACCATGCTCAAAGGCCTTGAGACGCTTTCGGTTCGGGTCGACTACTCCAACACCTCGGCTCAGCGCGTTGCGGAGTTCCTCGAAGCCCATCCGGCGGTGTCGTGGGTCAAGTACCCCTTCCTGGAGTCGCATCCGCAGTACGACCTGGCCAAGCGTCAGATGCGTGGCGGCGGCACCGTGGTCACCTTCGAACTCGCCGCGGCCGAGGGCCGGGGCAAGCAGCGTGCGTTCGAGGTGCTCGACAAGCTGCGCATCATCGACATCTCCAACAATCTCGGTGACTCCAAGTCGCTCATCACCCATCCAGCCACCACGACGCACCGCGCGATGGGCCCGGAGGGTCGTGCGGCGATCGGACTGGGTGACGCGGTGGTCCGGCTGTCGGTCGGGCTCGAAGGCACCGATGACCTGATCGCGGACCTGGGCGAGGCGTTGAGCTAGATGTCAAAGTCGAGTGCTGCCAAGAAGGCTCGGCGCAAGAGGCGGGTGGCCACCCGAAATGACCGCTGGCTGCCGCCCGACGTGCACGCCGATCTGTCCGGTGTCACCGGTCTCGACGAGACGTTGACCGCGCGCGGGTGGGAGTTCGACGAGGACTTCAGCAGTGATGAGCTCCTCAGCTGGTTCTACCCGCCGTCGGGTATCGAGGTCGCCGACGAAATCGAAGACGACGGGGCGATCGAGCCCGTGACCCGAGTGTGGCTGACCGATCCCGCGGAGCCGCACGTCATCCTGGTCGGCTCGACCGAGGCCGACGGCGTGGACTACCAGTTCGCCATCGCGGACCTGGCCGGAAGCCTCGACGATATCGAGGCATACCGCGCGGGCGATCCGCTGCCCGAGGCCTACTAGCTCTTCTCGATGACGCCCTGGGCGTCCTGAGCGCGGTCCTCGTAGCTCTTGCGTGCGGTGTGGTCGTAATCCAGGAACACGTGGTCCAGCCCCAGCTTCTTGTTGAGCCAGCGCCGGCCGCGGGGGCCCAGCATCGATGACGCCGCGGCGGTGAAGCGCAGCGGGGTGGGCACCGACACCTGTGTCTTGGGCTTGTCGAGCGTCTTGACGATGGCCGCGGCGATGTCCTCGGGTTCCACGGGCTTGGTGCCCGCGGTCTCCTTGGTGCCGGAGATCAGCTGCGTGTTGGTGAACGGCGGCATGATCACCGAGACCTCGACGCCGTGCGGCGCCATCTCATCGGCCAGCGCCACCGACAACCCCACCACGGCGAACTTCGAGCCCACGTAGACCACCTGGCCGGGCACCGGGATCATGCCCGACATGGAGGCGATGTTGATGACGTGGCCGCGCCGTCGCTTGACCATCTCGGGCAGCACCAGCTGACAGCCTGCGAGCACGCCGTAGAGGTTGACCTCGATCGATGAGCGGATCGACTGTTCGGACTGCTCCAGGAAGGGCCCGATCGGCATGACGCCCGCATTGTTGATGAGCACGTCGATGTGGCCCGCGCCGTCGGTGCGGGCCTTGTCGAGGAACACCTCGAAGGACTCCTTGTCGGTGACGTCGAGCGGGTAGCCGGTGACCTGACCGAACCGGCCCAGTTCCGTCACCGCCGACTCCAGGACCGCCACGTCGCGGTCGCCGATGACCACTCGCGCACCCCGGGCCAGCAGTGCCCTCGCGGTGGCATGACCGATGCCGCGGGCCGCTCCGGTGATCGCGATGGTCTTGCCCCTGATGTTGTCCATGCGGCGAAACTTTACACGTGTCAAGTTATGCTGTGAAGCGGTCGGCATCGGGGCCGGGTTCCGATCATCGTGATGCGAAGTCGGCGACGGGGAATGTGATTGGCTCGCCCGCGTTGGACCCAGTCATGGGCATGCGGGCGGCGGCGCGACAGACTGTGGTGGTGGCCCGCTCTGACATCGTGTTCGTGCCTGTCGGGCAGGACGATGCGCTCGCCGAACCCCTGCTCGCCGAGCTGGCGGTCGAGTACTCCACCCGCTACGGCGGTACAGCCGAGGGCGTCGAGCAATGGCTGCGCCAGTACCCGCCCGGCGAATTCGCGGCACCATGGGGCGCCATGGTGGTGGGTCTGCTCAACGACGTCGCGGTGACCGGTGGTGCCTTCCGACGGTTCGACGCCGAAACGGCCGAGCTCAAGCGCATCTGGACCGACGGCCGTTATCGCCGTCGCGGCCTCGCCAGGGCGCTGCTTGAGGTGCTCGAGGCGGATATCGCCGCCCGTGGCTACCGGCGCGTCTACCTGACCACCGGTGACCGCCAGCCCGAGGCGGCGGCCCTGTACCTGGCGGCCGGCTACCGCAGGCTTGCCGGTCCGCTGCCCGGCGAGGGGGAGGCCTATCCCGTCGCCTTCCTCAAGGAGCTGGCGTGACCGGCCACCTGCCGGTGGCGGTCGCTCTCGAGGGCTACGGCTGGCACCCCGAGGCATGGCGGCACACACCCAACCGCGAGTCGGTCCTGCGCGGGCCGTACTGGTCGGGCCTGGCGGCCACCGCCGAGCGCGGACTGCTGGACTTCGTCACCTTCGACGACGGCCTGACACCCCAGCGCCGCCGCCGACCCGAGATCGATCCGCGCTGGCTGGCGGGCAGGCCCGACGCGGTGCTCGTCGCGTCGCGGGTGGCGCCGACCACCGCGCACATAGGTCTGGTGCCCGTCGCGGGAGTGACGCACGCCGAGCCGGCCCAGGTGTCGAGGTCCATTGCCCTGCTCGACGTCATATCGCACGGTCGGGCGGGTTGGCAGCCGCGGATCAGCTCGACCGCCCACGAGGCCGCACTGTTCGGCAGACGCGCAGTCGCGAGCCCCGACGAACTCTTCGCGGCCGCATCCGAATTCGTCGACGCGATACGCGGTCGGGCGGTCGTCGCTGCCCTCGCGCACAACCGGCGGGTCTACGAGTTCGCAGCCACGAGCGCCGACCTCGTCTTCATCACGCCGGCCGACGATGACGACGTGCGGGCGATCCTGAACGAGATCACCGAAGTGGGTGGCCGCGGGTTGGCCGTCTACGCCGACGTTTTCGTGTACACGACATCGCCGGCCGACCCCCGGTCCGACGCATACGTCTTCAGCGGCAGCCCGCAAGAACTCGTCGACCTGTTGCTGCGCTGGAATAGCCTTGGCATCAACGGGTTTCGGCTACGGCCGTCGGTCAACGACGTCGACCTGGCCTGGATCGTCGACGAGGTGGTCCCACTGCTGCAGTCCGCTGGCCGGTTCCGCGACGCCTACGCCGAGGCCGAGACGCTACGCAGCCGAGTCGGGGTCGGCCGATGAACGTCCCGCTGTCGATACTCGATCTGTCGCCGATCCCCGAGGGCGGCGATGCCGCCACCGCACTGCGCAACACCGTGGACCTGGCTCAGCACGCCGAACGGTGGGGCTATCGTCGGTACTGGATAGCCGAACACCACTTCGTCGCGGTCGCCAGCTCGTCGCCCGCTGTGCTGATCGGCCAGATCGCCGCCGCGACCGAGCGCATCCGGGTGGGAGCGGCCGCCGTCCAACTCGGCCACACCACCGCCCTTGCCGTCGTCGAGAGCTTCGGCATCCTCGACGCGTTCCATCCCGGTCGCATCGACCTCGGCGTCGGGCGGTCCGGTCAGAAGCGCCGTGAGGCCAGCCGGCAGGGTGCGGACCGGCCGCCGCGTCCGCCACGGGTGTGGCACGAGGTGGACGGCGTGGTGGTGCCGACACCGTTCGACGTGAGTGCCCTGATGCGCAACCCGCGCCTGGTGGCGCGCATGTCGGCGCTGCAGCAGCCCGAGGCGGTGACACCCGACTTCGCCGACCAGGTGACCGACATCCTGGCGATGCTCGACGGCACCTTCGCCCCCGGCGGGGTGCCAAGCCACGTCGTCCCCGGGGAGCGGGCACCGTTGCGGCCCTGGGTGTTCGGCAGCAGCAGGGGACAGAGTGCGCGGGTCGCAGGCGCGCACGGTCTGCCGTTCGTCGCGAGCTACCATCTCACGCCCGCGACAGCGCTGGAGGCCATCGAGGTCTACCGCCAGTCGTTCGTGCCGTCGGCATCGCTGCCGGAGCCCTACGTCGTGGTGTCAGCCGATGTGGTTGTTGCCCAAGATCGCTGCACCGCAGAGCATCTGGCGTCGAGCTACGGCCACTGGGTGTACTCGATCCGGGCCGGTGACGGTGCAGTTCCCTATCCGGACCCGGACGGGTGCGCACCGCTGACGCCCGAGCAGGAAGAGGTGGTCCGCGACCGCACCGCGACGCAGTTCGTCGGCGATCCCGACGACGTCGCGCACCGCCTGGACGCGCTGCAACGGCACACCGGCGCCGACGAACTGGTGATCACCTCGGTCACCCACCGGCACGCAGACCGGCTGCGCTCACACGAGCTGCTCGCGCAACGCTGGCTGCCCCAGCAGCCGAACGGCGCACCCTGATGGGGGCCGGGCGTGTGCACCTCGCTGTGCAGTTGCCCGACCCGGGCGAGGTGGGCTTCGCAGCCGTCGTGCAGCTGGCGCAGACCGCCGAGCGTGGCATGTTCGACTTCGTTCTGTTCGACGACTTCACCGTGCTGGCTGCCCTGGCCGCGGTCACCGAGACCATCGGCCTGGTGGGCTCAGTCGACACCGACTCCGCAGAACCGTTCACGGTGGCCCGACAGCTCGCCACTCTCGATCACCTCTCCGACGGTCGGGCCGGGTGGTGTGCGGTCGGGTCCGGCACGCACACCGACGAGTTCCTCGTGGTGGCGGCGGCCTTCTGGGACAGCTGGGCACCCGACGCGGTGATCGCAGACGAGGACTCGGGCACCTACGTCGTCCCGGAGCGCATTCGCACGGTCACCCACCGAGGCGCCCGATTCGCCAGCTCCGGTGTCGCAACGCTGCCCGCGGGACCGCAGGGGCGAGGAGCCCGGCTGCAGAACACGACGGCGCTACACGCCATGAGCGTCGGGAGATTCGAGGACCCGATGCGGGTGGCCGACGATATCGCACTGCGCGTGCGATCCGGCGTGTGCGAAGGATTCATCCTGTGCCCGGAGCCCGAACACGGCCTCGATGACTTCGTCAACGAGGTCGTACCCCTGCTTCAGTCCAGCGGAGCACTCATCCGCTAGGACATGCGTTGTCGCCCAGCAGCACTCATTGAGCGGCCCGCTCGGCTGCCTCCCGGATCGGCCCGCGCCACACCGGGCCGTGCCCCGGCAGCATGACCTCGGTGTCGAGAAGCCCGAGCGCGGCGAGGCTGCGCACACAGCCGTCCTGGTCGTGATTGAACAGGCCGGGTAGAAGTTGCGGTCCCCGGCGCGTTGACACCGGATGCCCCGTCACCAGTGCGTCACCGCTGATGAGCACTCCGTCGACGACATAGGAGCAGTGCCCGCCGGTGTGGCCGGGGGTTGGGATGGCCATCGGCGTGCCGGGCAGCGCCGCCGCGACCTCCTCGGTCAGGGCGTGGGCGGTGGGTATGCCGTCGCGGACCAGCGCGCCCTTCAACCCGATGGTCGCCGACCACATCACGTACCGCGGCTGCCACATACGTGTGGCCAGGTCGGTCAGCGAGACCTGTTCCAGATACTCCCGATGGGCGTGGCCCACCTCATCGGCGTGGCAGAAAACCGGCGTGCCATGAGTTTTCGCAAACCAGATCGCCGAGCCGAAGTGGTCGACGTGAGCGTGCGTGAGCAGGATCGCGTGGATATCGTCGACGCCGAACCCGAGTTGACGCACCGAGCCCAGGACTTCGTCACGTTGGCCGGGGAACCCGGCATCGATGAGCACCACACCGCTGCCGTCGGTGACCAGCGTCCAATTGACCAAGTCGGTCTGCGCGAAGTGCACGGTATCGGTGATGGCCGTCAGAGCCGCCATGCGACGAGTGTAAGGGCAGGAGTAGAAACTAAGGGGTGCGCACGCGAGGAGCAGGGACGGAAAATGGCTGAACTGAAGTTGGGATACAAGGCGTCGGCAGAACAGTTCGCCCCGCGCGAACTCGTCGAACTGGCCGTTGAGGCCGAGGCGCACGGCATGGACAGCGCCACTGTGAGCGATCACTTCCAGCCGTGGCGTCACGAGGGTGGCCACGCGCCGTTCTCGCTGGCGTGGATGACGGCCGTCGGCGAGCGTACGAAGAGGCTCGTCCTGGGCACATCGGTGCTCACGCCGACATTCCGCTACAACCCCGCCGTGATCGCGCAGGCGTTCGCCACGATGGGCTGCCTTTACCCCGATCGCATATTCCTCGGCGTGGGTACCGGTGAGGCGCTCAATGAGATCGCCACCGGGTACGAGGGGGAGTGGCCCGAGTTCAAGGAGCGCTACGCGCGGCTGCGCGAGTCGGTGCGGCTGATGCGCGAACTCTGGCTCGGCGACCGTGTCGACTTCGAGGGCGACTACTACAAGACCAAGGGCGCATCGATCTACGACGTGCCTGAGGGCGGTATCCCGATCTACATCGCCGCGGGCGGACCCCAGGTCGCCAAGTACGCCGGCCGTGCGGGCGACGGCTTCATCTGCACCTCCGGCAAGGGCGAGGAGCTGTACAAGGACAAGCTCATCCCCGCGATGCGCGAGGGTGCCGAGGCCGCGGGCAAGAACCCCGATGACGTCGACCGGATGATCGAGATCAAGATCTCCTATGACACCGATCCCGAACTGGCATTGGAGAACACCCGGTTCTGGGCGCCGCTGTCGCTGACCGCGGAGCAGAAGCACTCCATCGACGACCCGATCGAGATGGAGAAGGCCGCCGACGCGCTGCCCATCGAACAGGTCGCCAAGCGCTGGATCGTCGCCTCAGATCCCGACGAGGCGGTCGCCAAGGTCAAGGACTACGTCGACTGGGGCCTCAACCACCTGGTGTTCCACGCGCCCGGCCACGATCAGCGACGGTTCCTCGAACTGTTCAAGAGGGACCTGGAGCCGCGACTGCGCAAGCTGGGGTAGCTCGACGATCAGTCGTCGGGGAGGCCGAGCACGCGACGTTCGAACAGATCGGCGCCACGCGCGACCCCACCGGTGCTCGCAAACCCCGCGGCCACCCGCTGCGCGCCCGCGGTCATCGTCATCGACTGCAGCACCTTTGCCCGCAGCCGCGGAGCCGACAGCCGCCTGGCGGGCAGCCGGGTGCCGCACTGCGCCACCTCGACGCGTCGTGCCACCTCGAGCTGGTCGCGGCCGAACGGCACCACGCAGACGGGGAGGCCACGGGCGAGCGCCTTCTGCGTCGCGCCCATGCCGCCGTGCGTCACCGCGCACACTGCGCGGTCCAGCACCACGCTGTGTGGGACGAACCGGCGCACCGTCGCGTTGGGCGGCGCCGCAATGTCGTCGGGTTGCCCGGCAGGCATGGTGGCAACCACGTGCACCGGTTCATCGGCCAGCGCGGCCAGCGCGGTCAGAACGAGCGTCGTGTCGGCTTGTCTCTCCGACGATGTCGTGACGAGGACGATTGGTCGGTCGATCGCGGTCAGCCAATCGGGGACCTCGCCCGGCCCCTGATCGAGCACGCACGGCCCGATCATCTGCACCGAATCGCCCCAGTCGGTCTGCGGGTACTGGAACGGCTTACCGGTGGCGACCAGGATCAGTTCCGCCCGCCGCAGAAACTCGTCCATCGATGCCACAGGCGCCACGCCGACATCCGCACGGACCTCGTTGATCGGGCCGAGCATGACGTTCTCCAGCAGGCGGGTGACTGTGCGGCGAACGGCGGCGTCACGGACTCGACCGACCACACCGGGCAGCGGTCTCAGTCCGAGCCCGAACGGTGGGACACCAGCCGAGTTCAGCGGCGGTGGGTACGGCAGGAACGACGCCCATCGGATTCCGCTGGCCTCGGCGTGTGATTGGGCTCCCCAGCAATTCGCATCGATCAGGACTGCGTCCGGTGCCACGGCTGCTATTGCGCGGGTCAGATCGCCGATCTCGTGGCTGGCCCGTCGGCCGAACGCCGCCACCCCGACCTTTAGCGCGGCGCGGGGATTGGGGGCCTTCCAGTCGTCGAGCTCGATCTCCTCGATTCGCGGATCGATCGCGGTCGCGCCGAAACCCAGTGTCTCCGCGAGATCGACACCGTCTGCCAGCGTTCGCACGTGAATCGAATGGCCGCGGCCGCTCAGCTCTGACAGCAGCGCGCTCATCGGCAGCAGGTGACCGAGTGCGGGCGATGTGTAGGCCAGAACCGTTGCCATAGCTGCTCAACTCGTCGTGTCGACTAGCTGACGCGCTCCGGCAAGTCGGCCGCGGGCGTTGACCTTCTCGCAGAGCGCCAGATACTGCCCGGCAAGCTCGCCGAATCGTGTCGTGTCGCCTTCCGCCCGAGCAATCAAGGCGCGTGATCGCAGCCACCACAGGTCCAGCATCGCGATCCCCGGCCTGCACACCTCCCATCGGTCGAGAATCAGGTGGGCCTCGCGCATGTCGGCGGTCGATCCCCGCGCAATGAGCAGTTCGATGAGAGCCTCGCTCGGGCAACCCACGAGAAGCATTGAGCGGCTGGCGATCCCCTGTGAAACCAGCTGGCGAAGTTCAGCGATCGCGTCATCGCGTTCCTCGGCGGTGGTGGTGTGTATCGCCAGATCGGCACTTATCGACGGCAACATCATCTCGCTCAGCCTGCGTTTGAGAATGCTGGTGCGCGCGCGTTGTAACTCCGCGATCGCGGCATCGCGGAACGCCGTATCGGCGCGCAGCAGCACCGTTCCATAGGAGAACTGTGCGGCGACGAGTCCGAGGATGTCGCCCAACGATTCGGCGCGCCGCAACACCTCACCGACATCATCGACGAGATCGTCGGCCACACACATGCCGGACCCGGCCAGGATGCCCCAATAGACTGATATGGCAGCGTAGTTCACGGGCGGCAGCAACCGCGCCTGTGCCATGCCCTCGCGCATGTGCCGCCAACCCTCGTCGGCGTCGCCGCGGAAACACTCGACCAAACCTCGTAGTGCGACGGCGGGGGCGAGTTCCATCGCGGGTACATCCCCGGCCAGCGCCTCGAGTGACTTGATCACCTCGAGTGCGGCATCGAAATCGCAGTCGGCGAACCGGGCGAAGGCCACCGAGTTGAGGACGATGCCCATGGTGTCCGCGTCGAGGCGGATGGTGGTGATCAACTCCGTGAGTTCTGCTGCCAGCGCGGCGCCTTCGCGAATGCGATTCTCGTTGACGGTGAAAGACCAGATCCGCCCCGCCATGGCGATCGCCAGCGACCGTAGATCCCCACTTCCGCGCGCGAGGTCGCGTAGCTCGCGGTAGCGTTCGTCGGCCGCGGGATCGCCGCCGACGTAGAACTGTGTCGACAACAGCATGGAGCGGGGCACGATCCGCATGGCTATGACACCGTCGTGATCGTCCGGTAGGCGATCGGCGATGACCTGTGCGCTCTCCCATTTCGCGCGGGCGGCGGGGAGGTCTCGAGACCGCAGCCAGTCGGCCGCGCGCAGATACCAGCGGTGGGCCTCGGTGAACTCGTGGGCGGCTTCGAGGTGAGTGGCGATCTGGCCCGCGTACTCGTCGACCGCGCGCGGGTCGCGCGCCTCGAGTGCGGATGCGAGCCTGCGATGGACGTGGGCACGGGTCGTGCTCAACTGCGACTCGTAGGCGACGGCCCGCACCAACGGGTGTCGAAAGCAATAGCGTTGCTGTGGCAGGAATTCCGTCTGATCGATGAGTTCCGCCGAAACCAGCTCGGCCAACCGCGGAGCCAGGGGTTCTGGAAGCAGGGCGCTCAGGGTGTCGATGTCGAAGTGACTTCCGATCACCGCTGCGGTGTTGAGGACCGACTTCGTCTGTGCGGTCAGCCTGTCAATACGGGCGGCCAGCACCGCCATTACCGTTGGTGGAACGGCGATATCGTTGATATCGGACATGAGTCGATACGCGCCTCGGCCACCCGAGAGCAGGCCGCGCCCGGCAAGATCTCGAACGATCTCCTCGGCGAAGAACGGGTTGCCGACCGCCGCGACCGCAATCCTGTTCACCAGTTGCGTTAGCGAGGGGTGGTCGCCGAGGAGCTGGCCGACCAGGCGTTTGGTAGTCGAATCGCTCAGTGGTTGCAGTGCGATGGTGTCGGCGGTGTTCTGGTCAAGTGCCCCGCGGAACTCGGGTCGATACGTCGTGACGAAAACCGATGTCGTCGCGTCAAGTCTGGCGGCGAAACCGGCAAGGACGTCATCGCTGGGCGCATCGATCCAATGTGCGTCCTCGAGCACGAACACGGTTGGCACAGTGCGTGCGAGCACAAACTGCGCCATGATCTCGACCAGATGCTGGCGTCGGCCGTCGACGTTGACCTGCACCGGTGGGCCGTCATTGTCGGCGATACGCATGGCCTCGAACAGGATGTGGGTATCGGCAGACGTCGGTGAGAGCAATCCCCGACACTGTGCTGACGTGTGATCACGGGCCTCGGCCGCGCTGAGTCCCTCCACCTTGAACATGGCCCGGAGCAACCGTGACAACGCACGAAACGCATGCGTTGTGGTGTGGGATTCACAGCGGGCCAGCACCAGATCCCACTCCGGGCTGACTATCGCGGTGAGTTCGCTAACCAGTCGACTCTTGCCAAGGCCGGGGGCCCCGACGATTCCGACAAGACAACCCCGCTTCGCCGCGAAAACGGCACGCAACCGGGCCATCTCGGCATCGCGGCCCAGCATGGTGCCCTCATTGCGGCCCAATAGCATCCGATCGGCCTCGACCCCGAGCAGCCGCCGTGCCTGCACCGGTGCGTCCATACCCTTGACGACAATGGTCTCGGCAGGCCCGAGACGGGTGGCATCCTCGACGAGCCGTGTCGTCGAGTGTGAGCAGAGGATTCCATTCGGAGGCGCGCCGGCCTCCATGCGCTGGGCCATTCCCACGGGGTGGCCCACTGCCGTGTAGCGCCCCGGGCCGGAGCCGATCTCGCCTGCGATCACCTCACCCGAGTTGAGGCCGACTCGAAGCTGTAGCGACACGCCGTCACGGCGCAGTACCTCGGCGGCATATCGCTGGGCCATCGACTGAATCTCAAGTGCGGTGATGCAGGCCCGCAGCGCGTGGTCCTCGAGCGCCACCGGGGCGCCGAAAAGTGCCATCAACCCATCGCCGGTGAACTTGTCGACCGTGCCCTGGTAGCACTGAACGACCGCCGCGGCCCGATTGAACAGCTCGTGCATGATCTCTTGGAGGCGCTCGCCGTCCAGCGTCGCCGCGAGCTTCATCGACCCGACGACGTCGGCGAACAGCACCGTCACCTGCTTGTGCTCGCCAGGGGTGGTCTGTGGAGACACCGGTGAGCCGCACGCATCGCAGAAGCGCGACGTTGCCCGCAGATCGTTGCCGCACGAGCCGCACCGATCCTCTGCATCACCGACTGGACTGGCCATCCCCCGCTATCTTCCCGACCGTCAATCACTCCATGGTCGCGCACGAGGCAGCAGCGTGGTCCGGATCTGCAAATCCGCACCTCACAGGCTGAGCAGGACCCGGATCACCCATCAAGTCGGGTGCGGGCTGGCGGCGCGAGAGCCGATGGTGAAAGGCTATGGGCGTGCCCGACGGCCCCGGTTTCGCATCCAGCATCTACATCGCTTCACCCGAGGGCGACACAGGTAAGTCGACTGTTGCGCTCGGAATCCTGCACCGGCTGGCGGCCACCGTCGCAAAGGTCGGGGTGTTCCGGCCCATCACGCGATTGGGTGAGGATCGGGACTACATCCTGGAATTACTCCTGGCTCACACCACGGCCGGCCTGACCTACGAGGAGTGCGTCGGCGTCGGTTATCAGCAGTTGCACGAGGATCCCGACGGCGCGCTGGCCGATATCGTCGACCGCTACCACCAGGTCGCGCAGCGGTGCGACGTCGTGCTCATCGTGGGTAGCGACTACACCGACGTCGCCTCGCCCAGCGAGCTGAGCGTCAACGCCCGCATAGCGGTGAATCTGGGCGCACCGGTGGTGCTGACAGTGCGCGCCGCGGACCGCACGCCCGACGAGGTCACCCATGTCGTGGAACTGTGCCTGGCCGAGATCGCCGGACAACACGCCCACACCGCCGCGGTGGTGGCGAACCGTTGCGCACCGGCAGAACTCGACGCTGTCGCCGCTGCGCTCAAGCGCGCCGCCTCCGACGGCGTGAAGTGCTATGTGATTCCGGAGGAGCCGCTGCTCATCGCGCCCTCGGTCGGGGAGCTTCTCACGTCGGTGGGCGGGACTCTCATAAGCGGTGACGCGGATCTGCTGACCCGCGAGGCGATGGGCGTGCTGGTCGCCGGTATGACCGCCGAGCACGTGCTGGAGCGACTGGCCGAGGGGATGGCCGTCATCACCCCTGGTGATCGCTCCGATGTCGTGCTCGCCATGGCGAGCGCGCACGCCGCCGAGGGCTTTCCGTCCCTGTCGGCCATAATCCTCAACGGCGGGCTGCCGCTGCACCCGTCGATCGCGGCGCTGGTTGCGGGTCTGGGCCTGCGCCTGCCGATCGTGGCCACCGACCTCGGCACCTACGACACCGCGCGTTCGGTCGCCCAGACGCGCGGCCGCGTGACAACCAGCTCGCAGCGCAAGATCGACACCGCGCTCGAACTCATGGACGAACACGTCGACACTGCGGAACTCATTGCACAGCTGTCGATTCCGATTCCGTCAGTGGTCACGCCGCAGATGTTCACCTACCAGCTGCTCGACCAGGCACGCTCCGATCGCAAGCGGATCGTGCTCCCCGAGGGAGAGGACGACCGCATCCTGCGGGCCGCCGGACGGCTGCTGCAGCGGGCGGTTGCCGACCTGACGATCCTCGGTGACGAGCCCGCCGTGCGAGCCAGGGCCGCCGAACTCGGCGTGGACCTGTCGACGGCCACCGTGCTCAACCCGCAGACCAGCGATCTGTGCGATCAGTTCGCAGCCCAGTACGCCGAACTGCGCAAGCACAAGGGTGTGACCGTGGAGCAG
Source organism: Mycolicibacterium sp. YH-1 (assembly GCF_022557175.1). The sequence goes on along the minus strand of NZ_CP092915.1, from coordinate 6,064,008 downwards.
GCCCGCGAGGTCATCCACGACGTCTCCTACTTCGGCACGATGCTGGTGCACAACGACATGGTCGACGGCATGGTGTCGGGTGCTCGGCACACCACCGCGCACACTGTGCGGCCCGCGTTCGAGATCATCAAGACGATGCCCGACGTCTCGACGGTGTCCAGCATCTTCCTGATGTGTCTGGCCGACGAGGTGCTGGCCTACGGTGACTGCGCGATCGTGCCCGATCCCACCTCGGAGCAGCTGGCCGATATCGCGATCAGCTCAGCGCGTACCGCGGCCCAGTTCGGCATCGATCCGCGGGTGGCGATGCTGTCGTACTCGACAGGCACGTCCGGTACCGGCGCCGATGTCGACAAGGTCAGGGCGGCAACCGAACTGGTGCGACAACGGGAACCGTCGCTGCTGGTCGAGGGGCCCATCCAGTACGACGCCGCGGTGGAACCCTCGGTGGCGGCCACCAAGATGCCGGAGTCTGCTGTGGCAGGAAGGGCGACCGTGCTGATCTTCCCCGACCTCAACACCGGCAACAACACCTACAAGGCCGTACAGCGCAGCGCGGGGGCCATCGCCATCGGACCGGTTCTGCAGGGGCTCAACAAACCCGTCAACGACCTGTCCCGGGGTGCGCTCGTCGAGGACATCGTGAACACCGTGGCAATCACCGCAATTCAGGCGCAGGGCAAGTGAACGGACCAACTGGATCGCCGGTGCCCACGGTCCTCGTCCTCAACTGCGGATCGTCATCGCTCAAGTACGCCGTCGTGGAACCCGAATCGGGCCGCCAGGTGACCGATGGAATCGTCGAGCGGATCGGTGAGGGGGAGATCCCCGACCACGAGGCGGCGCTGCGTACGGCGTTCGACGTCCTGGGTGAACAGGGTCACCGGCTCGACGAGCTCGGCCTAGTGGCCGTTGGCCACCGGGTGGTGCACGGTGGCCCCGACTTCTATCAGCCCACCGTCGTCGACGACGCGCTGATCGCGACGCTCGAGTCGCTGTCACCGCTTGCGCCGCTGCACAACCCGCCTGCGATCCTCGGCATCGAGGTGGCACGCAGGGTGCTGCCCGATCTGCCGCATGTCGCGGTGTTCGACACGGCGTTCTTCCACGATCTACCTGCCGCGGCCGCCACGTACGCCATCGACCGGGATGTCGCCGAGCAGTGGCGGATTCGGCGCTACGGGTTCCACGGCACGTCGCACCAGTACATCAGCGAACAGGCCGCCGACTTCCTCAAGGCGCCGCTGGAGTCCCTCAGCCAGATCGTGCTGCACCTGGGTAACGGAGCGTCGGCCTCGGCGATCGTCGGCGGCCGACCCCAGGACACCTCGATGGGGCTCACTCCGATGGAGGGCCTGGTGATGGGCACACGTTCGGGTGACGTGGATCCCGGTGTGCTGGTGTACCTCTGGCGTGAGGCCGGGATGAGTGTCGAGGACATCGAGTCGATGCTGAACCGCCGATCCGGAGTGCTGGGCCTCGGCGGGGCGATCGACTTCCGGGTCCTGCACCGCGATATCGACGCCGGCGACGCCGACGCCAAGCTGGCCTACGACGTGTACATCCACCGGCTGCGCAAGTACATCGGCTCCTACCTGGCGCTGCTGGGCCGCACCGACGTCATCACCTTCACCGCGGGGGTGGGGGAGAATGACGCGATGGTGCGCCGCGACGCCCTGAGTGGCCTTGCGCCACTGGGCATCGAACTCGACGAGCACCTCAACGACAGTCCGGCGCGCGGACCGCGTCGGATCTCGGCGGAGCACTCACCCACCACGGTGCTCGTCATCCCCACCGACGAGGAACTCGCGATCGCGCGGGCCTGCGTGGCTGCGATCTAGAACGTGCTCATCGGGCGGACGCTGTTGGCCAGATCCACCAGGGCGTAGCGATGCGCCTGCGACGGCGCCAACCGGGCCAGCCCGCGAAGTGACGCCTCGACCCCCAACTGCAGCCCGTGTTCGGTGAAGGGGAATCCGAGGATGTGATTGGTGCTGGCCGTGTTGTCGGCCAGCCAGTCCATCGCCGTGCCCAGCACCAGCGCCCGGATCTGCAGGACGCGCGGCTCGGTGTCCGGCAGCGCCTCCACACGGCGGGCGGCATCGCGGATCTGGTCCTCGGTGATCTCGCTGCCCGAGCGCCCCGACAACAGGGTCACCGCGCTGGTGAGCCGTGCGGTGGTGAAATGTCGTGAGGTGGGCGGAACCTGGTCGAGAGTCTTGACGGCGGCCGCGCGCTCACCATCCGACGACTGTGCCCGGGCCAGCCCGAAACCTGCCGAGATCACCCCGTTGTCGGTGTTCCAGACCGTCTTGTAGAACACCTCGGCGCTCGCGGCGCCCGCCAGCTCGCTGGTTGCGGCCAGCGCGAGCTTGGGCGCCAGCTCGCCTGGCAGCGTGTCGAGCACCTCGGTGAAGTGTTTGATCGCCGCGTCGTAGTCGGCGGACAGCAGCTGTGCCACCGCGCGGTACCACACCAGCCGCCATCGCCAGCCGACTCGGTCGGACAGATCGTCGAGCTTTCGGTTGGCTTTCGCCACGTCGCCGAGATCCAGCAGGGCACGGGCCTCCATGAGTGGCAGCTCGATGGACTCCGACAGGTCGATACCCTCGGCCTCCAACGTGCCGTGCCGAGCCGCGCGTAGCGAGTCAAGGGTCTGCACAGGCTGACTCAGCATCGTCGCGGACAGGATGGTCGCGCCGACGTCGGCCGGGTCGACCATCGGCACCGGCAGCGCCCGCACGATCTCCTGCGCCGTCAGCTTCTCGGAGTGCACCTGGCCGTCGAGGTAGACGTCGGTGTGCGCGACGAGCAGGTCGATGCCGAACGTCGACCTCGACGGGCTGAACACCGTCGAAAGGCCGGCGCGCGGAACTCCGGTATCCCTGGCCACAACCTCGCGCAGCACACCGAGCAGCTGAGAGGACATCTCCTCGGCGCTGGCGAATCTGCGGCGCGGGTCGGGGTCGATGGCGCGACGCAGCAGTCGGCCGAAGGAGTCATACTGCGTGAGAGTGGGATCGTCCTCGGGCAGCCCGTCGACGTAGCGTCCGTTACGGGTACGCATGTCCAGGGTCAGCGCGGCCAGCGTGCGGCCGACGGTGTAGATATCGGTGGCCACGGTCGGGCCCGTCCGCACGATCTCGGGAGCCTGGTAACCCGGTGTGCCGTAGAGGAATCCGTAGGAGCCGATCCGCGACACCGCGCCGAGGTCGATGAGCTTGAGCTGCTCCTCGGTGATCATGATGTTCTCGGGCTTGAGATCGTTGTAGACCAGGCCGATCGAGTGCAGATAGCCCAGCGCGGGCAGGATCTCGAGCATGTAGGCGATGGCCTGCGCGACCGGAAGCTTGGTGCCCTTGGCCGGTTTGAGCGAGGTGCCGCCGACGTACTCCATCACGATGTAGCCGACGGGGTCGCCGTGCTTGTCATCGGTCTCGACGAAGTTGAAGATCTTCACGATCCCCGGGTGGGTGACCTCTGCGAGGAACTGACGCTCGGCCATCGCGATGGCCTGCGCCTCGGCGTCACCCGCGTGGACCAGGCCCTTGAGCACCACCGGCCGGTCGTTGACGTTGGTGTCCAGCGCCAGGTAGATCCAGCCAAGGCCACCGTGCGCCACGCAGCCCTTGATCAGGTACTGGTCAGCCACCATGCTGCCTGGGCTCAGTTGCGGCAGAAAGGAATACGGACTACCGCAATGTGGGCACCAGCCCTCGGACAACGCCTTGCCGTCGGCGGACGAGCGTCCCACCGGCTTGCCGCAGTTCCAGCAGAACCGCTTGGACTCGGCCACCACCGGGTTCTTCATCAGGGCTGCCAGCGGATCGCGCTCGATAACCCGCGGCACCTCGACCAGCCCGCCGCCGAGTCGGCGGATCGGCGACCACCGGCGCGTCATCGTCGTGGTCTGCGGTTCGGTCTCGACGGTGCTGACCGAGTTGCCCCCGGAGTCGTCGAAGTCTGGCCGGAACACGGCCTGGGTGGCCATCGGTCGCATGGTGGCCAGGGAGTCGTACGTCATGGCGTCGGCCGGCTGGGTGCTCGGGTAATCGTCATCGTCGGGCACGTCGTCGTCGGGCACGTCGTTGTCGGGCACGTCGTCGTCGGGGAGCGAGGTGCCCTCATCGGGTTTCGGGTCGCCGGCCATCAGTTCTCGTATCTCGGAACGGGTGGGGCGGGCGCCGGCCCGAGAACCGTCAACCACTTGCGGTACAACGTGTTCCACGTGCCATCGCGTCGGATCCGGTCGAGGGTCCCGTTGACGAACCGCACCAGGCCGTCGTTCTCCTTGTTGATGCCGATGCCGTAGGGCTCCTCGTTGAGGCTCGGCCCGACGATGTGCAGGTAGGGGTCCTGGGCGACCAGGCCCGCCAGGATCGTGTCATCGGTGCTGACGGCGTCGACCTGACGCTGCTGCAGCGCGACGAGGCAGTCGGCCCAGGTCACGACCTCCACCACCACCGGCGAGGGATTGATCTGCCGGACCCGGTCCAGCGACGTGGTGCCAGTAACCGCGCACACCCGCTTACCGGACAGGTCGGAGGCCTGCGTGATGGCGGAGTCCCGTGGAGCCAGGATGCGCTGATGGGCCGACAGGTACTCCGTGGAGAAGTTGACCAGTTCCTTGCGCTCGCAGGTGATGCTCATGGTCTTGGCGACGATGTCGACTTGATTGTTCTGCAGCGCGGTGATCCGGTCGGCCGAGGACAGGATGCGGTACTCGACCTGTGACGGGGTGCCGAAGATGTCTCGCGCCACCTCACCGGCGACGTCGACGTCGAAACCGGTGATCTCTCCGGTGATCGGGTCACGGAAGCTGAACAGGTTGCTGCCGATGTCGAGGCCGACGATGAGCCTGCCCCGGTTGCGGATGTTCTCGACGGCCTCGGCCCCGTCGGCCTTGGTGGGGAAGGGGCGCAGGCTCGCGCTGCAGTCGTCCTCGGTGATCGGCAGCTGCACGGGTTCGGGCGGTGCCTCCCGCATGCCCGCAGGCGTGGGCGGGGCCAGCGTCACGCTGGGCACCGCGAGTTCGGGCGCCGACTCGCCGCAGCCTGCGAGCATCACCACCGCGCTGAGCGCCGCGAGCAAGGTCTTCATATTCATCATCTGTACTCGCTGAGTCGGGGCCACAGGCCCAGCGCCACCGCGACCGCCGCCGTCACACTCAGCAGCGCCGCTCCCACGGTGGCCCCCGAGAGCACCCGGCGCGCGTTGACGATATCGCTGCGCAACTGCTTGCGGCTCTCGGCGATGCCCTTGTTCAGTGCGGCGTCCAACTTGTCGAACGCCGGCGTCGAGTCGTCCTGGCCGGTGCCGAGCGCGACCTGGGTGGCGGCCGAGTAGTTGCCGACCGCGATGTAGGCGTTGATCCGGTCGTCGGCGGCTCGCCACTTTCTGAGCAGCTGTTCGGCATCGGCCAGATCGCTCTTGTCGATCGCGTCCTCGCGGCCGAGGTAGTCCGCCAGTTGCTGCTGCATCGTGTCGATGCGCTGATAGTAGGACTGCTTGCGCACCCCCTCATCGCCGCGACGGATCAGCGACAGCGTCTCGTCGGCACGGGCCTGCTGCCCGGTGATCGCCATGGTGGTGACGGTCTTGAGCGACTCGGCGGCGGTGCTCTTGGCGCTGCGGCTGTCCGCGGTGGAGATGATCAGCGCCGTGCCCACCCAGATGATCATCACCAGGACCGCCATCCCGCCCGCCACGAAGCCGACGTTGACGCGGCGTCGGGTGTGCCGCGCCAGCCACCGGTTCGCGAAGGCGCCGAACAGCAGGGTCGCCAGCACCACCAGGATCACCGGCGCGGGAATTCGGGTGGATGCGGTGGTCTCGACGTCCACCCGCCGGGAGGTCTCCTCGTAGAGCCGCTGTGCGTCGGGCAGGATCTGGGTCTGCATCAGCGATGACGCCTCGGACAGGTACGACGATCCGACGGGATAGCCGGCCCGGTTGTTGGTCCGGGCAGTCTCGACGAGGCCGGTGTACACCGCCAGTTGCGCGTTGATGCGACCCAGCAGTTCGACCATCGGCTCATCGGTCAGCCCGCTCGACGCGCGGGTCACCGCGACGGCAGCGTCGGTGATGGCCTGCTCGTAGCGCTGCCGGACGGGGCGCGGTTCGGCGCCCGCGATGAAGGCGGTTGCCGCCGCGGCGTCGGCCACCGACAGCGTTGTGTAGAGCTCGCCCGCTGCGAAGGCGAGGGGCTCGGTGTGGTTGAGGACCCGGGTCAGCGCCTCTTGTCGATCGTTGATCGTGGTCGATGTCGCGAACGCGGAGAGGACCACGAGAGTGGACAGCACGACGCCGATGGTCAGGATTCGGCCAGGTGTGGTCCAGAGGAACCACCAGCGCGGATGCGCTGGAGTGGTCGGCGACCGTGACGCGAGCGGCTCGGTCGATGGGTGCGCCAACTCCACGGTCACCTGTGCGCGGACCTCAACTTTCCGGCGAGCTGTCTCGAGAAATCGATTCTATAAAAAAATTCTAAGAGTTGTTGGACCGACTCGGGGGGATTCCAGGTCGACCAGTATCGACGTGGGTTTCCTATCCTTGGGGAGTGCGAGGCGACGGAGACGGTTGGGTGTTGTCAGACAGCGGTGCCCACTACTGGGGCAGGCACGGTGCCGCGGGTCTTCTCCTTCGTGCCCCGTGGGGTGATGGCGGCGCGGCCGTGCTGCTGCAACATCGGGCGGCGTGGAGCCATCAGGGCGGCACATGGGGTTTGCCCGGCGGAGCCAGGGACAGCCACGAGTCGGTCGAGGAGGCCGCCGTCCGGGAGGCCCACGAGGAGGCGGGCCTGACGGCGGAGTTGATGACGGTGCGGACATCGGTGGTGACCTCGGAGGTGCCCGGACCCGACGGACCGGCCTGGACCTACACCACCGTCATCGCGGACGCGGCCAAGCCGCTGGCCACCCGACCCAACGGCGAGAGCACAGAACTGCGCTGGGTCGCCGAGGCCGACGTCGTCGATCTGCCGTTGCACCCCGGGTTCGCGGCCAGTTGGGATCAGGTGCGCAGCGTCGCTGCGTCCATCCCGATGCTGGTCAACGGGCAGCCCTGAGCGCCGATCTCAGATCGCGTGCCGCGGCCTCCGGGTCATCGGCGGCGGTGATCGCACGCACCACGACGACACGTCGTGCACCGGCTTCGAGCACATCGGGAAGCCGCTGCGCGTCGATTCCGCCGATCGCGAACCACGGTTTCTCACAACCCGATTCGGCGGCGTAGCGGACCAGGTCCAGGCCCGGTGCCGACCGGCCCGGTTTGGTGGGCGTCGGCCAGCAGGGGCCGACGCAGAAGTAGTCGACCTCCTCGGCCACCGCGGCCGCCACCTGCGTCTCATCGTGGGTGGACCGCCCGATCAGTGGGCCGGGACCGATGACATCGCGGGCCAGCAGCAGCGGCAGATCATCCTGTCCGAGGTGCAGCACGTCGGCCCCGGCCGCGCGGGCGATGTCGGCGCGATCGTTCACCGCCAGCAGTGCGCCGTGGCGTCGGGCCGCATCGCCGAGAATCTCCAGGGCATCTAGCTCGGCCGCCGCCTCCAGCGGGCCGAACTGCTGCTCACCCGCCGAGCCCTTGTCCCGCAGCTGGATGAGATCGACGCCGCCGCGCAGTGCCGCATCGGCGAATGACGCCAGATCACCCCGCTCCCGGCGCGCGTCGGTGCACAGGTAGAGCAGGGCGGTGTTGAGACGCTCACGGATTTCACGCACACCGCGAGAGTAAAGTGGACCGGACAACACGGGAGTCCCGGGATCGAGGACTGAGAGTGGGCACGCATCCTGCCCTTACCGTCACACCTGATCCGGGTCATGCCGGCGAAGGGAGCAGGAAG